>NZ_JBITBY010000004.1:0-438 GCF_044452665.1 Kitasatospora sp. NPDC051853 | reverse complement strand
GCCATAGGAGGGACGGTCGCCACGGTCGTCCCGGCGCGGACCCCGGTCGTTCGACCAGCCGCCACGCGACCGGGGCTCGTAGCCACGGCCGTCGTCGCGACGGTCCGGGCGGTCCTGGGGAGGATTCGACATCGTGGTGACTCCTGTCTGCTGCTTCAGCTCAACCGCGCGGCCTGGACGGGACTTCCCGTCCGGTGCGGTCTGGCGGCGGCCCGCGTGGCCACACACCAGCTCCATTGTCCGGCACCCGGACCGTCCCCGCTGTCGGGCGGGAGCCGGCTTGATGCCATCGGGAAAAACAAAAAGGCCGTGGCTCCAGCTATTCGCTGGGGCCACGGCCTTTGAAGAATTGTTCGGCGGCGTCCTACTCTCCCACAGGGTCCCCCCTGCAGTACCATCGGCGCTGTGAGGCTTAGCTTCCGGGTTCGGAATGTAACC
>NZ_JBITBY010000003.1:117764-711224 GCF_044452665.1 Kitasatospora sp. NPDC051853 | reverse complement strand
AACTCCGGCGGGTAGTGCTTCATCCCCACAGGGACTCCGTTCTCCTGAACCATCAAGATCCAGTGTCCGGTGTCCTCACATCAGGGGGAAGGCCCGATCTTCTTCAGGCTGCGCCTGATGGCCCGGGCGAGCTGATCGAGGTCGGCGGCGGCGAGGTTGCCGATGGTGCGCTTGACCAGTGACCAGATGCCCTCCTACGGGTTGAGGTCCGGTGCGTACGACGGGAGTTGGAAGACGGTCAGCCACTCCTTGCTCGCCCGGACGAACTCCTGCATCGGCGGCATCAGGTGGGCACGGAGGTTGTCCCATACGAGCACGATCGGGCCTCCGAGCTGGATGTGCGCGCGGATCAGCAGGTCCCGGTAGTCCTGCCAGGTCAGGCCCTTCTTCTCGCCCTTGCGACCGTGGTAGACGTGGAAGCTGTAAAACATCCGGGACCGCTGACCGGGCTTGTAGCAGCTCAGCCCCGCCATGGAGACCCGGCCGGCTCCCCGCCCGCGCACCCGCACGACGGGGGTGCACCCGAGCCTGCCCCAGGTCCTGGCGCGCGGCGGCCTCATCGACTGCCCGGCTTCGTCCTCGAAGACGAGCCAGGCACCGCGGGCCGCCGCAGCGCTTTTACCCGCGGCCACGTGTCCTTCTTCCACAACTCCACTGCCGCATCGTCGCGTTCGATCGCCCGGCGGGCCGGCTGCTGCCACGACCAGCCGTTCCTCTTGAGCAGGACCCATGTGCCCTCCACGGTGTAGGAGACGTGGAACAGCCGGCCGATCAACGTCTTCACCCGCGCCAGGGTCCACCGCTGGTCCGCCCAGCCGTGGGCCAGCGGCCCGCGCTCCAACTCCCGCTCCAGTCGCGTGATCTGGGCGTCGGACAGCTTCGGACGACCGGGTGATCCCTTCGAAGCCACACCTGCCGCACCGCCGTCGCGCCACTGTCGGCGCCAGCGCTCCACCGAACGCACGCTTACCCGCAGCGCGGCCGCGATCTCCCGGTTCTTCTCCCCGCCCTCGAAGCGTTCTACGGCCTGCTGCCGGATCCGCTCCCGCGCGGCCCTCTCCGCGTCGGTCAAACCGCCGCCCTGTGCATACCTCACAGCACACGACTACCGGGACCGTCCCTCCGTCGGCAGGCGAACGCTACTGCTTCACCTGTCCGAGCGACATCACGCATTCAAGTTCAGTACTGAGGTTCCCCCGAGGTGCGGAAGGTGACCGGACATGACCTGATGGGTCGTGAGAAGGGAGCCTCTGCCATGGCTGCACCGATGAAGTACCCGCCCGAGTTGCGGCAGCGTGCTGTTGCCGCGTACCGCGCTGCCGACCCGAAGCCGGTGATCCGTCAGATGGCCCGCGACCTCGGGGTGCACCACGAGGCCCTGCGCAACTGGATCCGCCAGGACGAGGCGGACCAGGGCGAGCGTGACGACCGGCTGACCACGGTCGAGAAGGAGGAGCTGGCCGCTCTGCGCAAGGAGAACGCCGAGCTCCGCCGGTCCTGCGAGATCCTCAAGGCCGCCTCGGCTTTTTTCGCCCAGGAGCTCGACCCGACCCGGCGACGGTACTGAGGCTCATCGACGAGCACCAGGACCGCTTCGGGGCCGAGCCCGTCCTCCGGGAACTGCACATCCCCGCCTCCACCTACTACCGCTGGCGCCGTAACGTCCACAAGCCCTGCGAGCGCTGGCGCCACGACGCCGAGCTGACCGAGCACATCCGCCGCATCCACGCCGACTCCGACGCCACCTACGGCTCCCCGCGCATCCACGCCGTCCTGCGGCGCGAGGGCACCCACGTCGGCCGAAAGCGGGTCGAACGCCTGATGCGCCAAGCTGGCCTGCAGGGCGTCAGCCCGCGCCGGCCCCGCTCCTTCACTCGACGCGACCCGGCCGCCGAGTCCGCCCCGGACCTGGTCCAGCGCGACTTCACCGCGAACGCACCGAACCGATTGTGGGTGGCCGACATCTCGCTGATCCCGACCGGCGAGGGCCCGTGGTGGCTCGCCTCGATCCGCGACGCCTTCTCCCGAAGGATCGTGGGCTGGCACACCTCTGAACGCGCCGATGCCGACCTGGTCCTCACCGCCCTGGAGTACGCCTTGCACGGCCGCCCCATCGAGCCCGGGAAGCTGATCCATCACAGCGACCACGGCTGTCAGTACACGTCCATCAAACTCACAACTCGCCTACTGAAGGCGGGAATCGAGCCCAGCATGGGAAGCGTGGGCGACTCGTTCGACAACGCCCTCGCGGAGAACTTCTGGAGCGTGTTGAAGACCGAGTGCGTCCGCCGCACGACCTTCGCAACCCGAACCGACGCCGACCTCGCCCTGTTCGCCTACATCGACGGCTGGTACAACACCCACCGCATCCAGAAGCGCCTGGGCTGGCTCAGCCCGGACGAGTACGAGACTAAGTACTACGCCGACCAGGCGACGGCCGAACCAGTGGCCATCGAACCACCCACACCCGCCCTGACCAGGTAATCAGCGCCTCCCGCGCAGCGGGGGAAGCTCAGTACTGCCGCGACGCCGAGACTGGAAAGCCGCTCGGGAAGGCGTGCCCGAAGCTCGGCAGCCGCAAGCACGGCGCCTACTCCATACGCCAGGAGCTGCCCAACTCCGAGGACGGTACTCGCCGTTCGTTCAACCGCGCCGGCTACGAGACATTGAAGGAGGCGCAGGCCGACCTCGACCACGTTCGCGGCCTGCTCGCCCTCGGCAAGGAGGATCCCGACGACCTGGCCCTGGTCGCCGAGCTGCTGGTGAAGGTCGCCGACGAGAAGGCCCAGCTGCCCAACATCGAGGAGACCCGCAACCGCCTGAAGGCCGGTCAGGATCTGTCCAGTCGCGTCACCGTGGGCGAGTGGCTCGACACCTGGCTGGCTGGCAAGAAGATCCGCAAGTCCGGGATCACCCGCTACGAGTGTGACGTGCGGGTCCACCTCAAGCCCCGCATCGGGCACATCCGCGTCGACCGGCTACGGGTAAGCACGCTCGCCGAGATGTTCACGGCCATCGCCGACGCCAACGAGGAGATCCTCGAGAACAACGCCCTGCGGCACGCGCTGAAGGCCGAGCTCGCCACGGTGCCGATCAAGGGCGCGGAGAACCGCGCCCGCCGCAAGGCTCTGCACGCCGAACTCGCCGAGATGCCGCCCTTCCGGCGTACGACCGGCGCGGCCACCCGCCAGCGCATCCGGGCCACGCTCCGGACCGCCCTGAACGACGCGATCCCCGAGGGCCTGATCACCCTCAACCCGGCCGCCCACGTCAAGCTCGACCCGGCCGCCAAGCCGAAGGCTCTGGTCTGGACGCCGCAGCAGACCGGCGCATTCCTCGACTTCGTGGCTGCCGACCGCCTGTACGCGATGTGGCACGTGATCGCCTTCCGCGGGCTTCGCCGGGGCGAGGCGTGCGGCCAGCTGTGGTCCGAGACCAACCTCGACAACGGCTCGCTGACCGTGACGGCCCAGCTCGTGCAGGACGGCTGGGAGGTCGAGGAGTCCGACCCCAAGACCGACGGGAGCTTCCGGACCGTGGCGCTGGACGACGACACGGTGGCCGTCCTCCGACGCCACCGCGAGCGGCAGCAGAAGGAGCGGGCCGACTGGGGGCCGGCTTGGAAGGACACCGGCCGGGTCTTCACCAAGGAGGACGGTTCCTGGCTCCACCCCGGCAAGGTCACCGAAATGTTCGAGCGACTCGTGACCGCCTCCGGCCTGCCGCCGATCCGCCTGCATGACCTCCGTCACGGTGCGGCCACCCTCGCTCTCGCCGGCGGGGTCGACATGAAGGTGGTGTCCGACATGCTCGGCCACTCCTCCATCAAGATCACCTCGGACATCTACACCAGCGTCCTGCCCGAGATCGCCAAGGATGCCGCCGAGGCCGCCGCGAAGCTCGTCCCCCTCCAGCGGAAGACCGAAGCCGAGGCTCACACCAAGGCTGCAGCCGCAGCGGAGAAGGCGAAGCGGAAGGCCGCGAAGAAGGCGAAGTCCAAGGCCAAGAAGGCCAAGGGCTAACCCAAGATCAACACCCGCGCTCACGCATCACTCACGCAAGCGATCTCGTAGCGCGTCGCCGACGCCTGCCCACATACCAAGGAACGGCAAAAGGCCCAGGTCATGGACTAGATGACCTGGGCCTTCACTGAGCCGCCTGCGGGATTCGAACCCGCGACCTACGCATTACGAGTGCGTTGCTCTGGCCAACTGAGCTAAGGCGGCACCGTTGCGTGGGGTGTGTGAACACGCCTTCGGCAACGCGGGCCAGTCTACACGCTGCGCACTCGTGCTCCGTACCGACTTTCCGGCAGGCCCGGAGGCCGGGCCGGGGTCAGGCCGAGGAGACGGCCAGCTTGGCCGCGAAGCCGGCGAAGAGGGCGGCCACACCGGTGGTGAGGGTGGCCGAGAGGCGCTTGCGGCGGCGGAAGGCGGTGGCGAGGGTGGTGCCCGCGAAGATCAGCAGGGAGAGGTAGAGGACGCTGAAGGTCTGGAGGACGCCGCCGAGGAGGGAGAAGGAGAGGATCGGCGCGCCGTAGGTCGGGTCCACGAACTGGGTGAAGAACGACAAGAGGAACAGGATCGCCTTCGGGTTCAGCAGGCTGATCACCAGGGCGCGGCGGAACGGGCGCTCGGAGTCGGCGGCCGGGGTCTCGTCGGCGGTTCCGGTGGCCGGGAGGGCGTGGCGCTCGCGCCAGAGCTGGCGGGCGGCGCGGAGCATGCCGAAGCCGATCCAGAGCAGGTAGGCGGCGCCGCCGAACTTGACCACGGCGAAGACGGCCGGGTTGGCCTCCAGGAGGGAGGAGGCGCCGAGGGCGGTGAGGCTGATCAGGGTGAAGTCGCCGATGAAGACGCCGGCGGCGGCCTGGTAGCCGGTGCGTATGCCCTTGCGGGCGGCGACGGAGAGGACGTAGAGCGAGTTGGGGCCGGGCAGCAGGACGATGACCAGGGCGCCGAGCACGTACGTCGCCAGGTCGTTGACTCCGAGCACGGAGCACTCCTTGGGCGGGCAGGGGTAGGGGCGGTCATCGTACATACGGACCGCCCGGGCGCCGAAGCCACTTTCCGCCCGGTGTGAGCTACTTCGCGCAGCGGGTGCCGTCGGCCGGGGCGTCGCCGCCGAGGAGGTAGCGGTTGACCGCGCCGTCCACGCAGGTGTTGCGGCGGCCGTAGGCGGTGTGGCCGTCGCCGTCGTAGGTGAGGAGGCGGCCGGCGTCGAGCTGGTCGGCGAGGGACTGGGCCCAGGCGTAGGGGGTGGCGGGGTCGCGGGTGGTGCCGACCACCACGATGGGGGCGGAGCCGGCGGCGGCGATGGTGTGCGGGGCGCCGGTGGCGGGGACGGGCCAGTAGGCGCAGGCCAGGGCCATCCAGGCCATGTCGCGGCCGAAGTGGGCGGAGGACTTCTCGAAGTCCGGAACCGCGGCGGCGGCCTGGGCGGGGCCGGCGAAGGGGGCGGGGAGGTCGAGGCAGTTGACGGCCATGTTGGCGTACATCAGGTTCGGGTAGCTGCCGTCGGGCTCGCGCTCGTAGTACTGGTCGGAGAGCTTGAGCAGGCCGGTGCCGTCCCCGGACTTGGCGGAGGTGAGCGCGGTGCGCAGCTGGGGCCAGAGGAACTCGGCGTACATCGCGTGGATCACGCCGGTGGTGGCCTGGGCCTCCGTCAGCTTCCGGGTGGAGTCGGTGGGCAGCGGGGTGGCGTCGAGCTGCTTGAAGAGGGCGAGCAGCTGCTCGCCGGCCTTCTGCTCGGTGTCGCCGAGCGGGCAGTCGCCGCCGCGCTTGGCGCAGTCCTTGGCGAAGGCGGACCAGGCGGTCTCGAAGCCGGCCGCCTGGGTGCGGTTGCCGGCCACGGCGTCGAGCGCCGGGTCCATCGCGCCGTCGAGCACCATCCGGCCGACCTTGGACGGGAAGAGGCCGGCGTAGGTGGCGCCGAGGAAGGTGCCGTAGGACTTGCCGAGGTAGCTGATCCGCTCGTCGCCGACCAGGGCCCGCAGCACGTCGAGGTCGCGGGCCGACTCGACGGTGGAGACGTGGCCCAGGACGCCGCCGGCGTTCTGCTTGCACCCTTCGGCGAACTCCTTGTCGGCGGCCACCAGGGCGTCGATCTCCGACTGGTCGTCAGGGGTGATGTCGACGGCGGTGTAGGCGTCCATCCGCGGGCCGCTCAGGCAGGTCACCGGCCGGGAGCGGCCGACGCCGCGCGGGTCGAGCCCGACCAGGTCGTACCCGGCGCGGACCTCGGAGTCGTAGCCCTTGGCCACCGCCTCCACGTACTCGACGGCCGAGGCGCCGGGGCCGCCCGGGTTGAGCAGCAGCGAGCCGAGCTTGGCCCGGCCGCCGGGGCGGGTGGTGGCGGGCTTGCGGGCGGCGGTGAGGGTGAGCTCGCCGGCGGTCGGGGCGGCGTAGTCGAGCGGCACCTTGAAGGTGGTGCACTCGAACTCGCCGTCGCAGGGCTGCCAGGAGAGCTTCTGGGCGTAGTACGGGGCGAGCCCGGCCGGGGTCCCGTCGGGCAGCGGCTGGAGCGGGGTGGCGGCGGCGCTGCGGGTGGCCGAGGCACCCGAGGCGGCGGCGTCCGAGGAGGGCGGCGTGGACGACGCGGGGCTGTCGGACCGGCCCGAGGTGCAGCCGCCCACCAGCAGCGCGGCGGCCAGCAGGGCGGGCACGAGGCGGACGGGCCGGACTGCGCGCATCGGTGCGTCTTCTCTCGGCAGGAGGGGTCGGACGCCCCGAGCCTAGCGCCCGGTGATCGGCACGCCCGCGCTCCGGCGCACGGGTGCCGCCGCGCGCCTCGTCCCTGTACCCGAGCGCGCCGGGGCGCTGAACACACCAGCCGAGCGCACCGGCCGAGCACACCGGCTGAAGACGCCAGCCGAAGACGCCAGAGGGCCGGAGCGGTCAGTGCGTCAGGTTCTCCGCCAGGTACTGGACCGCGACCCGGACCAGCCGGAGCCGCTCCCGGTCCGGCGCGAAGTCCCGGACCACGTCGGAGAGCCGGACGTTGGCCTTGGCGGCCCGTCCCTGCCCCTCCTTCAGCGCCTTCTGCAGCCCGCGCGCCGCACCCAGCCCCTCCGCGTCGTCCTTGGCGGCGGCCAGCAGCAGCTTCGCCGCCGTGCCCTCCGGCGCCTCGGCCGCGGCGACCGCCAGCGCGGGGCCGTCGTACCGGCCGGAGACGGCGGCGGCCGCGCCGTACAGGTCGGGACGGGCCAGGCCGGCCGCGGCCGCGCAGGCCGCGCCGCCCTCGACGCCCAGCACGCCCCAGCCGCCGGGGCCGGGCGGCAGGGTGCGGAAGGCCGCGCCGACCGCCGTCCGCAGCGCCCGGTCGTCGGCGATGGCCTGCGGGGCGGCGGCGACCAGCTCGCAGGGGTGGCCGGTGCCGGCCGGGGCCTCGGGGGCGACCAGCACGAACGGGCGGGAGCGGCCCAGCTTCACGGCGGAGGCGACGCCCTCGAAGACGTCGGGCAGCTCGGCGTCGGCGGTACGGCCGGTGGTGCCGGCGTGCAGCACGACGACCGGGAAGCGGGCCTGCGGCTCGGCCCGGTAGCGGTCCGGCAGCCAGACCCGGACGGTCCGGGGGCGGCCGTCCGGCCCGGCCACCGCACCCTCCAGCAGCTCACCACCGGCGGGCCTGCCGATCAGGTCGAACTGCGTGACCACGGGCGGGAGTTCGGCGCCCGACGGGGAAGGCTGCACCGGCGGAGCGGCGGGCCGCTCGGGCGCCACCACGGCGGCGGCCTGCACCGGGGCCACGCCCCTGCCGTCCAGCACGAGGGCGACGGCGAGCGCGGTCACGCACATTCCGCACAGTACCGCGCCACCGGCCCTGATCAGCAACGGCCGCTGCTCGGCGGTCAGTTCGTAGGTCTGGGCCGCCTTCAGGTCGCGCCAGCGGACCAGCGCGGCCCGGCCCAGCAGGAACCCGGCGACCAGGGCCACCACCAGCGGCACGACGAGGAACGGTCTGGGCATGCGGCGCACCACCTCTCGGTTCTCGGTGCACAGCGTGCCGGGCTCGGCGAAAGGCGGCGGCGCGGCTCCCGGGGCGGGGGCGGGATTCACTCGAAGGGAGGAGGTGATGTTTCGTCAACCCACCGCCGTACGGCGGCAGCCGACCGCGGCGGCGCGAACGCCGAGGTACCGCTCGGCCACCGGGGTGTTGCTCAGCCCCTGGGGTGCCGCTCAGCCCGCCCGGAGCGCGACCGTCATCGCCTCGACCGCCAGCAGCGGGTCGACGTTCCGGTCCAGGGCCCGGCGGCAGGCCAGCACGGCCTCGATCCGGCGCAGCGTGTTCTCCGCGCTCCCGGCGCCCGCGACCCGGCCGAGCGCCGGGCGCTGGTCCTCGTTGGCCAGCGCGCCGGTGGAGCCGAGCTGGAGCGCCAGCACGTCCCGGTAGAAGCCGAGCAGGTCGAGCAGGGCGACGCCGAGCGTCTCGCGCCTGGTCCGGGTGGCCCGGCTCTTCTGGCGCTTCTCCAGCTCCTTGACGGCGCCCGCCATCCCGCGCGGCGCGCGGCTGCCCTCGACCGCCCCGTAAGCGGCCTTCAGGTCGTCCGTCTCCTTGGCGTCCTGACTCTCCGCCAGTGCCTCCGCGTCCGCCTTGGCGGTGTCCACCAGGCGCTGGGCGGCGGCCAGGCAGCCGCCGATGTCGGCGACCTCCAGCGGGATCTTCAGCACGTCCAGCCGGCGGGTCCGGGCCTGCTCGTCCACGGCCAGGCGGCGGGAGCGCTCGATGTCCCCCTGACCGGCCAGCGCCGCCAGCCGCGCCGTCTCCGGCTCGACCCCGTCCCGGCGGACCAGCATGTCGGCCACCGACTCGGCGGCCGGGGTGCGCAGCACCAGCAGGCGGCAGCGCGAACGGATGGTGGGGAGCACGTCCTGCACCGAGGGGGCGCAGAGCAGCCAGACGGTGCGCGGGGAGGGCTCCTCCACGCCCTTGAGCAACGCGTTGGCCGCCGCCTCGGTCAGCCGGTGCGCGGCGTCCACCAGGATCACCGACCAGCGGCCGCCGGTCGGGTAGCTGGCGGCGCGCAGCACCAGGTCGCGCATGTCACCGACACCGATCGAGAGGCCGTCGGTGCGGACGTACTTCACGTCGGCGTGGCTGCCGGAGAGCACCGTGTGGCAGCCGTCGCAGAAGCCGCAGCCGGGGACACCGCCGAGTTCGAGGTCCGGGCTGGTGCACTGGAGCGCGGCCGCGAAGGCCCGCGCGGCGGTGGTCTGCCCGGCACCCGGCGGGCCGGTGAACAGCCAGGCGTGCGTCATCAGCGAGGCGTTCCCGCCCGGCACCGGCGCGCCGCCTGACGGGGCGTCACCCGCGCGGCCGGCCGCCACCGTCGCCCGCGCCGCCACGGCCGCCGCCGTCAGCTGCTCGACCACCCGATCCTGGCCGACCAGGTCGTCCCACACACTCACGCCGCACTCCCTCGTCCCACCCGAGCCTAACCGCAACGGCGGACACCCACGGGCCCGCGGCCGACACCCGCCCCGCAGGCGGAAGGGGCGGGCCCGGCCACCGGCCGCACCCGCCCCTCCGTCCTGTCCCGCTGGTCCCGTCCGCTACTTGCGCTTGCGGCCCTTGCGGTCGCGCGGATCGTCCTCGCCGGTCTCCTCCCAGCGCGCCCACTCCTCGCGGGAGCCGAGCAGGCTGTCGGTCAGGCTGGGCAGGTCGTCCATCGGGGTCTCCTCGGCCCAGGACGGCCGCGGCCGCGGCTCCTCCCCGAGCACCGGGAGCTCCCGGGTGGACTCCGCCTCGGCCTCCGCCGGAACGTCCGGCTCGTCCCGCCACAGGCCGGACGGCACCCGGTCGGCGGGCTTGGCCGGCCCGCCCGTCACCTTGGGCAGCTCGGCCGTACGGGACGCCTCCACCGTGGGCAGCACCGCCGTCTCGTCGGCCGGCACGCGCGGCAGGACCGCGGTCTCGCCCGCCGCCTCCACCCGGGGCAGCACCGCCGTCTCGTCCGCGGGGACGCGCGGCAGCACGGCCGTCTCGTCGGCCGGCTTCCGGAGCTCGGTGGTGGCCTGGTCCCGGTCCCGGCCCGGGTGGGCCAGCTCCATGGTCGTGGTCGCCTCACTCGCAGCCGACCCCGAACCCGACCCTGCGCCCGTACCCGCACCCGCACCCGCGCTCGCGGCCTCCGCTGCCGCAGCAGCAGCCGTCGCCGCAGCAGCCGCGGCGGCAGCGACCCGCGCCGCCTCCGCCCGCTGCAGCGCCTCCTCGGCCCGCCGCCGCTGCTCGGCCCGCTGCTCCTCGCGCTGCCGCTGGAGCTCCGCCTGCGCCGCCGCCTCCGCCGCGAGCCGCTGCCGCTCCGCCTCCTCGGCCTTGCGCCGTTCGGCCTCCGCCGCCGCCCGGGCGGCCTCCTCCTCGGCCCGGCGGGCCGCCTCGGCCTCCGCCTTCAGCCGCGCCTCCTCGGCGGCCTTGGCCGCCGCCTCCGCCGCGAGCCGCTCGGCCTCCTCGCGGGCCAGCCGGTCCTTCTCCTCCTGCTCCTTGCGGAGCTCCTCCAGCAGTTCGAGCCGCTTGCGCTCGGCCTCCTCGGCCTCGGCCTTCAGGCGGGCCTCCTCGGCGGCGCGGCGCGCGGCCTCCTCGCGGGCCAGCCGCTCCTGCTCGATCCGGGCGGCCTTCTCCTTCTCGGAGAGCGGCAGTTCGCGGTCGAGCCGGTGGCGGATCGCGGTGGTGACGAAGGCGGGCTGCTGGCTGCCGTCCACCACCAGGTAGCGGGCGGGGTCGGCCGCGGCCAGCGCGAGGAACCCGGCGCGCACGCGGGCGTGGAACTCGGTGGGCTCGGACTCCAGCCGGTCGAGCGCCTCGGTGAAGCGCTCGCGCGCCGCCTCGGGGGCGACGTCCAGCACCACGGTCAGGTCGGGCACCAGCCCACCGGTCGCCCAGCGGGAGATCCGGCCGACCTCGGTGGCGGCCAGGTCGCGGCCGGCGCCCTGGTAGGCGATCGAGGAGTCCATGTACCGGTCGGTGATCACCACCGCGCCGCGCTCCAGCGCGGGGCGGATGACGTTCTCGACGTGCTCGGCCCGGTCGGCCGCGTAGATCAGCGCCTCGGCCCGGTGCGAGAGGCCGGTGTTGCCGACGTCCAGCACCAGGGCGCGCAGCCGCTGCCCGATCGGCGAACCGCCCGGCTCGCGGGTGACCACGACCTCGTGGCCCTTGCTGCGGATCCACTCGGCCAGCGCGTTCGCCTGGGTGGACTTGCCTGCGCCGTCACCGCCCTCCAGGGCGATGAAGTAGCCGGTGCCGCTCACCCGGTGGGCCGGAACCACGTCCGCGCCCCGGACCGAGCGCAGCAGCTCGCGGCCGAACGGCACGCTGCCCCGCTGGTCGTCGGTCTTCAGCAGCACCACGGCCGCCAGCACCAGCACCAGCAGCCCGGCCGAGCCCACGGCCAGCGCGGCGCCGTCGTGGATGAAGGTGAAACTGCCGGGCCGGACCTCGCCGAGCGAGATCTCGCCGTACCCGGCGGCGGCCAGCGGCATCAGCACCAGCGCGGCACCGACCACCACCCGCAGCACCGCGTACAGGTGCTCGGTGACCTTGGGCAGCCGGGCCTCCTCGACCTCCTGGGCGAGCAGGGTGCGGCCGGTGCCGATCACCACGCCGGCGGCCAGTCCGGCCAGCACGGTGAGCAGCAGCACCAGGACGAAGTCCAGCACCAGCCCGGCCAGGATCAGCGCCAGGCCCTCGGTGATCAGGGCCAGCGCCAGCAGCCGGCGGCGGGAGAGCGAGGGCAGCAGCGGGCGGGTGATCCGGACGCCGACGGCGGGGGCGAGGCCCGCGGCCAGCACCACCAGGCCGTAGCCGATCGGCCCGCCCCGGTGGTCGACCGAGGTGAGCGGGCCGAGCGCGGCCACGCCCGCCATCGAGGCGTAGGCGGCGGCCACCGCGAAGGTGAAGTAGGGGGCGGAGCCGGTCCGGCCCTTGCTCAGCGCGGGGCCGGGGGTGGCGTCGGTCGGGGCACGCAGGCCCTGCAGCGGGGAGCGCGGCGCACCGGCCGCGTCGGACGGCAGCTGCTGGAGGTACACCAGCACCGCGGAGGCGGCCAGCAGCAGCGCGGCGCCCACTCCGGCGGTGGTGAACTGGTGCACCCGCAGCCAGTCCGAGCCGAGGGCGGCGAAGACGTTGTTGAGCAGGGTCAGCCCGACCAGCAGGGCGCCGGCCAGCGGCACCACGGCCCAGCCGGTGCGCAGGTCGACCGAGCGGACGGTCTCCAGGTAGGCGGCCGAGGGCCGCTGCTCGGACTTGGCGGCGTACGGATCGGCGACCGGCAGCAGGCCCGGCACGGCCGCGTCCTTGGCCACCGTCCAGACCCGCTCGGCCGCACCGGCCAGGAAGGCGGTGCCGAGCAGCAGCCAGAGCGCCGAGCCGGACGACCAGGTGAGCCACCAGGGCGAGATCCCGATCAGGACCGCTCGGAAGGCGTCCGATCCGAACAGCACCCAGCGCCGGTCCAGCCTCGAAGCGACCAGACCGTGCACCGGTCCGAGCAGCGCCGCGCCGAACAGCAGGGTGGCCAGCAGCCGCGAGGCCAGCACCGCGGCGACGGCCAGCGCCCCCGCCCGGTACCCGTGCCCGAACTGACCACCGATCAGCGCGGCCACCCAGGCCAGGCCGACCAGCACCAGCAGGCCGAGCCGGTCACCGGCCCCGCCGATCAGCTGGGTGGTCCACAGCCTCCGGTACGGGCGCAGCCGCAGCAGCGCCCTGGCCCGCTCGCCGGGCGTCCCGGCGGGACGGATCTCCGGTGGCTCGGGGGCACTGGTCGGGCTGGGCTGCTCCTCGCTCGTCATACCGTCAGCGTAGCGGTCACCGCCCAGCGGATAAGAGGGGCGAGTCCCTCCGGAACCGCGTCATCACAGGGTTGTGACACTCCCCGCACCCGCCGCCCCGAGCCCGCCCGGCACCCGGCCCGCACCCTTCCCGGACGCGACGAGGGCCCGCACCGGAGTACGGGCCCTCGTCGCCGAGCGGTCGGCTCAGTCCTGCTCGGGAGCCGCCGCCTTCTTCGCCGCGACCTTCTTGGCAGTGGTCTTCGCCGCCGTGGTCTTGGCCGCCGTGGTCTTCTTGGCGGCCGTCTTCTTCGCGGTGGTGGTCTTCTTCGCGGTGGTGGTCTTCTTGGCGACGGTCTTCTTGGCCGCCGCCTTCTTCGCCGGGGCCTTCTTGGCCGCCTTCTTCACCGGCCCGCGGGCCCGCTTCTCGGCCAGCAGCTCGTAGCCGCGCTCCGGCGTGATGCCCTCCACCGAGTCGTCCTTGCGGAGCGTCGCGTTGGTCTCGCCATCGGTCACGTACGGTCCGAAACGGCCGTCCTTGACCACCACCGGTCGCTCGCTGACCGGGTCGGTGCCCAGCTCCTTGAGCGGCGGCGCGGCGGCGGCCCGGCCGCGCTGCTTCGGCTGGGCGTAGATCGCCAGCGCCTCCTCCAGGGTGACCGTGAACATCTGCTCCTCGCTGGTCAGCGAGCGCGAGTCGGTCCCCTTCTTGAGGTACGGGCCGTACCGGCCGTTCTGCGCGGTGATCTCCACGCCCTCGGCGTCGGTGCCGACCACCCGGGGCAGCGAGAGCAGCATCAGCGCGTCGGCCAGCGTGACGGTGTCCAGCGACATCGTCTTGAGCAGCGAGGCGGTGCGCGGCTTGACCGCGTTCTTGCCGGTCTTCGGGGTGCCCTCGGGCAGGATCTCGGTGACGTACGGGCCGTAGCGGCCGTCCTTGGCGACCAGCATGTTGCCGGACTCCGGGTCCTTGCCCAGCTCGAAGTCGCCGCTGGGCTTGGCCAGCAGCTCCTCGGCCAGCTCGACGGTCAGCTCGTCCGGCGGCAGCTCGTCCGGGATGTCGGCCCGCTGGCCGGCCTCGCCCTCGACCGGCGAGGCCTTCTCCACGTACGGGCCGTAGCGGCCGACCCGCAGGGTGATCTCCTCGTTCAGCGGGAACGAGCTGATCTCCCGGGCGTCGATCGCGCCCAGGTCGGTGACCAGCTCCTTGAGCCCGCCGAGGTGGTCGCCGTCGCCGTTGCCCGCGTCGGCGGCGCCGCCGGCGACGGCCGCGCCCTCGCCCTCGCCGAAGTAGAAGCGCTTGAGCCACGGCACGGACTCGGCCTCACCGGCCGCGATCCGGTCGAGGTCGTCCTCCATCTTGGCGGTGAAGTCGTAGTCGACCAGCCGGCCGAAGTGCTTCTCCAGCAGGTTCACCACGGCGAACGACAGGAAGGAGGGGACCAGCGCGGTGCCCTTCTTGAAGACGTACTTCCGGTTGATGATCGTGTCGATGATCGACGCGTAGGTCGACGGACGGCCGATCTCCCGGTCCTCGAGCTCCTTGACCAGCGAGGCCTCGGTGTAGCGGGCCGGCGGCTTGGTCGAGTGGCCCTCGGGGTTGAGCTGCTCGGCGGCCAGCGGGTCGCCCTCGGCGACCTGGGGCAGCCGGCGCTCGCGGTCGTCCAGCTCGGCGTTCGGGTCGTCGGCGCCCTCGACGTAGGCCTTGAGGAAGCCGTGGAAGGTGATGATCTTGCCGGAGGCGGAGAACTCCACGTCCTGCCCGGTGGCGGCCCGGCCGCCGACCTTGACCGTCACCGACTGGCCGACGGCGTCCTTCATCTGGGAGGCGACGGTGCGCATCCAGATCAGCTCGTAGAGCCGGAACTCGTCGCTGCTCAGCCCGGTCTCGGCCGGGGTGCGGAAGCGGTCGCCGGAGGGGCGGATCGCCTCGTGCGCCTCCTGGGCGTTCTTGACCTTGGAGGCGTAGGTGCGCGGCGCGTCCGGCAGGTAGTCGGCACCGTAGAGCTGGGTGACCTGGGCCCGGGCGGCCGCGATCGCGGTGTCCGAGAGCGTGGTCGAGTCGGTGCGCATGTAGGTGATGAAGCCGTTCTCGTACAGCTTCTGGGCCACCTGCATGGTGCGCTTGGCGCCGAAGCCCAGCTTGCGGCTGGCCTCCTGCTGGAGCGTGGTGGTGCGGAACGGCGCGTACGGCGAGCGGCGGTACGGCTTGGACTCGACGCTGCGGACCGAGAACGCGGTCTGCTCCAGGGCGGCGGCCAGCGCGCGGGCGGCCGTCTCGTCCAGGTGCAGCGTGTTGCCGGTCTTCAGCTGCCCGTCCGGGCCGAAGTCGCGGCCGCTGGCGATCCGCTTGCCGTCCACCTGGGAGAGCCGGGCGCCGAAGGACTCCGGGTTGGCGGCGTCCACGGCGGTGCGGCCGGTGCCGAAGGTGCCGGTCAGGTCCCAGTAGGAAGCGGTGCGGAAGGCCATCCGCTCGCGCTCGCGCTCGACCACCAGGCGGGTGGCGACGGACTGCACGCGGCCCGCCGAGAGCTTCGGCATGACCTTCTTCCAGAGCACCGGCGAGACCTCGTAGCCGTAGAGGCGGTCGAGGATGCGGCGGGTCTCCTGGGCGTCCACCAGGCGCTGGTTCAGCTCGCGCGGGTTGCGGACGGCCTCCTGGATGGCGTCCTTGGTGATCTCGTGGAAGACCATCCGGTGCACCGGCACCTTGGGCTTCAGGACCTGCTGGAGGTGCCACGCGATGGCCTCGCCCTCGCGGTCCTCATCGGTGGCGAGGAAGAGCTCGTCGGACTCCGCGAGCAGCGACTTCAGCTTGGTGACCTGCGACTTCTTGTCCGCGTTCACCACGTAGATCGGAGCGAAGTCGTGGTCCACGTCGACGCCGAGGCGGCGCACCTCGCCGGTGTACTTGTCCGGCACCTCGGCGGCCGTGCCGGGGAGGTCGCGGATGTGCCCGACGCTGGCCTCGACGACGTAGCCGGGGCCCAGGTAGCCCTTGATCGTCTTGGCCTTGGCCGGCGACTCGACGATGACGAGTCGCTTGCCGTGCGCGGTCTCGCTGCTCGGGGACACCTTCGCTCTTCTCTCCCGGTCGTTACGTCTGCTGGGCGGCGCGTGGCGGCCGGGAAGAGCGCGAAAACCCCGTCCTCCCCGCCGTGTGGAGCTGCCGCTCCGCGACGGCCCCACCAGCGGAGTGTGACCGTACCCTGGCCACCCTTGTCAAACGAACGGATCGCACTTTTTCACCGGCAAGGCCGACCTACGCCACTCGAACGGTAACCCGATGACGAGCGTTCCCGCCGCGCGGAGGGGGGTACCGGGCCTCCGGGGAGTCGGATTCCGGACGTCGGAGACCGCTCAGCGCGCACGCGCGGAGGAGCCGGAACGGGCCCGCCCCGCACTCCGGCCGACGTCCGACCCCTTGCGGGAAGCGGCTGGATCGCATCCGCACCAAAAGGCGCGGCGCCTCACGGACCCTCAGCGGGCGAGGACCTCGCCGAGCAGGCTGAGGCCGGCGGCCAGCGCGCTGGTGCCGAGCAGCAGCCAGAGCGCGTCCCCGGGGACGGCCGAACCCGCCGAGCCGGCCGCCAGCACCACGCGGTTCGGCCGCCGGGCGTCGTACCGCACCTGCACCGCCGTGCCGGGGGTCAGCCAGGCCGGGCGCCGCAGTGGGGTGTGCCCGCGCGGCCGGGTCAGCACGGAGTGGTCCGGGCCGGTCGGGACGGAGAGCAGCGGGGCGCTGTCCAACTCGCCGTAGGTGTCGACGCGGTGCTCGCCGAAGGCGTCGCGGTCCGCGACCACCCGGGCGGTGGCGGGCACGCCGTGACGGCGCAGTCGGTGGCGAAGTCGCAGTTCGACAGCGCACCAGAGCAGCAGCGCGCTACCGAAGAACGTGAGTACCACCCCTGCCACCAACGCCGTCGGCGTCTCCATCTCCCCGCCCCTCCGTCCGCCCCGCCTCGTCCACAGCCTGTGGACGGGAGGCTGGCAGCCACGGACGGCGGGGCGCCGTACGCCCGCCGAAGCAGGGGCGACCCAGGGGTGAACCGGAGATGACGGATCGCCACAGAACCCCTGGTGACCACCCGGCGGGCCCGGCCCCGCCACCCCCGCGTTCGAACACCGCCGGTGCCGGAGGACTGTCCACCGCCTGTGGACAACCCTCCGGCACCGGCCGTCGCGTCACCCCACCGGCTCGATGAACCCCTGCTCGGTCAGCAGTCGCAGCGACTCCGGCACCCGGTCCCGCAGCACCACCCGGTCCTCGCCGAGCAGCTGGGCGATGGCGTCCACGATCTCGCCCGCCGCCAGCGTGCCGTCGCACACCCCGACGAAGCCCGCGCCGACGGTGTCCACCTTGGTCGCCCGGCGCATGCCCCGGTTGTGACGGAGGATCACGTGCTCCGGGTCCTCCGCGCCGGGGGCGCCGACCTGCTCCTGCACCACCTCGTCGGCCAGCCGGTAGCGGGCCGCCAGCAGCGCGGCGTCGTCGTGGCCGCGGAGGAAGTCCTGCCGGCCGAACCAGCCCTCGATGTGCGGGCCGAGCGGCTGCTCGACCGGGTGCGGCCACTCCTCGATCCGGACCGTCGGCTGCTCCGCGCCGCCCGCCCGCAGGGTGATCCAGCCGAAGCCGATGCCCTCGACCCCGCCCGCCTCGAAGGCGTCCAGCCACTCGCCGTACCGGGCCTGGTAGTCCGAGCCCGGGCCCCGGTGGTCGCCGCCGTCGCGCAGCCAGAGCTCGGCGTAGTGGGCCACGTCCTGGACGTCGCGCTGCACCACCCAGGCGTCCAGGCCGGTCCCGGCCACCCAACCGGCCACCCGGTCGTGCCAGTCCTCGCCCTTGACGTGCTGCCAGTTCGCCAGCAGGTGGCAGTAGCCACCGGGCTCCAGGTGCGCGGCCGCGCCCCGGACGATCGACCGGCAGAGCTCGTCGCCCGCCATCCCGCCGTCCCGGTAGACGAAGCGGCTGCCGGGCGAGATCACGAACGGCGGGTTGGAGACGATCAGGTCGAACTTCCCGTCCCCGACCGGCTCGAACAGGCTGCCCTCGGCGGTCTCCACGTTCTCGAAACCGGAGAGCGCCAGGGTCAGCGCGGTGAAGTGCAGCGCGCGGTGGTTCAGGTCGGTCGCGGTGACGTGCTGCGCGTGCCGGGCGGTGTGCAGCGCCTGCACGCCCGAACCGGAGCCCAGGTCGAGCGCCCGGCGCACCGGACGGCGCACGGCCAGGTTGGCCAGCGTGGTGGAGGCCCCGCCGACGCCGAGCACCAGGTCCTTGCGGGCCACCCCGTGCGAGGTCTCTCCGGACCCGATCCCACCCGCGCCGCCGACCGCACAGCCCAGGTCCGAGACCACCCAGGCGTCGGCACTGGGCAGCCCGGCCACCTCGTTGGCGTACGGGCGCACGTCCACGGTGGCCCGCACCTGCTCGCCGTCCCGCACCAGCCAACGGTCCGTCAGGCAGTCCTCCACCGGCAGCGCGGCCGCCGCGGCGGCGTACGGCACCGGCTGCTGCAGCAGGAACAGCCGCACCAGGGTCTCCAGCGGGCTGCCGCCCCCGGTCGCCCGCAGCGCGGGCACCGCCTCGCTCCGGGCGAGCGCGGCGTACGCGGTCGGCCCGAGCAGGTCGAGGCACCCGTCGGCGGTGTACGAGGCGGCGAGCAGCGCCTCGCGCAGCTTCGCGAGGCGGGCATGGTCAAGCACAGGGCTGCTACTGGTCACCGCCCCATTCTCCCGCCTGCCGACGGGGCGGCCTCCCGGTCCCCGGTGGGTCAGCCGCTCGGCGTGGCGGACGGGGTCGCCGCGGGCGACTGGCCGGCGGCCGGCGACTGGCCCGCACCGGCACCCTGGCCGTCCGTCGGCGTGCCGCCCAGCGCCGGGGTCCCGGCGGGCGTCTGGGCGGGCGTCTGCCCCGGGGTCTGACCCGGCGTCTGGGCGCCGCCCTGGCCGGGCGTCTGACCGGCCGTCGGGGCCTGGGACGGCTTGCAGCCGGTCTGCTTGGAGATCGCCACGCCGAGCTCGCCGCTCTGGAGCGTGTTGAGCGCGGCCGTGGACTGCTGGGCCAGCCGCTGGATCTGGTCGCCGACGCTGCGCAGACCGTCGGCGAACTTCGCCTGGTCCCCGTTGGGCAGCGCGGTCAGCTTCTGCTGGACGTCCAGGTAGCCCTGGGCCGCCTGCTTGAGCTCCTCGGTCGCCCCCTGGTGGACCTTGGCGCCCTCGCCGATCTTCGGCACACCCGCCTTGCCGATCGCGTCGGCCAGCTGCTGGTTGGTCTGCGCCAGCGTCCCGAGGTCGGCGGCGAGCCGCTTCTGCAGGTCCGCCGGAGCCTCGCCCGGGACGACCTTGCCGCTGTCCTCGAGCGCGGCCGAGGACTGCACGATCGGGTCGTGGGCGGCGTCGCAGACGGTCTTCGCCCAGGAGTCGAGCGCGGCGGCGGAGTTGTCCTCGCCGCCGCAGCCGACGGCGCCCACCGCCAGCGTCAGGCCCAGCACGGGTGCGGCCCACAGCCGCTTCTCGAACTTCACCCTGCGAACCTACACGGCACCGCTCGGGCTCAGGCCCGCTGCACCCGGATCACGTCCCCGGGCCGGACGGTGCGCAGCACGGCGGGATCGCCGTCCAACGCGCCCAGCAGGTTGCAGGGGCTGGCGAGCCTGCACTCGCCGGCGCGCGAGACGGGTGTCGGGCCGTAGGGAAGGGCCAGACTGTCGCCCTCGGTCCAGAACGCGACGGTGCCCGGCTCGACCACCTGGGCGGCGTCCTCCTCGATCGGGGCGGCGACGGGCGTGCCGAAGTAGACCTCCTCACCCCAGGTGTTGGCGGAGGAGGTGATCGGCAGCGCCGCCCAGAGCGCCTCGGACGTGGGGGTGCGCCTCAACGTGGCCGTGGTGTGCCCGGCCGGCCAGAGGATACGGATACGCATGGGGAAGGTGTCCTTCTCTCGAAACGGATCCGATCGCGCCGAGAGCAGGGAACAGCCATCTTCAACAATTTGTCAATGCCATCCGGGGTCCCCGGTCTCCCCTGACCCCCTCAAGACCCTCGGGACCTTCGAGACCCTTCGGGATCCTCAGAACTCGTCGAGCTCCGGCAGCAGCGGCCAGCTCATCCGGATCAGCCCGCCACTGGCACCCGAGGTCACCTCGACGTCCTCGACCAGGCCGGTGATCACCGCCAGCCCGAGCGCGTCCTCGGCGTCCTCCCCGGCCTCCTCGGCGTCACTGCCGACCGGCGGCAGACCGGCGGGGCCGGCCTCGTCCTCGACCTCGATGAGGAAACGCTTCTCCTGATCGGTGAGCGCAACCCGGACCGCGCCGTCGACACCGCCGCGCTGGTGCAGCCCGACCGCCCGCGAACAGGCCTCGCCGACCGCGAGCCGGACCTCGTCGAGCACCGACTCATCGACTCCGGCGCGCCTCGCCACCGCCGCGGCCACCAGACGGGCCGTCCGCACGTGCTCGGGAAGTGCACTGAACCGAAGTTCGACCGTTGCCATTGTCTTCCCCTCCGGGATCGTGCCCGGGATCGCACCCCGGGCTCGCGCGGGCCGGACGGCGCCGCGCCGGGGCAGTCGCCCACCATCCGCCACCGGCGGGGCCGCAGTGGCCCCGCCGGTGTGCGAGTGAGCTTCTATGGAGCGCCGCCGAACGGAGCTGAGCGGAACCGAGGCTCCGAACCACCCTGCTGACGGCTCATCAGCACCGCCCGGCCCGTGCCGGAACGGCCCTGATGCCTGGTCAGTCCACCAGGCGAGGGTGCCTGAGCACCCGTCAGTCGTTCGCCGCGACCGCGTCGTCCACCGACGTGTGAATCGGGAAGACCTTGGTCAGACCGGTGATCCGGAAGATCTTCAGGATGCGCTCCTGGTTGCACACCAGACGGAGCGAACCCTCGTGCGCGCGGACGCGCTTGAGACCGCCGACCAGGACACCGAGACCGGTCGAGTCCAGGAAGTCCACGCCCTCCATGTCGACGACCAGGTGGTAGTTGCCCTCGTTGACGAGCTCGACCAGCTGCTCGCGCAGCTTGGGGGCGGTGTACACATCGATCTCGCCGCCAACCTCGACGACCGTACGGTCGCCGACAGTGCGGGTCGACAGGGACAGGTCCACGGAACCTCCAGCACCTTGCCTTGCTACGTCATTGCGATCCTCGGCCGGGTGGCCGCCACCGCTTGGTCGCAAGGCCGGGCACGGCACGGCCGCTGATCTCGTGCGAGCGCGGCGATGCAACCCTCGGCCATGCGGCCGTCACGGCTTCATTCAACCACCTGTGACCATGCCCGCACGATGGCTTGGCGCGATTCTCCGCCACGGCAGTGACACACTGGATGCTCATGCCGCCCCGTCACCACCAGCCAGAGGCCCTGCTGACCACCCTGTCCACCAGCCGTGGCAGGGCCGACCGCCTCACCCATACGGAGCACATGGCAGCCCGGCCCGCCCGGTACGCACCG
Organism: Kitasatospora sp. NPDC051853; assembly: GCF_044452665.1. NCBI lineage: Bacteria > Bacillati > Actinomycetota > Actinomycetes > Kitasatosporales > Streptomycetaceae > Kitasatospora > Kitasatospora sp. NPDC051853. The sequence goes on along the minus strand of NZ_JBITBY010000003.1, from coordinate 690,005 downwards.
TGGCCGGAAGGCATCCGGCCCGAGATCGTGGCAGCCGCCCGGGAGCTCGGCATCACGGAGCCGTGGGCCCACCAGGCCGAGGCGATGGAATTGGCGAAATCAGGCCAAACTGTGGTGCTGGCCACAGGGACCGCCTCCGGCAAGTCGCTCGGCTACCTGGCACCGGTCCTCAGTGACCTGCTCAGCGGCACCGAGGCGCGCAACGGGCGCGGCGCCACCGCGCTCTACCTCGCACCGACCAAGGCCCTCGCCGCCGACCAGCGCCGCCGCGCCACCGAGCTCGCCCCCGGCCGGGTGCGGGCCGCCCTCTACGACGGGGACACCCCGTTCGAGGAACGCGAATGGGTGCGCCAGTACGCCTCCTACGTCCTGACCAACCCCGACATGCTGCACCGCGGGATACTGCCCGCGCACCCGCGCTGGGCCTCCTTCCTCAAGACCCTCCAGTACGTGGTCATCGACGAGTGCCACACCTACCGGGGCGTCTTCGGCTCGCACGTCGCCCAGGTGCTGCGACGGCTGCGACGGCTCTGCGCCCGCTACGGCTCCTCGCCCACCTTCCTGCTCGCCTCCGCCACCACCGCCGATCCGGCCGTCACCGCACAGCGGCTGACCGGCCTGCCGGCGGTGGCCGTGACCGAGGACGCCTCGCCGCGCGGGCCGCTGGTCTTCGCCCTCTGGGAGCCGCCGCTCACCGAGAACGTCGGTGAGCAGGGCGCACCGGTGCGCCGCACCGCCACCGCCGAGGCCGGGTACCTGCTGACCGAACTGGTCGAGCAGGGCACCCGCACCGTGGTCTTCGTCCGCTCCAGGCGGGCCGCCGAACTGGTCGCCCTCCAAGCCCAGGAGCAGTTGGGCAACCCGCTGGCCTCCCGGGTCGCCGCCTACCGCGGCGGCTACCTGGCCGAGGAGCGCCGGGGGCTCGAACAGGCCCTGCACTCCGGCCGCCTGCTCGGCCTGGCCTCCACCTCCGCGCTCGAACTCGGCGTGGACGTCTCCGGCTTGGACGCCGTCCTGATGGCCGGCTACCCCGGCACCCGGGCCTCGCTCTGGCAGCAGGCCGGGCGGGCGGGGCGGGAGGCCCAGGGGGCGCTCGCGGTGCTGATCGCCCGGGACGACCCGCTGGACACCTACCTGGTGCACCACCCGGAGGCCCTGTTCGACACCCCGGTCGAGGCCACCGTGCTCGACCCGGACAATCCGCATGTGCTCGCCCCGCACCTGTGCGCCGCCGCCGCCGAACTCCCGCTCGGCGCCGAGGACCTGACGCTGTTCGGCCCGTCCACCGAACCGCTGCTGCCGGTGCTGGAGAAGCGCGGCCTGCTCCGCCGGCGGACGGACGGCTCCTGGTACTGGACCCGCCGGGAACGGGCCGCCGACGCCGTGGACCTGAGGGGCAACGGCGGCCACCCCGTACAGATCGTGGAGGGATCGACCGGGCGGCTGCTCGGCACCGTGGACGCGGCCGCCGCCCACACCACCGTGCACACCGGAGCGGTCCACCTCCACCAGGGCCGCACCTACCTGGTGCAGGACCTCGACCTGGAGACCTCGGTCGCCCTGGTCGAACCGGCCGACCCTCCCTACACCACCTCCGCCAGGGACATCACCTCCATCTCCGTGCTCTCCACCGACACCACCGTCGAATGGGGCGAGGCCCGGCTCTGCTTCGGCTCGGTGGAGGTCGTCAACCAGGTGGTCGGATACCTGCGCAAGCGCATCTCCACCGGCGAGATCTTGGGTGAGAGCAAGCTCGACCTGCCGCCCCGGACACTGCGCACCCGCGCCGTCTGGTGGTCCGTCACCGAGGACCAACTGCTCGACGCCGTCATCCCCTTCGACCAGCTCTCGGGCGCTGCCCACGCGGCGGAACACGCCTCGATCGGCCTGCTCCCGCTCTTCGCGACCTGCGACCGGTGGGACATCGGCGGAGTCTCGGTACCGCTGCACCCGGACACCGGCCTGCCGACGGTCTTCGTGTACGACGGCCACTCGGGCGGGGCCGGCTTCGCCGAACGGGGCTTCCGCGGCGCCGAGCAGTGGCTCACCGCGACCCGCGAGGCGATCGCGGCCTGCGAGTGCGAGCGGGGGTGCCCGTCGTGCGTGCAGTCCCCGAAGTGCGGCAACGGGAACGACCCGCTGGACAAGGCGGCGGCGGTGCGGCTGCTGGACGTGCTGTTGGCCGGCGCCCCAGGGCGGCAGGCCGGGAACGGGAGCTGACTGCTCCTCAGCTCGCCGGGGTGGGCCGCTTGGCTGCTCACGGCGCGGCCGGGGGCGAGAGCTGCAGAGCTTGGGGTGCAGGCGCGGACAGGAGCCGGGGCGGGGCAGGGGCGCAGGCAGGGGCAGAGGTGCGGGCGCGCACAGGGGCGACAGCACGCGCGGGGGCAGGGCCGGGGCCAGGAGCTGGGGTAGCCGGGAGGGGTGCGACGGCGGTGCTGCCGACCGCGTCGTTGCCCCAGGCCCACACCGGCCCCGCTCTCGACCGTGCACGCGCGGGGCCGACGGGGAACGGGACACCCGAGATCCGGACCTCCACCACCACGTCCACCGCGTCGATGCTCTCGCGCACCTCACAACTCACCAGGCGGGCCCGGTGCTCACCCGCGATCCGGGCGGCCCGGCCACAGCCGCCGTCCTCGTCCACCATGAGGTGCCCGGCGGCGGCCAACGCCGCCAGGTCGGCGGCGGACTCCGCCCGGTGTCTGGCGGCCACCACCGTGCCCACCGCCAGAGTGGCGGCGAAGACGACGCAGCCGATCATCGCCAGCGACACCAGCCAGATCGTCGCCGAACCCCGGTCGGCCGCCCTACGTGATCCGCCTGAACCTCCCGCGCCCCGCCAGCCGTTGACCGCCGGGTGCTCACCACCGTCCGGCGGCACGTGCCGCCCGGCTCCCGTCAGGCCGGCCACGGACCACCACCGCCCTCCGCACCGATCACGTCCTCGCGGGCTGCGGCCGCCTCCGCGTGCAGCCGGACCGACAGCATCCCGCCGAGCCGTCCGGGCGCCGGACTCGGCGCTTCGACGGTGACCCGGACGGTGTCACCGCCGACCGAGACCGAGATGCTCGCTCCCGGCGGCGCGGCGGCCCGGGCCAGCCCCGCAGCACCGCCGTCGCCCCGAGCCGCCGCTCTGGCGCCGATCCGAGCGGCGTCCACGCACTTGATCTGAGCGGCAGCCGCGACCACGCCCCAGATCAGCAACGCCACCAGGAAGACCAGGGCGGGCAGGGCGACCGCCGTCTCGGCCGTCACGAATCCGCGATCCGTCCGTCGGCCCCCGCCCGGCTCCCCTGGCCTGCCCGACCGCCGTGCCTCGGCTCCGTGCACGCCCTGGGCGGGCAAGGCCTGCCCGCCCAGGGCAGACGGTGCGTCAGACAGCATGGAGCGCACGGTTGAGCAGCTCGCTGATGGCACCGGAGACCGCGCCGCTGGTCACCACCTTGTACAGCAGGGCGGCGAACCCGCAGGCCGCCACCGTCCCCACGGCGTACTCCGCCGTGGTCATTCCGGCGTCACGCCGAGCGGTCCGCAGGTGGCGGATGCGGACCGTCAGCCACCTCCTCCGGCGGCGCATCAGCACCCGGATCCGACGGCTGTCGCCGATGGGGCGGCGGGCGCGGACCTCGCGGTAGGGGTGGGTGTTCCGGGCAGCACGTACCGTCATGGCAGAACTCCTCTGTCGACAGGGATGGTGGGAAGGAACTGCGAAGGCGCTGAAGAGAGCTGAAGAGACAAGGGCGGGGCACTGCCCAGGCTCAGGCCCGCGCGGCGAACAGCGAGGTCAGGCCCATCACCACGGGCACCACCCCCACCAGTACGAAGGCAGGGAGGAAGCAGACGCCGAGGGGTGCCGTGGCCAGCACCCCGGCTCGCCGCACCCGGGCGTGGGCGGCGCGGGAGGCGGTGGCCCGGTGCGCGTGTGCCAGGCCGGTCAGCGGGGCAGTGGGCGGTGCGCCGCTGATGCTCGTGCGGACCAGGCAGCGGGCCAGCGGAGCGAGCGGGGGGCAGTCGGCCCCGAGTCGTTCCCAGCACAGTTCCGGCGGAGCTCCGAGCGTCAACTCGGAGGCCACGGAGGCCAGTCGCCCGCTCATCGGCTCGTCCACGCTCTCGGAGACGGCCGCCGCTGCGGTGGCCGGGGAACTACTGGCGCCGAGGCAGGCCGCCAACAGTTCGGCGGTCAGCGGGAGTTGCCGGGTGAGCCGGTCCTGCTCGACGGCCGCCCGCCGGGCGGACGGGGAGCGGACCCGGGGCAGCCATCTGCGCGCCGCCAGCCCCGTCAGCAGCCCGGCCACGAACCCGGCCGGCCCGCCCACCAGCACCACCGCGGCCAGCCCCGCCACCACCGGCAGCACTCGCTCCAGCAGCACCGTCCTGCTGACACCGCGTGCGGCCAGAGCTCTGCCGAGACGGCCGCCGTCCAGCCTCCGGGCGCGCCGTGTGCCGGTCGAGTGCTGCCACTTCCTGATCCGCCGTCGGATCGCCCACCCCCGGAGAGCCTGCACGGCGCCCGCCCCGACCGTGGCCACCGCCAGCCCTCCGAACACCAGCGGCACCACCAGCTCCCGCCTCACCAGGCCGCCTCGGCCTGCACGGGCAGGGCACTCCGTCCGACCCATTGGTCCCGTGCCCGACCGTCGGCCCTGACGCGGGAGATGCCGCAACGGCCCCGCTCTTCCCACGGCTCCCCGGTCTCGTCTCCGGTACCACCGCGCCGCCTGTTGCGCTCCCGCCTCCCCGGCGCGTCCTCGGCAGCCCGGACGATCCTCGCCGTCCACGCCAGCCCGGCCGCCTCCAGCAGTGCACCGGCCACCAGGCAGGCCAGGCCCGCCGGGGTGTGCAGCAGGATGTGCACCGGGTCCGCCCCGAGTGCGGCACCGAGCATCAGGCCGACCACGGGCAGCGCGGCCAGCACGGCAATGGTGGTCCGCGGCCCGGCCAACTCTCCCGTGATCTCCTCCACCAGCGCCCGCTCCGCCCGCAGTGCGTCGGCGAGTTGGTCGAGGCCCGGGGCGAGGCCGGTGCCGCTCTCCGCCGTGACCTGCCAGCAGGCGGCCAGCGCCGCCGCGCCCCGGCCTCCGGGCAGTTCGGCGATCAGGCGCAGCGCCGCCGGGACGTCCGCCCCGTACCTCCCGGCCGTCAGTCGCGCTGCGGGCTCGGCACCGAGCCCCGCTCTCAGCCCCGAGGGACGGCCCATCACGATGATCAGCGCCTGACCCGCCGTCGCACCGCTGCGGAGCTCCGCGGCCAGCCCCTCGCAGAGCTCGATCACCGCCGAGGCCCGCCGCCGCGCCTCGGCCGCCCTGCGCCGCCGGGCCCGCCACCGACGCAGGGGCACCACTCCCGCCGCCGCCAGCAGGACCGGTACGGGCGAGTCGGTGAGCTGGCCGGCCACCAACCCGACCGGTAGCAAAAGGAGTTCGACCACCAACCAGGGCGGACGGGCGATGGCGAGCGCCATCATCCGCCCTCGCAGATCACGGCTCGACACCGCCGCACCGAGCAGCGAGTGAGCCCGGACGGCCACCTTGGCCCGCCGTCGCAGCCCCAGCCAGAGGCCGACCGCGACGCCACCCGCTCCGGCGGCCACCAGGATGTGACCGGGCGTCATGTCCGCCTCCTCCGAGCGCGGACGGCCCCGTTTCCCTCCAGGACCGCCCGGGCTCCGCTCTGCAGCAGGCACCAGCCCGCCACCGCGATCGCGCAGAGCGCCAGCCCCCAGATCAGCTCCATCTGCCGGAGGCTCATCGCGCCACCTCCGCCGACTCCGACTCCGACTCCAACGTCGGCACCGGCCTCGGCCCCGGCTCCGCCGCCCCGGCAACGGCCACCTCCCCGGCCTCCGCAGGCACGGACACCGGCGCCACCGCCAGGTCCGGCAGCTCGACACCCCGCTCCGCGCAGCGGCTCCTCAGCCGCTCCCAGCCCGGCCCGGGAAGGGTGTCGCCCCGGGCCGTGAACGTCACGGCCGGGACCGTCACCGCGAGCCCTCGCTCGTCGCCGACCAACATGTGCAGCTCGGCCACCCGCCGCCGACCGGTCCGCTGGTCCCGGACCAGGTGGATCACCACGTCCAGCGCCGCCCGGAGTTGGCTGTGGAGCGACAGCCGGTCCAGCCCGGCCTGTGAGCCGAGCGCCTCCAGGCGGGCCGGGACATCCGCCGCCGTGTTGGCGTGCACCGTCCCGCAGCCGCCCTCGTGGCCGGTGTTGAGCGCGGAGAGCAGGTCGACCACCTCCTCGCCCCGGACCTCGCCGACCACCACCCGGTCGGGCCGCATCCGCAGGGCCTGGCGCACCAGGTCCTTGAGGGTCAGTTCACCGAGACCCTCCTGGTTCGGCGGGCGGCTCTGGAGCCGCACGACGTGCGGGTGGTCGGGACGGAGCTCCGCCGAGTCCTCGGCGAGCACGATCCGCTCGTCGGGCCCGACGAGGCCGAGCAAGGCCGCCAGGAGGGTGGTCTTCCCCGTGCCCGTCCCGCCGGAGATCAGCAGGGAGAGCCGGGCCCGCAGCACGGCGGCGAGCAGCCCGGCGCCGACCGGGGCCAGCGCGCCGCCGGCCACCAGCTCGTCCAGGGTGAACGGGCGGGTGCGGCAGATCCGGAGCGAGATGTGGGTGCAGCCGGCCGCGATCGGCGGCAGCACGGCGTGCAGCCGGGTGCCGTCCGGCAGGCGGGCGTCGACCCAGGGCCGGGCGTCGTCGAGCCGCCGACCGGCCGCCGTGGCGAGGCGGTGGGCCAGCCGCCGCACCGCCTCGGCGTCGGTGAAGCGGACCTCCGGGGCCCGGCAGAGCCCCGCTCCCCGGTCGACCCACACCTCGTCAGGTCCGTTGACCAGTACGTCCGTCACCTCCGGCTCGCGGAGCAGGCCGTCCAGCGGCCCGGCCCCGACGAGTTCCGAGCGGAGCACCCTGACCGCGTCCAGGACGTCGTCCCCGCCCAGCGGCGGACGCGCGGCCCGCAGCGCGGCCGCCACCGATCCGGCGGTGGGCGCGGCCCCGGCCTCGGCCAGGCGGATCCTGACCGCGTCGATCAGGGCCGCCGCCCGGTCGTCCGTCGGTCGCCGCGGAGCCGACGGGCCGACCGGGCCGCCGCCGGAGGGCCCGTCTCCCGGGCCCGTGCGCTGTCGGCCGATCAACGGCCGCCGCAGCGGCCCGTTCCCGAAGCCCCGCCCCTCTCCCCCGGGCGGCCGACCCCGCCCCGTGGAAGCCTCACCGGGCCACTGCGACTCACTCTGACGATCCGTCACTGTGCTCCTCCTTCGACTGCCCGGACGGGCGGCATGGCCTCGGCCAGGAAACGTGCGCAGAACCGGGCCAGCGGGCCCCGTTCGCGTATGCCGGGCGGGGAGCCGCGCTCGACGTCGACCGTCAGCCCTGGCTCGGGCGGCAGCTCTCCCGCCAACCGCATCCGGAGCCCTCGGGCCACCTCCGCCCCCGTCAGCCCGGCCGGGCCGGGCACCCGGACCACGGCGCGCAGATCGTCGAGCCTCATCCGGGCGGCGGCGGCGACCCGGTCGGCCGCCGCCATCGCGCGCAGCTCGGCGGGCACCACCAGCAGCCCCGTGTCGGACTGCTCCAGGGCCTGCCCGGCAGCCGGGTCGAGGTGACGCGGCAGGTCGAGCACCACCAGGCCGCCCCGCCGCCTGGCGGCCGCCAGCACGCTGCGCATGGCCTCCGGGGGAACGGCCAGGGTGTCCCCGCGGTCCCAGGACAGGGCCGTCAGCCGGTGCAGGGCCGGCAGTGCCTTCGCGAGCTCGGTGCCGCTGACCCGGCCGCGGGAGCCGGCCAAGTCGGGCCAGCGCAGTCCGCTGGCCTCCTCTCCCCCGAGCAGCACGTCCAGCCCGCCGCCCAGCGGGTCGGCGTCGATCAGCATGGTGCGGTGCCCAGAGCGGGCGGCCGTGACGGCCAGGGCGCAGGCCAGGGTGGAGGCGCCGGCCCCGCCCCGGCCGCCGAGCACCGCCACGGTGAGGGCCGGGGTGCCGACGCCCTCGGCCGCGTCGGCGATCCGGTCGAGCAGCCAGGCCTGTGCGTCGGGGAGGAAGAGGACGTGCTCGGCACCGAGTTGGACCGCACGGACCCAGACGTCGGAGTCGTCGAGGTCCAGCCCCAGCAGCAGCACCCCGGCCCGCCTGGTCAGCCCGGTGCAGCGCTCGGCCAGGTCGTCGCCGACCAGGACCAGGGGAGCCTTCTCCCAGAGGCTCCGGGGTGGTGGTGCGCCGGCGAGCAGCTGCGGCTCCGTGCCGGCCGCGGCACAGAGCCTCAGCAGGTGCTCGGTGAGGGCCTCGTCCTCGGTGACGATCAGCGGCCCCGGCAGGGCCGGCCGTTCGGTGGTGGGCGTCGACATGGCTGCCTCCCCGGCGTGGTCCGGTCGGGCGGTACCCGACCGGACACCACGGTGCGGGTGAACGAACGGTCCGTCAGTTCCTGCCCGATTGCCTGTGGACAACTCGGGGCTGTGGATAACCGGGTTCACTCACACGGGGGGTGATTGCGCAATGAATTGACAAGGACGACGTCACGGAGAAGATCCGGAAGCTTTCGAACAGTGGCAATGGAGGCTGGTTAGCGACCGCGTAACCGTGATGCGGGATCAACACGCAGAGTGACGAAGTCGTATCGGCCGACGACCCGGGCGACAGGAGCCGCGAAGCCCGGAAGAGATCCCCCACGACCACCCCCGAGGGCCCGACAGGCCTGCAAAATGGCCCCGGACGTGCGACGACCCCCGCCGGGGGGGAGAGCGGGGGTCGTCTATCCACGGTCCGACTCGGGGGGGAGGAGCCGGACCGGGTTAGCACGGTCGCGAACGATCCGTGACTTCCATGGTGTACCCGAAGGCCCAGAAACACAAACCCGCGCGCTCACGAGTACGCCATATGGCGGGGTGTTTCACCCGGCCATCTATCCTCTGATCCCGTGGACACCACCGAGAACGCCGACACCGCCGACCACGGCGAGAACTCCGCCCCCGCTCCGGCACCGGGCGCCGACACCCGCGCTCCGGAATCCGCCGCTCCGGCGGTGCCTGCCCGTCCGTTCGGAACGACGCGCACGGCCGCGTTCTTCGACCTGGACAAGACGATCATCGCCAAGTCGAGCGCCCTGGCGTTCAGTCGTCCGTTCTACCAGGGCGGCCTGATCAACCGTCGAGCCGTCCTGAAGAGCGCGTACGCGCAGTTCCTGTTCCTGGCCGGCGGCGCCGACCACGACCAGATGGAGCGGATGCGCGAGTACCTCTCAGCCCTCACCAAGGGCTGGAACGTGCAGCAGGTACGCGAGATCGTCGCCGAAACCCTGCACGGGATGATCGACCCGATCATCTACGACGAGGCCGCCTCGCTGATCGAGCAGCACCACCAGGCGGGCCGCGACGTGGTGATCGTCAGCAGCTCCGGCTCCGAGGTCGTCGAGCCGATCGGCCAGCTCCTGGGCGCCGACCACGTGATCGCGACCAGGCTGCAGGTCGAGGACGGCCGCTACACCGGCGAGATCGAGTACTACGCCTACGCCGAGACCAAGGCCGAGGCGATCCGCGAGCTGGCCGGCCGCGAGGGCTACGACCTGGCCAACTCCTACGCGTACAGCGACTCTTCGACCGACCTGCCGCTCCTGGAGGCGGTCGGTCACCCCTCCGCGGTCAACCCGGACCGGGCCCTGCGCAAGGAGGCCGTGGCCCGCGACTGGCCGGTGCTCCGCTTCGAGCGGCCGGTCGAACTCCGCCGCCGCCTCCCGGAGTTCGGCGCCCCGAGTCGGCCGGCCCTGCTCGCGGTCGCCCTCGGCACCGCGGCCGTGACCGCCGGGCTGCTCTGGTACGCGTCCAAGCGCCGCCGCCCGGGCGGCGGGCGACTGGTGGCCTGAGTCGATCCGGAAAGTCAGCCGAAAAGGACAAAGAGTAAGAAAGCTCTCGTTTCGGGTTCCCCTTTGCCCGGAATCGCGGTAGAAATGACTTACGGCCCGCGAGACCCGGTCAGGACCCCGGAAGGTCAAACCGACAACGCACATCAAGGCCCCACGGACCGCGTACAGATAACTGAGCACCCACATGCAGCCGACCCGCTGTCGGGCCGCCGCACCAGGTGAACGGGCAGGAGATCCCCACCTGATGGGCACTAAACGGTGCATGCTTGGTCACCCGGTACCTGTACCAGCGGCGGCGCCCGGAAGCATCAGGCGCCGCCGCAACTACGTCCGCCGACCGGTCGGCTGACCTCCCGTCAGACCACGGCCGGCCCGACCGGCCGGCACCGCCCCGGTCAGACCATCCCGCGCTGCATGGCCTCGCAGACCGCCGTGCTCTCCCGGACACCCAGCCCCGCCGCCCGTCCGCAGTGCGTGATCCAGGCCGCCATGCCCTCCGCGGTGCCGCTCGTGTAGCCCAGCAGGGCCTCCTGGTAGGCCGCCGTGCCCAGCTCCGCCAGACCGACCTCGGCCGGGCAGATCGCCTTCGGGTCCAGGCCTTCGGCGATCATCACGATGCGCTGGGCGGCGCGCGCGACGACGCCGTTGTGCGAGGCGAAGGGCCGCAGGGCGAGCAGCTCACCGTGGACCACGGAGGCCACCACGAGTGCGGGCGCGCCCGACCCCGGGGTGCGGTCGGCGCGGGCAACCAGCAGCTGCGCCAGCTGGTCCAGCCTGGCGGCCGCCTCGGCGGCGGAGGGCGCGGGCGGCAGCTGGCCGGTGAACGGCTCACCGTCCACCGCCGGCCCCTCGACCGCCTTGAGCTCGAGCGGGAAGAGTGCCTCGGCCACCTCGCCGTCCCGGCGCGGCCGGCCTGCCTGGTCGGCGGGGGTGCCCTCGCCGACCGCGAGCAGGTGCAGCCTGGCCAGCACCTGGAGCGGGGAGTGCCGCCAGATGCTGAGCAGCTGCCCGACCTCGGCGGAGACCCGCAGGGCGCCGCCCACCACCCGGGCCTGCTCGTCGGCGCCGAAGTCGCTGCGGCGGCGCACCTCCTCCAACGGCCAGTCGGCGCCGTCCAGCGCGGCCGAGGCCCGGGCCCCGCGCAGGGCCGACTCCGAGGTCACCTCGGCGGCCCGGCGGCGCATCACCCGGTGCCCGTAGAGCCGGTCCGCGGCCTTGCGCACCTCCGCGACGACCTCGGGGACTCCGGGGAGGACGGCCAGCGGGGCGAGGGGATCAGTTCCAGTGGTCACCTACCCGAGGGTAATGAACCCACCCCCCAGGACTCCACAGCAACCCCGCCATCACCCGTTCGAGGCAATCCGTACGACCTGCCCTCCCCGGTCTCCACGGCCTCGCTAGCATGACGGCTATCGGTGACGATAACGGTTACCAAGAACGGCCGACCCCCGATCGCCGGTCGCGCGGCAGGCCGATCCGGTCCGTTCCAGCCAATCGGCGCCAGCCGGTCCGTTCCAGTCCGAGAGTCAGCCCCAGAGCCGGAGCCACAAGATGAAGATCGCCTTCGTGGGCAAGGGCGGCAGCGGCAAGACCACGCTGTCCGCGCTGTTCATCCGCCACCTCGCCGCAGCGGGACGCCCGGTGATCGCCGTCGACGCCGACATCAACCAACACCTCGGCCCGGCACTCGGCCTGACGGATCACCAGTCCGCCGCACTCCCCTCGCTCGGCGCACACCTGCCCGAGATCAAGGAGTACCTGCGCGGGGAGAACCCACTGATCCGCTCCGCCGAGGAAATGATCAAGACCACCCCGCCCGGCCGGGGCTCCCGCCTGCTGCGGATCGTGGAGGAGAACCCGGTCTACGCCGCCTGCGCGCGGCCGGTGGCCCTGGACGAGGGTTCGGTTCGCCTGATGGCCACCGGCGCGTTCACCGAGGAGGACCTCGGCGTGGCCTGCTACCACTCCAAGGTCGGCGCGGTCGAGCTCCTGCTGAACCACCTGCAGGACGGCCGGGACGAGTACGTGGTGACGGACATGACCGCCGGGTCGGACTCCTTCGCCTCCGGCCTGTTCACCCGCTTCGACCTGACCTTCCTGATCGCCGAGCCGACCCGGAAGGGCGTCTCCGTCTACCGCCAGTACAAGGAGTACGCGCGGGACTTCGGGGTGGCGCTCCGCGTGGTGGGCAACAAGGTGCACGGCCAGGACGACCTGGCCTTCCTCCGCCGCGAGGTCGGCGACGACCTGCTGGCCTGCTTCGGCCAGTCGGACTGGGTGCGCCGGCTCGAACAGGGCGCGGAGCCCGCACTGCGCGAGCTGGAGCCCGCCAACCGCGCCGTGCTGGAACTGCTCCGCGAGCAGGCCGACGCGGCGTTCGACGCCCGCGACCCGCAGCGGTACACCGAGCAGGCCGTCCACTTCCACCTGCGGAACGCGGAGAGCTGGGGCAACGCCAAGACCGGCATCGACCTGGCCACCCAGGTGGACCGCGGCTTCCTGCTCGGACCCGCACGGGCCGGCCGGCTGGACGCCGCAGGCGTCTGACGCCGCATCAGAACGGCTGCCAGGACACGAGGGTGACCCCCATACGGGGGTCACCCTCGTCGGCTTTGGCGCCCAGAAGGAACGCGGGGCGGAGCCAGTGGCCCTGCGGGCGCAAACCCTCCCATATTCCCGAGTGGTTCGACTACTCCCCATTCGAGTGAATCCAACACTCTGATCTACCACTCGATTTTACGCTGTGCGAAGCTCTCATTACTCTCGGTTTACCGAGTCTTGATTGTTCAAGGGTGGACACCACCATCCCCGCCACACCGTCGCGACCCACGACAGCCGATCCGATCCCCCGAGCACAGCTCCGGACCTGACTGCGTTCGTTCCCCCGGAAAGACGGGCAACCATGACCCTCGACATCTCCTCCGCACCCATCGCCTCCGACACCACCGACCACGCCCCGCCCCTGGCGGCCGCGTCGGCCCCGACCCCGCGGGCCTCCCTCCTGCGGGACCTCCCGGCCTCCGTGGTGGTCTTCCTGATCGCCGTTCCGTTCTCCCTGGGCATCGCCCTCGCCACCGGCGCCCCGCTGACCGCCGGCCTGGTGGCCGCGGCCGTCGGCGGTCTGGTGGCCGGCGCCATCGGCGGCGTCCCGTTGCAAGTGACCGGTCCGTCCGCCGCACTGACCGTGGTCGTGGCCGGGCTGATCACCCAGTTCGGCTGGCAGCTCACCTGCGCGGTCGTGGTCACCGCCGGGCTGCTCCAGTTGCTGCTCGGCTCCCTCAAGGTGGCCCGCGCGGCGCTCGCCGTCTCCCCCGCCATCGTGCACGGCATGCTCGCCGGTGTCGGGCTGACCATCGCCATCGCCCAACTCCACGTGGTGCTGGGCGGATCCCCGCAGAGCGCCGCCCTGGCCAATCTGATCGCGCTCCCCGGTCAGCTCTCCGCCGCCCACCTCCCCGCCCTCGGCGTCGGCGCCCTGGCCATCGCCCTGCTCTTCGGTTGGCCCCGGCTGGGCCGCCTCCCCGGCCGGGCCGGGCAGATCGGTTCCAAGGCCACCAGGATCCCGGCCGCGCTGATCGCGGTCGGCGCTGCCACCGGCCTCTCCGCGGCCCTCGGTCTGACCCTCGCCAAGGTCGAGCTCCCGACCTGGGAGCAGCACGGCGTCGCGGCCCTCCCCTCCCTCTCCCTGCTGGTGCAGCACTGGCCGACGCTGCTCGCCGCCGCCCTCACCATGACGGTCGTGGCCGGGGTGGAGTCCCTGCTCTCCGCCGTCGCGGTCGGCCGGATGGCTCCCGGCCCGGTCGACCTCGACCGCGAGCTGCGCGGCCAGGGCATCGCCAACGTGGTCTCCGGCCTGCTCGGCGGGCTCCCGGTGGCCGGCGGCGCGGTCCGCTCCACCGCCAACATCCGCGCCGGGGCGGCCACCCGGTGGTCCTCCGTGCTGCACGGCGTCTGGGTCCTGATCGCCGCGCTGACCCTGGCCACGGGCTTCCGGTACATCCCGCTGGCGGCGCTGGCCGCGCTGGTCCTGGTGGTCGGCCTCCAGATGGTCAGCTTCGCGCACATCCGGCGGGTGCACCGGCACCGGGAGTTCCCGGTCTACCTGGTCACCGTGCTCGGCGTGGTGGTGGTCGGCGTGCCGCTGGGCGTGCTGGTCGGCTGCGCCGTGGCGGGCGTGCTCGCCCTGCACCGCCTGACCAGGGCGCACGTGGACGTACTGGCCGAGCCCGACGGCTCCTACACCGTCCGCACCCACGGCCCGCTGACCTTCGCCGTGGTGCCCCGGCTCAGCCGGACGCTGGCCGAGATCCCGCCCGGTGCCGCCGTGACGGTCCGCCACGACGGCTCCTTCCTCGACCACGCCGCCTACGAGGAGATGCACACCTGGCGGACCGGCCACCAGGCCGGCGGCGGCCGGGTCTCGATGCTGACGGAGCCTCACGAGGACGACGTGCTCGACCCCGACGGCACCGTGCGCTCGGGCAGCTCCCCCGGCCCGCACCGCTGCCGTGCCTGGACCCCGTGGGTCGGCCACCACTGCATCGAGCAGGCCGAGGACGATCCACACGGGCGCCTGCTGGAGGGCGTGCGCGGTTTCCAGCAGCACACCGCCCCGCTGGTCCGTCCCGAGCTGGCCCGGCTGGCCCGGGAGGGCCAGACCCCCTCCCAGCTCTTCCTCACCTGCGCCGACTCCCGGCTGGTCACCAGCATGATCACCAGCAGCGGCCCGGGTGACCTCTTCACCGTGCGGAACGTCGGGAACCTGGTGCCCGCCCCCTACGAGCCCGGCGCTGCCGACGACTCGGTGGCCGCCGCCGTCCAGTACGCCGTCGAGGTGCTGGAGGTCCGCTCCATCACCATCTGCGGGCACTCGGGCTGCGGGGCGATGAAGGCCCTGCTGGACGGCGTGCACGAGCAGTCCGGCCCGCCCACCCCGCTCGCCCGCTGGCTGCGGAACGGCCGGGGATCGCTGGCCCGGCTGCGCCGGGTCCCGGCCGAGTTCGCCCACCGGCCGGTCAGCGACGAGGCCGAGCAGCTCTGCATCACCAACGTGGTCCAGCAGTTGGACCAGTTGCTCGCCCACCCCTCGGTGGAGCGGAGGGTGGCCGAGGGCAGCCTCCGCCTGGTCGGGATGTACTTCGACTTCGCCGACGCCCAGACGTACGTGCTCGATCCGGCGATCGGCCGTTTCGTCCCGGTCTCCGAACGGCAGCCCGGCACTGACGACCCGTCGGATGCCCGGCGCGGGGCGGTCGTCGAGCACCCGACCACCGGGCACCCGACCACCGAGGACATGGCCGACCGGTCGCTCGCGGCCTGAGCAGCTGCTCCTGGCCGCGCCCGGTTCCCCCCGTTACGCGGCCAGGAGGTTGGCCAGGTCCGCCGGTGTCACGTAGCCGGGCCAGCGGCCGTCGGCGAAGAGTTGGACACCCGCGTCCTGGTAGCACTGGTCGACCAGTTGGGAGCAGATCATGTGCCGGCTGTCCGCCACGTAGGCCCGGATCAGCAGGCCGACCGGCAGGTGGAACCGGTGCGCGGCCAGGGCGAAGTAGTCGGCGACGCTGTACGGAGTGCCGATGTACCCGAGGGCGGCGGCGACGATCGACCGGCGTTGGTCATCCGTCAGCGGGACGCGGCCGGTGGACCAGCGGATGGGCCGTCCGTCCGTGTAGACCGAGAGGGGGCGGAGTTCGGCCCCTCCCGGCTGCGCCTCGACCAGCTCCTCGTTCCCCACGTAGACGAAGGCGTGCTCGAAGTCGGCGAAGCCGTCCCCGTTGAGCCACTGGCCGATCCGGATCGCGCGGCCGCCGTGGCCGCCCATCCGGACCACCGCGAAGTCGCCCGGGAGGGGCCGCACTTCGGCGGCTGCCGCCGCTCCCGAGGACGAGAAGGCGGGTGCGTCGGAGGACATGGCGGAAGGTCCGCCGGCGGGCGGGGAGAGGAGATCGGAAGGGGAGGCGGTAGGCGTACCGGACGACGGGTCGGAGAGCGGGGAGGAGGGCTCGGTCGGCGGGACCGGTGCGGTGGGCATGACTGTCCCCCTGCCACGGTGGGGAGCGGCCGACCCTGTGCCGGCCGGCCCCGTCCGCTCTGACAGCGGAGCACCGGCCTGACGAGCCGTCAATGCCTTCCGCGGTCTCACCCCATCCGGTGCCGTCGGCATCCCCGTCGGGTGCCACCGCCATCTGACACAGCCTGTGCCGATGTGCCCCCGCCGACGCTCCCCGCCCATCGGAACCACCCGTCGCAGGCCGGAGGCCCGCAGCCTCCTCGCCCTGCCCGGGCCATCCCGCGCCCGGTGTTCGCCCCCTGGTCACGTGCCGGTCAAAGGTCTACACCAATTAACGGGCGCCTCTTGTCAACATGCCGGTTCGCCTGGTGAGCTGTGCGCTGGGACACACGGGACAATCCCTCCGCACGGGGTTCCCCGCAGCATTGAGACTCGATGAGGAGTGCGCGTTGAGCAACGAGAGCCTGGCCAACCTGCTCAAGGAGGAGCGTCGCTTCGCCCCGCCCGCGGAGCTGGCGGCCAACGCGAACGTCACCGCGGCCGCGTACGCGCAGGCCTCCGAGGACCGGCTCGGCTTCTGGGCCGAGCAGGCCCGTCGGCTCAGCTGGGCGGTCGAGCCCACCGAGACCCTGGACTGGTCGAACCCGCCGTTCGCCAAGTGGTTCGCCGACGGCAAGCTCAACGTGGCGTACAACTGCGTGGACCGGCACGTCGAGGCCGGCAACGGTGACCGAGTCGCGATCCACTTCGAGGGCGAGCCGGGCGACGGCCGCTCCATCACCTACGCCCAGCTCAAGGACGAGGTCTCGCAGGCCGCCAACGCGCTGCTGGAGCTCGGCGTCCGCAAGGGCGACCGGGTCGCGGTCTACCTGCCGATGATCGCCGAGGCGGTCGTCGCGATCCTCGCCTGCGCCCGGATCGGTGCCACCCACTCCGTGGTCTTCGGCGGCTTCTCGGCCGACGCCGTCGCCTCCCGCATCAAGGACGCCGACGCCAAGGTGGTCATCACCGCCGACGGCGGCTACCGCCGTGGCAAGCCCTCCGCGCTCAAGCCGGCCATCGACGAGGCGCTGACCAAGGTCGAGGGCGTCGAGAAGGTCCTGGTCATCCGCCGCACCGGTCAGGACGTCGAGTGGACCGAGGGCCGCGACTTCTGGTGGCACGAGCTGGTGGAGCGTCAGTCCACCGAGCACACCCCCGAGGCGCACGACGCGGAGCACCCGCTCTTCATCCTCTACACCTCCGGCACCACGGGTAAGCCGAAGGGCATCCTGCACACCTCCGGCGGCTACCTGACCCAGGCCGCCTACACCCACCACGCGGTCTTCGACCTCAAGCCGGAGACCGACGTCTACTGGTGCACCGCGGACATCGGCTGGGTCACCGGCCACTCCTACATCGTCTACGGCCCCCTCGCCAACGGCGCCACCCAGGTCATCTACGAGGGCACCCCGGACACCCCGCACCAGGGCCGGTTCTGGGAGATCGTGCAGAAGTACGGCGTCACCATCCTCTACACGGCGCCGACCGCGATCCGCACCTTCATGAAGTGGGGCGACGACATCCCCGCCAAGTTCGACCTGTCCAGCCTTCGGGTCCTGGGCAGCGTCGGCGAGCCCATCAACCCCGAGGCCTGGGTCTGGTACCGCGAGCACATCGGCGCGGGCAAGACCCCGATCGTGGACACCTGGTGGCAGACCGAGACCGGCGCCATGATGATCAGCCCGCTGCCGGGCGTCACCGAGACCAAGCCGGGCTCCGCCCAGCGCGCGCTCCCGGGCATCGCCGCCACCGTCGTCGACGACGAGGCCAACGAGGTGCCGAACGGCTCCGGCGGCTACCTCGTCCTGACCGAGCCGTGGCCGTCGATGCTCCGCACCATCTGGGGCGACGACCAGCGCTACATCGACACCTACTGGTCGCGGTTCGAGGGCCGCTACTTCGCGGGTGACGGCGCCAAGAAGGACGAGGACGGCGACATCTGGCTGCTCGGCCGGGTCGACGACGTCATGCTCGTCTCCGGCCACAACATCTCCACCACCGAGGTGGAGTCCGCCCTCGTCGGCCACCCCTCCGTGGCCGAGTCCGCCGTGGTCGGCGCCACCGACGCCACCACCGGCCAGGCGATCGTGGCGTTCGTGATCCTGCGCGGCAACGCCACCGAGAGCGAGGAGCTGATCGCCGACCTGCGCAACCACGTCGGCAGGACCCTCGGCCCGATCGCCAAGCCGAAGCAGATCAAGGTGGTCAGCGAGCTGCCGAAGACCCGCTCCGGCAAGATCATGCGCCGCCTGCTCCGCGACATCGCCGAGGGCCGCGAGGTCGGTGACACCACCACCCTCGCCGACGCCTCGGTGATGAACACCATCCAGTCCCAGCTCCCGGCCAACGACCAGGGCTGACCACCGGTCGGCGCGAGAACGAGCTGACACCCCGCCAGGGCCGCGCCCCGGCGGAGGAGACGGTCCTGGTGGTGCCCGTGGCACCGGGCACCACCAGGACCGGCCCCAGACCCGACCGGTCCGAGCCGACCCGGATCAGATCAGACCAGACCAGACCAACGACTGACCCGGGACCGGCCGGCCCGGCCCGGCCCGGCCCGCGAGCCGCTACCCCGCCGCCAGGCGGCGCAGCGTCCCGTACGCGGTCTGGGTGAAGCGCCGCCGCAGCCCGGGCAGGGTGCTGGCCATCGCCACCAGCCCCACCTGGGCCACCGGGTTGAAGCCCGCGAAGACCGCCGACGGCGCCCCGCTCCCGGCGCTGTCGCCCCGTCCGACCCGGCCGCGGGCCGAGCCGGTCGAGCCCGCGTGGTAGAGCAACTCGCCGTCCTCCACCGGGCGCTGGTTCCACGTCAGGGCGATCCGCACCCCGCCCCTCCCCCCGCTGCCCCGCCGGCGTTCCACCCGGGGCAGCCGGACGTCCCGCAGGGCCGAGCGCAGCGCCGCCGCCGCACCGCCACGCTCCGGGATCGGCACCGCGTCCACCGCCAGGTGGGCCTGGAGGTAGCGCAGCATGTCGTCCGCCGTCGAGCTGAGCGCAGCCGCGCCGGGCAGGGCCGGCAGACGGAAGGAGGAGACCCGGCGTCCACGCCGGTAGCCGGAGGTCGGTTCGCGGTCCTCCGCGCAGGAGGTGTCGACCAGGCCGAGCGGGCCGCAGACCCGGCCCGCCAGCAGTTCCTCGTACCGGAGGCCGGCCGCGTTCTCCAGCGCCAGGCCGAGCAGTCCGCAGCCCAGGCTGGAGTAGCGGTACTGCGCGCCCGGCATGCCGCGCACGGGAGTCCGGGGCAGCGCCCGCAGCAGGTGCGGGCGGCTGAAGCTCGCGTACGGGTCGGTGAACCAGCGCGGCACCGCCGCCGGGGTGAGGCCGACCGGCAGCCGGGGCAGTCCGGAGGTGTGGGTGGCCAGGTGGAGCAGGGTGATCGGGCGCTCCTGCGGGTAACCGGGGAGCGCGTCGGCCGGGAGGTAGCGGTCGATCGGGTCCTCGTAGCTGACCTCGCCCCGGGCCACCATCTCGGCGAGGAGCAGTCCGGTGAAGGTCTTGGTGACGGAGCCGAGGGCGAAGCGGGTGTCGGCCCGGACCGGGCGGGAGCCGGAGCGGTCGGCGTAGCCCCGGCAGACCACGGTCCGTTCGCCGCCACGGATGACGGCGACGGCGATGCCGCCGCCCGGGGCCGCCCCGCTGAACAGCGGCCGGAGCAGCTGGGCGAGTTCGGGCGAGAGCGCCGCGGAGGGCGGCGGCGCGGAGGGCGCTGGTATGGGGGTGGGGGTGGGATGCTGACTGACCATCACGTGCTCCCGGAGGGACGAGCCGGCGCCCGTTCTGGGCGGCACACTGCCCTGACCTTAGGAACGCCCCGGGAGCGTCGCACGACGCTGCGGCCATTCGAGCGAGCGCACGGGCGGGCGCACGTCCGGCACGTGGCAGGCGCGGCGACGGCACCGCGTCGGCATGGCGTCGGCGCGGCGCCAGTGCGGCAGGAGCGCACGAGCGGGAGGCGGCGGTGTTCATAAAATAGGCAAACCGGACGCCGCCTCAGGGTTCCCGGACCGAGCCCGATAAGCTGTCAAAAACACAACAAGATCTCTGAGGCGCGCCGGGAAGTCTGGTCGGCACCACACCACCCGTGTGTCCACGCCCGTGGCCGCACCCGCCGCCCCGCCCTGGAGGTCCGCCACCGTGGCAACGCCGCCGCCCACGCCGTCCACGCCCCCCACTCCGTCGGCCACTCCGCCGCCCGCCCCGCTCCGCCGTCAGCTCCTCGGCCGGCTCTCGCTCCCCGAGCGGACGTACATCGCCGACGCCCTGCGCACCGAGACCGTGGGTGGTGTCCTCCTCCTGCTGGCCGCGACCGCCGCCCTCGTCTGGGCGAACGTCTGGCCGGGCGCCTACGAGAGCGTCAAGGAGTTCACGGTCGGGCCGTCCGCCCCGCTCCACCTCGACCTGTCCCTGGACTCCTGGGCCAAGGACGGCCTGCTGACGATCTTCTTCTTCGTGGCCGGGATCGAGCTGAAGCGCGAGTTCGTGGCCGGTGAGCTGCGCAATCCTGCGGCGGCGGCGCTGCCGGTGGTGGCCGCGGTCTGCGGTGTGGCACTGCCCGCGGTGGTCTACACGCTGGCCAACGCGGGGGCCGGCGGCCACCCGTCCGGCTGGGCGATCCCGACCGCGACCGACATCGCCTTCGCGCTCGGCGTGCTGGCCGTGGTGGGCAGTCACCTCCCGTCCGCGCTGCGGGCGTTCCTGCTCACCCTGGCCGTGGTGGACGACCTGATCGCGATCCTGATCATCGCGGTGTTCTACAGCTCGGGCATCAAGTTCTGGGCGCTCGGGCTCTCCTTCGCGGGGCTGGTGCTGTTCTGGTTCCTGCACCGCCGCGGGGTGCACGGCTGGTACCTGTTCGTGCCGCTGGGCGTGGCGATCTGGGCGCTGATGCACGAGAGCGGGGTGCACGCCACGGTGGCCGGTGTGGCGATGGGCCTGATCCTGCGGTGCCACCGCGAAGAGGGCGAGAAGGTCTCTCCCGGCGAGCACATCGAGCACCTGGTGCGGCCGTTGTCGGCCGGTTTCGCGGTGCCGGTGTTCGCCCTCTTCGCCGCCGGTGTGACGGTGTCCGGGCCGGCACTCGCGGAAGTGTTCACCGAGGCGACGCCGCTCGGCATCGTACTCGGGCTGCTGGTCGGCAAGACCGTCGGCATCTTCGGCGGCACCTGGCTGGCCGCCCGCTTCACCCGGGCCGAGCTGAACCCGCAACTCACCTGGGCCGACCTGTTCGCGGTCTCGGTGCTGGCCGGGATCGGCTTCACCGTCTCGCTGCTGATCAGCGAGCTGGCCTTCCCCGGCGACCCGGCGCTGGCCGACCGGGCCAAGGCTGCCGTGCTGGTCGGTTCGCTGCTCTGCGCGCTGGTCGCCACCGTGCTGCTCAAGCTCCGGAACCGCCACTACCGCGCCCTCTGCGAGGAGGAGGACCGGGACTCCGACGGCGACGGCATCCCGGACGTCTACCAGCAGCAGGCGAACTGACCCGACGGCAGCTGACGCCCCGTCGGGTGCCCCCGCGGCCCCGACGGGTGACACGCCGTCGCCCCTGGGGTGCCCCGGAGTGGTGCCGGACTGGCCGGTAGGGGCATGATTCAGAGCTGTCGGTACCGAACGCCTAGGACCGCAGCCCAAGCCGAAGGAGAACCGCTGATGCCCGCAGGAACCGCAGACCCGACCAGCGACGGCCGGGCGCCCTACGAGGGCGAGCGTTCGGTGGGCCAGCTCTTCGCGGCGGCCACCGCCGACCTCTCCGCACTGGTGCACGACGAGATCGCACTGGCCAAGGCCGAGATCCGTCAGGACGTGAAGCGCGGCGTCTCCGGCGGCGTCTCGCTGATCGTGGCGGGCGTGGTGGCGCTGGCCGCCGTGCCGATGCTGAGCGCCGCCGCCGCGTTCGGGCTGCACGCGCTGGGCCTCTCGCTGGGCTGGTCGTTCCTGATCGTGGCCGGCGCCTACCTGCTGCTGGCCGTGCTGCTCGGCCTGCTGGCGCTGCGCTCGTTCAAGCGGATCGAGAAGCCGCGCCGCACCATCGAGGGCGCCCAGAAGACCGCCGACGTGCTGAAGAACGCCCGGCCGCGCCCGGCCACCCAGGAGGAGATCGACCGGGGTCTCGGCCGCATCCGCTGATCCGTCGTCAGGACGCCGACCGGGGCCGGAGCTCCACCGGCCCACGGGCCCACCGGACCCGCCGGGGCCGCCCACCGGACCCACCGGGGCCGCCCACCGGGCCCGCCAAGGCCGTCCGCCGCCCGCCAGGGCCATCCGCGCCCGGACCGAGTGCCGGGCGGCCGTTCCACTGCCGGGTGTGACAGGCTCTCGGTATGTCGCTGACCGCCAACAGGCCGAACCCCGGAACGAGAGCCGCCGAGATCGCCGAGACGCCGTGGGAACTGCGTTCGGCCGGGCCGTGGACCCACCGCGACCTGGCGGCCAACGGCGCCCGGTTCCACATCGCCGAGGTCGGCGAGGGCCCGCTGGTGCTGCTGGTGCACGGCTGGCCCGAGTACTGGTGGGCCTGGCGGCACCAGTTGACCGCGCTGGCCGACGCCGGCTTCCGCGCGGTGGCGCTGGACCTGCGCGGGATCGGCGGCAGCGACCGCACCCCGCGCGGCTACGACCCGGGCAACCTGGCGCTCGACATCACCGGTGTGATCCGCTCGCTGGGCGAGCGGCAGGCCCACCTGGTCGGGCACGCGCTGGGCGGTTCGCTGGCCTGGGTGGCGGCCGTGATGCGGCCCTCGGTGATCCGCAGCCTGACCGTGGTCTCCGCCGCGCACCCCCGCCACCTGCGCCGCTCCCTGCTGACGGACCGTCGGCAGATGGCGGCCTTCGACCACGTCCTGAGCTTCCAGCGCCCCTGGGTGCCCGAGCGCAGGCTGGTGGCGGACGACGGCGCCCTGGTGGCCGAGTACCTGAACGCCTGGACCGGCCCCAACCAGCTGGCCCCGGAGGCCCTGCACGCGTACCGGCAGGCCATCCAGATCCCCAGCACCGCGCACTGCTCGATCGAGCCGTACCGCTGGCTGCTGCGCTCGATGGCCCGCCCGGACGGCATCCAGTTCGCCCGCCGGATGAAGCGCCCGGTCACCGCACCGACCCTGCACGTGCAGGGCGCGGCCGACCCGGTGCTGCTCTCCCACACCGCGCTGGGCGCCGGGGAGTACGTCGAGGCGCCGTACCGCTGGCGGCTGCTGCCGGGGGTCGGGCACTACCCGCACGAGGAGGTGCCGGAGCAGTTCTCGGCGGAGCTGGTCTCCTGGGTGCGCGAGCACCAGCCGTAGGGGGCCCGACCGGCCGACCTGACAACGGTCCTGACGGAGTGGCGGGCCTCCGTCCGGAGGTTGACGGAGCCCGTAGACCGTCCTGACGGAGTCTCATATCGGCAGGTTCATATGACAATCGCATAGGCCAGGCGACCGTCCGGTGGCGATTAGCCCGCCCGGCACGGGGGCATCCATCCGGTATGACCTGGATGCCCGATCGCGAAGCTGTCGCGCGCCGACGCCGCCGCGCCGACAGCCCGCAGTACCCCTACCCCGAGACCCCGGCCGTCGACTGGCCCCGCGAGTACGACGGCCACAGCCGGATCGGCCGCCAGCGCCAGGCCGGGGACGAGCACCCGCTGGGCATCCCGCGCATCCTCGGGCGGCGCGCCCGCTGGGTCGGGGCGCGCCTCCGCCGCGAGGGCTAGACGCGCCTGCGACGCAAGGGCTGTACAACGCAAGGGCTGTAGGGGCCTGTGCGACGCGAGGGCTGGCGGAGCCTCCTTGCCGGCCCCTAGTTGAGCACGGTCGGCGAGACGGCGGTGAACCAGAGCAGCACGAAGGTGGCCACCGACATGATCGGCACCAGCACCTTGGTCTCCACCGCGTTGCCGCTGCGCTTGATCAGCACCGTCTCGTAGCGCTCCTTGTGGGGCCAGAGCAGCGGCGCGCCCTTCTTGGTGAGGCAGTCGCCCAGCAGGTGGGCCAGCGTGCCGAGGGCGACCGCGTACGGGAGCCAGCCGGGAGCGCTGGGGAGCCAGGTGTCCATCCCGGCGGTGCCGAGCACGGAGAGGCCGATGATGGTGATCCACATCGTCGGCCCGTCGCCGGGCGGGTGCAGCCGCAGGGCCCGGATGGCCAGGGCGAGCAGGAAGAACGTCATGCCCAGGGTGAAGTTGCGCCCCAGGTAGCTGATGCCCGCCCAGGTGCCGCCACCCATCAGGGCGACGAAGAGCAGCGAGTGGGTGGCGTGCCGGTGCCCGCCGGAGGCCCAGGCCACGAAGCGGCAGAGCACCTTGGAGACCGGCCCGAGGAAGTTGGCGATGGTGCCGTCGTGGTGGTCGAGGTCCGGCAGCAGCGCGGCGCCGGCCGCCAGGACGGTGCCCATCAGGACGTCGGCGGGCGCCAGGTGGACGTCGAACAGCATCGGTGCCAGGAACGGTGCGGTGCCCGCGTACAGCATCGCCCCGCTGACCGCGTGCGAGTGACCCATCATGGCCGGTCGTCCTCCGTCGTCCCAGCTGACTGACCCGTCGTCGGCTCGTCCGCACCGCACGGCAGTTGAGCCGAACGGGTGAGCACGGGCCGACGCTACCAGCCACGGTCCACGGAACAACGGAGGTCGGGGGAAGGTCGCGGCGGGTCGGGGAGGGCCGGGGAGGGTCCCGGCGGGTCGCGGCAGGAGCCGTCCCGCCGGCGGCCGCCCTCAGAGCGCGCAGCCCTCGGTGTCCACCCGCCCGGTGGCGGCCGCGCCCGCGGCCGCCTCGCCCTGCACCTCGGCGGCGGTCAGCACGTACCCGGTGTCCGAGCTGTCCAGCGACTTGGCGAACACCACGCCGAAGACCTTGCCCTCCGGGCTCAACAGCGGCCCCCCGCTGTTGCCCTGACGGACCAGGGAACGGATCGAGTAGATGTCCCGGACCACCTGGCCGCGGTGGTAGATGTCCGATCCGGTGGCCTTGATCCGGCCGCGGATGCGGGCGGGCTGGACGTTGAAGGCGCCGTTCTCCGGGAAGCCGGCCACGATCGCACTGTCGTTGCTCTTCGCCTCGTCGGCGACGAACTCCAGCGCGGGGGCGTCCAGTTTGGGCACGTCCAGCACCGCGATGTCGCGCTGCCAGTCGTAGCGGACCACGGTGGCGTCGTAGAGCTTGCCGGTGCCGCCGACCTGCACCGTCGGCTCGTCGACGCCGCCGACCACGTGGGCGTTGGTCATCACCCGGTGCGGGGCGAAGACGAAGCCGGTGCCCTCCAGGGTCTTGCCGCAGGCGGTGGCGGTGCCGACCACCTTCACCAGGCTCTGCCGGGCCCGGGTCACCGCCGGGCTGGCCGCCAGCGCCGGGTCGGGCGGGCTGACCTCGGTGATCTGCTCCCGCTCGAAGGGGTTGAAGACCTGGGGAAAACCGTTCCTGGCCAGGGCCTGGGTGAAGTCGCGGAACCAGTTCGGCGCGGAGGCGGGCAGCGTCGCCTGCACCCCGCCGAGCACCTGCGAACTGCGCACCTGCTTGGAGACCGTCGGCATCGAGGTGCCCGCCAGGGCCGAGCCGATCAGCCAGGCCACCAGCAGCATCGAGATCACGTTGACCACCGAGCCGCCGACGGCGTCCAGGGTGCGGGCCGGCCGCCGGCCGATGTGGCCGCGCAGCTTCCAGCCGAAGTGCGTGGTGACCGCCTGGCCGATCGCCGCGAAGACGATCACCACCAGCACCGCGACCACCGAGGCCACCGTGCCGGGGTCAAGGTGGCGCAGCAGCAGCGGCAGCAGCTGGACGGCGATCAGACCGCCGCCCAGGAACCCGAGCACCGACAGCACGCCGACCACGAAGCCCTGCCGGTAGCCGGTCACGGCGAAGCCCAGCGCGGCGACGATCAGCAGAAGATCCAGGACGTTCACCCGGCTACCCTCCCACGGGCGGCCGCCCGAATGGCCGAAGGCCTGGACAAAGCCGGGGACGGGTGCCGTGAAGACCCCCGCCGCCGCACGGGCCCCGGCCCGCCCCGAGCCGCCTTCGGAGCGCGGGCCCCCTTCGGAGCGCGAGCCGCCGTCAGGACGCAGGACGCCGTCAGGACGCGGGCCGCCGTCAGGACACAGGACGCCACCGGAGCCCAGGCCACCGTCAGAGGCTGAGCGTGCGGGAGCTGTCCCACTCCCGCTCCAGACCGCTGAAGTGCAGCACCCGGTCGATCACCCCGGCCGTGAACCCCCAGACCAGCCGCCCCGCCACCTCGAAGGCCGGGCCGACGTGGCCGGAGGGGTGCCGCAGCCGGGCCCGGTTGGCCGGGTCGGTCAGCTCGGTGAGCGGCACCCGGAACACCGCGCCGGTCTCGCCCGGGTCCACCGGGGCGACCGGCGTCTCCCGCCGCCACCACCCCAGCACCGGGGTCACCACGAAGCCGCTCACCGGGATGTAGAGCGCGGGCAGGGTGGCGAAGACCTGCACCCCGCTCGGGTCCAGCCCGGTCTCCTCCTCGGCCTCGCGCAGCGCCGCCGCCACCGGGCCGTCGCCCTGCGGGTCGCCGTCCTCCGGGTCGAGCGCACCGCCGGGGAAGGAGGGCTGGCCGGCGTGCGAGCGCAGCGCCCGGGCCCGCTCGATCAGCAGCAGGTCGGGGCCCGACGGTCCGTCACCGAACAGCACCAGCACCGCCGACGCGCGTCCGCCCTCGGCCGGCGGCAGGAAGCGGCTCAGCTGCTCCGGGCGGACGGTCTCCGCCGCCTCGCGCACCGGCACCAGCCACTCCGGCAGTCCGTCCCGTTCCACCCGCACCATCTGACGACCGGTCACTCCGCCTCAGCCTCCCCCGCGCCCACACCCGCACCCACGGCCACCCACCCCGCCGGACGGGCGGGTTCGCCAGGGTAGTCGGCCGGCGGCCTCAGCCGCTGGCCGGGCTGGCCGCCCTTCTCGTACTTCAGCAACTTCGCGGCCTTCTCCGGATCGGTCTCGCCGACCCCGTACGACGGGCAGAGCTCGGTGATCGGGCAGGCGCCGCAGGCCGGGCGGCGGGCGTGGCAGATCCGGCGGCCGTGGAAGACCACCCGGTGCGAGAGCATCGTCCACTCCGACTTCGGGAAGATCTCCGCCACGGTGGCCTCGACCTTCACCGGGTCCTCGTCCTCGGTCCAGCCGAACCTCCGGGCCAGCCGCCCGAAGTGGGTGTCCACGGTGATCCCGGGGACGCCGAAGGGTTCTCCCGTTTTAGGATCACGTGCGTTTCCGAGAACGACGTTGGCGGTCTTGCGGCCGACACCAGGCAGTGATGTCAGGTCTTCCAAGGTCTTCGGTACCTCGCCACCGAAGTCATCCCGGAGCCTAGCCGACAGGCCGAGCAGGGACTTCGCCTTGTTCCGGAAGAACCCCGTCGGGCGGATCAGCTCCTCCAGCTCCTCCGGCACCGCCGCCGCCATGTCCTCCGGCGTCGGGTACTTCGCGAACAGGGCCGGCGTCGTCTGATTCACCCTCAGGTCGGTGGTCTGCGCCGACAGTACCGTCGCGACCAGCAACTCGAAGGGGTTCTCGAAGTCCAGCTCCGGGTGCGCGTACGGGTACACCTCCGCCAACGCCCGGTTGATCTTCCGAGCTCGCCGCACCATCGCCAGATGCGACTCCGGCTTCCACGGCTTTGCGGCCACCGTTCCCGCCGACTTAGCTGCGGCCTTCCGGACCTTGCTCTCTGCCATGCACGAAGGCTACGCCGCCACGCCAGCTACACGGGCTGCATTCCGTATCACCGGCGGCAGCGCGGGCAGCAGCTCACGTCCATCAGTGCAAGCCGCGCGGGGACAGCCGCCTCGGCTACCCAACCCAGGCTGTGGTCGCCTCGCCAAGTCAGCCGAGCAGACCGGCTACCGCGGGCCGCCTTGCTACACGACTGCCCCCCGCCACGGCAACGATGACTCGGTGGGGCCGAGCGGTGCGCCCGACCCCACCTCAGGCTTCAGTTAGCGGCGAGGGCGACCAGCTCGTTGATGCTTCTCATGTCCCGCATCCCGTGGAGGTACCCCACTCCACGATGGAGGTGCACCAAAAGTGTGTTGGCAACGTTCTTATCGGTCGGTTCTTCGCCGTCGGACACACAGCGCTGCTGGATCAGCGCCAGATAGATGTCACCGTGTTCACCGGCGAAGGTCCGCCAGCTCATCTCCACATTCGAGTCCGTGACGATTTCTCGCACCAGCGGCGTGCTGGGATCCTTCAGAGAAACGGCGAGCGCCCAACGACACAGCACGTTCCAATGGGAGATTCCAGTGTGCCGTTTGATCCACACGAGCTGATCACGGGCTGTTTTCGACAGGCGAATGATCTCAAGCGACATGGACGGCTCCCGAGGTCCACCAGTATCCGGGCACGACAGCAGTGGTGAGCTCGGTGTCATCGTGGACCAGCATGTAGGTATGCGAGATCGAAGGCTTCAGGCGAGCCAGCAGGTGCTCGTCGATCTCCTCATCGGTGGAGAGCAACAGCACTTGGCGGCCGGCCTTGGGGAAGTAGCGGTCGACGAGATGCTGGCGGTGCTGACTGTCGAGCCGGCCCAGTGGAGTGTCGATGACGCTGGGGAGGCGGTTGCCTGCCACCTTCATCAGACCGGCCAAGAGTGAGATCGCGAGAAGCTGTCGCTCACCGGCGCTGAGGCGACCAAGGTTGAGCTGCTCACCCTCCTCGTCCCAAAGCTTCAAGGCGAAGCTCTCCGGATCAATGTGAAGATTCTTGACCAGACCTCGCTTGCGCATGAGCTCATCGAAGCTCTGCAGGACCGCTACTTCCAAGAGCCCAATGTGACGCTTGACAAGTGCGCCACTGAACTGCGCGAGAGTTCCTCTCGTACGCTCGGCATAGTCGAAGAGCCTCTTTGCAGCCTCCGCGTCCCACGTGGAATCGCCCGCTTCCTTACGGGCACGGGTTACAGCAGCTTCCAGTTGATCGCGTCGTCGCTTCAGGTCGTCGATGATTGCACTCGCGCGCTCATGGTCAGCTCTTGCCACAGCGACTCCGTCATGGAGTTCTCGTCGCTTGGCCATGATCGACTCGACACGAGTCTGGTCGGGGACGCTCGAGAGCTGCCGGTCGAGCGTGTCCAATTCGTCCCGCAAACCCGCAGACTCGTCTAGGAGCTCTCGTGACCGCTTCAGGTCGTGCGCAAGCGTTTGACGCAGAACCGCCAACTGGGCCACCGCGTCGTGCGGAAGGCGGAACCCATGCTCCCAGCTAGCGACGGAGGTGCGCTTCTTTCGGTCCGCCGTGAGCTTCCGCGACACGGACTGGCGAGTGGAGTCCGGGAGGCCATCAAGCAGACCAAGGAGCCACTTATCCCTGTCCGCCAGCACTTCCACGACCTGAATCGCCTTGAACGCCTCGCTCTCCTGCTCGGCCTGCTTGCTCAGCGTCTCCAGTTGGTCCTGCAGCAGAAGGAGAGGGAGCGAGGACGCTGCAGCGTTCACCAGAGCCGATGCAGAAGCCTCGACCTGTGACTTAACGCGCTCACGGTCCACCTCAAGGTCCTTCATACGCTCAAAGAGTCGCCCCCCTTCGCGCTCGAAATCACGC
This sequence comes from Kitasatospora sp. NPDC051853, assembly GCF_044452665.1. NCBI lineage: Bacteria > Bacillati > Actinomycetota > Actinomycetes > Kitasatosporales > Streptomycetaceae > Kitasatospora > Kitasatospora sp. NPDC051853. The sequence goes on along the minus strand of NZ_JBITBY010000003.1, from coordinate 660,579 downwards.
TCTGACTGCTCCAGTTCTCCTTGGAGACGGTCCAGAGTCGCCTTGAGCCTGCTGCGCTTCTGAACTTCCGCATCCACTGCTCCCACAGCCGCCTCATACTCAGCCTCGCGGGCTTCGAGCACGGCCATGAGTTCCTGATCCTTGGGCGTCATCTCCTGGCGACGCTGCAAGGCACCCAAGTCAGTACGCAGCTGCTCGACTGCATGAACCCCCATGAGCGATCGGACTGCAGTACGAATGACGGCACCGGCCTGCTCCGGGTCGGCGAGCGCCTCAATCTTCTCCCCATCAAAGAAGAACAGGGAAGAAAGGTCGAAGGGAAGAATTTCCTCTACATGCTCGAGCCATCCACCGGCGATAACCGGCTCGGCAACTCCGTTAATCTCAACCGTCAAGGCATCCTTGCCATCGGCACCCCAATTACGGATAACGGTGTAGAACCGCTCCTCGTCCTCTACCGCGATTGAGAACTCGATCGCGACTGACGCACCCTCCCCCGCCTCAACCTGCCTGTTGATGCTCTCACGCAAAAACATCTCGTAGTTGCGTCCGCCACGGGCACTGCAGTTGGCACGCCGGCCATACAGGGACAGCTGGATCGCATCGAGCAGCGTGGTCTTGCCGCAGCCGTTCAGGCCGCCAATCAGTACAATCGGTTGATTCTTCTTCGGAGTCAGTTCGAGTGAGTGACGACCTCGGTAGGCCCCGAAGTTCTCCAAAGTGATCTTATGCAGGAGCATCGGCGCTGGTCTCTTCGTCGAAGATGCTGGGCGTGGTGAACTTGCGCGTCCGAAGAGCCCTCTTTCGCTGCGCAAAGGCGAGGGCGTCCTCCCGGTCGGCGTAGTAGCCCTTCTTGATGGTCTCTTCCAACGCCTTGAAAAGGCCTGAACGGCGCGTCATGGTGCGGTACTTCCGCTCCACCCCAAGGAGGGCTCGGGTCGTCTCGAAATGCAGGGTATCGCCCTGGCAAATCTCTTCAAGGATCTTCATTTCATCGGCGCCCAGGACCAGCTGAGAATCCAGGGTGCGCCCGGGGAACTCATCTCCCGTGGTCTCACGGTAGATTCTTGGAACGGAGTCCTCTACCTCATGCTTCTCGAACACCCAGAGCCGACGGATCTCGTGCAGCTCGTCCATCGTGATCAGCTCGATGTCCCGCACGTTCTCAGGGGCGTGCTCGCGCACCCACGTCTGCGCTTCCAGGAGGTCCCGCAGCCACTCCTCCCGAGCCGACTGCTTGTACGGCCCGTGCACGACGTCCTCACCGTCCCCGAAGAGCATCACGCTGCCGTTCATGCGCCGGAAGTCGCGAATGGGCTTGTCGGGCAGCGGCTTGCCTGTCTCCTCGTCGAGCCCAAGGGGCGCGTCCAGCTTGTTCCGCAGAGTCAGGAGCGGAAGCATCCACTCCTTCTCGTCGTCGTTCTGGATCATGGCTGACATGGACTTGTCCTCTTCGACGAGGGTGCATGTCCAGCATCCGAATCGACTCGAACCGCAGGAAGGCGTGGTGTTGTCGACGACGAGCGGGCACTCGCCATCCGCCGAGGCTCCCTGATACATCGTCAGGAGGTCCTTGTTGTCGTACCCCCAGGGGTTCTCCTGCTGCATGAGGAAGGCCCACACGTCCTCGTTGGTCCACTCCTCCACGGGGCTGTAGACGAGGGAGTTCGGCAGGTTGCCGTTCGGCGAGAGGCGGTCGCGAACACGTCGCTCCTCATGCTTCGCCATGGCCCGGGCACGCGCCTGGCTTTCTGTCTTGCGGATGCCCAGCACAAGGATGGCCTCGCCATGCTCCTGCACGACGCTGCGGATGAACGCGTTGGACGGCCTGATCTTCAAGCGCTCGGTGCACCAGCGGAACTTCGGGCGCGGCGCAGGGTAGCCCCGACCGATCAGGGACACCCAGAAGCTGTCCTTGATCTCCGGCGTCAGACGGTGTGGCTGGATCGGAAGATCCTGATCCACAGCTGCCTGATGCATCTTCTCCAGGGAGTGCTTTACCCACATGGCGACCACAGGGTTTTCCACAAGCGTGTCGGTACTAATCACGTGAACCGGCTTCGTTCGCTGATCAGCCGGCAGTCCCTGCAGCGCGAGCCAGACAAGTTGGAGGACTGCTGTGGAGTCCTTGCCCCCGCTGTAGCCGACGACCCACGGCACCTGGTCCGCGGTGTAGAGCTCGCGGATCTCCTCAGCGAGTTCCCCCACGACCTCCGCAAGTTTGCGGCCTCCGAAGAGCGGGCGTCGCACCTGGATGAGTGGGAGGGTGGTCATTCGTCTCCTCGCATATACGCCTCCTCGACCCGCTGCTCCTCAACGCCGAGAGGAAGCTGCAGATGATGGCGCAGATAGTTCACGGTCAGCGTCACGTTCTGATGGTTCTTGGAGACCCGGCCCGCCACGATGGCTCTGCCGGCCCAGTCCTGGTTGCTGCGGGACCAATCCACCTGCTTGAGCGGCGCCAACCTCGGCGCCCACTCTGCCGGGTCCGTCGACTCCCGCAGGAGTGTGTTTCCGAGACGGCCAAGAGCATGCAGGGCGATGCCGTGACTGTGGATGAAGTCCCGCCGGATCTCCGGTGCGGACAGCTTGCGTTCGCGCGCCAGGCGCCACTCCGGGATGGCCGCGTCGACCGTCTCCCAGAAGGTCTGCGCCAGGGACACCGCCTGCTCCTGGCTTGCCAGCTCAATCCCTTGCAGCAGCGCCTGGGTAGCGAAGTACAGAGCGCTCAAGGTGAAGAGCCGGCGCGAGCTTGAAGAGAGGGTGCTCTTCTCCATCTCCACATGGCCGGTGAACACCGATGACCGCAGTACCAAGAGGCGGACAAGCGCCGAGTCCTCATCGCGGTGGTCATAGAGCACACCGATCGACCGCGGTGGCCTGACCGCATGTCTGTTGAGGTCCGCGAACATCTGCTGACAGCGCGAAAGTCCTGTGTCGTGAAAGAACACCACCGCGATGGTCTCGTCACCGAGGTCGGGGTTCTCTTTGAGGGCCAGTTCGATCGCGCCCCGGCGATGCTGGCCATCGTTGATCAGGAAGCGAGCGTCCATGGGGATGCGGATCTGGCCGGCGCGCATGCCAGGACCTTCGTCGTGGATGCTCTCGAAGATCATCTCGCCATCGACAGACGCAGTGAGGGCGCTGAAGACATAGTTGTCTGGGTTGTCCAGGATGTACTTCGCGAGAGCGGGGAGTCTTCCCTTGTTGAGCACACGCTGTGCTCTGACCTCGGCGGCGAGCTCCTCGTCGTCGAACAGGAAGATCTTGGGGATCAGCCGCAGTGGGCACATGGAGACGTAGAACTCCCGCCCCGCCTGTACCCCTCGGATGGCAGGGAAGACGTACTCGAAGCCCGCTGACGTCCTACTGCCTGTCTTGATAGCTGTACGCGTGCCCACCTACGCAAGGGTATCGTAGCCACGTCACCGATTTAACGTTTGAGACGTGTCCTACGCACCAAAGACTGCCTGGGGGTCTGCTGATGGCGACGTACCTGGATGTGGCAGCAACCGCCCCCGTCGACCCGCGTGTCGCGCAGGTAGTGCTCCACTGGATGACCGAGGAGTTCGGCAACGCCGGCAGCCGGACCCACGAGTACGGCACCCGCGCCAAGCGTGCCGTGGCGCAAGCCCGGGAGTACCTCGCAAGGACGGTAGCCGCCAAGCCAGAAGAGCTCGTCTTCACCAGCGGAGCAACAGAGTCCAACAACATCGCGATCCTCGGCCTTGCCCCGTTCGGGGAAAAAAGTGGCCGGCGTCACATCATCGCGTCGGCGATCGAGCACAAGGCCGTTCTCGAGCCTCTCGAGCACCTGGCGTCTCGCGGCTTCGAGGTCGAGTACATCAAGCCAGGCCCCAGTGGCAGGATCTCCCTCGAATCCGTCCTTGAGCGTCTGCGGCCGGACACCCTGCTCGTCTCACTCATGCACGTGAACAACGAGACTGGCGTTATCCAACCCGTCGCCGACCTGGCCCGCGAGCTCCAGAAGACACCTACCTACCTTCACGTCGATGCCGCCCAGGGCTACGCAAAAGTGATCGAGGACCTCAAGGCTCCCATCGACATGATCAGCATCAGCGGCCACAAGATTGGTGCACCGAAGGGCGTCGGGGCGCTCGTGCTGCGCCGCCGCGGCTGGAACAAGGTCCCTCTCGAGCCCATCATGTTCGGCGGCGGACAGGAGCGGAAGCTACGTCCAGGCACCCTTCCGGTGCCATTGATCGTGGGACTTGCCGAAGCCTCCCGGCTCTTCCACAGTGAGCACGCGCAGTGGAAGAAGGAGTCAGAGCGGATCCGGGAAGTCCTCCTCACGGCGCTCGCTCAGACTCGCTTCACCATCAACGGCGACCCCGCCCACACCGTTCCGCACATCCTGAACGTCTCCTTCGCCGATCTGGACGCTGAGGCACTCATCGTTGCCTTGCAGGACCAGGTCGCAGTGGCGACGGGTTCAGCCTGCACAAGCGCCTCATACACTCCAAGCCACGTCTTGACGGCAATGGGCCTTCGCGAGCACACGGCCAGGAACGGGCTGCGGCTGTCCTGGCTGCCCAGTCAGCTGAATGACCTCGACGTTGATGCTGTTGTGGCCGAGGTGCTCAAGCTTCAACCGGAAGCCTGATCTGGTCGCCGCTTGACCAGGCGATGTCCTTTCAGGTGCCGACCACAGCGGGCGAGCTCCGCCTCCCATCCGCCTTCCGTTCCGATCAGGTGCGGCCTGGCGTATAGGCCAGCCCTAACCTCAAAGTCCGTCAGACGCCTGTAACGTGCGGCATCCGGATCATCTGGGGCAAGGAATTCATGCTTGCGATGCACTAGAGGGCGGTTTGTCGACCCCTCATATGATCGATGAGAAGTCTCGAGCGACCGGAGGTCGACCTGGTATTCACTGCGGATCCGCGGATGCGGATCCGAGTCGAATTCGGGGTAGTGCAGCCAGCTCGCTGCTCGCCCATCGTGCTTGAGCTTAACGATTGTCCACTCTGCGGGGCGCCCCGCTGCGATCGAAGCGCAATGCTCGTAAAGCCGAAGGACAGCCGGCATCGCGCCCAGGGCACGCTGATGGACGTACAGCGCCGTCGGCGTTAGCTTGCCCACCCTAGAGGCCGACATGGCGCCTCGGACGTATGAGTCATCGCGCAGCTTGAGCAGAAGGCGGTCGGCTCGCTGGCATGCCTCCGCATAGGAGGAAAAGAAGGCCCGGATATCCAGCTGGACAGATAGCGGAAGACTCGTGAATCGCCCTCTGCCGTTGAACAGTTCGAGTGCCAGGAACAGCAGGGTATCCAGGGTGGACCTGCGTGCCGCAGCGTCGACTAGCTCCTGGCGAGCCGTTTCACGGAGGAGCCTCCGCACAGCGGCTGGCTTAAGCTGGGCGACAACTTCTGCGACCAGCCTTGGCACCTCCTCCAACCGTGGTGCCCGGCCCCGGTGTTCGACGTACTCCACCAAAGCCTTGACGGCACCGCCAGCCTCATCGGAAACTATCCAGCTCAACTGGGGAGAGATGCGCTGTGCGAGGTAGCCGAGCCGGGCTGCTTCGTCCCTGAACGCGTAGATGATCCCAGGCGCAGCCACCACACAGTGCGAGCCGGTGACATCCTCAACAAGATACCGGAGCTCATGTGTGGCGAACAGGTGTTGAAAGGTGCCACGACTTGTCAGAACTCCATCAGCAGCCTGATCGCCGTGCACTTTGGAGCGTTCCCATGTAAGGCGTGCCGACACAACCAACACGGCTTTTGTCAACGCCCACGCCGCTCGGAGCGTGTCACGCCTCTCTGCCGGGTTTTCGATCACATTGAGAACATAAGTCATGAGGATAACGTCAGCCGGACGCTTCTGAGCGTGTGGCTGGAAGTGCGGGTCCCACCCGGTGATTTGACGGTCCAACCGCTTCAGAGCCCGTACATCGTCGCCACGGCCGCACCCAAAATCCAGAATCGTGTGATCTGGGTGCAGTTGGCCGTCTGCAAGAGCCTGGCGGGCCGGCACCGAAAGCCCTGATCGCCCGATAGCCGTTCGATGCCGCTCGCTCGCCCATCTCGAATCTTCCACAACCCCTCCCCAGGTTGTGCTATGCCCTGCAGAATTCTCGAACCTCGGCGCTGCACATTTTAGGAGCCGCCACGCCCGAACTAGTCGGCCTCCACCACGAGGCACGGCCCCCCGATCAAGATTAAGCAAGAGATCCGGAGCCAAAAATAGAAAATGCTATTTGACGAGAGCGTCTGCCAAGCGCTGAGGCCCGATCCAGCGGGCCACGGCCCACGGATCGTGCTGCTGACAGTAGACGCCCACGTTAACTGGTGTCATGGCACCCTTTGGGTTTCTCGGAGCAGCAAAGAGCTCAGCATCCTCGATGCGGACTGGGCAGCCATCGGGAGACTCGCAGCGCCGGCGCGTGGCCACCGTGCGCAGTACCCACAGTGCCTGAGGCTGCGTGACAGCACCCAACTCGGGAAGCGTCACTATCCCTGAAGCCCACGGAATCGCATCGTAGATGTTGGTATATCTGTTCTTCACTGAATTGCACCAGCCGCAGGCGAGCCGCAGGTTGAAGGTTTCCGTCTTGCCACCCTGAGCAACCGGAGTAACGTGATCAACCTCGATGCAGGCGTGGGCGGGCCGCGTACGGGGCCGAGTGAAATCGACCAAGCTCGGCACGATTGGCAGATCCCCAGACTCGCCCAGGAACTTGCCCCGAGCCTCTGATCCGAATTCATATCCGCATAGGTAGCAGCGCGGATCCGGCTGCGCCTGTGCCCACAGTTCGTCGCGCATGGCGACGGTTATCGTCAGGCGTTTACGGTCGCGCCGAGCCTGCACGAGCTGCCACGCAAAATCCGTCAGGATTCTGGCATACTTGTCGCGCTCATCTTTCGGAGAATGGGGGCTGGCCTGGTTGAAGTGCGCTAGGACCTGTGCATGCACGTGAGCAATATTGAGATTGCTGTCCAACTGGAACGGAGCCAGGTCCACGAGACTCTCGATGAACCAACGCCCCCATACTGTAGACAGATCTCCCCGCAGCAACCAGCCGTGCTGCCCAGAAACCTCTTCTGGAACAGTGCGGTCCGAAAGCGCCTTGAGGCGCTCATCTGACCAGTTACTCGCAAGCGCTTTCTGGATCTCAGCGATGAAACCCGCGACATGCTGAGGCTGCATCACACCCCACTGACGGGGTTGTACAGACTTTCCTTCGGAAGTGACTCCGGGTTCTTACGATAGTCAACCCAGAGCTTGGCCCAGCGGTTTCGAACCGCCGGAACATCCTTCTTGGAAACGTTCCAGTTCCTGTTAAAGTAGGCAGGACTTACGTCTTCGAGCCACGATTCCATCGTGGCATCCACATCGCCGACACTACTCAGCGTCTTCTTCTGGGATCGCAAATACTCGAAATAGTCAGCCGCCAGAATCGTCAAACTCACCTTATTGAAAAGATTTCGCTGAGAATTACCCCAGGCATTGGAGGCTTCCATGTCGGAGGAGCCAAACTTGTCCCTAATGTTCGAGTAAAAGCGAACAAATACGTCGCGCCACGGGCCATCCGCACGAGCCCACTCAGCAAGCCGCTCATCCTGCGTTTCGAATTGCGACACAAAAGCACTGTCTTCAAGATGATGCTTCGCCCAAACTCGAGCCCAGTCATTCTTTTCGCCATAGAGCTTTCCGCCAGAAAACTTCCGGAAGATATTGACGAGGCTCGTGAGGACAGACCACTGAAGGGAGGTATTCTGATCGCCGGAAATACCCGTCTGCACGAGATTTTTAAAGGGGCTGTCGTCCGAACGCGTCAGATAGGCGATAGCCTGAGAATCTTCAAGCTTGATGTCGGCATTCTTGAGTCGCTGTGCGACCGGTTCCAACTCCTCCTTACTGAGGCTGGTCGACACGATCGTGCCAAGGAGTGCCTTATTCAGCGGGGTGGCCTTCTGATTCACCACTACAAACTGGAAAACGTGCTCGCTCGGACTATCGTCCATGAGCATTGACACCGGAAGCTGTCGAACATGCTCAGCAACGAAGGATGAACTCGCCTCGCCCGGATCCATGCCCAATTCCGCCGACTTAAGAAGGTATTCCTTCCCCTCGTCGGTCTCTGTCAGCATTTCAGCGGCGAGTACCGCACCCTTGAGCCGATGCTGTCCATCTACAAGCATAACCGGCTTCAGGTAGCTGATCATGGCGGTTCGATCAAAGCCGAGGACACGCTCGGGATTGGCGCTCTCATCAAGGGCTTCGAGTACCTTGATTCGGCCCCTGAGCTCAGTGTAGAAGTCGGTGATGTGAGTCTCGTCCGTCAGCAGAACGCTAGCAGCATCGGAATCGTCAACGCCTGCGGCGTTAGCCTCATCAACATCTTCGTCTTCGTCTACCTCGCCAGAATCATCCAGGCCATGCTCAAGGCGCCCCCGCTCCATTATTGACGCCATACGGATCTGATCGAGAGGCATCTCTGCGAGACTTGGAACGCGCAGTTCCAGCCGCTGCACAACCTGCTTCATGAGGTCCAGCAGTGAATCATCGCTAAAGTCGCGGCTCGTGATTCGTAGCGTCCCGAACTGCGGGTGTCCATCTTCCGGGATGAATTCGACCAAATCCAGGCCTTGAGGCGCCGCGAGAAGCGGATTCTGCACAACATTGCGCTCGTCATGATAGAAGCTGGAGAGCTCGCGGATCCGGGTCTTGCTCTCCTGCCGCTGGAACCCAATGGTCTGCTCGTCCTGGAGCCGGCTGCGCTGGGGAACTCCCACCCAGTCAGAGATCTCGGTCGCCCGCGCAGCAAAGAGCACCAGGGGCTTCCCCGACGGCGTCTGCTGCGTCTGGTACGCCGGGTACACGTAGGTGGTGATCTTGGCGTTCACGCGGGGCCCTCCAGCGGATCGTGATCGTGCGCGCCCACAAAGTTACAGTGCTCTGACTGCGGTTGGGGGCCGTTCGCGATCCAAGTCGTCCTTGATCGAGCACACAGCGGAAGCTGGCTCACCAGCCACTCAGCGGCAGTGAGCTCGCCATGACCGGCGATCGCCGCTCGCCGCTGATCTTGGCGTTGCAGGCGACGGCGGCAGCGGCTGCTGGGTGGCACTCTGACTTGGCGTAGGCAACCTCAACGCGCCCCGAAGGATCGAGTCGCTCAGCGGATGGCGTGCAGGCGCTAGGCTCTTCAGGGCCGTGGGTCGTTCACCGCGGCACTGTCGCCGCTCGGGGCTCGCTTGGCCGCCTGTCCCGAGCGGCTGACTTGCCTACGTCGCTGCCTTGTAGAAGCTGGGCCACGGTAGAAACCGCACAGGCACGTGGGTAGGTGTCGGTAGGATGGGCTGGCCCACAGTAGACCTTCGCTCTGTGTGGCAGCCCGAGGTCTGAATCTTCATGTTGGTACCTCGTTGCGGCCCCCAGACTGCGCCTGTCACGGCACTCCCAACTGGGGTGCGTGCAGGAGAAATTGGAGCATCCGAGGATGGCTCGGCACCTGATCACCAGCGCCCTTCCGTACATCAACGGGATCAAGCACCTGGGCAACATGGTCGGGTCGATGCTCCCGGCGGATGTGTACTCCCGCTACCTGCGTCAGCGCGGTCACGAGGTCCTCTACATCTGCGCCACCGACGAGCACGGCACCCCCGCCGAGCTCGCCGCCAAGGAGGCCGGCCTGCCGGTCGCCGACTTCTGCGCACAGGCGCACGACCAGCAGAAGGCCGTCTACGACGGCTTCCAGCTGTCCTTCGACTTCTTCGGCCGCAGCTCCTCCCCGCAGAACCGGGAGATCACCCAGGAGATCGCCCGCGAGCTGCACGCCAACGGCTTCATCGAGGAGCGGTCGATCCGCCAGGTGTACTCGGTCGCCGACGAGCGCTTCCTGCCCGACCGCTACATCGTCGGCACCTGCCCACACTGCGGCTACGACAAGGCCCGCGGCGACCAGTGCGAGAACTGCACCCGTGTCCTCGACCCCACCGACCTGCTGGAGCCCCGCTCCGCGATCAGTGGCAGCTCGGACCTGGAGGTCCGCGAGACCAAGCACCTCTTCCTCCTCCAGTCGAAGCTGACGGAGCAGGTCGAGGAGTGGATCGCCGCCAACGGCGACAGCTGGCCGGTGCTCGCCTCCTCCATCGCCCGCAAGTGGCTGACCGAGGGCCTGCAGGACCGCGCGATCACCCGCGACCTGGAGTGGGGCGTCCCCGTCCCCGCCGACGTGTGGCCCGAACTGGCCGCCGAGGGCAAGGTGTTCTACGTCTGGTTCGACGCCCCGATCGAGTACATCGGCGCGACGAAGGAGTGGGCGGACGCCGCCCCGGCCGGCGAGACCCGGGACTGGAAGTCCTGGTGGTACGAGGCCGACGACACCGTCCGCTACACGGAGTTCATGGCCAAGGACAACGTCCCGTTCCACACGGTGATGTTCCCCGCCACCATCCTCGGCTCGCGCCAGCCGTGGAAGAAGGTCGACTACGTCAAGGCCTTCAACTGGCTTACCTACTACGGGGGTAAGTTCTCCACCAGCCAGAAGCTGGGCATCTTCACCGACGTCGCCCTGGAGCTGCTGCCCGCCGACTACTGGCGCTACTTCCTGATGGCGCACGCCCCCGAGTCCGACGACTCCAGCTTCACCTGGGACCTGTTCGCCTCCGTCGTCAACAAGGACCTCGCCGACACCCTCGGCAACTTCGTCAACCGCGTGCTCTCCTTCAGCCGCAAGCGCTTCGGCGACGACGTCCCCGCCGGCCACGAAGCGGGCGAGGCCGAGCAACGCCTCGGCGCCCAGATCGCCGAACTGCTCGCGGACTACGAGAGCAACCTCGACGCCCTCAACTTCCGCAAGGCAGCGCAGAGTCTGCGCGCGCTCTGGAGCGCGGGCAACGCCTACCTCGACGAGAAGGCGCCCTGGCTCCAGGTCAAGACCGACCCCGAGGCCGCCGCGCTGACCCTGCGCACGGCGATGAACCTGATCTACCTCTACTCGGTCGTCTCGGAGCCGTTCATCCCGGCCAGCAGCAAGGCCGTCCGCCAGTCGTTCGCGCTCGCCCAAGACGCTCCGGCTCGCACGCAGGCGTGGGTGAGCGCGCAGGAAGCCCAGGTGCTGGACTTCGTGCCCGCGGGGACGGGCTTCACCGTGCCGCCGGTTCTCTTCGCCAAGATCACCGATGAGGACCTGGAGACCTGGCGCACGCGGTTCGGCGGCGAGTAAGCGCACGAGGGGGAGTTGCAGAGATGGGTGGGGGCGGCGGCGCGACAGCCTTCCTGGTTCGCCATGGGGAGGCCGACTACGACAGGCTCGCGCCGCACGCCCCTGTCTACGAGGGGGCGCGGCGCGACTTCGCCCCGCTGACGGCCCGTGGAGTCACCCAGGCGCTGGCCACGGCAGCGGAGTTGAGCGGTACCCAGCCGGCGCTGGTGGTCGCCTCGCCGTACACACGCACGCTGCAGACTGGTGCACTGCTGGCCGCCGCCTTCGGGTGTGAGCTGCGGGTCGATCCCGCGCTGCACGACTGGCTGCCGGTCCGCGACGGCCGGACTCCGGTGACGGCCGACGCTGTGCGGCGCGCGATCGGCGAGTACGAGCTGTGGCGCTCCTCGGGCGTGCTGCCGACGGACCGGCAGTGGGAAACGGACGCTGAGATGGCCGCGCGCCTCAAGGCGGTGGTGGCGTGCCACTCGGCAGCGGGGCCGCTCGTGGTCGTGAGTCACGAGGCCGTGATCAAGGCGGCTGCTGGGGCCGAGGACGTCGGCTTGGCGTCAATTCACCCACTGCACATGTAACCCACCCGTCTGGGTGGTCATTTACTGCGTCTCGTGTGACGCGCGTTGTTGCTGTGCTGCTGCGGTGGGGTCTCTGCGCCCTCAGCAGGGACAGATCAGGCCAAAGCGGGATGAACCACCGCCAAGGCGGCCCTGCGCGTGGGAGGGTTACTGCTCCCTGGGAAGTCCGACAGCACGTCGAGACGGAGCATCCGCATGAGCGATCCCGCGCTACCCCGGCAGCTCCCACCCGCACAGGCCGAACTCCTCACCGAGCTTGCCGACTTGCTTCAGACTCACGAGCTGGTCGTCTACGGCGGCGCCGCCTTGGACCTGCTCGCCGACCCGCACCGTGCCGGCCACGACGTCGATGTGGCGATCGTCGGGCTCGCCCAGGCCTGGCGGTGCCGGTCCCGGCTCCTCGTCCACCCCGAGGTCAGCGAGCTCTCCGCGCCGCGCGAGTACTGGATCCGGCTCGACCAGCCGGTCGTGATGTTCGACGTGGAGTGGCGGGGTCGTGTGCTCGACCTCAACTTCGTGGAGACGCTCGACGGCATCGGCCACTTCGACGTGGAGTGCGTGCGCTGGCACCACCCCTCGGCCACCTACGTCGACCCGCACGGTGTCCTTACCTCCCTGCCGGTGCGGGACGCCGGGCTGGTGAGCGAGATCGAGAGCGAGAACCCGCTGCTCCTGCTCAACCGGGCGGTGAGGCTCGCTGCCAAGTACGGCATCGACCTCGAAGGAACGGGCCGACTGGCCGCGGCCCTCCCCGCCCTCGTCACCGCAGCTGGGCGGTGGGCCAGTTCGGACGACTTCCACGGCCGCCAGGCCGAGCACGCCCACACCCGGGCTCTGGCCGGCGCCGTCCAGCGAGCCGCCGACCCTGAGCAGTTCCTGGCCCAATGCCTTCGCACCGGGGTGGTCGACTGCCGGTACCCGGCCCTCGCCGACGTTCTCCGGCGCGACGAAGGAGCTCTCGGCCGGCTGGCCAGCACCCTTTCGTATGACGAGTTCTGGAGCGCGGCCGAAGCCCTGGGCCAGTGCCAATCACTGCACGACGCCAACCACCTTGGAGGTACCTGGTGAGCCGGTACGGCTTCGTCATCCCCACGCTCAACGAGGCCGAGTACATCGGCCGCACGATCGAGAGCATCGCCAACCAGCAGGACGAGCACGGCCGACCCATCCCGCGGGACGAGTACGAGATCGTCATAGCCGACGCACCGGGCGACGACGGCACGGCCGAGGTCGTGGCCGCCACCGCAGCGAAGTTCCCCGGCCTGCGGTGCACGGTGGTCACCGAGACGACCCGCTCGATGGTCATCCAGCGCAACACCGGGATCGACTACCTCCTCGACCGGCCAACTCCCGTTCCGTACATCGTCAGTGGCGACGCGGACACGCTGTTTCCGCCCACCTGGCTGGCCACTGTCGAGAAGGAGACCAGGCAGGGGACGACCGTGGTCTCCACGGCCGGATTCTTCGAGGCGGACTTCTGGCGCCGCTGCCCGGCCCTGACCCGGCGCTACATCGAGCACGTCGGGACCATCTTCTTCCCGCAGAGCATCGTCGACAGCTACGTCCGCGCCGACGACCGACCGCTGTTCACCGAGCAGGTGTTCCGCGACTTCGGCCGTCCCGTCTCCGACTGCGCCTTCGTGATGGAGTCCCAGACCTACCAGCGCCTCGGCGGCTTCCACCCCGAGTACTACGACGAGGCAGGCACCCACGAAATCCCTGCAGTGGGCTGGCCGTTCATGTTCCGGGCCGAGTTCGACAGCATCGACATCGCGTACGTCAAGGCCCCGGCCTACGAGACGAGCGCCCGCCGCATGCTCCACGAGCCGGAAGCCCTGTTCAGCGGCAGCTGCTACACGGGGGAGATCGAGAACTACCGTTCCGAGAACGGCGACCAGCACGCCGTGCTCGACCACTTCGCCGACCGGCTCGACATGGCACCGCTGCGCCGGTACGTCGTGAAGAACTACCTGCTCCAGCAGTGCATCACCAGGCCCGAGCGCGTGACCCGCAACGCAGCCTACTTCGGCGACATCACCACCGACCTCTCCGAGCTGGTCACAGACTGGCGGGCGGACCACAGGCCAGCCGTGACCCGCGAAGTGTTCGCCTTCGCCGACGAGCTGACGGACCGCTTCCTCACCCCGGTCCTGGAACGCGCCGCCGAGCGGGCCCTCGGCTGAGGGCCCGCTCGGCGGGACGGCCGTGGCCGTGTGGATCACTTGTGCCACACGGTCCGGTCGAAGGCGGCCTTGCGCTCGGCGAGCAGGTCGACGGCGGCCTTCATGTGCTCGCGGCCGATCAACGGGCTGGTGGGGTAGAACTTCAGGCCGGAGATCGGGACTCCGCCGGCGGTGGTGACGTAGCGGCTGCTGAACGAGTAGACGACGCCACCCGCGTTGTGGTCCATCCGGGTCTCCTGGTCCCACTCGAAAAAGGCCCGCAGGTAGCGGTTGCCGTCCTGCACGAGGGAGGCCGCCTGCGCCGACGAGTTGAGGATCTCGTGCCGCCAGTCGGCCACGGGCCGGTCGGGCCGGTGGAGGCGGACCATCGTCTGGTAGCCGAGCGCGTGCGGGTTGAGCACCGTCATGCCGTCCTGCTGAGCGACGGCGGTGCGGAAGAAGAAGGCGGCGTCGACCAGGCGGGCCAGGATCGTCCCGTAGCCTTGGTGGCCGAGGCTGTGCAGGCTCGCGAGTGCGGCGATGGCCTTGCCGCCAGCGCGGGAGGTCTCCAAGGTGTAGTCGACGGGCGAGAAGACGCTGAAGTCCTGGGCGAGCTGGTGGAGTTCGCTGCCCGCTGTGCCGCCCCTCCGGAGCACAGCGCAGTCGCTGCGGTCGTTGAACTGCACGAAGCTGCAGTCGATGGGGCAGGCACCGACGCCCTTGTGGAAGTCGACGCCCCAGGAGTCCGCGTAGCGGAGGGCCTGGATGCGCCGCTGCTGTTCGCGCAGAGCGGCTACGGCGGGCGAGCCGGGCTCCAGGTCGTCGAGGGCTTCGTCGGTGAGCATCAGCCAGGCCCAGCCGACCACGGAGTCCACGTGCAGGTGTGGGCGGTACGGCAGACCGTAGTCCGAGACCAGGCGGTCCTGCAGGTCGGCCATCGCGGCGATGTCGTCGATGGCGTGGTCGTAGGTGGTGCCGCCGTTGATGATGATGGTCGCGATCTGGTGTCCGGCGTCAAGTTCGGCCCTCAGCAGGGTCTCGACGCCCTGCATCCTCGTGCGGCGGTCATCGCCGGCGGGCAGGACGACGAGCTGCTCGGCACCCAGGCCGAGCCAGTCCGCCGCGGTGGCGTGCGAGAAGTGGGCGTCCTCGGTGATGACGACACGAGCGCTGCTCGGCACGCCGGTGCGGGCCGAGTCCGGAAACGCCTTCCGTAAGCCGGACTTGATGCCGTAGGCCATCGTGCCGGTGCCCCCGAACGTGAACAGCCCGTACGCCCGCTGCGGGTCCACGTTCGTGAGCTCCGCGAGGATGCTGCTGACGGCGGACTCGGCCGCGACGGCGTTGCCGGCGAGGCCGTCGTTGATCAGGTAGACGTTCACGTCGAGCGAGACCGCGTACATCGCTGCGGCCACCACGTTGACGGCCGCGCCGAGGTTGTACTGGAGTTCCGGGCAGCGCCAGTTGACCGCTCCGGCGAGGAAGTCGCCGGTCATGTCCTCGATCAGCTGGTGCTGGTCGGCGGCCCCGGCCTCGGGGAGCCGGCCGTACCGCTTCAGGAGGTCGAGGTGGGTCTGCTGGGGGCCGCGCGGGCTCGGCACTCGGGGCAGGTTGGCCTCGGGCATCAGGCGGTCGAGTGTGCCGAATGCCCTGCCGCAGAGTTCGACGAACGGGCTGTCGCGGTAGCGGGCGGGGAACAACGAGCGGGGATCACGAGAACGGCGCTGGACGTGCATCGGCCATGACTCCTGTCGTGAAGGGGCTGATCGTTCCGGAAAGGGGTGGTGCCTGGTGGTCGTTCATTCCGCCCTGTCGCGGGCCATGGCCCAGGTGCGGCGTCCGTGGAGCAGGAGGGCTGGGCAGGAGGACGAGCGCCTGCTGAGCAGTGGCAGCAGGGTGACGCGGTGGGCGGACAGCACCGTGTGAACTCCGGGTCCGCACAATTCCAGTTCATAGCCCTGGCCGGCATCGAGCGCCTTGGTCAACGTGGGGAGGACTGCGCGGTCCTCAAGCCAGACCGTGAGTTCCACGGCCACGCTGCGGATCACTGCCTGGCTGAGCCCGATGGCGGCCCGCCGTAGGCGTTGGTGCGCGACGCCCGTGTCGAGGAGTACCTCCTGCTCGAGGAGTTCGGACCGCGTACCGCTGCAGGGCCCGAGCACACGGCGATAGACCACGCCGGGGCGCATGGTTGCCGGTGTCACGGGTTGCGCTCCTCCCCGTCGGGGTTCGTGATCTCCGGGCTGAGGTGGAACCAGACCTGTTTGCCGATCCCACGCGGCTCGACTGCAAGCTCGTCCGTCATCACTGTGAGGAGGAACAGCCCCCGTCCGTCTGCGCGGTTATCCGTCGGTTCCCGGACTACCGGCAGCGTGTCGGCGAGGTCGGTTACCCCGACGAAGAGGCCGGTTGCCGTCTCCGACAGCACCAGCTCACACGCGCCGCGGGCGTGCTTGTAGACGTTGGTGAGCAACTCCGTGACGCCCAGTTCGGCGACGAAGCTCAACTCGGTTTTCTGCCAGAGCCGCAGGTGCGCCCGGACGATCTCGCGCATGGGCTCCATGTGCTCCGGTCGGATGTCGGGGAGCATAAGCCGGTAGCGGCCTCCGCCCTTCGGAGGGACGCTCCGGAACGTACAGATCGGCTCCCCACGAGCGGTGCAGCGTGCCGGAGAGCCGAGTGACGACATCTCAGTTGCGGTGCTCTCGGCTCTCATGGCGGAGTACTCCTCAAGCAGTGCAGGTCACTTCGGGCAACCAGGTAACCGCCGATGCGCAGTCAGGAGTACTGTCGGTGGGGGTGTCGAAGAGTGTCACTTCCGCTACCGATCGTGCTGGGGGCCACGGCAATGAAGTCGGCGAACACCAAACTCGAGCGGATGCTGGAGCAGTCCGGCCTGAGCCGGGGCGAGCTGAGCAGGCGAGTTCGTGCGAAGGCGAAGGAGTGGGGCCAGCCCCACATCGCGCCGGACACGACGAGCGTCCGCCGCTGGCTGGGCGGCGAGATTCCGCGCCAGCCCGTGCCGGACATCCTGGCCGACGTGTTCTCCGCCGAGTTCGGCTACCGGGTAACCACCTACGATCTCGGGCTCTCTGACGCTCCGTCCGCCGACCGCTCCCTGGTGTACAACTCCTCCTACACGGCTACCGTTGAGGCCGTCACCAACCTGGGGAGAGCTGACGTGGACCGTCGCAAGTTCCTGGCCATAGCCCCGTTCGCCGCTGTCGCCGGCGTCGGGCCCTCGCGTGACTGGCTGTTGAACACCCTGGAGCAGGCCCCGGTGGCCAGACCTCAGGTACGGCTGGAGGACGTCACGGCGGTCCGGAACATGTTCGGCGCCTTCCAGCAGATGGACATCTTCCAGGGCGGCGGCTCGGGCCGGCTGGCGCTCGCCGAGTACATGAACGCCCACGTGTACCCGCTCCTGCGGCGTACCTACACCGAGACGGTCCGCCGCGCGCTGTGCGAGGCCGCAGCCGAACAGACCTACCTTCTCGGCTGGATGGCCTACGACAACGGCGAACACGGCACCGCACAGCGCTACTTGATCCAGTCGCTCCGCCTTGCCGAGGAATCGCGCAACCCCGCGCTCGGCGCTCACGTACTGGCCGGGATGGCCGACCAGGCCACCCTCCTCGGCCACCCGGAGGAGGGACGTCGGCTTGCCCAGGCCGGCCGAGCCGGACTGACCGGGGTGTCCTCCCCTGCCTGCCTCGCCGACCTGTGGGCGCTGGAGGCCCGGGCCCTCGCCAAGCTCGGCGACAAGGCGGCTGCGGCCCAGGCCATCAACCGGTCGGAGGCCGCCTTCGAGCAGGTGCTGCCGGAGCAGGAGCCGGAGTGGGCGAAGTTCATCGACGCCGCCTACCTCCACGGCGAACACGCCAACACCTTCCGGGACCTCGACCAGCCCGACCACGTGGCCGAGCACGCCCGCCTCTCCATCGACCACGCCCGGCAGCAGAAGCGGGCCCGCCGCGGTGCGATGTCGCAGGCAGCCCTGGCGGTCTCGCACCTTCAGCGCAGCGACCTCGAAGCCGCCCACGCCGCCGGCGTCCGCACGCTCTCCCTCGCCAGGCAGGTGCAGTCCTCCCGCTGCGTCGAAGCTGTCCAGGACCTCCAGCGCCGCATGGAACCGTTCGGCCGCCACCGCCTCGTCGTCGACTTCGCAGAGCGGGCGCGGGAGCTCACTGCCGCTGCTTGAGCGGCGGCAATGCTTGATCAACGTGCTCCTGGCGAATGACGGCTGGACTCTCGGTTACCCGGCACTGGCCAGGCCTCCAAGGTTCAGCGCTGCCGCTCTGGTCGCGAGAAGGGCCGCTCGCGCGCGGGCTGCGCCGCCTCGTGTGGCGGCTTCGCCACCACCGACGGCAGGCGGGCGAGCTTCAACGCCCGCACAGGGGCGGCAGATGCCGGGCTGGGGCACTGGGTCGTGGCACTTGGCGCACTCGGCGTACCGGGCCGCTGCGGGTCGCACAGGTTCCTGGACGGGCGGCATCTTGCGCTCCAGTCGGCTGCGGAGCACTGCGGCGGGCGAGTGCATCGGGGTGGGCAGGCCCGGCAGTAGGGCTGCGGCGAGATCGGCGGGGGTGCTGCCGCGTTCGAGCCACTGAGCGACCAGGGGTGCGAGCGCTTCGGCTTCTGCCGCGCCGAGCCTCAGCCGGGGTTCCGGGCGGATCGCCCGGAACAGCGTGGCGATCGCCTCGCGGGTTGGGCCGTCTGGCATTGTCGCGGGCTGCCGGTCGGTGTCCTCTTCGGGGTCTTCCTCCCGCCCTCCCGTCTTCGCCTGCGGCTCGTCGGCAAGAGCGGTCTGCGGATCGGGGAGGGAGGGTTCTTGGTACCGGTCCTTTGGAAGGGCGTCAGCACCGCCGGTGGTCGCTTCACCGGAGACCGGACGGGTGGCACCCGGCACGACGAGCTGCGAGGTGTCGTAGACGTGGGTCTCGGTGCGGATGGTGCCGTCGGGCATCCGGATCTTCTCGACCCGGTAGAAGCCGGCGTCGGTCAGCTCCTTGAGGGCCTTGCGGATCGCGCCGCGTCCCTGGGGGCTGGTGTCGGCCATGTGGCGGCCGTCCTCGCGCCAGCCGTCGGGGCGGGAAAGGAGGTCCGCGAGCAGGCCGCGGGCTGTGTAGGACAGCTGCCGGTACTGCAGCACGCAGTTGGGCAGCACCGTGAAGTTGCGCACGTGGGCGCTACGATGGACACGCATCGGGAGTTGACGCTCCTGTTGCCGGACCCCGGGGTGTTGGTAGCACCGCCGGGGTCGCCTATTTTCGGTTGGACTTCGGAACGTAGCACACGCACCGTTCGATGATCGACTCGATCAGTGAGCGACCACCATCACACTTCGCCGATGGCAGAGCTCACTGCGGCAACGTCGCCAAGCAGCAAGACTGACATGCCACTTCGGATCGCTGACGCACAGTCGGGCCACTGCTCTCGGCTGCCTCGCAGCGGCCACGGAGCACCGCCTCCGGTGCCCCGTGGCCGGGAGGCGCAGCGCCTCCCGGCCAGTTCGGGCGGTTAGGTTGGCGGAGAGCCGATATTCCTTCCGTGTCGTATTCCTCGGGGTTGATCTCTGCGGGGCCTGCGGTGGCCGCCGGTTCCAGCCCAGAGGCAGCCGAAAAGGTGTCGCTCCGCGAGCCGGGGCCCGCTACGGTGCGCCGTTGTGGATGTTGAAGATCCGAAGGACTTGGTTCGGCGCGGGTACGACTTGCTGTCTGCGCAGTACGAGCGCGCGTTCGGCAGCGAGACGAAGTACGCATCGTGGATCGAGGATCTGCTCGGTCGGCTCCCCGATGCGGGCGTCGTCCTGGATGTGGGGTGCGGGACCGGAGTTCCCGTGGCCCGGTCGCTCGCCGCAGCGGGACACCGTGTCACGGGCGTCGACATCAGCGATGTCCAGATCAAGCGGGCTCGGGAGCTGGTGCCCGAGGCCGAGTTCATCCGAGCGGACGCCACGACCCTGGCGTTCCCATCGGAGACCTTCGACGCCGTCATCTGTCTGTACGCGCTGATCCACATTCCGGTCGAGGAACAGCCCGCCCTGCTGGAGCGGATCGCATCGTGGCTGCGGCCGGGCGGCTGGCTTCTGGCCACCACCGGGCATCACGCCTGGACCGGGACCGACGAGAACTGGCTCGGCGGCGGAGCCGCGATGTGGTGGAGTCACGCGGACGCGGCGACGAATCGGTCCTGGCTTGTGCGTGCCGGCTTGGAGGTATCACACGAGGAGTTCGTCCCCGAGGGCGACAGCGGCCACGTCCTGTTCCGGGCACGGCGCCCGCAGGGTTGACGGTCTGGTGGGACCACAGCCGGCGGCCTTGACGCGGGGCGCCGGCAGCGGTTCAGCGGAGTTCGGTCGCGCGGGCTTCGAGGTAACCGGTCCAGTCTCGCTTGGCGAGCTTCGACCACCGCTCGGCGGTGTTGATGTGGAGGCCGAGGAGGTCGGCGATGACTGGGGCTGGGAGGTCGTCGGCGAGGGAGGACAGCGCGGTGTTCCGCGCTGAGCGGACCTCGATGCCGTGCTCGACGAGCCGCATCGACAGGCGGTGGGCGCTGGCGGGTCGGCCGGGTAGGGGGCTGGGGAACAGCCAGCGTTCGGCGGTGCTGCCGGGCTGCGTGGCCTGGTAGCGGCGGGCGGCCTCGGCCTGGGTGGTCACGAGTTGTTCGACGGCCGGTGGCATGAGCACGGGGCTGGCACCGAGTTCGATGCTGCTTCCGTCCGACGTCTGGCGGATGTGCTCGGCCTTGAGCTGGCTGATGCGGGTGACTCTGACGCCGTAGAGGAGCACGAGGGCCCCGGCAGCGCGGACGTCCGCCGGTAGACCGGCGTCGTTGACGCAGCGGGTGAGTTGGGCGATGTGCTCGTCCTGGTCGAGGAAGTTGACGGGCTCGCTGTCTGGCCAGCCGGGGACGAAGAGGTCCTGGCTGAGGCGGGTCCTGCTGGTCCAGCGGAGGAAGTCGCGTAGACGGAGACGGCTGGTGGCGCCGTCGGCGATCCACCAGTCGACCTCAGTCTGGGTGACCGTCCGCAGCTGCAGGTTCAAACTGTCGACCCAGGCAAGGAAGTTGCGTGCGCAGTTGATCTGCGTGCGTGCGTGGCTGGCTCCGGAGGCGGTGAGGCGGCCGTCGCGGGCGCGTTGGCGTACTCGTCGAAGGACGACCCAGGTTGCATACGGCTGGAGGATCAGCCGGTGGCGGTCGGGGACCGCTTCGAGGACGCGGTTCATCCAGGCTTCGGCCTGGGCCATCCGCTCGTCGCGGGTGGGCAGGATTTCGGATTGGACCAGGAGGTTGCGCAGGTAGAGGGCGGAGACCCGGTTGGGGAAGGTGTCGAGGAGTTCGTGGGTGAGCGGGTAGCCGCTGGCGAGCAGTTCACGCAGGAGGGCGGCGCCGCTGTTTTCGCGGTGGAGCCAGTTCATGACCGCGGGCGGGTTGCCGACTTGTTGGAGGGCGTCGACCAGGGGTGCGAGGAAGGTCTCGCAGGCCGTCTGGCCGAAGGCGGCCCGCAGTTCGTCGGGCATCGCGCATCGGTGGCACTGGTTCTTGCGGCGGTTGTCGCCGCTGTTGCCGCAGGTGGCGCAACTGTAGTGCTTGTCGGTGCCGGCGCACGGGCCGCAGATTCGGCGGTCCTTGGTGTCGAGGCCGATCAGCGGCCGGACCGCGGTGCAGAGGGGACACTCGCCGGGGTGGCGCTTGGTCCGGCTGTAGCAGGGCTGGCAGACGGGGCCCAGCGGCCAGCGGGTCTTGACTCCGGCCATCCTGTGGCAGAGCGCGCAGGTGTCCTGCGAGCGCGGGGCGCACGACAAGCACAGGTAGCGGCCGGTCCGGAGGCCGCGGCAGGGCCGGTCCTTGCCGCAGGACGAGCAGGTGCGGATGGGGCCGTTGTAGCAGGACGCGCAGAGGTCCGGACGGCCGTCGCGGGCTCGGATGACGATCTGACGCTGCTGGCCACAGCCGCCACAGGCTCGCGGCGCCCGCTGGTAGCAGGATTTGCAGAGCGCGCCGGCTTCGTTGAACGCCTTCGCCGGACCGACTTTCCTGCAGGTCCCGCAGGTGTGTTGGGGCGGCTGGTAGCACTCGCTGCAGAGAACGGTGCCGTCGGGGCGGCGGGTGGCGACGTGTTTCGCCTTGCCGCAGTCGGCGCACCTCTCACGCCGGGCGGGGTCGGTTCGGTAGCAGTGGGAGCACAATCCGCCTTCTGCGAGACGGACTTGGAGTCTTCCCAGTTCGCCGCAGCGGGAGCACAACTTGACCCGACGCTTCTCCGAGCAGCGCGTGCAGATCCTGGCCTGGTCGGGACGGCGGTAGTCGAGCGGCCGATGCTGCCCGCAGTCGGCGCAGGCCGGCACGACCACCTGCGCGGCGCCGAGTTCCCTCAGCGCAACCGCCAGGCGCATGACTCCCGCAGGGATCCGGCCGTCTCCCGAGGTCAGTGCGTCGGGGTGGCGCCGCAGGTGGGCGCGGACGTTGCAGATGGCACCGGCGCCTGCCCGGTCGGCGACCGTCCGGACCGCCGTGGCCGGTATGCCGGGCAGCAGCCCGGCGACCATCGCGGTCACGTCGTCGAGCGCTTCGTCCCGGTTCACGGTGTCCCCGGGCGGCGGATCGTCGTGCGGCGGACCTGCGGGGCGCTTGGCGCGGCCGGACCGGTGCCGGTCTTGCGGACCTCCTCGTTGACGACGACCACCTCGAGCAGGTCGCCGACGCCGCAGCCCAGGATGTCGCACAAGGCCGCGAGGGTGTCCACCGACAGCCGTTGCGGTGTCTGGGTGACCAGCCGGAACACCTGCTCGCGGGAGAGTTGAACGCCCCGCTCGGCCAGCGGCGGGATAAGGTCCGAGGTCTGGAACATGCCCTTGGCGGCCATCAGTTGGCGCAGGTGCCAGTGGCACCCCATCTTCTTGATCACGGCTTCCCCTCCCACAAGTTGGCGTGTCGTGCCTTCAACGCCTTCTCCACTAACCGGTTGCGGTACTCGTCCGACACGCCGGTGTAGATCGCGGTCGTCGAGGCGTACTCGTGGCCGACCTGCTGCTGGACGAACAGCTCCGGGTAGTCGAACTCGACCAGGTGCGTGACGTAGGAGTGCCGCAGGCAGTGCAGGTCGAGTTCCTCGGGCAGCCCGGCCCGCTCGCGGGCGGTCTCGAACGCGGCGTCCAGCCGCCGCAGCGACAGCCGGCCCCTGCGCTCGGTCACCCACAGTGCCGGATGCCTGTCCGGGAGGAACCCCGGCCGGACCTCCTCCAGGTAGTGCTCCAACACACCTGCAGCCCAGTCGAATTCGGGAACCGTGAGTACGGTGCGGCGCTTGGGAGGGTTGCCCCTGGACGCCTTGCCGAAGCGCACGAACAGCGCGCCGAACCGGCCGTAGTCGGCAGCCTTGGGGTTGCGGCGAAGGTCGGCCAGGTCCAGGAAGCAGGCTTCCTGACGGCGCAGCCCGTAGGCGTAGACCGTCTTGAGCACCGCGGAGTCGCGCATCGCGGCCAGCGATCCCTTGCGGTGCCGGGCGCGGATCTCCTCCACGATCCCGTCCGCCGCGTCGAACAGCGCCTGGACCTCGTCGTAGGTCAGCGGCCGGCGGCGCGGATCGCCTTCGTACGGGCTGACGTGGGTGATCTGGTTCAGCTCGTGGAAGATCTGCGCGGGCAGCTGCCCGAACCGCTCGTGGCACCGATCGGGCCAGCCGTAGCGGGCATCGGTGACGTACTCGCAGAACATCCGAAGGGCGTTCTGGTAGGTCCGAGCCGTGGAGAAAGCGAGCTTCCCGCGCTGTCGCAGGTGATCCAGGAACGCCTCACCTTCCAACGGCGTCCACTGCCACGGGTACTGGTTCGTGAACTCCGCGAACCGGCGTATCAACCGCAGCCGGGGCTTGATCGTGTCGTCCTCGTCGAGGAACCGCGCCCGCTGCTGCAGACCCCAGCCGTCCACCATCGCGTCGAAGACAGCTGACTCAGGATCAAGGTGGATGACCCCGGCGGCCAGCACCAGATGCGCCGCGCCGGGGAGATCCACCGACCTCGTTCCCATGTTGCATCTAACGCAACATCGTTGCATCGGTTACGCAGCGCAGGTCAACGACCTCAGTCGGGGCGTAGGCTGAAGGCCCGAACCCCGGCTGAGCTGCACGTCAGCCACCTGACCGGCGCATGCCGAATTGTTGCAACAGATGCAATTCGACCCGTTAGTGCCAGATGGTGCCAGCGAGGAGGCCGTCGAAGCCGAGTCCTCGGTACATCTCCTCGAACGACGCCCACTCACGTTCCTCGAAGGAGTCGTCGCGGGCCTCGGTGACGTCGGCGGACTCCAGGTCGTGTTCGAGCCATTCGTGGGTGCAGCGGCAGCGGACGAAGACCAGGTCGGGGTGGACGTGGATCAGCAGCCAGTCGCAGGCGGCATTGCAGGCGGCGCAGGTAATGGTGATGCCGCGGGGGTTGAGGGGGCCGGGGTGGGGGACGGCGAGGGTGGTGTTGCGGTCGGCGGGGTTGGTCATGCGGCGCCCTTCCGTGTCGGTTGCAAGCACCACAAGACGACCGGCGGGCACACCCTTCCCGGACTTCGAAGAAGACATCGAACCGACATCACACCTTCTCCGCAAGCCAGTTGGCGGTGCCGACCTGGGCGGTCGCCTCGGCTGCGTTCGCCTCGGCGCCCGACCGGCACGACGATCGGTGCACCCTTCCACGCCCGCACGGCTGCCGCCCTGGTGGGGGTAGCAGCCGTGCGGGGTGCCGACTACTGGCGTTCTGTGGCCTGGTAGTTGATGACGGCTTGGCGGGCGAGGGCGGGCAGGCCGGGGTGGTCGGACAGGCGCTGGCCGACGAGGATCGGGACGGCGTCCGCCCAGGAGAGGGCGGGACGATGGGTGTGGAATTGGGCGATGTCGGTCGAGCTGATGGCGGTGATCTGGTCGGTGTCGAGGCCGGCCAGGATCTCGTCGATGAGCCTGTCCTTGGGGAACATGGCGTCGATCGCCTCTCCGACGGCCGTGGCGGCACGGTGGCGCAGAGAGCCTTCGGCGGTGGCGGACAGCCAGCTGTCGGGGGGTATGACCTTGCCGGTGGCGTGGTGGCGGGCGAGCCCTTCCTCGATGTATGCGATGAGCTCGGGGGAGGAGAAGGCGTTCAGCTCGACGCGCTGGTAACGCCACTTGCGGGGCCCGCCCTTGCGGTTCCAGTCACAAGCCGTGCCGGTGAACCAGGTGCGGGCGGTATCGGTGAGGTGGGGGAGGATCCGGGCGGGCAGAGCGGCTTGGCGGGTGTCGGGTTCGGCTTCCAGGCCCTTGGCGATGGCGTCATCGACGCTCAGGCCCAGGTCGATGACCTCGACGCGGTGGTCGGGCATGCGGGCGGTCTCCTCTCCGAGAGTGCGGGCGATGTTGTAGCCAGCGGGGTCAGCGTCGTGGAGGACGAAGATCTGCACGTCACCTGGGGGCATCTTGGCGAGCAGAGCGCGGCACGCCTCGGTGCTGTAGCCCTCATTGGTGATGATCGCCATGTCGTACCGGTCGGCGATGCCGGACTCGCGCACCGGTAGCCACAGGCCCGTCTTCTCGATGACGAGGATCTTGTTGTAGCTCCACTGCGGCGGCCGGTAGCGCTCGACCTCGCGGGTGCCCAGGTGCACGTCCTTCGTCCCGTCGGGGTCGTGGGGGTGGTGGAGGGTTCCGCGGGGTTCGCGGTACAGGCCCAGGATGGGGCCGTTGGCCCGTTCCCACTCGGGGATCAGGGTCTGCTCGACGTAGGGGGCCTTGAGCTTGGAGCCGGCAGGCAGGAGCTTCAGCGCGAGCGGGCGGATCTTGTAGAAGAGGGTGTGGGAGGAGAAGGACAGGCCATCCGCGCCCCGGGCCTGCGCGATGGCCTCGCGCATGACCGCGAAAACGGCGTCCTTCTTGGTCACCGTCGGCTCGGCCTGGGTGGCGGCCCGGGCGTCGGCTTCGCGCTGACGCGCCGCCTCCCGTGCCTCTTGTCGCTCCGTGCTCTGCCGGGAGCGCTTGTCCTTGGCCAGCACCCTGCTCGCGTCGGTGAGGGCCTTGGCGCAGGCGTCGGCGACCTCGCGCGGGACGACGAGCGTGGTCTTGCCCTTGTCGGTGAACCGCGGCACCGGGCAGACCAGGTGGACGATCGCCGCGCGCTGGAGCTGGTTGCTCGGGTCGGGGACGGCGTCGGCCTGGGTCAGGAAGGAGAGCGCCCCGGTGTCGGCGATCTTGTCGCCCGCCAGGCGGGTCCGTGCCAGCGGGTCGCCGAAGGTCGCCGAGTAGTTCACGGCGAAGCTGACCGCGCCGGGGCGCTTGGTGCGGGCGACGGTGACCTCGATGCTCCACGGGATCCCGGCCCCGTCGGTGAGCTGCTTGCGTGCGAACCACGTCTCCTCGACGCCGAACGCCTGGTCCAGGACATGGGTGTAGTGGTCGCGGGGCACCTTGCCGAGGTCGGAAGGGGTGGGCGGCTTGCTGTTCTCCTTCATCGCGGCCAGCAGCACCGCCACCTGCTCCAGGTTCTCCTCGAACCCGGACAGGTGCGTGATCCCCGGGACCTGTTCGGCGACCTTCTTGGCCTTGGCCGAGCCGGTCAGCCCGGCGAAGGTGTTGGTGAACGCCCGAACCGTCAGGTCCGCCCCGCCTAGGCGGTGCTCGCTGATGTGGGCGATGACCAGCTTCTTCATCGCGGCCTCGTCGTAGTGGTGTGCGCTGGTCGGGTCGGTGGGCCAGGGCTTGCGCCACCCCTCGGGCGCGGTGGGCTCGTAAATTCCGGCCCCCTCGCCGCCTTCGGTCTGACCGTGGTCAACGAAGCGGGCGTGCGGATTGACGAGCGCGAACTTTCGCAGCCAGCGGGCCGCCTTGGCAGCCGTGACCTGCCCGGTCGGCAGCGGCACCGTGACCGACGTGCCGCTGGTGCGGACGGAGGGCGCCTTCGTGTGGCGGATCGCGACCTCCGCGCAGGGGTCGGTGGACAGGGCGATCTCGTGGCGCACCCCGAGCGCCTCGATGACCACCGGCTCGGTGACGCCGAGCGCGCAGGGGATGCCGAGCAGGGTCTTGAACGCGTTGCCCTGCATGCCGCGGGTCGGGGAGCGCAGGCTCGCCTTGTCGGAGACGTTGCGGGTGAAGTCCAGGATCCGCTCGATGACTGCGGCCGGGATGCCGGGACCGTTGTCGCTCACGCACACGCGCGCCACGCCATCGGCCGACGACACCGCGAGACCGATCTCGGGGGCGACGCGGGCGGACTCCGCCGCGTCGAGGGCGTTGTCGAGCAGTTCCTTGATCACGACATCGCCGAACCGGTCGCGGGACTGGCCGGTCTGGGACTCCAGGGCCCGCCAGTCCAGGAACTCCGCGGTGCGGGACGTCGAGAACACGGTGCGCTGCACAACAGGGATCGAACGCAAAGAAGAAGTCTCCAGCACTTGGTTGGGGGTAGGGATCTGCCCGGCCACCATCGGGTGGAAGGCGAACAGGAGGAAGGGACTGCCAGCCACCTCGGTGCCGGCAGGGAGGGCACGGTGGGCTGGGCGGGAAGGGACTTCCCGCCCAGCCCACCGGGGTTGGTCACCGCGTGCGGCGCGCAGTCTCCGGGCCGGACGGCGCCGGAGGCGGCGGTGGGGTGACCGCGGCGGCCGGCGTGCCGGTGGAGCGGCTGCCAGCCGTGCGGGACAGGGCCGCACCGGTGCGGCGCTCCTCCGGGGTGACCGCCGGTGCGGGTACCGGAAGGCGGGCGCCCCTACGGATGCGCCAGGTGAGCACCGTGGCTGGGGAGTCGGCGCTGGCCAGCTCCCTCTGCCCGGCGGCCTGGGCGAGCAGGGCCTCTGGGTCGTAACCGGCCTGCTCGGCTTCGGACAGGGTGGCGGCGAGCGCCGCCCAGCCCTGGTCCGCGAGCACCCGGACGGCCAAGCCAGCGGGCAGTGCCTGGCGGGCCTGTGTCTCGTGCCGCTCCCGGATGGGCTGGGGCAGTTGGCGGCCTTGGGTGTCGAGGACGGCAATCGGCCGCCCCGCGTGCCTGCCGTAGGCGGTCCGCAGGTGCTGTGCCGCTGCCCGTGCGGCGGCGGCTTGGTGCTGGTGGCCTTGGGCGGCGTGCCACTTGGCGATGACGATCGCCAGCAGGATCAGGCTGGCCAGGATCGTGGCTGCGGCCGTGCCCTCCTCGCCCCGGCCGGTGGTGGTGCCGGCGTAGAGGAGTTCGCGGGCCGCCGAGCGCATCGCCCGGGCCTCGGCCCGGGCAGCTCGGGTGCGGGCGATCGCGGTGAACTCCAGTGCCCGGGCGGCCTGGTTGATCTCCTTCCGTGACAGGACCGGGCTGGTAAGGGCGAGGGTGTCGAGGACCTCGATCGTGCCGCTGACCACCGCGCTGACCTGACCGGCACGCGGGTCATCGTCGATGGTGGCGGTTGCTCGGTCAAGGCTGGTGCTGGCCCGGTACCTGACAGCAGTCGGCCTCCCCTGGCCGACCGGGTCGCGGGACGCGGGCTGGTCGATGCCGGCGGCGAACCGTTCGTGAATCTTGGGCAGGGTCAGGTCGGCCGCCAGCTGGCTGCCGGAGAACCACACCGGAGGGCCCGGCTCGCCGGTGGGCAGGGCGAACTTGTAGCCCCTGGCGTCGCCGGAGGGCAGGCGGCGTACCTCGCACCGGATCCCCTGCGCGGCCAGGCGGGCGAGGAACTCCTCCTCCCCCACAGCCCCCGCGAGGGCTCGCCGTACCCCGGTTCGCAGCCGGGCCCGTCCCGTCTCCTCCTGACCGAGGCGCTCGGCCTTGCGCAGCTCCGGGCTCTTGGGGCGTTTGGGGATCGCCGCCCGGTAGTCGCGGGTTCGGGTGTCGGACCAGTCCTTGAGCCCGAACTCGCGCTCGATCCTGGTGAGCTCGGCCTCCGTTCGGTACTGGTCGCCCCGCAGGCGGGCCTGGGTCAGGTCGGCGCGCACCACGGTGGCGAGGATGTGGATGTGGTTGTCCCCGTGGTGGACGGCAACCCACCGGCAGCCGTCCGGATCGTCGTCGGGGGCGATGCCGGCGGCGGCCACGACCCGGCGCGCGATCGCGCCCCACTCTGCGTCGCTGAGGTTCCGGTCGGTGGGGTCGGCACGGACCATGCGGTGGTAGACGTGCTTGGCGACCGGACGGCCGTAGCGCACGACGTGCAGGTCAAGGGCGTCTCGCAGCTGGGCCAGAGTGGCCTCGCTGTCGCGGCCCGGGTCGGGGGCGAAGCCGTCCCAGGAGGCCACCAGGTGCGGGTCGGTGTGCTCGTTGCGCCGGCCCGGACCGTACAGGTACTTGAGCGCCTTGAGCGTGTCCGCCCCGGAGCGGGCGGTGGTGATCACCGGCGGGCGGCCTTCGCCACCCGCATCGCAGTGGCGTCCACCCCGGCCACCGCCCTGCGGACCTCGGCCACCGCCTCCTTGGCCCTGGCCAGGGTGGCCTGCGCCGGGCCGTGCTCGACGCCGATCTCGGCGTTGAGCTGGAAGGCGATCTGGTTGACGTTGACGCCGAGTCGGCTGACCTGGAAGCGGGCAGCGTCCAGCGCCTGCACGGCCTGGTCGAGCTGCTCGTCGCGGGTCACTGTCCCGGCGCCGCCCGGGGTCAGGGCCTGGCGCTCCAGGTAGTCGGCCACGTTCAGGCCGGCCTCCTGAGCGAGCCGCTTGATCTGCGCTTCCCGCTCCGCGGTGCACCGGAAGCCGAGCTTCTTCGTCTTCGGGTTGTCGTTGTCGCGCCGGCGGCGCTTGGTACGGCGAACGTCGGCACGCGGGGCGCGCTCGGCGGATCGGGCGGACGGGTGCGGCTCGACGGCGGGCGTCTTCTCCTGCTTCGCCGCGCCCCCGCGGTGAAGCTCCGGTGCTGCCGCCCCCGGCAGCACCGGCACGTCCACGCCCCCCTGGGCGTGGGCGTCCGCGTGCGGGGCCCCGTAGGGGCCCCGCACGCACTCGCTTGCTCCGCCGTTGACGTGTGGGTGGTCAACTCCGGTGCGGTCGAGCGGGGTTACACCACCGGCAGGGTGGCGGTCAGGCGCGGGAAAGATGTTGGTCAGGGCATGCTCCAGGGGTTGTCGGGGTCGGGTTGGCCGGCGTCCGGACCATGCCCAGCACGAGGGCGGAAGGCTTCGCGAGCAGGCCGCCATGCTCCAGAGGCGGGATGGTCCGGCGTGCGCACGGCGAAGGAACGCGGTCCGTCCGCAGCGACCAGGTCACCTGCGGACGGACCGAAGGACCAAGGAGTTCTGCGCATCGGCAGAAGTCCGAGCGGACTCACCGGACCGTGGACCGGTTCGCCGGGGTGGGGTCAGTCGACCGGTGGGTGCTCGCGGACCGGACCGTGCGGGAACTCCTTGCGGAGCTCGTCCATCAGGACCGTGAAGCGGGTACTGCCCATGGGCAGGTTGGCCTCTCGGACCGCGCGCTCGACCACCGGACGGCTCGGGCGGCCATGGGCCCGGACCGCAGGCCGACTGACCTCCAGCAACCGCTCCATCGACACCCCCGCCGGACGACCCGTCCGCCGCCCCGGACCACCCCCAGCAGCAGGAGGCGGCTCGGTCACACCATCGGCATCCGGACCGCCGCCGTCCGTCCGCGCCTCGGAGCCGGAGAGTTCTGCCGACCCCACCCCCGGACCACTGGCAGCCCGGACCAGCACCGGGTCCGCGACGGACGAGAGCGGACCACCGACCTCGTCGGGCGCGGAGGAGAAGGTGGGCGCGGACCGGACCGCAGTCTCGTCCGGACCCTCCGGACCGCCAGATGGTCCAGACGGTCCGGTAGCGGCGGACGGCCGGGCGGGTGCAACCGGACCACCGATAGGCCGGTCCGGCGCGCCGGGCTCCGAGAACGTGGGGTCGGCGGAAGTCCCACCGGACGCTCCGGTCGGGGCAGGGTGCGGGGTGACGGCGTGGCGGGCGATGAGGATGTAGAGGTGGACGGCGCCGCCGAGGGCGAGCGGGGAGAGCATCGACAGGACGGCGACGACGCCGTCGCCGAGCTGCAGCCCGTCGCCCTGGTCGAGCACCTGGTTCAGGCGCACGGCGTGCAGGGCGTTGGCCCACACGCTGGCGGCGGTCGCACCGGCGAACAGGAACCAGGCGTACAGGCGCGCCTGCCACGGCGCGGCCCGCAGGACCAAGAGGGCGCGCACACCGTAGGCGATGAACCCGTCGACCGTGAGCGGGAAGACGTACGCCAGCGGGCCGCGCACGTGGATGGCGACGGCCATCTGCTGCAGCGCGTCGAAGGACAGGGCGAAGCCGGCCACGCCGATCAGGGCGACGGCGAGCCGGTCCCAGGCGGTCACCCGGGCAGCCCGGGTAGGGGACGGAAGGCGGGCGGGGAGTATCGCGGCAGCGGGGGTCGTGGTGGGCTCCGGGGGCTCAAGGGGATGATGCATTTCGGATGGACTTGCCATCCGCCAGGGATGACTGTAGCTTCACCCTAGCGACGATGCAAGAACAAGCTAAATTCGATGCGAGGTGAATCGA
Organism: Kitasatospora sp. NPDC051853; assembly: GCF_044452665.1. Lineage (NCBI taxonomy): Bacteria > Bacillati > Actinomycetota > Actinomycetes > Kitasatosporales > Streptomycetaceae > Kitasatospora > Kitasatospora sp. NPDC051853. The sequence continues at coordinate 629,197 of NZ_JBITBY010000003.1, read as the reverse complement.
GTGACCGACCAGCCGGGCCAGCCCGAGAGCTCCCCTGCAGCTCCCGTGCTCAGCGAGGAGCATGCCGCCGAGCGGGTCCGCCTGGAGCGCGAGTACCTCGGCTGGAGCACCGGCGAACTCGCCAAGCGCATGACCGCCGCCGGCTACCCCATGAACCAGTCGTCGGTCTGGCGGATCGAGAGCGGCGAGCCCCGTCGGCGGATCAACCTCGACGAGGCGATCGGCTTCGCCAAGGTCTTCGGCCTCACCTTGGAGGAGTTCCTCGGCCCGCCCGAGTCCTCCTCCAAGCGGCACATGGCCGACATGACCAACGCCGTGGCCGCCATGTACCGCAGGCTGCTGGACCTGATGAAGAACACCGACGCGGCCTTCCAGATCGTCGACCAGTACAGCCAGACGTTCCCCCAACACGCCAAGGAGCTCGAGGACCGCATCGCCCGCGCCATCACCGAGGAGAACCGCCGACGCGGCCCCGTCCGGGCCAGCCCCCTGATCTTCCTCCGCTTCCCGACCTTCCGGCACGCCGAACAGCAGGCAGACCAGCCACAAGGCCCTGCATCCCAGGGATAGCCACCGGCCAGCCCGCAGAAGGCCAAGATCGTTCTCCGGTCCGAGTGGTGTGTCGTCTACTGTGCCGACTTAGTGGACGGCGGTCCGCCACTCGATCACCACCGAGAACAGAGCACCCGCCCCCGCCCGGCCACTAACCACCAAGAAGGGAGCCGCCCGCCACTCACCCCACCCGTCCCGCAGCCCTGCCCCGCGTGACTGTCGAGCCATCTCGGCCACAGCACGGCCCCACCGACCCGGCTTCCATCGCCGAACTTCACAGACCGATCTGACGGTCTTCCCCAGCTGCCGCCCGCACGCGCCGAGCTCCACCCTGCTCCGCTCCGGGCCCAGCTTCCTCCGCCGCCCCACCACGCCACCGGCGCGTGGCCCGGCTCCGCGGCGCTGACGCCTTGCTCGCGCCACCCCTGCTCCGGTTCTGGAGCGAACACCACCCCTTCCTTCACCAACGACGCACGTGCTGCCTGCCAATCAGCCCGAGCGCCGACTGCCCAGCGGGAGACCCATGCCCACCACCGCCATCGCGCGGAAGTCCCACGTCGTCACTACGTCTGCGCCGAGCCCAGGCGCAGCGGATCGGCGCACCGAAGTGGAACCAGCCGCAGGGCAGTTCTACATGGGCCGCAGGCTCGACAACCGCCCCGAGTCCCTGGCCACGTGGCGCATCGCGACGTCCCATCTCGCAGTTGGGTCCGGCGTCGCCGAGCTGCTCGGCACTGCCCCCGCGCCAAGTGCGCCCGGCGCCATCGGTGCGGTAGACGTGCAGACCCGCGCGTCCGAGGTGCGGATCGTCCTCGCCGCCAACAGCGCGGTCACCGCCGACATGCGGCTCTGGGGCCAAGGCCGGCTCACCCACCACTGCGACGGCATCGTGCATCTGTCGCCGGCGTCGGTCTCCGGGGAGCTCTGCGGCTGTCCGGCGCTGATGGCGGAGCGTAAGGCGCTCGCCAAGGCGGGACGTGGCCCGCACCCCAGTGCGACCGTCAGGTTCCGCCTGGCCCAGGCGCCAGCCCTCGGCCAGTTCCGTTTCCAGTCCGCTTCCTGGAAGTTCGCCGAGTCCCTGCCCGGGGTGCGGGCCAAGCTCGCGGCCATCGAGGGAGCAGCTCTCTGTGAGCTGGCCATCCGGCGCGTGGATGTCCCTGTCGGTGGCGGGTCCTGTCTCGCCTACCGAATACCGGTCCTCACCGTGCTCGGCCCTTGGGGCTGACAAGGAGGGCAGCCCCGAACGGGGCTGCCCTCCTTGTCGTTCACCAGCGGCTACTCCTGCCCGGCGAGGTGGTCGTCCTCACCGTCGCCCGTGACCCGCACCCAGTCCAGGCCAACGCGCGGCTCGACGTCGTACGCCGCTGTGCGGGAGTGCCCCCAGCGGCTCTCGGCCTTGGAGACGACGATGCTCCGGACGAAGAGGCTGACGAAGCTCCGGCGGGCGTTGCGGTCGGCGCCCTGCCACCACGACCCCTCCCCCACGGGGTCGGCCTCCGGATCGGCAGACAGCCACTCGGAGAGCGGCAGGACCACCTCCTCCGGTACGCGCAGGCCTGCCAGTCGGGTCTCGGCCGCGTCGATGCGGGCTTCGACCTTGGCTTTCTTCGAGAGGAACCGGTCGCGGCCCATCCTGCCGCTGTAGACGTTGGCGTCGAGGTCGTCGTACAGCTCTACCAGTGCCCTCGTGGCGTCCGCCCGCTCCGCCACCAGGGCGTTGCGCTCGGCAGCGACCTCCGGACTCTCCTGCGACCGCGCGAAGGTTTTGGTGGCAGCCGCGATCACGGGAAGCACCTCCGGGTCGTCCTCGGACGCCAGGATCAGCGCGAAGATGCGCCGAGCCACGAACTCGTCGAGGTGCCGCATCATGATGGCGTTGCCGCCCTGGTGCTCATCCTCGGTGGCCGCCCCCGGCGCCCGGGTGCAGCGGTAGACCGGCTTGACCTTCGGGTCTGTGGCTGCCGCGTTCAGGCTGGTCATGGGGCGTCCGCACTCGCAGGTGAGGATCGGCTCCTTGTCCTCGTTCTTCAGGCTGGCTAGCAGGGAGGTGCCGCGGGAGAGTCCCTGCCCGCGTCCTCGGCCTGCGAGCCAGTCCTGCAGCTCGTACCACTCGGCCGGCGGGATGATCGGCTCACAGATCATGATCGGGCGTCCTTCGTCGTCCCGGTTGATCCGGTAGCCCTCGACCGTCTTGGTCAGTGTCCCGTCCTCCTTGACCTTGTAGAGCGTCTCGTAGCTCATGCCCGCGATCGCGGGGTTCAGGAGGATGCCCTTGAGGGTCCGGCTGTGCCACTGCGAGTCGGCCCGCTCCTTGCCCGTGCGCTGCCCCCTCGTCGGGATGCCCTTCTCGTTCATGTCGGTGCAGATGCCTGACAGGGAGCCGGGGTGCTTCTTCCCGGGCTTGATCGGCTTGTCCTTGTGGAGCTTGATCGTCGACCAGATCTGGCGCAGGTTCGCCGTCTCCTCGTCCTCGTGGAAGAGCCGGTAGATCGCGAGCTTGCCGTGGATCTCCTTCTCGGCGCGAAGACCGTACGGCGGGGCACCGCCGAGCCAACTCCCCGCATCACGCTGGGCGGCCTTCACGTCCCGGACGGCCTGGCTCTTGTTCTCGGACTCCTGGTGGGAGGCGTCGAGACGCATGATCAGGTAGATCAGCGCCATGCTGTCCCTGGGCGCGAAGACGCCCTCCATCACGCTGACGATGGTGATCCCGAGGCGGTGCAGCTCCGCGACGACCGGGATGGCGTCGGCCACCTCGCGCCGCGAGAAGCGGCTGACATTGTACACGATGAGGACCTGGAAGAGGCCGGCCCGCGCGTCGGCGAGCATCGCCTCGAAGCCCTCGCGCTCGGCGTCGGCGTCCCAGCCGGAGATGCCGATGTCCTCGTAGTGGCGCCGGAAGGTGCCCCAGCGCAGGGACTCCTCCTCGTTCTTCGTCCGCTGGGTCTCGGGTGAAGCCTCCGTACTGTCCGCCTTGGCCGACGACTGCCGGACGTAGCTCACGGCGATCCGGTTGATCGCCTCGATGAGCTCGGGGTCGACCTCGACTCGTCGGCCAGGGATGGTTCGTACGGGAGCGTTCACTCGCGAGAGTCTATCGACCTGATGTACGAACCCCCTGGGCCTCCCCGAGGATGCAGCGCCGGGCCCTGGCCGGGCGGCCTGCGCGGTTGCAGATGTGTCGTGCTGAACTGTGAACACCGAAGACGTTGCCCAGCACCACGTTGGCGGTCTTGCGGCCGACGCCCGGCAGCGTCACCAGGTCCGCCAGCCGGCCCGGCACCTCACCGCCGAAGTCGTCCCGGAGCGCGATCGACAGCCCGATCAGCGACTTGGCCTTGGACCGGAAGAAGCCCGTCGGCCGGATGATCTCCTCCAGCTCCTCCGGCACCGCCGCCGCCATGTCCTCCGGCGTCGGGTACTTGGCGAACAGCGCCGGGGTCGTCTGGTTCACCCGCAGGTCCGTCGTCTGCGCCGACAGCACCGTGGCCACCAGCAGCTCGAAGGGGTTCTCGAAGTCCAGCTCCGGGTGCGCGTACGGGTACACCTCCGCCAACGCCCGGTTGATCCTCCGTGCCCGCCGCACCATCCCCAGGTGCGTCTCCGGCTTCCTCGGCTTCGCGGCCCGCACGGCCTTGCTCTCTGCCATGCCCGAAGGCTACGCCGTACGGCCCCGGCCGCGGGCCCGATCGGGTGTCCCGCCACCGGACGCGACGCGTGGCGGGCCCCCGGTTCGTGTTCCAGACTCGATTCGCGCTCACCGCACACGAACCGGAGGCCGTCCCATGCCGCGATTCACCACCAACGACGAGGTCTCGCTGCACTACTACGACGAGGGCGAGGGACGCCCGGTCGTCCTGGTCTCCGGCTACGGGCAGCCGGCCGACGACTGGGCGCTGCAGTGGGGGGCGCTGCGCGGGGCCGGGTACCGGGTGGTGTCGTTGGACCGGCGCTGGGCCGGGAGTTCGGACCGGCCGCCGTACGGACTGCGGATGTCGCGCGGGGGCGAGGACGTGCGGGAGCTGCTGGTGCACCTGGGGCTGGAGGGGGTGCTGCTGGTCGGTCAGTCGATGGGGGCCAGCCACGCCTGGGCGTACGCGAGCCTGTTCGGCTGCGACCTGCTGTCCGGGATCGTGACGATCGACCAGAGCCCGAAGATGATCAACGACCCGAGCTGGAGCAACGGCTTCTACGGGCTGACCCTGGAGAACCTCGGGACCTTCTTCTTCGACCCCTCGAACCTCCTGGGCACCGGCCACGGCCGGGCCTGGCAGAGCGAGGAGGAGCTGGACGCGAAGATCCGCGCGGCCGGCGGCAAGGGCGCGAAGCGGGACATCACCCCGGACACCTTCCCGCTGATGTTCGACCACGCCTGCCAGGACTGGCGGGACGTGGTCGCCCGGATCACCGTCCCGGCGCTGATCGTCGCCGGGGAGCAGAGCCAGTTCTGGCCCTCCGGGCACGCCGCCGCCACCGCCGCGCTCAGCCCGCTCGCGCGCTCAGCCGTGGTCCCGGGGGCCGGGCACCCGGCCCACGTGGACGAGCCGGAGGCGGTCAACGAGCTGCTGGTGGAGTTCGCCGGATCGCTGGGCTGAGGCTGCTCGGGTGAGCGGGGCCGACCGTCGGGGATCGCCGGGCTGAGGCCCTCGGACGAGCGGGGCAGCACGTCGGGGCCTGTACCGGAGAGCCGGTACGGGCCCCGACGGTCGGTCAGATCCGGTGCAGGGCGCCCTCGGTGCGCAGGTCGGCCAGGGTGGGGTAGCCGTCGACGGCCATGATCAGGTCGGCTTCGGCGAGCAGCGACCGCAGGACGTGGACGATGCCGTCGGTGCCGCCCAGGGCCAGGCCGTAGGCGTAGGGGCGGCCGATGCCGACGGCGGTGGCGCCCAGGGCCAGGGCCTTGATCACGTCGGCGCCGGTGCGGACGCCGGAGTCGAAGAGGACCGGGAGCCCGCCGGCGGCCTCGACCACGCCGGGCAGGGCGTCCAGGGCGGGCAGGCCGCCGTTGGCCTGGCGGCCGCCGTGGTTGGAGCAGTAGATGCCGTCCACGCCGCCGTCGCGGGCGCGGCGGACGTCCTCGGGGTGCTGGAGGCCCTTGAGGACGATCGGCAGGTCGGTGAGCGAGCGCAGCCAGGGGAGGTCGGCCCAGGTGAGCGGGTTGCCGAAGACGTGGACCCACTCCAGGACCGCGGCGCCCGGGTCCTCCTCGGGGGTCTTCGCCAGGCGGGCGCGGAAGACCGGGTCGGAGGTGTAGTTGGCCAGGGCGTGGCCGCGCAGCTGGGGGAAGTTGCTGGCCGCGAGGTCGCGCGGGCGCCAGCCGGTGATCCAGGTGTCCAGGGTGACCACGATGCCCCGGTAACCGGCCGCCTCGGCCCGGTGCACCAGGCTCTCCGCCAGGGCCCGGTCGGTGGGGGTGTAGAGCTGGAAGAAGCCGGGGGTGTCGCCGAACTCGGCCCCCACCTGCTCCAGCGGATCGACCGTCAGGGTGGAGGCCACCATCGGCACGCCGGTGCGGGCGGCCGCCCGGGCGGTGGCCAGGTCGCCGTGGCCGTCCTGTGCGCACAGGCCGATCACCCCGACCGGGGCCAGGAAGAGCGGGGTGGGGAGCGTCATCCCGAACAGCTCCACCGAGAGGTCCCGCTCCACCGCGCCGACCATCATCCGGGGCATCAGGCCCCAGCGCTGGAAGGCCGCGACGTTCGCCCGCTGGGTGGACTCGTCGCCGGCCCCGCCCGCCACGTAGGAGAGCACCGAGGGCGGCAGGGCGGACTGGGCACGGCGTTCCAGCTCCGCGAAGGTCATCGGCATGGTCGGCAGCACACCGCCCAGGCCGTTGAAGTAGATCTCGTTCTGGTAGTCCCCGAAGCGCGCGGTCATCTCTCTCGACTCTCTCTGATGGACGATCAGTTGGCGTACTGCTGCTGGAACTGCTCGATCACCCCGGCGGAGATCTGGGTGGCGAGGTTACCCCTGGTCAGGTCGAACAGGTGGCTGGACCAAGGGAGTTCGACGGTGCGGTGCTCGACTCCGGCGCCGGCCAGGGCCTGCCCGAGCAGTCGCGACTGGGAGACCGGGATGAGCCGGTCGTCCTCGCCGTGGACGCTGAGCGTGGGCGGCAGGCCGGGGCGGACGTGGTGGACCGGCGAGGAGGCGTACCAGCGCTCGGGCTGCTGCTCCTTCGTCCCGCCGACGTACTCGCGGGTGGCCCGGCGGATCAGGTCCGGCGCGGTGGAGTTGGCCACCGCGTCGTCGAAGTCGGTGGTGCCGTAGAAGCTGAGGACGGTGCGGACCGAGGTGTCCCGGTGCGGCTCGGTCGGCGGGAACACCGGGTCGCCCTCGGTGTACGCGGCCATCAGCGCGAGGTGGCCGCCGGCCGATTCGCCGAACAGGCTGATCCGGGCCGGGTCGACCCCGAGGGTGCCCGCGTTGTCCCGCACCCAGCCGACGGCGGCCTTCACGTCGCCGACGCCGCTGCGCCAGTCGGCGTGCGGGAGCAGCCGGTAGTCGATGGTGAAGACGTCGTAGCCCCGGTCGGTGAACCAGCGGCCCCACGGGTAACCGTCCTCGCGGCCGCCGATCTTCCAGCCGCCGCCGTGGACGTAGACCACCGCCGGGCGGGGGCCGGAGCCCTGCTGGGTGCCGGAACCGCGGCGGGCGGGCAGGGCGTCGAGCTTCAGCTCGGTGCCGTCGACGGTCGCGTAGGTGTGGGTCCGGGCGTCCGCCGGGCGGTCCTTGCCGAACGAGAGGCCGCGGCTGAGGTAGGAGGCCACGGAGGTCCCGACCCCTTCGGCGGCCGCGGTCCGCGACAGCGCCACGGCCGGGACGACCGTCATGACCAGCATCAGCGCGGCACTCGCGGACGCGATCCAGCCGGCCGCCCCCGCCCGGCGGCGCCGGGCCAGGACGGCCAGCACGACGGCCGCCAGCAGGGCCACCAGCGTGAGCAGCTGGGCTCCGTCGAGGCCGAGGGTGGCCAGTGCGGTCACCGTACTGGGCACCGGCACCGTCATCAGGACGGTGAACAGCACCGCGAGCAGGCCGAGCAGGACCGCGGACGTGGTGATCAGCCAGGGCCTGCGGGCCCGGCCCGTGCCGTGCCGTTCGAGCCGTGCGAGGTGGCGGTTCATCGCCGTGGACTCCGTTCACCCCGCCGTCGACGCAAGACGCACCTGCCCGGAGGGGCGGTGCCGGAGGGGCCGGGCATCCTCACCGGCCTCCGTGGAGGCCCGGACGGTCCTGCGGGGGCTCGGCCGTCCGGGCACTTCCCACCGTGCCAGCGCGGCGGCCCGGAACCGATGGAGCGGGGGACAGCAGTGCGCCGCCGAAAACTGTCGGCTGCGACAAAGGCCCCCTCGCCGAGCCCTGCGGAACGGCCGTTCCACGCCCTGGCCCGGAGGTAGGAGCCCTCAGCGCTTGTCGGCGGCCACAGTCCCCCCGGCCCTGCCGCGCCCCGTCGCCTCCCGGTGCCGCAGCGCCCACCAGACCGTCAGCGCGTCCTCCGTGCGCGCCGGGTCCAGGCCGGTCGCAGCGGTGAAGCCGCGCAGGCGGTAGCGCAGGGTGTTGGGGTGCACGAAGAGCGCGGCCGCCGCCGCCTCGGCGTTGCCGTCCGCCCCGAGGTAGGCGTCCAGGGTGGCCGCGAGGGTGGCACGGCGCTCGCCCTCCAGGTGGCCGAAGCAACGCCCGGCCAGCTGCTCGCCGACCTCGGGCTGGGCCAGGACCGCGCCGTGCAGCGGGAGTTCACCGGCGGAGACCAGACGGCGCAGGCCGAACGCGAGGGCCAGTTCACTCGCCCGGCGGGCCTCGACCAGCGATTCGTGCAGCCTCGCCAGCGGACGGGCCGGGCCGAGGCCGGCCGGCACCGTGACCGTCCCGCGCGGACGGGCCGCGGTCAGGCCGACCACCCGCTGGGCGCCCGGCTCGGCCAGGTGCGCCACCAGGTGGTCGCGCAGCGCCCGCTCGACGGCCCGGACGTCCCCGTCGGCCTCCGGCCCGGCGTAGCAGACCCGGTACTCCGCGCGCGGCGAGAGGCCGAGCACGCCGGCGGCGGTCGGCAGCCAGTCCGGCGACAGCTCGCCGAGCAGCAACTGCCGCAGCAGCAGGGTCCGTTGCTCCTGGTCGGCGCGGACCCGCTCGGCCTCGTGGCTGCGGTGGCCGCGCACCACGGCCAGCGAGACCAGGTCGCAGCGGGCCCAGAAGTCGCCCGCCAGCTCCAGGGCCAGCGCGGGGTCGGCGTGACCGCGGAGGATCTCGTACAGCGCGTCGAAGGCCCGACGGGCCGTCAGCCGGAAGGCCTCCAGGAAGGGCTCCAGGCCGATGCCCTGCTCGGCCCGCAGCGCGCCGAACTCCTCGCAGCGCCGCACGTCCTGGGCGGTCGGCTGCTCACCCGTGCGGAGCGAGGCCAGGGCCGGCCCAAGGACGGCCAGCAGCTCCCGGCCGAGGCTCTCCTCGTTACGCCCCGCGTAGCCCGGTGCCTCCCGCACCAGGGCGGCGGCGGCCTCGGCCGTCACCCGCTCCACCGGGAAGTGCTCCAGCAGCCGCCACCGCTCGCCGTCTCCGTCCACGGCGACCATCCTCGCCCGGCGGGGGCCGCACCGCGCACCGCGCCCGCGCCGTCGGGCCCCGAACGGCCGACGTCGGTCAAGTCCGCCACACCGCCGCGGTGGCGCCGCTAGCCTCGGCCAGGGGGTGCACGGAGAGTCGAGGGGGGACACGGGGTGGGGGCGGAGCGGGAGCGGGCCGCGCTGTACGAACGCGAGGCGGAGAGCGGGGCGGCCGCGGAGGCGGTCCGGGCGCTGGCCGGGCCGGCCGACGGGGAGGACGGGACCGGCGGACTGCTGCTGTACGTCGGGGCGGCCGGGCTGGGGAAGACGGCCCTGCTCGCCGAGGTGCGGCGGCTGGCGAAGCGGGCGGGCTGCACCGTGCTGCTCGCCCGGGGCGGCGAGCAGCGCCGCCACGAACCCTTTCACGTGGTGCGGCAGTTGCTGCAGCCGGTGCTGGCCGGGCTGGGCGAGGAGGGGCAGCGCCAGGTCACCGGGCCCTGGCACGACATCGTCGGACCGGTGGTCGGGCTGGTCCCGCCGGCCAGGGAGCTCGACCCGCAGGGGGTCAGGGACGGGCTGGACTTCGTACTGGTGCGGCTGGCCCGGCTGCTGGAGCCGCTGGTCGTGGTGGTCGACGACCTGCACTGGGCCGACCCGGAGTCGCTCGGCTGGCTGGCCGCCGCCGCCGAGCGGGCCGGGGAGCTCCCGGTGCTGCTGGTGGCGGCCTGCCGCGAGGAGTTCGACGAACTGCCCGGCTGGAGCCCGGAGCTGCTGCGGGGCCTGCGGACGCGGGCCGACCGGGCGCACGTCCTGCGGCCGCTGCGGCCGGAGTCGGTGGCCGGGCTGGTCCGCGCCTCGCTCGGGGACACGGCCGAGGAGGCGTTCTGCCGCCAGGTCTGGGCGGTCACCGGCGGCAGCCCGTTCGCGACCGGGGCGCTGCTGCGCGAGGTGTGCGACCAGCGGCTGGACCCGGTCGAGGTCAACGCGGACCAGCTCCGCGAACTCGCCGCCTCGGCCCTCGGCCTGACGCCGGCCCACTGGCTCGGCAGGCTGGGGCCGAGCATCCTGCGCTACGCCTGGGCGGCCTCGCTGCTCGGCACCGACATCCGCCCGGAGCTCACCGCGGCCATCGCCGCCCAGGGGCCGGAGGCCGCCGCCGAGTCGCTGCGGGAGCTGCGCCGGCACCGCGTGCTGACCGGCACCGCCGACGGCCGGCTGGAGTTCGTCCATCCGCTGATCGCCACCTCGGTCCACCAGTCGATGCCGCCCGCCGTCCGCACCGCCCTGCACGGCGTCGCCGCCACCGAGATCGAGAACGCCGGCCTCGGTCTGACGGCCGCCTCCCGGCACCTGCTGGAGACCCAGCCGGACGGCGACGCCGGGACGGTGCGCAGGCTCCGGCGGGCCGCGGCCGAGCACCTCGCCACCGGCGCCCCCGAGGCCGCCCAGCGGTGCCTGCGCCGGGCGTTGAGCGAACCGCCGGAGCCGGAGGAGCGGGCCGCGGTGCTGTACGAGCTCGGCTGCTCGGCCCTGCTGACCGACCCCTTCACCACCGTGAACCAGCTGCGCCTGGCCCTGGAGGAGGAGCCCGGGCTGCTCCCCGGGGCGCGGGTGGACGCGACCTTCCGGCTGGCCCAGGCACTGGCCCACGGCAACCGGCTGCGCGAGGCCGCCGCGGTCTGCGCCGAGGAGGCGGCCCGGACCGCGCCGGGGCCGGGGCGCGAGCGGCTGGAGGTGGCGCACTTCATGTTCGCGGCCTTCCGGGCCGAGGCGCCGGACGGCCCGGAGCGCTTCCGGCGGCTGGAGCGGTACGGCCGGGGCCTTCCCCCGGGCGGCGGCCCGGCCACCGTCGTGTCGGTGCTGCGCTGCTGGGAGCTGACGCTCCGGGGCGGGGACGCCAAGGAGGCGATGGCGCTGGCCGACTGGGTGCTGGAGGACGGCCGGCTCCCGGCGGAGCTCGGCTGGACCAACACCACCTGGGGCTTCGAACTGCCGGGCGTCCTCGGCATCGCCTGCCTCTACGCGGACCGGGCGGACCGGGCGCGGGCGCTGTTCGAGGAGGCGGTGACGGCCTATCAGGTGGCCGGGTGGAGCGGCGGGCACCTGGGGTTCGCGCTCTTCCTGACCGGCCTGCACCGCTTCCGCTGCGGCGAGCTGGCCGAGGCGGAGGAACTGCTGCGGCGCTCGCTGCGGATCGCCGGGCGGATCGCCCCGGGCACCCCGCTGCAGTGGTTCGCGGTCGGGGTGCTGGCCGACACGCTGCTCGCCCGGGGCCGGCCGGAGGAGGCCGTGGAGCTCGCACGGCGCCACGCCTTCGAGCCGCCGTACCCGGCCGTGATGGTGCTGCCGGACGCCCCGACCCTGTACGGACGGCTGCTGCTCGCCCGGGGCGACACCGCCGGAGCGGCCGAGGCGCTGGCCCGGGCCGGGACCGCGCTGGACGCGCGCGGCTGGCGCAACCCGGTCTGGGCGCCCTGGACCGGCCACCTGGCCCTCGCCCTGCTGCCCGGGGACCCGGCCCGGGCCCGGGAGCTGGCGGAGGAGTCGGTGCGCCGGGCCGAGGAGTTCGGCCCCGACTCGGCCGTCGGCAGCGCGCTGCGGCTCGCCGCCCCGGTGCACGGCGGGCCGCGCGCGCTGCCCCTGCTGGAGGAGGCGGTCCGGCGGTTGGAAAGCTCACCCGCCCGCTACGAGCACGCCCTCGCCCTGGTCGATCTCGGCGAGGCGCTCACCGGGGCCGGGCACCCGGGCGCGGCGCGGCGCCGGCTGACGGAGGGTCTGGCGCTGGCCGTCCGCTGCGGTGCGGACGGCCTGGCCGGACGGGCGCGTTCCCTGGGCGGATGATCAGGCCGTCGAAGCGGCCGACGCCGCCGCCCGGCCGCGCTCGCCCGCGCGGCGCCCGTAGCGGATGGTCCAGGTGATCAGCGCCGCCAGCACCACCATCGGCAGGACGGTGTTCAGGGTGACCATCACCGAGGTGGGCAGCAGGTAGGCGAGGGCGATCCGCAGGACGGCCTCGACGGTGAAGGCGGTGCCCCAGACGGTGGTGATGATCTTCTGGGTGCGGCGGAAGCCGGCGAACTTCCAGAGCCCGTTCCACCACGCGACCGCCCCCGGGGAGCCGTCGGTGGCGAACTTGCGGCCCAGGTAGAAGCAGAGCGGCCGGGGCGCCAGCAGGCTGGCGAACATCACCAGGCCGAACAGGCCGGTCAGGGCCGAGTCCTTGACCAGGATCATCCGGGGGCTGTTGAACGCCAGCGAGCTGAGCAGGGTGAGGGCGAGCAGGGTGAGCGAGAGGACGCCCATCTCGTCCACGTGGCGCCGGACCAGCAGCATGCCGACCGTCTCGGCGGCCGGCCAGAGCGCCGAGAGCAGCAGCGCCGCAGCGGTGCCGACGCCGTGGTCGACCAGCTGGTTGTAGGTGATCAGCGGCAGCACCACGCCGAACAGGACGAACGGGCCCCACTGCCAGAGCACGCTTGCGGCACCGCCCCGCTCGGGCGGCGCCGGAAGGGCCCCGACGGCTTCGGCGGACGGTCTGAGCTGGGACTCGGTCATGGTCTCCCCCGTACGGACGATCGCGTTCATGATCAACAGCCGGGGAGGGTAGCAGCCCGTCAGGCCCGACACCAGGGCGTCGGCGGGCTGAGGTAGCGTCAGGCCCGCCGCACCGCACGGACCTTGGCTCCGCACCGGGCCGCGGCCGGGCAACGGCGAAGAGGCGGCAGGGGGCGGCACGGTGGCGGTCACGGCGGAGGTCGAGCAGGAGCTGGAGCAGTACCGGCGGGAGCTCACGGGCTACTGCTACCGGATGCTGGGGTCGGCCTTCGAGGCCGAGGACGCCGTGCAGGAGACGATGATCCGCGCCTGGCGCGGCCACCGGGGCTTCGAGGGCCGCTCCGCGCTGCGCTCCTGGCTGTACCGGATCGCCACCAACGTCTGCCTGGACGCCCTGAAGGGCCGTCAGGGCCGGGCCCGGCCGATGGACCTGACCAGCCCGGTGCCGGTCTCCGAGGCGTACGGGACCCAGCTGCCCGAGGTCACCTGGATCGGCCCGGTGCCGGACGCCTGGGTGCTGGCCGGGGACCCGGCCGAGCTGGCCGCGCAGCGCGAGTCGGTCCGGCTGGCCTTCGTCGCGGCGCTCCAGCGGCTGGCGCCGCGTCAGCGCGCGGTGCTGATCCTGCGCGAGGTGGCGGGCTGGTCGGCGGCCGAGGTGGCGGAGCTGCTGGAGACCACCGTGGCCTCGGTCAACAGCGCGATGCAGCGCGCCCGTTCGGCCCTGGCGGCGCAGCCGGGCGCCGACGCCGAGCCGGCCAGGCCGCTCGACGCCGACCAGGCCGCGCTGCTGGCGAAGTTCGTCTCCGCCTTCGAGAGCTTCGACCTGGACCGGCTGGCCGCGCTGCTGGCCGAGGACGTCGTGCTCTCCATGCCACCCTTCGAGATGTGGCTCCGGGGCCTGGACCAGTACCTGCTCTGGCTGCACGGCCCGGGCAGCGGCTGCCGCGGCTCCCGCCTGCTCCCGGTCTCGGCCAACGGCGCCCCGGCCTTCGCCCAGTACCGCCCCGACCCGGACGGCGGCTTCGTCCCGTGGGCGCTCCAGGTCCTGGACGTCCGGGACGGGCGGATCACCGGGCTCCACAACTTCCTGGACACCGACCCGCTCTTCCCGCTCTTCGGCCTCCCGCCGCGCCTCGACGGCTGACCGCCCGTCACACGTCGGCACACGTCGCGGCGGAAAGTTTCCTCCCGGGGACCGATGAGTCCGGCCGGGGCCGGCGGTCCACCCCTGCGAGAGGCTCGGAAGGAGCCTCCACCGACCAGGGAGTACGACATGACCGACCTCGGCGAGCTCACCATCGACCGCGTCTTCCGGGCCGACCGCGCGGACGTGTTCCACGCCTACGTCACCCCGGAGCGCTTCGTGGACTTCTGGGGTCCGGAGGGCACCCACGTCCCGTTGGAGAGCGTCACCATCGAGCCGTTCGCGGGCGGGCGCTTCGAGTCCACCATGGTGGTCGACGGGACGGACCGGAGCTTCCCGCTCGACGCCGTCTTCGAGACCGTGACCGAGCCCGAGCTGCTGGCCTTCCGGGTCCGGGGCACCACGATGCTCAGCACGATCCACCTGACCGACCTCGGCGACGGCCGCACCGCCGTCCGGCTGCACCAGACCGACGTCCCCCCGCAGTACCTCGGCCCGCAGGCCGAAGCCGGCCTCAACTCCTCCCTCGACCGCCTCGCCGCCCACCTGGCCGGGTGATCCCCGGGGGTCAGCTCACCGGGACCGGCATCACCAGGGTGGTGAAGCTGCCCTGGTCGGCGGAGCGCAGCAGCACCGGCAGCCGGGGGCCCGCCAGTTCCAGCAGGACGTCCGGGCCGATCCCCGCCTCCAGGGCGGGGCCGAGCACGGCGGGGTCGAAGCCGACCGGCCAGGGCGGCGGGGTGCCCTGGGTGACGACGGGCAGGCCGACGGCGCCGACCGTGAGGCGGTCCGGGGCGAAGGCGAGCACGGCACGGCCGTCCTCGCTCTCCAGCGCGTCGCGGAGGGCGAGCCGGTCGACCAGCACCCGATGGGCGGGAGCGGGGAAGGCGGCCAGCATCTGCCGGTAGTCCGGGAACTCGCCGTCCCGGACCGGCAGCGGGCGGGTGGAGCCGTCGGCGGCCCGGAGCTCGGAGCCCGTCAGCACCAGTTCGTGCGAACGGGCGGCCCAGCGGGCGAGGACGAGCAGCTCGTCCACGTCCAGCAGCAGCCGCCGCGGGGCGCCGCCCCCGGAGCTGCGGAGGGTGCGGAGGGCGAAGCGGTACCGGTCACTGGCCACCAGCCGGACTTCCGCCTCGTCGACGTCCAGCAGCACCCCGGCCAGCTCCGGGTGCTCCGCCGTCCGGGCCGCCGCCGGGGCCACCTGCCGCACCGCCCCGGCGAACTCGGCGCCGGAGAGCCGGAGTTCACCCTCGCCCTGCGGTCCGTCCGGCTCGCCCAGCGCGGCGAGCACCGCGTCCAGCGCCGCCCGGGCCGCGGCGGCCTGCTCGCCGAGCCGCTCCCGGTGCTCCGCCAGCACCGTGCGCGCCTCGCCGGGCGTGCCGTCCAGCACCACCGCGACGTCGGCCAGCGGGAGCCCGGCCTCGCGCATGCCGCGCAGCAGCCGGGCCCGCCCGGCCTGGTCCGGGTGGTAGTGGCGGTAGCCGGTGGCCGGGTCGACCCGGGCCGGGAGGAGGATCCGGCAGTCGTCGTAGAAGCGGAGCGCGCTGGGGGCGAGCCCGGCCAACCGGGCGAAGGCGCTGATGCCGATGAGTTCCATGCGGGTGATGCTCGTCCTTCAGGCGGCTCGAAGGTCAAGTCCGGGGCCCGACCGACCGCCCGACCGCTCGACCGCCCGGCGGGTCGCCGCGGGGCGCCGGCGCCGTTGCGACGGACGGGTGAACGGACGCGCACAGCGGTACCCGACCGGCCGTGATGAGTACAAATGGCCCCGTACCGTACCCCCGGCCAGCACCCCTCCTCATATGATCGGAGCGACATGCGTCATCCTTGGTGATGCAAGTCATGACCGGATGCACCATCCACCACCAGCAGGAGGAAGCACGTGGACGACGTTCTGCGGCGTGCCGCGCTGTTCGCGGCTCTCGATGACGAGCAGGCCGGCGAGCTGCGTGCCTCCATGACCGAGGTGACGCTGGCCCGCGGCGAGTCGCTCTTCCACGAGGGCGACCCGGGCGACCGCCTGTACGTCGTCGCCGAGGGCAAGGTGAAGCTGCACCGCGCCTCGCCGGACGGCCGGGAGAACATGCTGGCCGTGCTCGGCCCCAGCGAGATGATCGGCGAGCTGTCGCTCTTCGACCCGGGCCCGCGCACCGCCACCGCCAGCGCGCTGACCGAGGTGAAGCTGCTCGGCCTCGGCCACGGCGACCTCCAGCCCTGGCTGCACGCCCGCCCCGAGGTCTCCATCGCGCTGCTGCGGGCCATCGCCCGCCGCCTGCGCCGGACCAACGACGTGATGTCCGACCTGGTCTTCTCCGACGTGCCCGGCCGGGTGGCCAAGGCGCTGCTGGACCTCTCCCGCCGCTTCGGCGTGCAGTCCGAGGAGGGCATCCACGTCGCCCACGACCTCACCCAGGAGGAGCTGGCCCAGCTGGTCGGCGCCTCCCGCGAGACGGTCAACAAGGCGCTCGCCGACTTCGCCGGCCGCGGCTGGCTGAAGCTGGAGGCCCGCGCGGTGGTGCTGCTCGACGTCGAGCGGCTCTCCCGCCGCTCGCGCTGACACGGCCCGGCCGGCGCGGCCCCGCTGCTGACGTGACATCAGGAAGGCCCCCGGGACGCGATCGTCCCGGGGGCCTTCCGCCGTCCTGCGGCCCGTCAGATCAGGCCGTGGTCCTCCAGGTAGGCGAGCTGGGCCCGGACCGAGAGCTCGGCGGCCGGCCAGAGCGAACGGTCCACGTCCGCGTACACCTTGGCCACCACCTGCTCGGCCGTCCGGTACCCCGCCTCCACCGCGGTCTCCACCTGGGCCAGCCGGGCGGCCCGGTGGGCCAGGTAGTAGTCGACGGCACCGAGCGCGTCCGCCAGCACCGGGCCGTGGCCCGGCAGTACGGTGCGCACGCCGCGCTCGGCGGCCATGGTGTGCAGGCGGCGCAGCGAGTCCAGGTAGTCGCCGAGCCGGCCGTCCGGGTGGGCCACCATCGTGGTGCCCCGGCCCAGCACGGTGTCGCCGGTCAGGATCGCGCCGTCGGCGGGCAGGTGGAAGGTGAGCGAGTCCGCGGTGTGCCCGGGGGTGCCGACCACCCGGATCTCCAGTCCGCCGACCTCGATCACCTGGCCGCCGCGCAGGCCCTCGGAGCCCAGCCGGTGGGCCGGGTCCAGCGCGCGGACGTCGGAACCGGTCAGTTCGGCGAAGCGGGCGGCGCCCTCGGCGTGGTCGTGGTGCCCGTGGGTGAGCAGGGTCAGCGCGATCCGCTTGCCCTGCTGCTCGGCGGTGTCGACGACCCGGCGCAGGTGGCCCTCGTCCAGCGGGCCCGGGTCCACCACGACCGCGAGGTCGGAGCCGGGCTCGGAGAGCAGCCAGGTGTTGGTGCCGTCCAGGGTCATCGGGGAGGGGTTCGGCGCGAGCACGCAGAACGCCCGGGGGGTGGCCCCGCCGCCGATCCCGTCGGCGGGGTCACCCGGGAGGAGACCGGTCACCGGCCGCCCTCGCTGACCCGGTACAGGCTGCGCAGGGGCAGCTGCCGCTCCAGGCGCCGCAGGGTCGGCTCCTCCGGCACGCGGTCGGCCTCCCGGCCGGCCAGCGAACGGAGCGTCAGCGGACGCGCGGCGAGGGTGTTGTCGGTGAGCGCCGACCGGCGAGCCACGTCGTTGTGGGTCATCGGATCGTCCTTCCTGGGTGTGAGCTGGTGCTTCTCGGTGGATGCGGGCGAGCGGCGTCCGGCCTCCCACGGTCCCGGCGGGAGATCGTGACGGCTACTCGGGAGGAAAAATACCTTCGATAGTCAGCTCTTCATACCCCGGCCAGCGAACTGTCAGCCGATCCCCCGAAGTCTCCGCCCGCCCCAGCACGGGCACCACCTTCCGGTCGGCCCCGGCGGCCACCGCCTCGGCCGCCGAACGGACCGTCAGCAGCTCGCGCTGGACCGTCACGGTGGGCGGCATCATCCGGTAGCGGCCCTCCGCGTAGCCCTCGACCACCTCGGCCGGCGGGAGCCAGGCGACCCGGTCGGCCTCGCCGACGGTCTCGGCCGCCAGCTGCCCGGGCGGCATCGCGGCCACGAAGAACCAGGTGTCGAAGCGGCGCTCCTCGAACTCCGGCGTCACCCAGCGGGCCCACGGCGCCAGCAGGTCGGAGCGGAGCACCAGGCCGTTGGCGGAGAGGAAGTCGGCGAAGGCCAGCTCGTGCCGCTCCATCGCGGCGCGCTCCTTCGACCAGTCGCGCGGATCGGCGGTGCGGGACGCGTCCGGACCGGCCAGCAGCACCCCGGCCTCCTCGAA
This sequence comes from Kitasatospora sp. NPDC051853, assembly GCF_044452665.1. Taxonomy (NCBI): domain Bacteria; kingdom Bacillati; phylum Actinomycetota; class Actinomycetes; order Kitasatosporales; family Streptomycetaceae; genus Kitasatospora; species Kitasatospora sp. NPDC051853. The sequence goes on along the minus strand of NZ_JBITBY010000003.1, from coordinate 611,131 downwards.
GGTCTCCCGGACCGCCGCGCAGACCACCGCCCGGGCGGTCGGCTCGTCGGTGCCCAGCCGCTCCGCCCACTCGGCGGGGGACGGGCCGGCCCAGCCGTAGCCGCCCTCGGCGTCGCGCGGGTCCACCCCGCCGCCCGGGTAGGCGTACTGGCCGGCAGCGAAGGCCATCGAGGTCCGGCGGCGCAGCAGGTACGCCTCCGGCCCCTCCGCACCGTCCCGCAGCAGCACCACGGTGGCGGACTGCTTGGGCACCGGCGGGGTCAGCTCCCCCGCGGCGAGGGCCCGGATCCTGGCTGGCCACGACGGCGGCATCGACATCATGGCCGGATGCTACCGGCCGGTGCAGCGCCTCCGGCAGGGGCCGTGGTCATCCCGGGGGCGCCATCCCCTTAAGACATGTCTAGATGCGGGATTGCACCCAGACGTTAGCCCCGCCCGATCGTATGCCGGGCGGGGCCTGGTGGAACTACTTGCAGGCCGAGGACTCGACCGGCGCGGCCAGAGCCCGCAGGATCTTCGCGTGCTCGGTGCAACCGTAGACGGGCCATGCGGGGCCGCTCTGGCGCTCTACCGCGCCGATCTCCTGCACAGTGCCGTCAGCTCGGCCACAGCGGGCGCAGTGGCCCGCAGGGGGCTCGGGGTTCTCGGTCATCACGCGACCCGCTTCCCGGTCAGGGTGTGCGGCTCTCCGGTGGTGATCTCATCGAGCCAGTGCAGCGGGTCCGGCAGGTCCATCTCTGCGGCGAACAGGGCGGCTCTGCGGCGGCGGCGGCGGTCGTCGGCTTCCCGCTGCAACTCGAACTCGATGATCTTCCGCCAGCGCGTCTCCGTGTCCGCGAGATGGAAGTTCCGCGCGGCTTCCCGCTGCTCCGGGGTCATCCGCTCGAACGCGAGCAGGTGTCCGCGCACCAGGACGGGCGGCACGGTCAGGCGCAGGTCATCGAGCGGGACGGGCTGGACGGGGGCACAGATGACCCGCTTCGGCACGGTGAGGTTCACGGGCTCGATAGGGGCGCAAATCGCGACGAAGGGCCGAGGGCGGCGGTGTCGACCTCGGGCAGGCAGGGCGAAGCGCAGGGCTGCGTGCAGGGCGCAGGCGATAAGGTGTCGCATGTCGGCAGCTCCCAATAGCTGTGCGGACATGAACCCCGGAGCCGGTCCTAAGCGGCGCCGGGGTTCTTTCGTGTTCCAAGATAGGGCCACTCCTCTAAGTTCTCTACTCACTCACCCACCTAAGTAGATGGAAGCGGATCATCTCTCTACGCTGACGCCATGCCTGACCGCCCCCGCCGAGTGCCCCCGTATCGTCTCGCCGCTGCCGAGTTGGCCGCTGAGATTCGCAGTGGTGCCTACGACCAGGGCGAGCCGTTCCCGTCTGAGACGGTCCTGATGTCCCGGTTCGGGATGGCCAACATGACTATCCGGCGTGCGCTTGAGGTGCTGCGGGAGGAAGAGGGGCTGATCACCACGCGGTGGGGCAAGGGGTCGACAGTCGTTCCACCCACTGACCGTCCGGAGCCGAAAACGAAGTAGGCCCCGCCCCACTGGGTTCACCAGTGGAACGGGGCCATGCGTCAGACAGCCGCTTCGGTCAGCAGTCGATCACCGAGTCGGTGGGTTGGGTGCGTCGGCCAGCAGGTAGTCGAGCCGGTCGCTGCTCAGTGCGTCGCGCAGGGCTGCCAGTTCGGCGCGAGTACCGATCACGACGGCCCACGGGTTGCTGATGTGCGCCACGGCGATCCTGCGGTCTTGTGTCGCGGCGACCACAAGGCCGTGCACGTCGCCTTCCTCGCCCTCCGGCTGTTCCACGGCTTCCCAGTGCAGCCCGAAGTGTCCCTGCGGGTAGAACTCGACCACGCTCACGCTTCCCCCTCTCCAGCCGGCGGTTCCTCCGACATCTTCATCTCCACTTCGGCCCAAATGGCCTGCCATGCAAGCCTCTTGATGTGCCCCATCCGATCGCCCCGGCCCAGTACTTCGAGTGTCGCCAGGAGCAGAGCCTCGTCGGGCTGCTCGGCAATCCGCAACGACACCCGAAGGTGCCCCTCCTCGGTCCAGGTAACCGACGGCGTACGCCGGTACAACCGGCCAAGTTCCTCGGCGATCCGCTGAGCCCGCGCCTTGGCCACGTCACGCGGCGATGGCTTCCCGCCCTCATTCATGTCGTCAACCACGCTTAGCTGTACAAGAGTTGGAGTCGCTCGGCTGGTGATCGGGCGGGAGGCGGAGGTACTCGTGAAGGTTGTGCTGCGTCGGCCCCGGAGGGAAGGGCGGAAGCGCTGCCCGGAGCGCTGACGGCGCTGCACCGAGGTCAACAAAAGGGGCTGGGGCGCGCTCGCCCTGCCCTGCCCGGCACTCCTCGCATGTCTTGATTCTGCGGGTGGTGGTGCTCGCCGCCATACGGGCCGCTCCCTCGGACTGGTCAGAATCGGTGACCAGCACGCTAAGCGCCCGAGAATCACTGATGAGTCGATGATTCGCGAATATTCCAGCGAACGCGACTGAGGCTCGCGGGGATTCTCAAACCGCTCCGAGTGCTCGGCGGCACCGCGCGATGACCTTGTGCGCATCCGCGCCGTAGACAGCCGCGTCGGCGAGTGACTCCCATACGCGCAGGTACAAGGCCACGGTGTCGGGCTGGTCCAGCCAGAGTTCGGCGTGCCAGTCCTCCACGATGGCGAGCCGTTCGTCATAGAGCCAGAACCCGTTGGCCGGAGGCAAGTTGAGGGAGGCGTTGAGTGGGACAATGCCCAGGCGCACGGTGTCCAGCCCGATCACGCCGGTGAGCCGGTCGAGTTGAGCGGCCATCACGGCCGGCGGACAGACCAGAGCCCGGAGCGCCGCCTCCCACATGATGATCTGGTACTGCTTGCCCGGCTGGTACAGGCTCTCTTGCCGTCGAACGCGGGAGCGCACGGCATCTTCGACATCGCGCGGTGATTGGTGAAGGTCGACGTAGGCACTGAAAACGTGCCGGGCGTAGTCGGCTGTCTGGAGCATGCCGACGACCATGGAACCCTCCCAGGCGCGCAGGACAGTCGAACGCTCGTACTCGACCGTCAACCTGTCCTGCACCGGCCGGTGCCCAGCCGCGAGCTGCCGACGCCAGGAACGCGACTGCGACTCGAACGCCCTTAGCCTGGCTTTCAGTTCGGGTGCAGCCTGCGGCTGACCAACGCCCTCTGCCCATGCGTTGAGGTCGTCGTGGGTGGCCGTCTGTCGGCCGGTTTCCAGCTTGCTGACCTTGGACTGTGGCCAGCCCAGACGGTCGGCCAGTTGCCGACCCGTGAGACCGCCCTCGGTGCGCAGCTCGCGAAGCCGCAGACCGAGGGCGATTCGGGCCTGTTGGAAGTCGGTGCTCACATGCCGGACGGTACCTCAGCGCCGAACGCTCGGTGCGGCGTGGCGAAATGCCAAGCGGCGTCCCGCACCTGGCAGGCGCGAGCCACCTGCACCGGGTCGGTGATCAGCTCCACGCCGGTGATGTCGTCGTCGGCGTCGAAGTGCAGCAGTGCGATCACGCGCGAGTCGAACAGCCAGGCATCTTCGCGAGGAAGGCCGAGCCGGTCGGCGTCAGCACGCCACAGGTACCGGATGTCTTCGCCGACGGCACTGTTTCGCTCGGCGTTGTCGAGTAGGTACCGCTGCCCCGGAGTGGGCGGGTTGTCCATGATCCTGACCCGCTCGAACCGCTTGCCCAAGGCCACCTGCTCACGTCGCGAACGGCACCACGGGTCGTCCAAGTCCCATCCGGCGGCCTGCCCGGCGCTGAAACGACGGTACGTCTCTGTCTGCTCGTCAGAGCGGTACCGGTGGCGAGTCTCCAGCCGGAAGGCCGTGTGCTGGAAGCTCTCGAACATGCCGTCGAACTCGTCGAAGCTGATCAAGACTGGCTCCCGGTCCACGTCACGCGGCGCGAAGTCGGCGAGCAGCACCCGCGGCACGATGACGAAGCCTTCGCCGGGCTTGGTGTTACGGAGTTGGGCCACTTCATCGGGGTCGGTGACCGCGTCGCCCTGCACCAGCACTTCCCCAGTCTCAACGTCCTCGTAGAGCGTTGGGCATCCGTTGTTCCCCGAGTTGCTTCCGATGTACCGCAGTCGTCGGCTCACAGCCGCTCCCCTCACCGTCGGACAGGCTGGATCAGGATGCCTTGGTATCGCCCCACAGCGAGCGCGGATTCTCGAATATTCTCCCGAGACGACGAAAACCCCCGCACCGACCCCACGATGGGGAGGGTACGGGGGCCTTCGCTGTCAGTCCCAGATGTCGGAGTCGTCGTCTGGCTCTGGTGCCGTGATGGCGACGCGCGCACTCGGAGATAGCCCCAACTCTCGGATGTAGCGGGCAAGTTGGGAGCGGTATTGTGCGGCGATGGTGGCGGCGCCGTTCTTCACGGTCCCGCGCTCGGCGGTGACCATGAGGCCGCGCTCGGAGAGGTCCCGCTCGGCTTGGTCGATCCGGGCGACGCAGACGCACAGATCCTTGACGGTGGTGTGGTCCACCTCGCCGAGCCCGGCCGCGATCTCCAGCACGGGCACGATGCGCCGCCACTCAGCGGACGCTACCTGACGGCAGCGCCGGTTCGCCGCGCTGATCTCGGGGTCCGGCGAGTCCCGGAACACCTCGCCCCAGTCAGGCTCGGCGAGAACGGCGCGAGGGACGACCACCCCCTCCCTGATTTCGGACTTGGACGGGTTCCCCTCGCGGGCCCGTGCGACAGCCGGCCGAGGCCGGTAGCGATCCGCCATGGTCTCCCTTCGCCGTGCTGGCACCGGAGCACCCAAAAATGGCTACAGCCCCGGCGTGAGTTTTTTGCCTCCCTGCCGTGCTCTCTGGGGAGGGAGAGGGGGTCACCCCCCTGGTAAAGCCGCAGGTCAGAGCCTTTTTGGCTTGACTTGCTCCGCTGCCCAGCCTCCGGGCTGGTGCTTGGCGGTCTCGCGGTTGTGACACTGCGTGCACAGCGGCCTGAGCCTGTGCCACGCGTCGGGATCGGACACCCCGTCAGCGAGCAACTGCCTTCGGCTGCGCGGGAAGTGGTCGGCTACGGTCGCCGCTCGGCCGCAGAGCAGGCACCACGGGTGCGCGTAGATGTACGCCTTCCGGATGCGCGGCCAGCGAGTGCCGTACGCGCTGGTGCCCGGCGTCTCCCGGTTCCTGGTCGCCTCACGCTCGTGAGCGGGGCAGCGGCCACCAGTGGTCAGCTCGGGGCACCCGGGGACGCTGCACGGGGGTCTCGGCTTGCGGGGCATGCGGGCCTCCGATCAGTCCCCCGATATGCCGTCACTCGCCCCCGCCGCAGGTCTTGTCAGTTGCGCTGTGTAAGGCGCATCCTGAAAGTGCCTGTGGGGCGTGTCGCCCGAACGGTGGGTGGCTTCCGTGTTCCGAGCCAGGATCAAACTCGGAACTCTCCATGTAAGGGGAGCTATCAACCGAGAAAGGTACACGCATATGGAGACGCTTGACTGCGTAGTAAATTCCGGAACGATTGTCATCTGGATTTGCGTAATCATTCGCCTGGTTGCCCTGCGAGTTAGATTTGCACTCAATGGAAAGCCGAGTCCCCGGCGCACACGTAGGCCGGTGAGGTGACTCTCATAACCCGTTGGGCGACCGGGTGACCCGGGAAGAAGTACGAAGCGCGAGCCACCCGGCCTTCACATGTTCAGAAGGGCGTATTTGCCGCTCTGTGGCTTGGGTGTCTTGGCCTTGTGGCATGGGCGGCACAGGGGCCAGATGTTCGAGTCCACGTCCTCGCCGCCGAGAGCGAGCGGAGTCCGGTGGTCCACGTCCACGGCGGACGGTAGGAAGTCGACCCCGCAGCCCCCGCAGGTGGCCTGGCCGGCGCGGCGAAGTTGCTTCCGCAGGCGTGCGGCACTGGAGTTGCCCCCGCTCGGTTGGAACCCTCCCGGCAGTGTCAGTCCGACGCGTCGAGGTAGGCGTTCCGCTTGGACTCCAGTTCCTCCGCGTAGGCGGCCCCGATCGCGGCAGCGGCATTGTCCACCGCGCTGGTGATGTCCTCGATGATGCGCAGGCCGTACCAACGCTGCTCGGGCACGGTGCGTACTTCGCCCAGTTGGGACTGGGCGTTCTGTGCGGCAGTGAGGATCTGCTCACGCTTGTACCGCTCGGCACGGTGTGCGACGTACGCCTCGAACCACGGCTCTGCGGTGAGGAGTTCAAGGAACGTCGTATGGAGTTCGTTGCCCCGGTCGGCACGCTCAGCAGCCTGTTCCTGCCAGGTCTTGAGGAACGCGCGGTCGTACTTCGCGGCCCGTTCCGCGCGGCGGGCCTGTTCGGCTTCCTGGGCGGCTGCCAGTGCGGCTTCGGCTTCGGCGAGCGGAGCGGCGAACTTATCGGCCTGGGCGCGCAGCTTGGCGAGCTTTTCGGCGGCTCGGGTCACGTCGTGACTCATAATCAGTTCTCCTGGCTGCTCGGGGCTGACATGTTGCGGCCGAGCTGCGCGGCGGCGCTCTTCGCCGCTTCGTAGTAGCCAAAGGAGAGGTGAGCGACGGCCCCCATCTGGTCGTACTGTTCGGGGCGGTTGCGCTTCATCTCGGCAAGCTGCTCCATGGCAGAGCTGTACTGGAAGGCATCGGCGCGAAGCCGGAGCCGCCGTGTGTCACGGTCCTCGTACGAGTGGGGAAAGCTGCTGGGGTTGATCACGGTGCTACCTCCGGTGGCGGCTGTGTCGACGGCACGGTTCCCGCTGGTGTTCCAGCGTTGTCTGTTCTGCTTCCGGGAATGGTGGGGACGGACGGTCACCCGCGGGCCGCTGATTCGTGCGGGTCGCCCCTGGGTCGACTCGGTCCGTTCCTTCCTCCGGGAGTAGTAGGGACCGAGGGATTCCCGATCGCCCCCGGGGTGGTGAAGGTGGTGGTTGAAGGGTATTTTCTAGGTTCTCTTGAGATGTCTATAGAGACCTAGAAATAGGGCTTCAACCACCACCCTCACCACCCCGCTGTAGGCGCATCCCTGCGGCTCGGCCGAGGGACTGGCCGAGGTCGAGCAGCGCGTGTGGGCTGTCCTCGCCACGGTGCAGGCCGAAGGCTGGTCCGCGGCAGCCGAACGGGCATGGCGGCACCCGCTCGCCCGGGAGTGGTACCGGTGATGGTTAGAGCCCTTTTTCTAGGTCTCTTTAGACATCTCAAGAGAACCTAGAAATTGAGCTTCAACCACCACCGGTACCACCCCTGCTGTGGGGCGGGAAGCACGAAGCCCCGGCCGGGCACGGGGCCAGACCGGGGCTGTACGGGGCTCTGAGAGGGCGTCAGGCCGCCAGGGTCACCCCCTTGCGCCTGGTGCGCTTGGCGGGCGTCTTCTCGGGTTCCTCGGGCCGGGGCAGGATGATCCGGAGCATCGGCGGACCCTGCACCTCGCCCTCGGGCTCGGCGAGCCGGACGGACGTGCGCTCGGCCGGGACGGTGGCCGCCGCGGATTCGACCGCCGGGGCCTCGGGACGGGTCGGGTCGCCGTCGACTGCTCCCAGCACCTCGGCCGTCGGGTCGTCGGCGATCTCGGCCGTCACCGTGACGCGTGCCTCGGAGTCTCGGCCGGGCCGGATCGCGACCCGGACGCCGTGCTCGATCAAGAGTTCCCGGCGCCCCTGTACGTCCTCGCGCGCCCACCGCTCCGCGACGGTCTCGCCCGTGGGGATCGTGATCCACCCGCTGGGCCGCTCGGGCAGCGATCGCAGGGCTTTGATGTCCGCGGTGCACGCCTTGAACTGCGTCTCGAACCGGGCGAAGTCCTCGGGTTCGTCGTAGATGCCGACCGCGCGGTCCGCCAGCAACCGGGCCTTGACCGCCTCCAGGGTGGCGATCTCGGAAGCGAGGTTCGTTCCCGGGTCGTACACCCGGCGCATGATCTCGCCAGCGCCGAAGCGGGCGAGGAACCGGGTCTCAACGATCTTGTCTGCGGTCGGCCCGGCCATGATCGGCGCGGGCGTGCACATCTCCGACCCCGGGATGCCTCGCCGCCGCCCCTGACAGGTGTAGGCAGGGACGTACTTGCCATTGGCGCGGCTGCTCCCGCCACGGACCATCCCGTTGCCGCAGTTACCGCAGTCGGCCAGCGCCGAGAGCAGAACGGCCCGGTTGCTGAACCGCCGGGTCGCCTTCACCTCGGGCGCGAGCTTCCGCGACTCCGGCCGGATCTTCGCCTTGAGGGCCTCATGGGTGGCCCTATCCCACAGCTCGGGGGCGATCCGGACGGGCCGGCCCGTCTCGGCCGAGAGCTGGATTCGGCCCTTGAGCATGTGCAGTCCGAGGGCGTTCTCCCCGCAGAGGATCTGAGCCAGGGTCTTGCGGTGCCACACCCCGCCCTCGGGCTCCCGGCCGTACAGCACGGCGAGGCGGTCGCTCGGGCACATCACCCCGGCCCGGTTCAGGCGGGCAACCTCGCCGTCCACGGTCACGCTCCCGGTGGTGTCCGACAGGATGCGCCGGACCACCTCCAACAGCACGGTGTGCGCCTCGGTGTCGATCACCCGCTCGACCAGCGCCGTCGGGGTGGCCCGCACGTGCATGTACCCGTACGACGGGGGCCCGGTGACCCGGTGCGCCTCCACGGCGCGTTCGGCACCGTCGCGGTTGCGCTTCTGGATGTTCCGCAACTCGGTCTGAGCCATCATCAGCCGGAAGGTGAACTCTTGCTCCTGAACGGCGTCGGTCAGGTCCCAGATGCCCGGGTGGTCCGCGGTGACCAGCATCCGACCCGTGGTCCGGATCAGCTTCTCGGTGTTGAGACCGTCCTGAACGCTGCGGCCGAACCGCTCGACCGAGGACCCGGCGAGGCCGTCGTGCGGACCGTTCTCCTCCCGCAGCCACGGACCCAGCTCGGGCCGGGTAACCGCGTCCTGGTCTCCGGAGATGTCCCAGTCATCGGCCCAGGCGATGATGTGCCCGCCGATGGACTCAACCGCCCGGATGGTCAGGTCCGCTTGCTTCATAGGACTGTCGCTCGGGTCGTCCGAGGACACCCGGGACAGTCGCCGAAGCCCTACGAAGCACTTCCCGCACCCGTCGTAGGGGGTGGTGGGGGCCGCGACGCCCTCCAGCTTCCGGGCCGTCTTCTTCCTGCGCGCCATGGTGCGCCCTCCCTCGCGTTGTTACGCGTGGTGGGGACCGAGCGATTCCCCGCGGCTGCCGCTCTGACATGCTTTAAGCGACCTACGCGGGGGCGCGGGGAACTGCGCGAACCGGAAGGCGGCTCACCTGCAACTGAGGACACGTCAGCCAGTTGCAGGTGCTGCCGTCCCCCAGCGCGCAGTTCCTCGCGCCCCTGAGGTCCCTGCCCCACCGAAGCTGCGCAGCGTCAGTCGCGGACCCGGACCTGGAACTCGATCTCGACCGGCGCGTCCAGCGGCAGCACCGCGACGCCGACCGCCGACCGGGCGTGCACGCCCGCCGCGCCGAGCACCTCGCCGAGGAACTCGCTGGCCCCGTTGATCACGCCCGGCTGCCCGGTGAAGTCGGGGGCGGAGGCAACGAAGCCGACCACCTTGACGACCTGCTCCAGCTTGTCCAGGTCACCGATCACGGACTTGATCGCCGCCAGGCCGTTGAGCGCGCAGACCTGCGCCAGCTCCTTGGCCTCCTCGGCGGTGACCTCGGCGCCGACCTTGCCGGTGCTGGGCAGCTTGCCGGCCACCATCGGGAGCTGACCGGCCGTCAGCACGTACTCGCCGGAGCGGATCGCCGGGACGTACGCGGCGACCGGCGGCACCACCTCGGGGAGGGTGAGGCCGAGCTCGGCCAGCTTCTCCTCGACCTTGCCCATCAGATCTTCTCCCGCTTCAGGTAGGCCACCAGCTGCTCCGGGTTCGGGCCCGGAACGACCTGGACGAGCTCCCAGCCGTCCTGGCCCCAGGTGTCCAGGATCTGCTTGGTGGCGTGGACGAGCAGCGGCACGGTGACGTATTCCCACTTGGTCATGGGCCCGACTCTAGTGCCATGTCACCTGTCGGCCGTCGCCCGCCGGCCGTTCTCCGTCAGGGGTCACCCGTCCGGGAATCCCGGCATCGGCGGCGGAGGCTGGTTACCCTCGCGGGAGAGCACCTTTGGCGACGGCAGCACCTGACGCCGGCTGACGGCCGGCACCCGAGAGGCACGGAGGCGGAGCGTGGAGCAGCAGGACCGGCACGGCCCGGACTGGGAGGGGGTCCGGCTCCACGTGGTGAGCGGCAAGGGCGGCACCGGCAAGACCACCGTCGCCGCCGCGCTCGCCCTGGCGCTGGCCGCCGAGGGGGGCCGGACGCTGCTGATCGAGGTGGAGGGCCGGCAGGGCATCGCCGAACTGTTCGGGATAGCCGCTCTGCCCTACGAGGAGCGGAAGGTGGCCACCGTCTCCCCCGCCAAGCTCGGGCTGCCGGGCCGCGGGCCGGCCGGCGAGCTGTACGCGCTGGCGATCGACACCGAGCAGGCGCTGCTCGAGTACCTCGACATGTTCTACAAGCTGGGCATGGCCGGGAAGGCGCTGCAGAAGGTCGGCTTCGTCGACTTCGCCACCACCATCGCGCCCGGGGTGCGGGACGTGCTGCTCACCGGCAAGGCCTGCGAGGCGGCCCGCCGGAAGGGGCCGGACGGCAAGCGGGCCTACGACGCGATCGTGATGGACGCGCCGCCGACCGGACGGGTCACCAGGTTCCTCAACGTCAACTCCGAGGTGGCCGGGCTGGCCAGGTTCGGGCCGATCCACGGACAGGCCCAGGCGGTGATGCGGGTGCTGCGCTCGGCCGAGACGGCGGTGCACCTGGTGACCCTGCTGGAGGAGATGCCGGTGCAGGAGACGGTGGACGGCATCGGCGAACTGCGCGAGGCCGGTCTGCCGGTCGGCGGGGTGCTGGTCAACACGGTGCGCCCGCCCGTACTGGACGCGGCGGCGGTGGCGGCCGTGGACGGCGACCACCGCGAGGAGGTCGCGCTGGCCCTCGTCGAGGCCGGTCTCGGCGGGCGCTCCACGTCGGCCGCCACCCGGCGGGCGGCGGTGGAGCCGCTGATCGGCCCGCTGCTGGAACAGGCCCGGGAGCACGCCGAACGGGTCGAGCTGGAGCGCGAACAGCGCGCCGCAGTGCAGCAGTTGAAGCTGCCCACCTACGAACTCCCGCTGCTCGGCGGCGGGGTGGACCTGGGCGGGCTGTACCGCCTGGCCGGCGAGCTCAAGCGGCAGGGGGCGGCATGACCGGGCTGGACATCGACGCGCTGATCGGCGACCGGGCGACCCGGATCGTGGTCTGCTGCGGCTCCGGCGGGGTCGGCAAGACCACCACCGCCGCGGCGATCGGCCTGCGTGCGGCCGAGCAGGGCCGCAAGGTCGTGGTGCTGACCATCGACCCGGCCCGGCGGCTGGCCCAGTCCATGGGCCTGACCGAGCTGGACAACACCCCCCGGGTGGTCAAGGGCGTGGACGGCAGCGGCGAACTCCAGGCCATGATGCTGGACATGAAGCGGACCTTCGACGAGGTCGTGATCGCCCACGCCGACCCGGAGCGAGCCCGGACCATCCTGGAGAACCCCTTCTACCAGTCGCTCTCGGCCGGCTTCGCCGGGACCCAGGAGTACATGGCGATGGAGAAGCTCGGCCAGCTGCGCGCGGCCGAGGAGTGGGACCTGATCGTGGTGGACACCCCGCCGTCCCGCTCGGCGCTGGACTTCCTGGACGCGCCGAACCGGCTGGGCTCCTTCCTGGACGGCAAGCTGATCCGGATACTGACCGCCCCCGCCAAGGTCGGCGGCCGGAGCGCGATGAAGTTCCTGAACGTCGGGATGGGCCTGGTCACCAGCACCCTCGGCAAGGTCTTCGGTGCCCAACTGCTGACGGACGTGCAGACCTTCGTCTCGGCGATGGACTCGATGTTCGGCGGCTTCCGCGAGCGGGCCGACCGCACCTATCAGCTGCTCAAGGCACCCGGCACGGCCTTCCTGGTGGTCGCCGCCCCGGAGCGGGACGCGCTGCGCGAGGCCGCGTACTTCGTCGACCGGCTGGCCGCCGACGAGATGCCGCTGGCCGGGCTGGTGCTCAACCGGGTGCACGGCACCGGCGCACCGCAGCTCACCGCGGAACGGGCGCTGGCCGCCGCCGAGACGCTCGAGGAGAACGGCTCCAACGGCAGCGGTTCCCCGGGTAACGGCTCTCGGGGCAGCGACTCCCATGGCAGCGGCCCCGACGGCAACGGATCCCCCGACTCCGACGGGGACGCCCGTACCGATCACGACGTGGCCGCCGAGACGCTGGCCGCCGGACTGCTCCGGCTGCACGCGGAACGGATGCAGGTGATGGACCGCGAGCGGCTCACCCGCGACCGCTTCGTCTCGGTCTACCCGGACGTGCCGATGGTCGAGGTGCCGGCCCTGCCCGGTGACGTGCACGACCTCGACGGCCTCCGGGCCATCGGTGCGCGATTGGGCGGCGAGCCGACCGACTGACCGTCAGCCCGCCTCTGCGACACGCCCGTTGAGCACCCGTGCCACCGGCACGGCGGCGCCCAGCGGGCGTACCCCCACACAGCCGTACGGACCGATCGCTGCCCGGGCTCCCCCACCCGGGCGCCGATCCCTCCGACGGATCGTCCGAACCGCCTAGCCCGCCTGGGCGTAGTCGGTGAGGATGACGCCCGTGGCGAGCGACTCCTCGTACTCCGTCCTGGCCGTCTCCAACAGCCTGCGCCAGGACATCACCGTCGGCCTGCGGCGGAGAAGTGCCCGCCGCTCCCGCTCGGTCATTCCGCCCCAGACACCGAATTCCACTCGGTTGTCCAGGGCATCGGCCAGGCACTCCGTCCTGACCGGGCAGCCACTGCAGACCGCCTTCGCGCGGTTCTGCGCCGCCCCCTGTACGAACAACTCGTCCGGATCACTCGTGCGGCAGGAAGCCTGCGCACTCCAGTCGTCCACCCAGCCCATCCCGGCGCCGTCCTCTCCCGAATCGGGGCTCCCCCACGGCGGCAACGGCATATTCACCGTTGCCAGTTGAGGACGTTACGGAAGAACGCCAGGACGCAACAGCCCCTTCGGGCCCAATCTCAAATGACCCGATCGGACTATGGGTATCCGTCCACTCACCCGTTGGAGTGATCGCAGGTCGGAGGCCTTGTCAGACGCCATCCGACCACTCTCGTCACCCTCTGCCACACCGCCACCGACGGACCCGCCGGTAGACCGTCTGAAATTGGGTCAATTCGGGCAAAGCTCATCACTCACAAGAGTGATGACCATGAACAGAGCGAAGCTGTCGCAGTGTTGTGACAAGCGTAGGCGAACACCTGCCCCCTTGTACGGGAATCAGCGACGTAGTGTTCTCCCCATGGCACCTCAGCGACCCGCGGGATCTCCGCTTGACAAGGCCGGGCTCGGACTCAAGTTCCTGGGCATCAGCGTGCTGTCCGGTGTCCTGGTGGCCGGGATGGCGCTGCCCGCGATCGGCGCGCTCGGTCTGACCGCGAAGGACACCGCGGAGAGCTTCGACAACGTCCCCACGGACTTCAAGACGCCGACCCTCTCCCAGGCCTCGTACATCTACGACGCCGGCGGCGGCCTGATCGCCAAGGTCTTCGACCGCGACCGGACCATCCTCGCCAAGGAGCAGATGGCCCCGATCATGCGGCAGGCCCAGGTCGACATCGAGGACGCCCGCTTCTACGAGCACGGCGCCGTCGACCTCAAGGGCGTGGCCCGCGCCATCGGCAAGAACGCGGAGTCCGGCGAGGCCACCCAGGGCGCGTCCACGCTGACCCAGCAGTACGTGAAGAACGTCTTCGTCGAGCAGGCCGGCGACGACAAGGAAGCCTTCCTGCTCGCCACCCAGAAGAGCCTCGGCCGCAAGATCAAGGAACTGAAGATCGCGGTCAAGCTCGAGGAGGAACTGAGCAAGGACCAGATCCTCACCAACTACCTGAACATCACGTTCTACGGCCACCAGGCCTACGGAATCGAGTCGGCGGCCCAGCGCTACTTCTCCAAGAGCGCCAAGGACCTCACCATCCCCGAGGCCGCGATGCTGGCCGGCCTGGTGCAGAACCCCTCGGCCTACGACCCGGTGCTGCACCCCAAGGCGGCCCAGATCCGCCGCGACACGGTGATCAGCAAGCTGCTGGAGAACAAGCACATCAGCGCCGAGGAGGCCAAGGCGGCCACCGCCGCCCCGCTGGGCCTGAAGTACAAGGAGCCGCTGAACGGCTGCATCACCGCGCAGAACGGCATGGGCTTCTTCTGCGACTACGTCCGCCACGTGGTGAAGCAGGACCCGTCCTTCGGCAAGACCGCGACGGACCGTCAGAAGCTCTGGTCCCAGGGCGGTCTGAAGATCTACACCACCATCGACCCGAAGAACCAGGCCGCCGCCCACAAGGCGGTGACCACCAAGGTCTACCCGACCGACGACGTCTCGGCCGCGATGACCATGATCAAGCCCGGTACCGGCGAGATCCTGGCGATGGCCCAGACCCGCCCCTACGGCCTCGACGGCAACCAGAAGCAGACCGTGCTCAACCTCAACGTCGACGCGGCGATGGGCGGCGGCAACGGCTTCTCCCCCGGCTCGACCTTCAAGCCGATCATGGCCGCCGCGGCGATCGAGAACGGCACCCCGGTGACCCAGCAGTACCCGTCGGAGTACAAGATCCTGTACCCGTCGATGAACACCTGCAACGGCACCTGGAAGAACACCGACAAGCCCCCGGCCACCATCGAGAACGAGAGCAAGAGCGAGATCGGGCCCTACCAGCTCAAGGAGGCCATGGCGAAGTCGGTCAACACCTACTTCATCCAGATGGCCCAGGAGACCGGGCTCTGCGCCTTCAAGCAGATGGCCAACAAGCTCGGCATCAAGACGCTGGCCAGCGGCGCGGCCTTCCCCGAGGTGCCCTCCATGGTGCTCGGCGCCCGTGAGCTCAGCCCGCTCACGATGGCCGGCGTCTACGCCGCCTTCGCCGCCCGCGGCAAGTTCTGCACCCCGATCGCCATCAAGTCGGTGGTCAACAACGCCGGCACCCAGCTCCCGGTGCCGCAGCCGAACTGCACCCAGGCGATGAGCGAGACCACCGCCGACGCCATCAACACCCTGCTGCTCGGCGTGACCGAGAAGGGCACCGGCTCCTCCCTCGGCCTGGACGACGGCCGCCAGATCGCCGGCAAGACCGGTACCACCGACAACCGGTACGCGGCCTGGTTCAACGGCTACACCCCCGAACTGGCCACCGCCGTCTGGATGGGCGGCCCGACCACCTACGTCTCGATGAAGAACATCAAGATCGGTGGCAAGCGCTTCGACTCGGTCTACGGCGCCACCGGCCCCGGCCCGATCTGGCAGATGGCCATGAACGATGTCCTGATGGGCACCCCGCGCGGCACCTTCCAGACCGTCGACATCCCGGACCCGCAGCCCAAGACCGACCCCAACGCCACCAACCCCGCCACCCCGCCGGCCGGCGACGGCGGCCAGGGCAACGGCGGTCTGATCGGCGGCAACTTCACCTTCCCGCCCGGCATGATCGGCGGCGGGAACGGCGGCAACGGGAACGGCAACGGCTGGGGCAACGGCGGCCACCGCTGACCCCGCCCGGCTGACCCGACGTCAGAGGGCCACCCCCTTCCCGGGGGTGGCCCTCTCGCATCCCTCCGGCACCGGTTCTTCCGGCGCCGGCGTCGACCCGGTTACGGCTGGAGCGCGGCCTTCACGGCAGCGGCCACCCGGCCGCCCTCCGCCAGACCGTCCACCTTCGGCTTCACCAGCTTCATCACCGCACCCATGCCCTGCGGCCCGGTCGCCCCGCTGGCGGCCACCGCCTCGGCCACGATCGCGGTCAGCTCCTCGTCGCTCAGCTGCTTCGGCAGGTAGTGCGCCAGCACCTCGCCCTCGGCCCGCTCCTGCGCCGCCGACTCCGTACGGCCGGCCTGCTCGAAGGCCTCGGCCGCCTCCCGGCGCTTCTTCGCCTCGCGGGCGATCACCTTCAGCACCTCGGCGTCGTCGAGCTCGCGCTCGGTCTTGCCCGCCTTCTCCTCGGCCGTGACGGCGGAGAGGGTGAGCCGGATGGTGGACGTGCGGAGCTCGTCCCGGGCCTTGATCGCAGCCGTGAGGTCCTCCTGCAGCTGCTGCTTGAGCGTAGTCATGCAGCATTCCTACGCCGCCGCCGTCCGCCCGGCAAACCCATTCCCGCGCGACCGCCCGCCTCCGGCCCCCCACGACCCCCTCCCTCAGGCGCCCGAAAAATTCTTCCGAACCACCTGCAACCCCTCGGGGGGATGCACGTCTATCAGGGTGTGAGGGTGGCGAGGAGCCCCCGGCACACCAGGCGGACCGCCCGAGCGGACGCCCTGTCAGAAAACCGACCGTCACTTCCCGGGGGACAGCCATGACCACCACCGTTCGTACTCGCACCACTGTTGCCGCCGCCACCGTCCTGCTCGCCGTGGCCGCCCCGCTCACCCTCTCCACGGCCGCCTCCGCCGAGCCGGCCGGCACCGCCGGGGCGGTCGCCCTCTCCGTCGCCGCCCCCGAGGCGGTCGGCTTCGCCGGGCAGCCCGTCGAGTTCAGCGAGACGGTCACCAACCCGGGTGCGACCGAGCGGAAGCTGACCCTCTCCTTCTCCGCCGACGTCACCCTCGGCGCCCCGAACGACGCGCTGGTCATCGACTACAAGGACCAGGCCTCGGGCACCTGGAAGGCCGTCCCGCTCGCCTTCGCCCGCGGCATCTACTCCGGCACCCTGCCCACCGCCGTCACCGTCCCGGCCGGCGGCAAGAAGACCCTCGACCTGCGGATCGGCGCCCCGATGGGCCTGCCGCACCAGGGCGCCACCAACGGCGGCATCCCCTCGATCCCGCTGCACTCCGTGCTCACCGCCGAGGACTCCACCACCCCGCTCGCCGACGAGCTCCGCACCATCGCGCTCAAGACCCCGAAGCTCGGCCTCGGCACGGTCCCCTCCACCGCCGTCATCGGCGGAGCCCCGGTGGAGTTCGACGCCGTCCTGGTCAACGACACCCCCTCCGGCTACGTCAACCTGGCCAACGCCCTGACGGTCGCCCCGAAGGCCGTCGTCGAGGTCCGCCGGGCCGACGGCTCCTGGCAGCGGGTCACCCAGCTCAAGCACTGGGACGGGAACTCCTCCGCCGCCTACCTGGACGGCCGCGACTCCAGCCTCAAGGCCGGCGCCGACGCCACCCACCGCGTCCGGGTCTCCTACCCGGCCGGCTCCACTCCCGGCGACACCCGCATCGACCGCTGCTTGGTCGTCAACGAGCACCCGCAGCAGCCCCTCCTCGGCACCACCCACTGCGTCAAGGGCGCCACCGTGAAGCTCGTCACCGCCACCACCCCCTCGGCCACCCCGGCCCCGCCCGCCTCCGGCCACCCGTCCGCCACCGCCTCCCCCTCTGCTTCTGTCTCCGCCTCTGCTTCCGCCTCCACCTCCACCGACGGCCGCCTCGCCGAGACCGGCGCGGGCCGGACCACCACCTTCGCCGCCATCGGCGCCGCCCTGATCGCCCTCGGCGCCGGCGTCTTCCTGACGCTCCGTCGGCGCAGCTCCTGACCCCCTCCGCCGAGCACACCCCTCCCCGCGCAAGCCCCCGCCCACCCCCGACGTCCCCGGGCCGCCCTCCTGACCGAGGGTCAGCCCGGGGACGTTCTCGGTGCGATCAGCGGTCTGAGAGCATGGACCGATGCGACCGCTGTACTCCGTCCCGCTCGGAATCGCCGCCACCGGCGCCGCCTGCCTCGCCTACTCCGCCGGCTACGAGGTCCGCTCCTTCCGGCTCCGCCGGGTCGAGGTGCCCGTCCTGCCCGCCGGGGCCCGGCCGATCCGAGTGCTCCAGGTATCCGACATCCACATGGTCGACGGGCAGCGGAAGAAGCAGCGCTGGCTCCAGAGCCTCGCGGGCCTGCGCCCCGACCTGGTGGTCAACACCGGCGACAACCTCTCCGACCCGCTCGGCGTCCCCGCCACCCTCGACGCCCTCGGCCCCCTGCTCGACTTCCCCGGCGTCTACGTCTTCGGCTCCAACGACTACTACGGCCCCGCCCGGAAGAGCCCCACCCGCTACCTCAAGGCCCTGCGCACCGGCGTCCACGGCCTCAACAACCCCGACGGCTCGGGCCGCCGCGGCATCACCGGCGCCGTCCACAACCCGTGGACCGACCTCCGCGACGGCTTCGACGCCGCCGGCTGGCTCGACCTCACCAACACCCGCGGCCGCCTCAAGCTGGCCGGCCTCGACGTCGAGTTCACCGGCCTCGACGACCCCCACATCCGCCGCGACCGCTACAACGAGGTCGCCGGCGGCCCCTCCCCCGACGCCGACCTCTCCCTCGCCGTCGTGCACGCCCCCTACCTCCGCGTCCTCGACGCCTTCACCGCCGACCGCTACCCCCTGATCCTCGCGGGCCACACCCACGGCGGCCAGCTCTGCGTCCCCTTCTACGGCGCCCTGGTCACCAACTGCGACATCGACACCCGCCGGGTGAAGGGCCTCTCCGCCCACCGCGCCGGCGGCCACCAGTCCTACCTCCACGTCTCCGCAGGCTGCGGCACCAACCGCTACACCCCTGTCCGCTTCGCCTGCCCCCCCGAGGCCACCCTCCTCACCCTCACCCCCCGCCGCTGACCCCCAGCTCACGCCCCCGGGAAACCGGATTTCGCATCTCGGCGGACGTCCGATAGAGTTCTACTCGTTGCACCGGGGACGGAGAGCAACGAAGAAAGACCGGGGTGTGGCGCAGCTTGGTAGCGCGCTTCGTTCGGGACGAAGAGGCCGTGGGTTCAAATCCCGCCACCCCGACCCAGTGCAGATGCCCTGCCGGAGAGATCCGGCAGGGCATCTGTCGTTGTCGCGGGCGCGCTGACCGGGTGTCAGCAACGGGCGTGAACGGGGCTGTTCGGGCCTGGGATCATGATGGTGTGACGACGAATTCCGTGCAGGCGCCGCGGGCGCAGGGGCAGCCCGTGGTCGAGGTCGTGCAGGTGGGCGTGGCCGACGGGGATCGGCTCGCCGTCGTCGTGCGGTGCCTGGCGCCTACGCGGCTGGGGGCGCGGTTCCACCTCGCCGGTTCGGACGGCCGGGGGGTCGTTGTCGTCGTGGCGGAGATCCGCCGCTACCCGCAGGTGACGGTGGACGAGGTGTACCCGCCGCACGGTGCCCGTCTCGTGCTCACCGGTGCCGGCGCGGGCGGGCTCCGCGTCGAACCCGGGGACGTTCTCCGGGGATCTGGCCCCGAAGTCTGAACGGTTGGGCACGGGCAGGGCACCTGTCGTGGTGCGGGTGACCGTCCGTCGGGGACGGGTCGGGTGGGTGGCGGTCAGATCTTGTCCCAGGTGTAGGCGGACCAGAGGGCGCCGCCCTCGCCCGGGCTTCCCTCGGCCTTGTAGAGGACGAAGTTGCCGTCCTCCTGGAGGAGGGCGTAGGTGCCGGGGTTGTTGCAGGTGCCGGCGGCCCCGGAGCGCGTGGACGTCCCGTCGGCCCACTCGGGCGGCGGGACGTGCACGACTCTCGTCGCTGGTCACTGTAATCGTGTGGGACGGGTGTGACGCACGGGGTTCTGCTGTGAAGACGACGGGCCGTCAGTTCTCCTGTGGGCGGTGGCCCGGGAGGAGGAGGGCGGGGACGAGGGCGAGGGCCAGCAGGAGGGCGGCCGCGGTGTAGGCGGTGCGGAATCCGGTGGTGGTGAGGAGGGTGGAGACGAGGGCGGTGCCGACGGCGGCCCAGAGTTGGGAGTTGATGCTGAGGGCGGTGCCGGCGGCGGCCAGGCGTTCGGCGGGGAGGCCCCGGGAGGCGGTGGTCATGGTGGGCATCAGGACGGTTCCGGCGCCGGCGCCCATCAGCATGGCGGTGGCGACCAGCCGCCAGACCGGGACGGTGGGGTCGCCGATCTGGACGGCGGTCAGGGCCATGCCGAGGGCGCCGACGGCGACGCCGGCCGGGACCAGGCGGCGTGGTGGGGTGCGGTCGATCCGGCGGGCGGCCACCTGCATGGCGAGGCCGACGGTGAGGCCGACGGGGGCGCCGAGCAGGCCCGCCGCGGTGGTGGAGAGGCCGCGGGCCTGCTGCCAGTAGACCGGGCCGAGCAGCATCGAGCCGAAGTAGCCGCTGACGAAGAGGGCCAGGGTGAGGACGGAGACCGCGAAGGTGCGGTCGCGGAGCAGCCGCAGGTCGAGCAGGGGCTGACGGGCGGTCAGGGCGTGCCGGACGAAGGCGGCGATCAGGGCGGCCCCGGCGAGGGCCGGGAGGAGCGCGCCGGGGGTGGTGAGGTCGCCGCGTTCGCCGCCCAGGGTGAGGCCGTAGAGGAGCAGGGCCAGGCCGGGCGAGAGGGTGAGCAGGCCGGGGAGGTCGAGCCGGGGAGGGGCGGCCGCGGAAGGGCCGGACGACGGTGTGTCCGGGCGGAGGAGGAGGGCGGCCAGGGTCAGGGCCACGGCGCCGACCGGCAGGTTGACCAGGAAGATCCAGCGCCAGTCCGCGACGTCCAGCAGCCAGCCGCCGAGGGCGGGCCCGAGCACCGGGCCGATCAGGACGGGCAGTCCGAAGAGGGCCATGGCGCGGCCGAGCCGGCTGCGGTCGGCGGCCCGCATCACCATCGTCATGCCGACCGGCATCAGCAGGCCGCCGCCGAGGCCCTGGACGGCGCGGAAGGCGATCAGGCTGCCCGCGCTCCAGGCGCAGGCGGCGAGCAGGGAGCCGAGGGTGAACAGGGCCAGGGCGGTCAGGTAGGTGCGTTTGGCGCCGATCCGGCCCATCGCCCAGGCGGCGGTGGGGACGACGGCGGCGAGCGACAGGCTGTAGGCGGTGGTGGTCCACTGGACGGTCTCCAGCGGGGCGGCCAGGGCGGTGGTGAGGCTGCGCAGGGCGACGTTGACGATGGTGACGTCGAGCACCGACATGACCGAGCCGGTGACGACCACCAGGAGGGTGCGGTTGAGCACCGAGGCGGCGGTGGACGGTGGGAGGGCGGCGGGCGCGGTGGCGGCCGGCGAAAGGGCGGAGGACATGACGCCGCCTCAGCCCTGGTAGGGGTGGGCGGCCCGGGCGGTGCGCAGGGCGCTTCCCCACCAGGCGAGTTGGCCGAGCATGCCCTTGGCGGCGCCCTCCGCGACGGCGGGGTCGCGCGGGGCGCCGTCGGGGCCGAGGCCGGACCAGGGGCCGTGCAGGCTGACCGTGTCGCGGACCGTGACGGCATGCAACTCGGCCAGGACCAGCCGGAGTTGTTCGACGGCGCGCAGGCCGCCGCCGAGGCCGCCGTAGGAGACGAAGCCGACCGGCTTGGCGTGCCAGGGGCCCGTGTGCCAGTCGAGGAGGTTCTTCAGGGCGGCCGGGAAGCTGTGGTTGTACTCGGGGGTGACGATCACGAAGGCGTCGGCGGCGGCGAGGCGGGGTGTGACCTCGGCCAGTGCGGCGGCCGCCTCGGGGGACGGTTCGCCGCCCCAGCCCGGCATCACCAGCGGCAGGTCGACCTCGGCCAGGTCGATCACGTCGAACACCGCGCCGCCCTGGCGGGCGGCCACCCCGAGGAACCAGTCGGTGACGGCGGGCCCGTGGCGGCCCTCGCGGACGCTGGCGGTGATCACGGCGATGCGGAGCGGCTCCTCCGCCGCGGGGGTGGTGGTGCCGGACGGGTGAACTGCGGTGGCGGACATGGGTGTTCCCCTCCCCACGGGCTGCCCGGTGCGGCCCGACATCGAGTAAAGTACAACGAGCGTTGTAAAAATGACAACGGTCGTTGTACCTAGGTCGGAAGCACGAGGAAGGACGGGCATGGCGGGCAGCAGCAGCAACGACGCCCTGGTGGCGCGGGCACGGGAGACGGTGTCGCCGCGCCGGCTGGAGAAGCAGATGGCGATGGCGAGCGCCGCCTGCACCGTGTTCGGCCGCGAGGGCTACGCCAGGGCCTCGGTGGACGCGCTCGCGGCCGCCGCCGCGGTCTCCACCCGGACGCTCTACAACCACTTCCCCGGCGGCAAGGCCCAGCTCTTCGAGACCGTCATCCGGTGGACCGCGAACCAGGTCAAGGACGCCCAACTGGGGCGACTGGCCGCCCTGTTGGACCCCGCCCGGCCGCCCCGGCCGGAGGACCTGGAGCGCGACCTGACGGCCGTGGCCCGGGCCTTCGTCGAGCTGATGGCCGACTACCCGGACCACTTCGCACTGGTCCGGCACATCCACGCCGAGGCCGACCACGTACCGGCGGAGGTCCTGGCCGCCTGGCAGGAGGCCGGGCCCGCACCGGTCGGCCGCGCCCTGGCCGAGGCGCTCACCGGTCTGGCCTCGGCGGGCCTGCTCGACCTGCACGGCGATCCGGGGCTGGCCGCCACCCACTTCATGGCGCTCGGCTCGCAGCCGATCGTGCACCTCTCCCACTACGGCGTCCTGCCACTGCCCCCCGAGCGGATCGACCACCTGGTCACCGGCGGCGTCGCCGCCTTCCTCCGCGCCTACCGCGCCGACCGGTAGCAGGGAAGCCCCTAGGCTGGCGCGACCGCAGGCAGCGGCAACCGGGAGACGAGGGGTACGGGCATGGCGGAGGCACTGATCACCGGGGTGGGCGGGCTCGAACCGCAGGTGGACCCGGGGGCGTACGTGGCACCGAACGCGGTGGTGGTCGGGGCCGTGACGGTGGGGGCGGGGGCGAGCGTCTGGTACGGGGCGGTGCTGCGCGGGGACGCCGAGAGCATCACCGTCGGCCCCGACACCAACATCCAGGACAACTGCACCGTGCACGCCGACCCGGGCTTCCCGGCGGTGCTCGGGGCACGGATCTCGGTCGGCCACAACGCGGTGCTGCACGGCTGCGTGGTGGAGGACGACGTCCTGGTCGGGATGAACTCCACCGTGCTCAACGGCGCCCGCATCGGCACCGGTTCGCTGATCGCCGCCGGGGCCGTGGTGCCGCAGGGCATGCAGGTCCCGCCCGGCTCCCTGGTGGCCGGGGTGCCCGCCAAGGTGAAGCGCGCCCTGACCGAGGAGGAGAAGGCCGGCATCAAGGCCAACGGCGAGGGCTACCTGCTGCTCGCCGCCGCCCACGCGGAGATCGGCCGCGCCTGATCCGGCGTCAGCCAGGCGTCAGCCAGGTGCCGGCCGGGTGTCGGCCGAGGTGGCTGCCACGGGCGCGTCGGCCCGGAGGTGGTCCGCCAGGAGGGCGCGGAGCCGGGCCGGGGTGAGGGGGCCGGTGGCGAGGGTGGCCGCGAGGACGGGGAGGAGGTTGGGGGGCAGGGTGCGCGGGTCGCCGATGAGGACGGACTCGTCGGGGAAGGTGAGCAGGACGAGGGGGGCACCGTCGTCGAGCTCGGCGTGGTACCAGCTGACCCTGTTCATCTGACCCCCTTCCCGGTGGCGGTGGGCGTGTTCGGCCGAGGCAGAATCGAACGTACAACCGATTATGGGGGCTGGGGAGAAGCGCGCGGAACCGCATTACCGCACGGGTCTGACAGTCGAGGGCGTAGAGCGGCCCGGATCAGGCCCCGGCCGGGCCCCCGGGGTTCGAACGGCGGGCCACGAAGGCCTCCACCACCGCGCGGACCTTGGGCAGGTCGGCCGGGTCGAGCTCGGCGAGGTGGGCCACGATGGCGCGGGCGTCGGCGGGCAGCCCGGTGAGCTCGGTGGTGTCGTAGTCGAGGTACTGGGCGGCGGCGGCCCGTTGGACCCGGGCCAGCGGGAGGCCGAGGCCGGTGGCGAGGGCGCGCAGGACCTGGGGCTCGGGGGCGCGGACCACCTCGTTGCGCACCAGCTTGTGCAGCCAGGTGGTGCCGGGGCGGTAGCCGGTGGCCGGGTCGACGGTGGCCTCGGTGAAGCGGCGGAAGGTCATGCCCGGGCGGTCGAGCGCCTCGCGGACCAGCACCGAGAGCGCCTCGTCGGCGCCGCCGGTCGTCGTCGCAGGCATCTGGTGCTCTCTCCCTCGCGGCCACCGGCCCCGCTCTGGGGCGCGGACATCGACCCGGACCGTCGCCCGGTCGGCCGGCGCGCGGACAGCCGCGTTCGCGACCGAGGCTAACAGCGCCAACCGCCCGATGCTGCCACTTCCCGCGGCCCCCGGACCAGCCCGTTTCGCGCCGCGCCACGCCGTTCGAAATAATTCGAATACGTGTTCGCGTTCGCGAACGCATCTAGGTAAGGTCCTGTCCGCAGCGCAGCCCAGCAGCACAGAGCAGCAGGAGGCACCGTGTCCACGCCGACCCAGTTCTTCGGAGTCCCGATCCACCGCAGCCGCCGCCCCGTCGCCACCCGGGTGCCCCAACGGCCGCTCTCGGCGCTGCGGCCGCTGTTCGAGGCGGTGCGACGGGACCCGGTGATCGCGGCGTTCGGCTGGTCGCAGTCCGGCCCGGTGCCGGGCGAGCACGGGCGGACGGCCGGGCTGCGGATCGGGCCGCCGTGGTTCCGCACCACCACCGACCACGCCGAGCAGGACCTCTACGCTCTCTCCCTCGACCTCCCGCACCCCAGCCTCGGCGGCCACCGCTACGGTCCCGGTGCCACCTCGCTGCGGTGGCGCCGCCTGCCGTACCAGGGGCCGGACGAGGAACGGTACGGCCGGGCCCGGCGGCTGGCCGACGCGCTGGAGTCCGGGGCCTTCGACCGCGCCCTGGCCGAGTCCTTCGGCGGCGGCCGGGGCGCCACCGACGTCACCGTCTGGCGCGACCGCATCCGGGTCGTGGAGACCACCCTGGCCTGAGGGACGGCGCCCGCCCCTGACGGCCGGTCAGCCCGGACGGTCAACCCCGGCCGGTCAGCCCGGCCGGTCGGCCCAGCGGGCCACCCCGGACGGCCGGCCCGGCCGACCCCTGCTGGAGCACCCCCGGGCCGTGACACCCTGGGGGGATGACTGACGAGACGAGTGCCGTACCGGCGTGGGAGCAGCGGTTCCGAGCAGCGCGGGTCTCCCTGCCGGACTGGGCCGAGGAGGCACCCGACCGGGCGCTGTACGTGTCGAACTCCACCGGCACCTACGAGGTCTACGCCTGGGACCGCACCGCCGGCACCCACCGCCGGGTGACCGACCGCCCCAACGGCACCACCGACGCCGAGCTCAGCCCCGACGGCGAGTGGATCTGGTGGTTCGACGACACCGACGGCGACGAACTGGGCGTCTGGCGGCGCCAGCCCTTCGCGGGCGGCCCGGACGAGCTCGCCGTCCCCGGCATCGAGGCCGCGTACGGCGCGGGCCTGGCGCTGGGCCGCGACGGCACCGTGCTGGTCGGCACCTCGGAGGACGACGAGGGCACCACCATCCACCTGCGCCGCCCGGGCTCGGCCGCGGTCGAGACGGTCTACCACCACCAGGAGTACGGCGGGATCGGCGACCTGAGCCACGACTCCTCCCTGCTCGCGGTCGACCACACCGAGCACGGCGACGCGATGCACTCCGCGATCCGGGTGCTCCGCCTCCCCGACGGCGCCACGGTGGCCGAGCTGGACGAGGTGACCGGCCGTCAGGAGCCGCGCGGGCTGGCCTGCCTGGGCTTCGCCCCGGCCGACGGGGACACCCGGCTGCTGGTCGCGCACCAGCGCCGGGGCCGCTGGGAGCCGATGCTCTGGGACGTGGCGACCGGCGCCGAGACCGAGCTGGTGCTGCGGGACGAGCAGGGCCGGGAGTTCCCCGGTGACCTCTCCGCGCAGTGGCGGCCGGGTGCCGCCGCCCTGCTGGTGGAGCACGAGTTCGAGGCCCGCAGCGAGCTGTTCTCCTACGAGCTGACGACCGGTGAGCTGACCAGGCTGGCCACCCCGCGCGGCACCGTCTCCGGCGCGACCGCCCGCCCCGACGGTACGGTGGAGTTCCTCTGGTCCTCCGCCGCCGAGCCGGCCGCGGTGCGCTCCACCGCCGGGCACGTGGTGCTGCGGGCGCCCGGCCCGGTGCCGCCGGGCTCGGTGGCGGTGGAGGACGTCTGGGTCGAGGGCCCCGGCGGCCGGGTCCACGCGCTGGTCCAACGGCCGGACGGGGAGGGGCCGTTCCCCACCGTCTTCGAGGTGCACGGCGGCCCGACCCACCACGACAGCGACTCCTTCGCGGGCGGCCCCGCCGCCTGGCTGGACCACGGCTTCGCCGTCGTCCGGGTCAACTACCGCGGCTCGACCGGCTACGGGCAGGCCTGGACGGACGCCCTCCAGGAGCGGATCGGCCTGATCGAGCTGGAGGACATCGGCGCCGTCCGCGACTGGGCGGTCCCCTCCGGCCTCTCCGACCCGGCCCAGCTGGTGCTCTCCGGCGGCTCCTGGGGCGGCTACCTGACCCTGCTCGGCCTCGGCACCCAGCCGGAGAACTGGTCCCTCGGCCTGGCCGCGGTGCCGGTGGCCGACTACCTCGCCTCGTACGAGGACGAGATGGAGGCGCTCAAGTCGCTGGACCGCACGCTCTTCGGCGGCTCCCCGGAGGAGGTCCCCGAGCGGTACCGGGCCTCCTCCCCGATCACCTACGTCGAGCGGCTGAAGGCCCCGGTCTACATCAGCGCCGGGGTCAACGACCCGCGCTGCCCGATCCGGCAGATCGACAACTACGTGGCCCGGCTGGAGGAGCTCGGCAAGGAGCACGAGGTCTACCGCTACGACGCCGGGCACGGGTCGCTGGTGGTCGAGGAGCGGATCAAGCAGCTGCGGCTGGAGATCGGCTTCGCGCTGCGGCACCTGGGCCGGGCTCGGTGACCGGCTGACCCACCGTCGGATCAGTCCAGGGCCGGGTCCAGTCCGAGGGCCCGGTCCCTGGCCTTCTCCGCCTCGCGGCGGGCCAGCCGGAACCACATGAAGACCACGAAGCCGCCGAAGACGAACCACTCCAGGGTGTAGCCCAGGTTCTGGAAGGCGCGCAGGCTCAGGCCGTTGCCGCCCTGCGGCTGCACCGTCGGCACGGCGGTGAAGCCGTCCGGCACGGCGTCGGCCGCCAGCCAGCCGTCGGTGGTCGGGTACGGCAGCACGTTCACCAGCGCGGCGGGGCTGATGGTGCCCAGCTGGCCGGCGGGCAGACCGCCCGTCACGGCGCCGTCGCTGCCGCTGTTCTCCGGCGCCTGCAGCCGGCCGGCCACCGTCACCGTGCCCTCCGGCACGGCGGGGGCGTTCGCGGCGTCCGCCGACGGGGCGCCCGGGGCCCAGCCGCGGACCACCGGGACGCAGGCCTGGCCGGTGGTCTCCGGGCAGAGCGGGGTGAGCACGTAGTGGCCCTGGCGGCCGTCCACCGTGCGGTTGGGGACCAGCAGTTGGTGCTCGCGGTCGTACCGGCCGGAGACGGTCGCCGAACGGCCGACGGTGTCGGTGGTCACCTTCGCGCCCGGGCCGGCCAGCAGCTCGGCGAGCGGCACGGCGGGGCCGGTCGAGCCGGCGGTGGCGGTGCGGGCGGCGTCCTGGTGCCGGTCGACCTGGTCCTCGAAGCGGCTGAGCTGCCAGCTGCCCATGAAGACGCAGACCACGATCGCCAGGACGGCGACCACGGTGCCGCCGAGCCAGCGCGAAGTCAGGAGGAACCGGTACACACGCACCACGGTAACCGCCCCTACACCGACCCCCGGCACCAGGTCCGCCCCTCGAAGACGGCCGCCCGGGCGCGAGGACGTACGTGGTCACCCGGGGGGCGCGGGGAACTGCGCGAGTACGGAAGGCGGACCGGCGTGAGGTCGGGGCACGTCAGCCGGTTGCACGTGCTGCCGTTCCCCCGCGCGCAGTTCCCCGCGCCCCCGGGGTGACCACCATCGCCGTGCCCCGGTGCACGCGCCTACGGCGTGGGCGAGGCGGTCGGCTGGTCGTGTTCGGGGGCGGTGCGGTAGACGGTGCCGGTGCAGGCGTTGGGGATGGTGGCCGAGACGGGCTGGCCACCCGGGTCGGGGACGTGGGTGAGCAGCAGGGTGGTCTCCGGCCCGGGGGGCGGGGTGGGAGTCGGGGTGGGGGTGGGCGTGGGGTCGGGCCCGGGGCCCTCGGAGGGGGCGGCGGAACCGGAGGGGGCGGGGGCGGCCGCGCGGGCCTTGGCGGCCTCGCCCTTCTCGGGGGCGGCGCCCGCGCTCGGCCCCGGTGCGGGCGTCGGTGCGGGGCAGGCGGTCTCCGGCACCCAGCCGAACCGGACCAGGTACGCCGTCGAGGGTGCGAGCAGCAGCGGCCCGTTCGAGGTGGGTGCGGGCAGGGCGGTGGCCGGGCCGCCGGCGGTGTGGGCGGCCACCCGGATCCGGGCCTGGTCGGAGGAGACGGCCCCGCCGCCGCCGAGCTGGCAGGTCCGGGCGGAGACGTTCTGCACCCGGAACCAGCCGTAGACGTTCCCGGCCGCGTCGGGTTGCCCCACCGAGACGGAGGGCCGCCCGAGGTCGGCCGCCGTGCAGGCGGGGGCCACCGCCGTGGGGGTCGGCGTGCCGCCGGGCCCACCGGTCGCCGTCGCGGTGGTGCTGGTCTGCGGCACCGGCGCGGCGGTGGCGGAGGGCGACTCGGTGACCGGGCTCGGGCTGCCCGGGCTCTGCGGGGCCTGCGGCACCGGGCGGGTGGTGCCGCTGGGGCTGGGCCGCAGGATGCCGGTGGCCTTGGGCGCGGCGCCGACGGTGGGGCTCTCCACCGGGCCGCCGGAGAGGTCGAGGCCCTGGACGCCCTGGATGGTGGGCCAAGCGGCGGCGCTGAGCAGCACCGCGGCGGCGGCCGTGGTCCAGGTCGTGCGGTGCCGGGCCCGGCGTCTGGGGACCTCCTGGCGCAGCCGCGGCAGGGCGGCCGGATCGGGTTCGAGCCGGGCCACCGCCTGGTGCAGACGGCTCCGCAGTTCGTTCTCCAACTGGTCCTCCCCCGAAGGCAGTTGGTGGTCAGTCATCGCCCGTCCCCGCGCTCTGGTCCATCCGCGTCCGGAGCGCGGCCAGCCCGCGCGAGCCGTACGCCTTGACCGAGCCGATCGAGATCCCCAGCAGGTCGGCGACCTGGGCCTCCGTCAGGTCCGCGTAGTAGCGCAGCACCAGCACCTCCCGCTGACGGCGTTGCAACCCCCGGAGCGCGGCCTTCAACTCGTCGCGCTCCAGCGCATCGTAGGCGCCTTCTTCTGCACTGGCCATGTCAGGCATCGGCTTGGGCAGCAGACGCAGGCCCATGATCCTGCGGCGCAGGGTGGAGCGCGAGAGGTTGACCACGGTCTGGCGGAGGTACGCCAGGGTCTTCTCGGGCTCGCGGACCCGGCGGCGGGCGGCGTGCACCCGGATGAAGGCCTCCTGGACCACGTCCTCGCAGGAGGAGATGTCGTCCAGCAGCAGGGCCGCCAGCCGGAGCAGGGAGCGGTAGTGCGCCCGGTAGGTCTCGGTCAGGTGGTCGACGCTGGCCCCCAGCGCCTCCGGGGCGGTGCCCACCGGGCTACCGTCGGGACGCGCCGCCACGCGCACCGTACCCGCACCGACGCGCACCGGGCCGATGTGCACCGTGCCCACGCGTACCGCCCCCACCACGTTCGCCACGCCTGTTGGACACTCGATCCCCT
This sequence comes from Kitasatospora sp. NPDC051853, assembly GCF_044452665.1. Classification (NCBI taxonomy): domain Bacteria; kingdom Bacillati; phylum Actinomycetota; class Actinomycetes; order Kitasatosporales; family Streptomycetaceae; genus Kitasatospora; species Kitasatospora sp. NPDC051853. The sequence continues at coordinate 581,737 of NZ_JBITBY010000003.1, read as the reverse complement.
GTCATGGTTGCCCCGGACTGCGGGCCATTCTCGCCTACCGGACCGGGGCCCTCCAGTGCTTCCGGGAGGGAATCTGACGGAACGTCCGGGATCGCGCGGCCCAACTCCCGGACCGGACCGTACCGGGCCCCGGCCCGGCGGAGGGCCGGCCTCCGGGCCCGACGGGGCGTCGGCCCGGCACGTCAGCCCAGGGCGGCGGACTCGGCGGCCACCAGCTCGGCGGTCTGCACCAGGTTGAGCGCGGCGCCCTTGCGCAGGTTGTCGCCGCAGAGGAAGAGGTCGAGCGCGTTGGGGTCGTCCAGCGCCCGCCGGACCCGCCCCGCCCAGACCGGGTCGGTGCCGACCGCGTCGTTCGGGGTGGGGAACTCGCCCGCCGCCGGATCGTCGTAGAGCACCACGCCGGGCGCCCCCTGCAGGATCTCCTGCGCCGCCTCGCGGGTGACCTCGCGTTCGAAGACCGCGTGCACGGCCAGCGAGTGGGTGGTGAGCACCGGGATCCGGACGCAGGTGGCGGAGACCTTGAGGCCGGGCAGGCCGAGCACCTTGCGGGGCTCGTCGCGCAGCCGGACCTCCTCGGAGGACCAGCCGCCGTCGGCCGGCCGGCCGACCCAGGGCACCGCGTTCATCGCCAGCGGCGCGGGGAAGGGGCCGTGGTCGCTGACCACGGCCCGCAGGTCGCCGGTCAGCTCGCCCACGCCGGTACCGGCGATCTCGCCCAACTGCCCGCGCAGGGTGGCCATCCCGGCCCGTCCGGCGTCGGAGGCGGCCTGGTACGAGGCCACCACCAGCTCGCGCAGCGCGTACTCGGAGTGCAGCGCGGCCAGCGCGCCGATCATGGTGAGGGTGGCGCAGCCGGGGATGGCCAGGATGCCGCGCGGACGGATCAGCGCGGCCGGGGCGTTCACCTCGGGCACCACCAGCGGGACGTCCGGGTCCTGCCGGAAGACGGCCGAGCCGTCCACCACCACGATGCCCTTGGCGGCGGCGATCGGGGCCCAGCGGGCGGCCACCTCGTCGGGCACGGCGAACACCGCGACGTCGATCCCGGCCAGGGCGTCCTCGGTGAGCTCGCCCACCTCGGCCACGGCCCCACGGACCGTCAGCTTCCGCCCCGCGGAACGGGAGGAGGCCAGCAGCCGGACCTCGCCCCAGACGTCCTGCCGGACGGAGAGGAGGCCGAGCAGCACCCCGCCGACGACGCCGGTGGCGCCGATCACCGCGAGGTTCGGCCTCCTCCCCGCAGGAGTCATCGGCCGGTGCCGCCGTAGACGACCGCCTCGTCGGTGTCGCTGTCCAGGCCGAAGGCGCTGTGCACGGCGCGGACGGCCTCGTTGACGTCGTCGGCGCGGGTGACCACCGAGATGCGGATCTCCGAGGTGGAGATCAGCTCGATGTTCACGCCCGCCTCGGAGAGCGCCTCGAAGAAGGTCGCGGTGACCCCGGGGTTGGAGCGCATGCCCGCGCCGACCAACGAGATCTTGCCGATCGCGTCGTCGTAGCGGAGCGACTCGAAGCCGATGCCCTCCTTGACCCGGCCCAGCGCGTCGATGGCCTTCTGGCCCTCGGTCTTCGGGCAGGTGAAGGAGATGTCGGTGAGGCCGGTCGACGCGGCGGAGACGTTCTGCACCACCATGTCGATGTTGACCTCGGCGTCCGCGATGGCGCGGAAGATCCGGGCGGCCTCGCCCGGCTTGTCGGGCACGCCGACGACCGTGACCTTGGCCTCGGACGTGTCGTGGGCGACTCCGGAGATGATCGCCTGCTCCATCTCGCCCCCTTCGGGCTTGGTCGGGTTGGTGCTGCTGACAATGGTCCCCGGCAGGCCGGAGAAGGACGAGCGTACGTGAATCGGGATGTTGTAGCGCCGCGCGTACTCCACACAGCGGTCAAGGAGCACCTTGGAGCCGGACGAGGCCAGCTCCAGCATGTCCTCGAAGCCGATCCAGTCGATCTTCTTGGCCTTCTTCACCACGCGCGGGTCGGCGGTGAAGACGCCGTCCACGTCGGTGTAGATCTCGCAGACCTCGGCGTTCAGCGCGGCGGCCAGCGCCACCGCGGTGGTGTCCGAGCCGCCCCGGCCGAGCGTGGTGATGTCCTTGCTGGCCTGGGAGACGCCCTGGAAGCCGGCGACGATGACGATGTTGCCCTCGTCCAGCGCGCTGCGGATCCGGCCCGGCGTCACGTCGATGATGCGCGCCTTGTTGTGCACGGAGTCCGTGATGATGCCGGCCTGACTGCCCGTGAAGGACTGGGCCTCGTGGCCCAGGGAACGGATCGCCATGGCCAGCAGGGCCATCGAGATCCGCTCGCCGGCGGTCAGCAGCATGTCGAACTCGCGCCCGGAGGGGATCGGGGAGACCTGCTCCGCGAGTTCGATGAGCTCGTCCGTCGTGTCACCCATGGCGGACACCACGACGACGACCTCATGGCCGGCCTTCTTGGCGTCTACGATCCGGCGGGCGACGCGCTTGATGCCCTCGGCATCCGCAACGGATGAGCCGCCGTACTTCTGCACGACAAGGCCCACGTGCGCTCCTCGACTAGTGTCGTTTTCGGGGGGTGGTGGCCCCCGCACCCCCGGTGAGCGGGGGTTCTGCGGTCGGGCGCCAGTCTAGCGAGCGAGCCGGGCCCGACCTGCGGATTCCATATGATGAGACGGTGATCTCGGCCTCCGGTCAGGGCCCACCGGCGAGTCTGCGGGCGCGGCCCGGCCGCCCCGGAGATTTGCCGGGACGGGGCCCGCGCGGCCCCGGTTTTCCCGCCCGGACGGCCCCGGTGACTGGTGCGTCACACTCGCCGCCCGGGCGTGCCACCGGGCCCGCTTCGGTCGCCTACAGACCGAGCTCGGCGGCCATCAGGTCGCCCGCCTGCTGCTCCAGCTGCTCGTCCGTCAGACCGTCGTCGTCGGTGTCCGCACCGTCCGGCACCGCGCCGATCGGACTGTCCAGCCGGACGTGCGCGATCAGCGACTGGAGCGCCCGCAGCACCGCGCTGCAGGTCGAGCCCCAGCTCGACAGGTAGGAGAACTGCCACCACCAGAGCGCCTCGCTGACCCGGCCCTCCTGGTAGTGCGTCAGCCCGTGCCGCAGCTCGCTGACCACGCCCGCCAGGTCGTCCGAGATCCGGAACGCGTTCGGCTTCTCCGGCGGACCGTACGGGTCGAAGACCTCGTGGTAGACGTCGATCGGGGCCAGCAGCTCGGCCAGCTTCTCCCGCAGCTCGATGCCGTCCGGCTCCGGCCCGGCGTCCGGCTCGAAGCGGTCCTCCGGCAGCACGTCCTCGATCGCGCCGAGGCGCCCGCCGGCCAGCAGCAGCTGCGACACCTCCAGCAGGAGCAGCGAGACCGCGCTGCCCGGTTCGTCGCCCCGGGCGACCTCGGTCACGGCCAGCACGAAGCTCTCCACCGAGTCCGCGATCTGCACCGCGAAGTCGTCGGGCTCGTCCGCGCCGTGGCCGATCCGGTTACCGCTGCTCTGGTCAGACATCGAGAAGTCGTCTCCCTTCGAAGGCCCGTCCGAGGGTGACCTCGTCGGCGTACTCCAAGTCCCCACCGACCGGCAGGCCACTGGCCAGCCGGGTCACCTTCAGGCCCATCGGCTTGCAGAGCCGGGCCAGGTAGGTGGCGGTCGCCTCCCCCTCCAGGTTGGGGTCGGTGGCGAGGATCAGCTCGGTGACGGTGCCGTCCGCGAGCCTGGTCATCAGCTCCCGGATCCGCAGGTCCTCCGGGCCGACCCCCTCGATCGGGCTGATCGCCCCGCCCAGCACGTGGTAGCGGCCCCGGAACTCGCGGGTGCGCTCGATGGCCACCACGTCCTTCGGCTCCTCCACCACGCAGATCACCGCGAGGTCGCGCCGCGGGTCCAGACAGACCCGGCACTGCTCGGCCTCGGCGACGTTCCCGCAGGTCACGCAGAACCGGACCCGCTCCTTGACCTCCAGCAGCGCGTGCGCCAGCCGCCGGACGTCCACCGGATCGGCCTGCAGCACGTGGAAGGCGATCCGCTGCGCGCTCTTGGGCCCGACGCCGGGCAGCCTGCCCAGTTCGTCGATCAGGTCCTGAACAACGCCCTCGTACAACGTCGCGCCTCTCTTCGGCCCGGGCCGGCGGTCGCGCCGCCGGCTCCGGTGCCATCATCCAACGAATCGGGCGCCGGACACACCGTCCGACGCCCGACTCACGATAAATCCCCGCAGCGCGTTCGAATCGGCGCTGCGCTCCTCCGCCCGGCTCGGCGCCCGGCTCAGAAACCGAGGCCGGGCAGACCGCCGCCGAGGCCCTGGGCCAGCGGGCCCATCCGCTCGGCCTGCATCTTCTGCGCCGAGGCGTTGGCGTCCCGGACCGCGGCCAGCACCAGGTCGGCCAGCGTCTCGGTGTCTTCCGGGTCCACCGCGGCCGGGGCGATGGTCAGCGCCACCAGCTCACCGGCACCCGTCACCGTCGCCTCGACCAGGCCGCCGCCCGCCGAACCCGAGACGTGCGTCTCGGCCAGCTCGCGCTGCGCCTTGCCCAGCTCCTCCTGCATCTTCTGCGCCTGCTTGAGCAGCTGCTGCATGTTGGGCTGGCCACCACCAGGGAACACGGGTCACTCCTGTGAGATCTCGGGTCGTTCTTGCTCGGTCCAACGTTCCGGGCCGAGCCTACGTGCCCGGACCGGCCCGCCGGGCCCGCTCAGCGGTTGTGCCGGATCTCCTCCAGCACCGTCGCCCCGAGCTCACGGACGATCAGCTCCGTGGTGTCCACGCCCGACTGCTGCGCGTGCGTGGGCGGACCGGTGTAGACCGCGTCACCCTCGATGTCGTAGTCGTCCGGCGGGTACTCCTCGTGCGGAGGCTCGGGGGCGGGAGGCTGCTCCGGCCGGGGTGCCGGGGGCGGCTGGGGCGCGGAGTGCACGGGGGGCGCCTGCACGACGGCGGGCGCCGGGGCCGGAGGCTGCTGGACGGGCGCGGCGGCCTGCACCGGAGCCGGCTGGGCCGACGGCTGCACCGCCGGCTGCGGCTGCTGAGCCGGCTGCTGGAACGGCTGCGCCGGGCGGGCCGGCTGCTGGAACGCCTGCGGCTGCTGGGCCGGCGCTCCCCAGCCACCACCGGCCGGGGCCGCCGGGGCCTGCTGCGCTCCGCCCGCTCCACCTGCACCGCCTGCGCCGCCCGCTCCGCCCGACGGATCGACGATGCACTCCACCCGCCAGTCCACGCCGAGCGCGTCCGACAGCGCCTGCTTCAGCACGTCGTCGCTGTTGCTGCTGACGAAGCTGTCGCGGGCGCCCGCGTTGATGAACGAGACCTGGAGCGTGCTGCCGTCGAACCCGGCCACCTGCCCGTTCTGGCTCAGCAGGATCCAGGTGAAGCGGCGGCGGTTCTTCACCGCCTCCAGGATCTGCGGCCAGAGCTGCCGCACCTGGCCCGCCCCCTGCTGCGCGGCCGCCGACGGCTGACCGGCCGCGGGCGGCTGCTGCACCACCGGCGTGGCCGGCGGCTGCACGGGCTGCGGAGCCTGCTGGACCGGCGCGGCCTGCGCGGGCGCGGGCGCACCGCCACCGGCCGGGAAGCTGCGCGGGATCGGCCACGCACCGGGCGCGGGCTGACCCGGCGTCACCCCGCCCTGCGGCGCGGGCGGCTGAGGAGCCGTCGGCTGCGCCTGCACGGGGGCCGCCTGCACGGCCGGCGGGGCCACCGGCATCTCCACCGGCGGCGCCTGCTGCACCTGAACCTGCGGCTGCATCTGCGGCACCGCCTGGGCGGCCGGCACCGGAGCGGCGAAACCGCCCGCCATCGCCCGGCGCTCCAGCTTGTCCAGCCGGGCCTGGAGCGACAACTCGTCCCCGTACGCGCCGGGCAGCATCACCCGGGCGCAGATCAGCTCCAGCTGCAGCCGGGGTGCCGCGTTCCCCCGCATCTCGGTCAGGCCCGTGTTGACGATGTCCGCCGCCCGGCTGAGGTCGGCCGGGCCGAAACGGTCGGCCTGGGCCTGCATGATCGCGATCCGGTCGGCCGGCGCGTCGATCAGCCCCTTCTCCCCCGCGTCCGGCACCGTCGCCAGGATCACCAAGTCCCGCAGGCGCTCCAGCAGGTCCGTGACGAACCGCCGGGGATCGTTCCCGCCCTCGACCACCCGGTCGATCACCTGGAACACCGTCGCCCCGTCGTGCCCGGCGAAGGCGTCCACCACCTCGTCCAGCAGCGCCGAATCGGTGTACCCGAGCAGCGAGGTCGCCATCTGGTACGTCACGCCGCCCTCGGCCGCGCCCGCCAGCAGCTGGTCCATCACCGACATCGAGTCGCGGACCGAGCCCGCGCCCGCCCGCACCACCAGCGGGAACACCGGATCCTCGACCTGGATGCCCTCCCGGCCGCAGACCTCCGCCAGGTAGTCCCGCAGCGTGCCGGGCGGCACCAGCCGGAAGGGGTAGTGGTGCGTCCGGGACCGGATGGTCCCGATCACCTTCTCCGGCTCGGTGGTGGCGAAGATGAACTTGAGGTGCTCCGGCGGCTCCTCCACCACCTTGAGCAGCGCGTTGAACCCGGCCGAGGTCACCATGTGCGCCTCGTCCAGGATGAAGATCTTGTACCGGCTGTGCACCGGCGCGAAGAACGCCCGCTCGCGCAGCTCGCGCGCGTCGTCCACACCACCGTGCGAGGCGGCGTCGATCTCGATCACGTCGATCGAGCCCGGCCCGCCGGTCGCCAGGTCCCGGCAGGACTGGCACTCGCCGCAGGGCGTCGGGGTCGGGCCCTGCTCGCAGTTGAGGCAGCGGGCCAGGATGCGGGCGCTCGTCGTCTTGCCACAGCCGCGCGGCCCGCTGAACAGGTACGCGTGGTTGACCCTGTTGTTGCGCAGGGCCTGCTGGAGCGGAGCGGTCACGTGCTCCTGCCCGATGACCTCGGCGAAAGTCTCGGGGCGGTAGCGGCGGTACAGGGCTAGGGACACACCCCGACGATATCGGGCCAGACGGACAGCCGGGCCGCTCCCGGAAACGCAAGGACCCCTCGTGCACCCGCCAGAGCCCTCCTACCCTTGCTGCCTTCCGGCCCTGGGGGGGTTCAGAGAGATGACGCCACACGAGGGGCTGGTCCCCACAGTAGCGGATCCCGGCCCCGAGCCGCACCACCCCACCCGCCCACCCATCCCCAGGCACCCACCCCCGACCACCTGCAGATGGATGGTCGCGAGCACCCCCGAACATGTACTAAGCTCTCCCACGGAGGATTCGCCTAGAGGCCTAGGGCGCACGCTTGGAAAGCGTGTTGGGATAAAACCCTCACGAGTTCGAATCTCGTATCCTCCGCCTTCACGAAGGCCCCGGACCGCACAGCGGCCCGGGGCCTTCGTCGTTCCGCGGGTACGGCCTGGTCACCTCGAGGCACGCTGGAACCGGCCGGACGGCCGGAAGGGGAACACGATCGGCGTCGGACGGCCCGCGGCGAGGCCGAGATCGCCACAGCCCCCATGGCCCCCTTCGATACGTCGGGGCGAGGCGGCGGCCGGCACCGGGCGCGCCGGAAGCCCTCGCTCCACGAGTCACGGCGCAATGCCCGGCCACGTCGGGATCGAACGGGACTGCGACCGCACCGTCGAAGCCCTGCGGACGCCGCCGGCCAGATGTGGACCCAGAAGGCTGGGTGCGGGCCTGGAGCGGGCGGCTTCGCAGCCCGCTCCAGCAATACCGACCTTCTCAGGAGCAGGACACCGGGGAGCCGAGGGTCGCTTCGCACCGAACCGGAGCGCGCCGAGCTACAAGCCTCGAGCGCCTTCACACATACAACGACTCCCCCACCTCGGCTCCTCAGCGACAAATCTCAAAGGACCCTCAACGGGAACTTCTCCCAGCCGAACCAGACCCCGATAGCACTCGTCAAAATCTGCCCGGTGAATGACCGCCCGACCGATTCGCGACGCCGAAGAACCAGAGGCCGATGCCGCAGCACCCGGTGCACGCGGCACACGCTCGACGACTGCCGCCACCTCCCCACCCCGGCGTAGAGGTCCATACAACTAATGCTACTTCAAACGCTGTTGATGGACAGTCAGCAACAACGAGCCCCCTCCCCCCGGCGCCGCCGACCGCCCGCCAGTCATCCTTATTTCAACCCATACAAGAGGAGGGTCATATTCCATGACGTCCGATACGTGCACGCATGTCCGGTACAAGATGTGATCTACGCCACACCCCTTCTGCAAAATGATCGCACCCGCACATCGCTGGCTAAAGTCGCCTTCGTTGATCACGAGGGAGGCCTCGAAAGAACGATCAACTTAAAGCCATTCCATCGCACCCCTGGAGGGGATATGCGCACGTCCATACGTAAGGGCACAGCGATAGTGGGGCTCACCGGAGCGCTGCTGGCCGGCGTGGCCACCGCCGCGGTCGCACGGAGCGGCAACGGCTACATCTGGGTGGGTACGTCCACCCAGAACCTGGAGGGCAACGTCACCTGGTGGGCGAAGGGCAGCAACCACGGCGGGATGCAGGTCTCCGGCACGCTGTCCGACACCGCCGCGGACAGCAACAGCGTCAAGGCGCTCGCCAAGGTCTCGGGCTACAGCTACTCGACCATCGGCAGCACTTCCGGCGGCAGCGGGGCGACGGTGTGGGTCGACCGTGTGGTGTACGACCCGCAGGCCACGTGGGTCACCTACGGGTGGGTCCAGACCTGCCGCTACAACAGCTGGGGCACTGACAGCTGCGCGACCGAGTACATGACTCGCTGAACCCAGCGTGCCCGCCCGGGGCTTGGATCAGAAGCCCCGGGCGGGCACCCGCCCACCTTACTGCTCAGAGTGAACGGAACCACATGCTCGTCGGAAAAGACGTAAGCCACTCGTTCCAGACAACACGGGTGCTGAACGGCGTGAGTGCCTCGATCGCGGCCGGCGAGGCTGTTGCCCTGGTGGGTCCGAGCGGGTCGGGCAAGACGACTCTGCTCTACTGCCTGGCCGGACTGATCCAACCCGAGGGCGGCACGGTCGCGTTCCAGGGGCGCTCGCTGGCCGGCATGGGGGACGACGAGCGGTCTGAGCTCCGACGGACCTCGTTCGGCTTCATCTTCCAATCTTCCGAGCTGGTACCAGAGTTGACGATCGCCGAGAACATCTCGCTCCCCCTCGAACTGCTGAAGGTACCGAGGGGGGAACGGCAGGAGCGTGTCGGCAACCTGCTGGACCGGCTCGGCCTGGCCGAGCTGGCCGACCGACGGCCGGCCCGGGTCTCGGGAGGCCAGGCGCAGCGTGCGGCCGTGGCACGCGCGGTCGTTCACCGCCCTGCGGTGGTCTTCGCCGACGAGCCCACCGGGGCACTGGACAGTGCCAACGGAGCCGTGGTCATCGACCTGCTCTGGGAACTGGCCAGGGAGCAGAACTCCGCAGTGGTGCTGGTGACTCACGATCACTCACTGGCCCGGAGTGCGGATCGCGCCATCGCTCTGCGCGATGGTGCTCTACACGGTTCCGAGCCCGTCGCGCCGGGGAGTGCCGAGAAGTGATCGATCTGCGGCTGGCCGTTCGCGTCATCCGGGGTGGCGGTGCGCCCGGCGCCATCCGGATGGCACTGATGGTCCTCGGGCTCGCGCTGGGCGCTGTGGTGGTCCTGCTGGTCGGGATGATGCCGTCGGTCCTGACGGAACGCGGTGCGGTCAGCTCCAACCGGCAACCCCTCAGCGCTCTTGCCGAAGAGAGGGGAAGCTTCAGCTTCCAGATCGCCTTCGGCGCTTGGCACGATGCGCGCGTGACCCGCGTGCTCGTGACGCGGTCCGAGAACGCTCCCCTCCCCCCTGGAGTCTCCCGCCTACCCGGCCCGGGGGAGGTTCTCCTCTCTCCGGCGGCCGCCGAACTGGCTTCTCGGGACGTCGATTTCAAGAGCCTGCTGGAAGGAACGAGCATCGGTGAGATCGGCCCGGCCGGTCTGCTGGGGCCGTCCGAGCTGTACGCCTACGTCGGTGTGCAGCGTGAGCAGATGGGCCGCCCGGCAGAGGGGCGCGGCTGGGGCGGATCCGGCGCCGACGAAGAGGTCAAGGCCCAGTTCGGCAACGTTCCCTTCGAGCTGGCGCTGATCATCGTGGCGCCCATGGCGATCTACCTCAACGTCTGCTCACGCCTCTCGGCCGCGACCCGGACCCGCCGGTACGCCGCCCTGCGCCTGCTCGGGCTGCCTCGGCGCCAGGTGTTGCGGCTGGCCGCACTCGAGTCGGCCGCGGCGGGACTGCTCGGCGGCCTGCTCGGCATCGCGGGTTACGGACTGGCCAACCGCTTGCTCGGGCCGTCCGGCGTCCTGGGGTTCACCTGGTACCCCTCGGCTTCGGAACTGCCCACGGCCGGGGCCGTTGCCGCGCTGGTGCTGATCACGCTGAGCGCGGCCCTCATCGGGGCGCAGGGCACCAGCAGGGCACTGGCCAGGCCGGTCGAGGCGCGATTCGACACCGCCGACAAGGAACCGCGGTGGTGGTACGGCGTACCGTTCGTCCTCGGGCTGGGGCTCATCGGTTTCCCGCTCCTCACCTCGGACAACGGTGGGGGCCGCCGAGCGGCGATGAGCGGCGGATCGGGCGCCGTGCTGATCGCCGGGGTGCTGTGTGCGACGGTCGGCCTCCTGTTGGTCTTGCGTCCGCTGCTGATGACGGTTGCCGGATGGCTCGTCGGAACGTCGTCGCCACTGGCGGTCCGTCTCGCTGCTCGACGGGTCCGCTTCGAATCGGCCGGACTGTCCTGGCACCTCGGTGGCCTGTGCGTACTCATTCTGACGGCCACGATCGGAGCGGGTGTCCTGAGGCAGTCGGAGTTGGCCGCCCTGCCCGCACCCGATCACCTGGTCGTGCAGCTGTCCGGCAACGACGTTCCGGCCGAGGCACGAGACCGTGCCGTCGCGCTGCCCGCGGCATTCCACTGGCTGCTGCAGAAGAGCATCACCGCACCCCCCAGTGGTGGTGTCGGCGGAGCTCCCCAGGGCGAGGCGGACCGGGTACGCCTCATGGGGGTTCAGAAGATCTCCGCGGACTGCCGAGCCCTGCGCATGATGAGCAACACGCCACTGCCCGACTGCCGGGACGGGGAGTTGTACCGGCTCAGGACGCATCTCGGAGGGTATACGGCGCCTCTCGTCTCCGCCGGAACCGTCCTGCCGTACCTGGACGCACAGGGCACCACCACCGCGGTGGAGGTCCCCGAACAGACCCTGGACGTGCCCAACGCCGGCCTGCTTCCCACCGGTATGGCGCTGCTGGACACCCGCGCCGTGCAACCCCGGATGCTGACGTCCAACACCATTTACTTCTTCCGGCTGCCGTCCAGCATCAAGGGCCTTGACCGCTTCGCCTCCGCCCTGGTGAAGGTTGCTCCCGCCGCGACGATGAGCGTCATCGACCTCGACCTCGACGGGCTCGAGGCCTACCACGTGCACCAGGGTGTGGTGTACAGCGGCATCTGGGTCGGCTTCCTCCTGGGGATCGTCGCGTTCCTCATCAGCGCCATCGGACGGTCCATCGAGCGGCGACGCCACGTGGCTTCCCTGGTCGTCGTCGGTACGCCGGTGCGAACGCTCCGGGCGGTCCAGGCCTGGCAGTTGCTGGCACCGCTCGCCCTCGCCCTGGTCCTGGCACTGGGGACGGGGCACCTGGCCGCGAACGCGCTGCTGCTGCTTTCGGGTCAGCAGATCGGGTGGTACCTCGGCGCCGTCGGCTTCGCGCTCCCACTGGTGGCCGTCGCGTTGGCCGTTGCCGGTGCGGTGAGCCTGTTCGTCTCGGGACTGCGGCCCCGCCCCGAGGACCTCCGCCGCGAGTAGCAGAAGATCGGAGCAGTGCTGTGGACAGCAGGATCGAAAGCAGGGCCCCTGAGACGGCAGCCGAAGGCGGGATGTTCTCCGCGGACCGGACCCATCCGCCGAAATCGAGGACCGAGTACCGGTACTGGCGGATCTTCACGGCCGTGGCGGGCGCACTCCTGGTCTCGATCGGCGCACTCCTGTGGGCCCACCGCTACGAGTTCCACCGGGTGGGCACCATCGCCATGTCACCAACGGCCAAGGCGTGGAACGAAACCGTCCTGGACACCGAGGCCGACGGCGGGAAGGGCATCCGACGCGGAGACGTCGTCGTCGTCCGGAGCGGCGACTGGGCCGGCGACACGGCAGGACTGACGTACACCGTCCGGGTCGTTGCGGTGGCCGGCGACACGGTCAGCTGCTGCGACGCCCAGGGTCGACTCGGCGTCAACGGCCGGACCGTCGACGAACCGTACGCACACGGCGACACCGCGGCCTTCGGAGACTTCACCGTGCAGGTGCCAACCGGGCGGATCTTCGTCCTCGGCGATGCCCGCAGCATCTCGGTCGACTCGCGGTCCCACCTCAAGGAGGCCGGCGGTGGAACCCTGCCCGTGAGCAGCGTGCAGGGGCAACTGGTCGCAATCGCCTGGCCGTTCCAGGACTGGGGCTCCCTGTCGGGACCCGCCGGGGCGAGCCGGTTCCCCGTTTACCTGGCCGGTTTCGCCGGAATCGTCGTCGGGGGTCTCCTCGGACTGGTCGCGGCATGGCCGACCGTGCGTGGCTGGGCGGCCTGGACCACCGCCCGGCTCCCCTGGCGCCACCGCGCGAAGGCCTGGTAGGACCAGCCTCCTCACGACGTGTCCTCGCCGTCCCCGGGCCCGGACCGCTGTTGCGGTCCGGGCCCGGGGCGGCAGCCGGCTGGAAGCCTCAACTCCCTCCGACTGAGGCACTGGTGACGACCTGCCGCTCACCGTCCGGGTGGACGGACATGCCGAGGCTTGGTGTCCGGCTACGACATCCCCGTGCGCGTACTCGCGTCCGACGGCCTGTCGGCCGGCGCCGCCTCGGCCTGGTCGGCGAGCAGGGTGCGGACGGCGGCGGCTTCCGGGGAGCCGAGCTGGTCGAAGAGGGTGAGGGCCGTGCGGAGGTGGGTGGCTGAGGGGAGGGACTGGCCCAGGACGGTGTGGGCGAGGGCCTGGGCGTAGGGCTTGGTGAGTTCGGTGGCGATGGTCAGGGCCTGTTCGGCGAGGTGGGTGGCCTCGGGTCGGTGGGCCCGGTCGAGGTGGCACTCGGCGAGCCGGGCCAGGGTGAGGCCTTCCCAGTCGCGGTGTCGGTGGGACCTGAAGTGGTCGAGTGCTTCGGTGAGTTGGGTGGTGGCCGGCTCGGGTTGTCCGGTGCGGCGCAGGACGCAGCCGTACTGGTAGAGCACCCGGGCGACGCCGGAGCTGTTGGCCACGGCCCGGGCGGCCTGCACCGCCCCCTCGGCCGCGGCCACCGCCTGCTCCGGGCTGCCGAGTGCGACGTACACCCGGGAGATCGTGGAGAGCACCAGCCCGGCGCTGCCCCGGTCGCCGAAGAGTTCGGCCAACTCCTTTGCCAGTAGGAGGAGTTCGAGCGCCCGCTCGGGCCGGGCGGTGGAGAAGTGCAGCACGCCGAGCGCGTTCGCCGCCAGGTGCCGTGCGACGTGGTCGTCGGCCTGTTCGGCCAGGGCCAGGCTGCGGGTGAGCTGCTGCTCGGCGGGTGCGTACGCGTTGGTCAGGTAGTGCAGGACCCCGGACAGGTAGCGGGCCCGGGCCTCCGCGCCGGGGCTGTGCTGCTCCCGGGCGGTGTCCGTCGCGAGTGAGATCAGCCGCTGGAACTCCCCTCGGTGGGCCGGCCCTTCGGCCAGGCCGAACCAGAGCAGCAGCAGGTCGACGGCGGGTCGCGCCGCGCCGGGCAGTTCCCGCAGGGCGTGTTCGACGGTGGCGGCGAGCAGGGTGTGCCGGTCGCGCAGCCACTGGCGGGCGGCGCTCTCGTCGGCGGGCGTGCTGCCCGGGGCCTCGGTCGGGTGCAGGCTGCGGTGCAGTGCGTGACCGGGTTCGATCAGGTGCGAGACGTTCGCGGTGCTGGCCAGCAGATGGTCCAACAGCCTTCGTACGGCGTCCTGTTGGTCGGCCACCGGGTCGGTGCGCTCGCGCAGTCGCTGGGCGTACAGCCGGAGCAGGTCGTGGTAGCGGTAGCTGTCGGCGCGGTACGGGTCCAGCAGGCCGGCGTCCACCAGGGTCTCGGCGAGGTGCTCGGCGCCGTCCCGGTCGGTGCCGAGCAGTGCGGCGGCCACGTCCACTGGCAGGTCGGGCAGGTCGCCGAAGGCCAACAGCCGGAAGGCGCGGGCGGGTTCGGGGCGGAGGGCGGAGTAGCCGAGGTGCAGGGTGGCCTCGACGGCCAGGTCGCCGACCCGTAGTTCGTCCAGCCGTCGGTGCTGGTCGCGCAGCCGGGCCAGCAGGTCGGCCAGTGGTCGCCCGGGCCGGCCGGCCAGCCGCCTGGCCACGATCCGGACGGCGAGCGGCAACCGGCCGCAGACGGCGACCAGTTCACGGGCGGCGGCCGGTTCGGCGGCCACCCGTTGGGGGCCGATCACGGCGGTGAGCAGGGCGAGCGCCTCGTCCTCGGTCAGCACGTCCAGCTCGAACTGCCGGGCACCGGGCAGCAGGATGGTCCGGGCCCGGCTGGTGACCAGCACGGCGCAGCCGCCGCCCCCGGGGAGCAAGGGGCGGATCTGGGCGGTGTCGTGGGCGTTGTCGAGCACCACCAGGGCCCGCCGCTCGGCCAGCAGCGAGCGGTAGTGCGCGGCACGCTGCTCCAGGTCCTCGGGGACGGCGCTCTCGGGCAGCCCGAGGGTCTGCAGGAACCGGGCGAGCACCGTGCCGGGTTCGGCGGGCGCGGGGCCGGCGCCGCGCAGGTCGACGTAGAGCTGCCCGTCCGGGAACTCGGCCCGGACCCGGTGTGCGACGTGCACGGCCAGCGCGGTCTTGCCCACCCCGCCGGGGCCGGAGACGGTGCACACCGCGAGTGCGCCGCCGGGGCCCGGCCGCAGCCCGGCCGCGAGCTGCTCGACGGTATCCGCCCGTCCGGTGAAGTCGGCCACGTCCGCGGTGAGTTGGCGCGGCGTACGGTCGGCGGGACGGGCCGGGACCGGGACAGTCGGGGATGGAACGTCCAGGCCCGGGTCGGCGGCCAGGATGCGGGCCTGCAGGTCGGACAGCGCGGCGCCCGGTTCGACGCCGAGCTCCGCGGTGAGCAGCCGCCGGGTCTCGGCGTAGACGCCGAGCGCCTCGGCCTGCCGCCCGCTGCGGTAGAGCGCCAGCATCAGCTGGGCCCGCGGGCGTTCGCGCAGCGGGTGCAGGGCGGTGAGGGTCTGCAGTTCGGCCAGCGCCTCGGTGGACCGGCCGGTCTCCAGCAGGCAGTCCAGCAGGTCCTCCTGCGCACCCAGCCGAAGCTCCGTCAGCCGGTCGCGCTGCCGCTCGGCGTACGGTCCGGGCAGCCCGGCCAACGGCGTGCCGGTCCAGTGGGCGAGCGCGGCGGCGAGCCGGGTGCGGGTCGCCTCCCGGTCGCCGTCCGCGGCGGCCCGGGCGGCCGTGGCCAGGTCCTCCTCGAAGCGGTGCGCGTCGACCTGCGGGGGCTCGATCCGCAGCGCGTACCCGTCGGCGACCGAGACCAGTACGGTGCCCGCGCCCCGGGCCGGCCGGTCCGGCTCCAGTACGGTGCGCAGGCGCCAGGCGTACTGGCGGAGCATCCCCAGCGCGCGCTGCGGAGGGTCCTCGCCCCAGATCGCCTCGGCCAGTTCGTCGCTGCCGACCGGCCGGCCGGGCCGCAGCAGCAGTACGGCGAGCAGGGCGCGCTGCTGGGGCGGGCCGAGGTCCAGTTCGCGGCCGTCGAGCCGGCCGTGCAGCGGGCCGAGCAGTCGGAAGTCGAGCCGGTGTCCGGGCAGGTGTCCGGACAGGTCGAAGTCGGTCATGTGGTTCCCCCGTGTTCACTGCACCGCTTCCGGTCCCCGACCTCCGGTGCGGCACGCCCGAGCCAGCCCCTGGTCCGGCATTCGGCGTTGATCGTTCGTTGATTCGCGGTCCGCACAATGAGCCGTCGTCCGACGCCCACCAGAAAGGCCAGCGCCATGAGCGAGACCGAGCAGAGCCGCCCCGAGCCCGCCGAGCAGGAGAAGGAGCAGCCGCGGTTCCGGTACGAGGTGCGTCCGCTGCACACCATCATCGCAGAGGGGGAGAAGCGCCCCAAGAGCTGATCCCGCTCCGCCCACGAGAGACCGGCCGTGCCCTGTGCGCGGCCGGTCTCTCGTGTTTCCCGGGCCGTTGAGCCGGCGTCAAGAACTTGTGTACGCCATGGAGAACGCGCGTAGATCGGCCGCGGCGAGACTCCGTCATGTCAGACGGCAAGCACGCACGAAAGGCACCGACCCCATGACAGTGCTCCCGCAGAACGGCCAGGTCTACGTCCTCAAGTCCGCCAGCGGCACGGTGGCGGACGTCAGCTCCTCCAGCACCGCGCCCTGCACCCGGATCCAGGCCTGGCAGCCGAACGGGACGAAGGCCCAGACCTGGGTCTTCTGGGCCAAGGAGAACGGCACCTGGCTGCTGGAGACCGGCCTCACCAAGGGCACCCACGCCCCGGGCCAGGCCATGGTGATGGACCACAACTTCAACGCCTTCAACACCCACCTCTACCAGGAGCACGGCCAGGACAACCAGCGCTGGTACGTCGAGGACGCCGGCGACGGCTGGGTCCGGCTGCGCACCGCCCGGGGCGACGGCGGCTATCTGACGGCGGACCAGGTGGGCAGCGCGCTCGGGGTCTGGGCCCTGGACCAGGGCGGCAGCGGGCAGCGCTGGCAGCTGGTGCCGGTCGGCGGTGCGGGCAGCCCGGGCGGCTCGGGCGGCGGCCAGAGCCAGCAGCCGCAGCAGCCGTCGGGCGGTGGCGGTGGCGGTGGCGACGAGGGCCGGGTGATCGCCCTGGTCAACGCCTACCGCGCCCGGCGGGGCCTCGGCCCGGTCCAGCACGACGGCCGGCTCACCCCCGCGGCGGTGGCCAGCAGCCAGGAGCAGGCCCGGCGGGGGCAGCAGGGCCACTGGGTCGATCTCGGCGGCGCGTTCACCCGGGCCGGTTACCGCTGGGGCGGCCTCGGTGAGGTGGCCGGTGGCGCGCCCGGGCAGTGGACGACCCCGGAGTCGATGGTCCAGGGCTGGATCGACCACCCGCCGCACGAGGAGATCCTGCGCGGTGACTTCCGCAACGCCGGCGCCTCCCGCACCGTCGGGGGCAACGGCATCTCCTACTGGTCGATGGTCTTCGCCCGCCCGCTCTGACCCGTCGTCACCACGTAGGAAGGGATGTGCTCATGGGAACCGCCGACGCGATGATCGCGGCCGCCACCGCCGACCTGGGCTACCAGGAGGGCGCGGGCAACGACAGCAAGCACGGGGCCTGGTACGGCCTCAACCACAACCCCTGGTGCGACATGGCAGTGTCGTACTGGGCCGACCGGAGCGGCAACGCCGAGGCCGTCGGCCGCTTCGCCTACTGCCCGGACCACGTGGAGTTCTTCCGGGACCGGGGCCAGTGGGTGGACGCCGACTCCGCCGCCCGGCGCGGTGACGTCGTCTTCTACGACTGGGACGAGGACGGCGTGGCCGACCATGTCGGCCTGGTCGTCGAGGACAGCGCGCCGGGCCACCGGCTGACCACCGTCGAGGGCAACACCAGCCCCGGGGACGGCGGTTCGCAGAGCAACGGGGACGGCTGCTACCGCCGTAGCCGCCCCCGGGGCAGCGTGCTCGGCTTCGGCCGGCCGCCGTACGGCTCCTCCTCCACCTCCGCCGCCCGGGCCGCCGACGGCTACCCGGGGCAGCTGATCCGCAACGGCTCCACGGGCGGCCCGGTGGTCACCGTCCAGCAGGCGCTGATCCACCACGGATACGGCGAGCTGCTCGAACCCTGGGGCGCCGACGGGGACTTCGGGGACGCCACCGAGCAAGGGGTCTGCTCCTTCCAGGAGGACCGCTCGATCGAGGTGGACGGCGTGGTCGGCCCGGTCACCTGGGGCCACCTGATGGCGTGACACCCGGTGGTGCTCCGTCCGGCCCTGACGGCCGCGGTGGTTCGTACCGCGGCCCGTGGACCCGGTGCGGTGGCCCCGCCGATGCGAGGACCCCGGCGCGTTCGTGGCCGAGGTCCTCGCATCGGCGGGGTCAGCCGACGTCTGCGGGGTCAGCCGACGTCTGCGGGATCAGCCGGCACGGCGGGGTCAGCCGGCGCGGCGGGTGAGAGCGGGGCGGCCGAGGGCGGCGGAGACCAGGCCGAGGACCAGGCCGGCCCCGGCGCCGACCACGCCGTTGCCGGTGCCGGGGCCTCCGTCGGCGACGGCCAGGGTCACCGCGCCGGTGACCACGCCGACCAGGCCGGCCACCAGGGCGGCCTGGGCGCCCCGCCTGCCGTCGCCGCCGGACCGGCGGGTGTGGGCCAGGGCCAGGATGCCGACGAGCACGCCGGCCAGTGCCACCAGCGCGCCCGCGGTGCCCACGAGCCGCCCGGCGGTCAGGCCGTAGGCGTCGGCGAGCTGCTGGACCGGGGCCTGCGCGGCCACGGAGGCGGCGGACAGTTGACGGACGGACATGGGGGTTCTCCTTCTCCTCGTGCGACCGGTACAACCGGCATGGCTGCCAAGGCCGTTGCGACCGGTACGGCTCGTGCTGACGGACGCTGCCGATCCTGTCCGCCCCACCGGCCTCCGGTCGTCCCGCGGGAGGAGGAACTCCGCGGTGCCGCCGCGGGCGCAGCCGGCTACCGCGGGCGCGGTAGGAACCCCGCGCCTACCGCGGGCGCGGTAGGCGCGAACTCGTCCACGGGCCGGATCCGCCCGCGGCTGACGCCTCGTTAGGGTGCGCGCATGAGCAGACGACGGTTCGGCGTCACGGCGGGGGTCGAGGACTGGGCGGTCGCCCTGGGCGTGGCGGCCCTGATGCTGGGCAGCGGGTGGTCCGGGCGGCACGCCGGTACGGGGGCGGAGCTGCTCGGCCAGGTGCTGCTGGCGGCCGGCGGGCTGGCGTTGGCCGCGCGCCGCAGGGCTCCGGTGGCCGTCCTGGCAGCCACGGGGCTGTGCGCGGTGGGCTACCAGGCGGCCGGGTTCGACGTGCTCACCGTCGCGTACCTGGTCGCGGTGTACGGCGTGGTGCGGGCCGGGCGTCGCACCCTCGCGGCGGTGGCGTCCGTCGTCCTGCTGGTGGTCCTGCAGCTCACGGCGCTGGCCGTCCACGACGGGCCGGTGGGCGAGACCTCGGTCCGGGCCCGCTCCACCCTGGAGATCGCCTGGCTGATCGCGGCCGCGGCCGCGGGGGAGGCGGTGCGGCAGGCCGAGCGGCGGGCGGACGAGGCCGAACGCACCCGCGAGGAGACCGCACGGCGCCGCGCGGACGAGGAACGGCTGCACATCGCCCGGGAGTTGCACGACTCGCTCACCCACCAGATCTCGGTCATCAAGCTGCAGTCGGAGGTCGCCGTCCACGTGGCCCGCCGGCGCGGCGAGGAGGTGCCGGAAGCGCTGCTGGCGATCCAGGAGGCCGGGCGCGAGGCGAGCCGGGAGCTGCGCGCGACCCTGGAGGCGCTGCGCGACGACGGCACGGCACCGCCGCGCGGGCTCGGCCACGTCGCGGAACTGGTGGAGCGGGCCGGCCGGACCGGCCTGGAGACCACGCTGACCATCGAGGGTCAGCAGCACGACGTACCGGCCACCGTGGGCCGGACCGCCTACCGGATCGTCCAGGAGTCGCTGACCAACGTCGTCCGGCACGCCGCCGCCACCAGGGCCTCGGTCCGGATCGACCACCGGCCCGGCGTCCTCGCGCTCCGCATCGACGACGACGGCAGGGCCGCCCCCGGCAGCACCCCGGCGCCCGGGGTCGGGCTGCTCGGCATGCAGGAGCGCGTCGCCGCGCTCGGCGGCCGGCTGCGCGCCGAGCCGCGCGTCGAGGGCGGGTTCACCGTCCAGGCCGAACTCCCCGTGGACGGTGCCGCGTGATCCGGGTCCTGCTGGTCGACGACCAGCCGCTCATCCGCAGCGGCTTCCGGGCCCTCCTCGACCTGGAGGACGACATCGAGGTGGTGGCCGAGGCCGCCGACGGGGAGGAGGCACTGGAGCTCGCCAGGAGGCACCTGCCCGACATCGCGCTCGTCGACGTCCAGATGCCCGGGGTGGACGGCATCGAGGCGACCCGTCGGATCGCCGCCGACCCGGCGCTCGCCGGGGTGCACGTCGTCATCCTGACCAACTACGGCCTGGACGAGTACGTCTTCGAGGCGCTGCGGGCCGGCGCCGCGGGGTTCCTCGTCAAGGACGTCGTCCCGGACGACTTCCTGCACGCGGTGCGGGTGGCCGCGCGCGGCGACGCGCTGCTCGCGCCCTCGATCACCCGCCGGCTGATCGACCGGTACGTCGCCCAGCCGCTCGGCCCCGGTGCCGCCAGGGGGCTGGACGAGCTGACCGGCCGCGAACGCGAGGCCGTCGCACTGGTCGCACGGGGCCTGTCCAACGACCAGATCGCCGACCGCATGGTGATCAGTCCGATGACCGCGAAGACCCACGTCAACCGGGCCATGACCAAGCTCCACGCCCGCGACCGGGCCCAACTCGTGGTGCTGGCCTACGAATCCGGGCTGGTCGTCCCCGGCGGCGGCCCCTGACATCCGGCGGGCGGGCAGGCGGGCGGGCAGGTGGACGCGCGGGCGGACGCGCGGGCTCATAGGTAAACCATCGACATATGGCGAAGTTGAACCTATGCTCGCCGCCATGACGGATCGTCAACTCCAGGAGCCCACGAGACTGGTGCTCACCGCGCTGGCCGATGCCCCGAGGCACGGCTACGCGATCATCCAGGAAGTGCTGGCCATCTCCGACGGGCGGACCAGGCTCAGCACCGGGACGCTGTACACCGCGCTCGACCGGCTGCTCCAGCAGGGCCTGATCGAGGTGGAGCGCGAGGAGGTGGTCGGCGGACGGATGCGCCGGACCTTCGCGCTCACCGGGCAGGGGCAGGACGTGCTGGTCGAGGAGGCCGGGCGGCTGCGGCGGTCCGTGGCCGAGACCGAGCGGCGCCTCGCGGTGCGGCTGCGGCCGAACGGAGCGGGCGCATGAGCGAGTTCGCGGCCCCGCGGGCCGGGCGCCTGCTGATGGGGCTCTACCCCGCCGCCTACCGGGCGGCCCACGGCGCGGACATCGAGGCCGTGTTCGCCGAAACCGCCGAGGGGCTGACCCGGCGCCAGGTGCTCCGCGAGCGGCGGGACCTGGCCAAACACGCGCTCCGGCTGCGGCTGCGGATCGGCCCCACCGACCCGGCCGGGCGGGTGCTGGCGGGTGCGGCACCCGTGGTGGTGGCGGTCGCCGCCGGCTACGCCCTCCACCTGCTGCTGCCCACCCTTCCCGAACTGGTCGAGCGGTTCCGGAACCCGCACCCGGTCTACGGCCTCCGCCCGGCCCTGGTCCAGGGGATCGCGTCGGCGGTGCCCACCCTGCCGTGGCTGCTCGCCCTGGTGTTCTCGGTACTGGGCCGGTGGCGGGCGGCGCGGATCTTCGGCGTGCTCGGGGCACTGGCCGGTGCCTCCACTCCCCTGCTGGTCGGATCGCACCAGATGTTCATGCTCGGCGAGGCGGTGGGGGCGGCGCTCGGCGGTCTGGTGCTCGCCCTCGCCCCGAGCACGCTGGTGGACGGGAGCCCGCGCGGCAGGTGGGAGGTGGCCGGGCTGGCCCTGGGGGTCGCGTTCCCGTTGATGGCGGCGGACCGTTTCGGGGTGCTGTCGCCCGGCGGCGCCGTGTACGTGCAGTACCTCGAACTGCTGCCGGCCTGGCTCTGCACGGCGACCGCGGTGGTGCTGCTGCTCCGGCTCTCCGCCCGCCCGCCGGACCTGCACCGTTCGGCGGGGGTGGCCCTCGGGATCGTTCCCCAGTTGCTGTTCATCCCGTTCCTGTTCCTGGACGGGGCCATGAACCCGCGCCTCGCGCTCCGGCTCGCGGCCGTCTCCCTCGCCCCGTTCGCCGTTGCCCTCGTGCTCGCCCTGGCGATCCACCTGGCCCGGCGGGCACGGCGGACGGCCGGCCCGGTCTGATCCACCGCCGCGGGGCCCGGACCACTTCCCGTGGTCCGGGCCCCGCGGCGTCTCAGAGGTCGAGCGGTGCCCGCCCGTACGCCCCCTGCTCGCGCAGCGGGCGGACGGCGAGGCGGAGCAGGGGCAGCGGGTTGTCGTCGCCCGCCGTCCGGTTGGCGCTCAACTCGCCGCAGGAGAGGCACTGGTGGATGATCATCCACTCCCCGTCAGGGCGGACGGAGAGACCGAGGGCCTCCATCCGGCCCCGGCACTCCGAGGCGCGGTCGCCGGGGACCCGGCGGTCGACGTGGAGGCTGGCCAGGCAGTTGGGGCAGTGGTTGCGGTGGGCGGTGCCGGGGGCGTCCAGGGACACGTCCAGGCGGCAGGAGACGCACCGGAAGTCGTGCGCCCGGTGCCCGCTGCCGAGACCGTGCAGGACGTCCTTGTGGCGCTGCGGGCGGTTGCCGCGGCGGTCGGCGTTGCTGCGTCGTGGCATGACCGTCCCCCTCAGAGCGCGCCGAACGCTTCGAGCGGGAACGGGGGTTGGGCCAGTGGGCGGACCGCCGTCCGCATCAGGATCAGCTGGTTGTCGTCCGGGTGGACCGGGCTGGACGTCAGCTCGTCGCAGCGCACGCAGCGGTGGATGACCATCCACTCGCCGGTCCGCAGCACGGCGATGGCGATCGGCGTCATCCGGCCGTGGCAGCCGCTCGGACCGCCCTCGACCTGGTCGAGGACGTGCCGGGACTGCAGGCAGGACGGGCAGTGGTTCCGCCGCGCGCCGTCGGGCGCGAAGGTGGTGACGGTGAGGCCGCACCAGGCACAGGCGAAGGTGGCGGTCTTCATGGTGCCGGAGACGGTGCAGTGGGACTGGGAGTTGGACACCCGGGGTGCTCCTTGCTGGGAGGACTTCTTGGACAGCAAGAGCAGGCCGAGCGGCCTCGACAGGGAAACCCCGTCCGACGGACGTCATCCCTCAAGAGGGATGCGGAGAACGGGAGTTACGCGTTACCGCGAGGCGCACTCGGCGCAGTCCGGGTCATACACTTCCCTGCCTTCCGGCCGCGGTGGCCACTGGACGTCTCCGACGGAGCGGCCACGCTAACAACCACCCCCGCCGCGCCACCACCGATTTATCCCGCCGACGGAGGCCCGGCCCCGCACCGGACGTGATGTCCGGATCTGACGGGGAATCGTCATTGCCGCCATCCGGGACCGGATCCAGGATGGAGGCATGTCCACTCCGTCCACTCCGCACCGCGTCGTGATCGCGGTCTTCCCCGACGTCGACCTGCTCGACGTGACCGGCCCGGCCGAGGTGTTCGCGCTGGCCAACCAGGAGACCGCGGGCCGGGCCGGGTACCGGGTCGAGCTGGCCGGGCCCGAGCCGGGCCAGGTGCGGACCTCCGCGGGGGTGAGGCTGGCCACCGACCTGACGTTCGACGAGGTCGAGGGCCGGGTGGACACGCTGCTGGTGCCGGGGGCGGTCGAGATGACCGCCGCCGGGCCGGTGGCGGCGAACGATCCCCGGGTGGTGGCCTGGGTGCGGGAGACCGCGCCCCGGGCCGGGCGGGTGGCCTCGGTCTGCGTCGGCGCGCACGTGCTGGCCGAGGCCGGGCTGCTGGACGGGCTGACGGCGACCACGCACTGGTCGACCGCCGCCCAACTGGCCGCTGACCACCCGGCGGTGACGGTCGATCCGGACCCGATCTTCGTCCGGACCGACCGGGGCCGGATCTGGACCGGCGCCGGGATCAGCGCCTGCCTGGACCTCACGCTGGCCCTGGTGGCCGAGGACCAGGGCGAGGGCACCGCCCTCGCGGTGGCCCGGCAGCTGGTGATGTACCTCAAGCGGCAGGGCGGCCAGAGCCAGTTCTCGGTGCCGCTCTCCCGTCCCGCCGCGGCCCGCCGGGACATCGACGAGCTGCGGCTCTGGATCGCTGACCACCTGGACGGGGACCTGTCCGCCGCGGCGCTGGCGGGCCGGATGTGCCTGAGCGAGCGTCACTTCGCCCGGGTCTTCAAGCAGGAGACCGGTACCAGCCCGGCCGACTACGTGCAGGCCGCCCGGGTGGAGGCGGCCCGCCGCCTGCTGGAGGGCACCGACGAGCCACTGGAGCGGCTCGCCGCGGCGGCCGGCTTCGGCTCCCAGGAGAGCCTGCACCGCGCCTTCCGCCGCCAGCTGGCCACCACCCCGGCGGCCTACCGCCGCCGCTTCCGCACCGACTAGACCCACCGGCCCGGACCGAACCGGGCCTAACCAGGCCTAACCGAACCCACGCCGAACCGGACCCGCGCCACGGCCCGCGCCGGGCGCGTCCCGACCATGCCCGTTTTCTCACGGAAAGTCAGGTATCACCCATGACCGCCACGACCACCGCCTCCGCCACCCTCCGCGACGTCAGCGGCCTGGACAGCACCCCGCCCCGCCTGAGCGAGTCCGTCCTGGTCCTGATCGACTACCAGAACACCTACCGCTCCGGCGTGATGGCGCTCGACGGCGCCGAGGAGGCCGTCGCGGCCGGCGCCCGCCTGCTGGCCCGGGCCCGGGAGCTGGGCACGCCCGTGGTCCACGTCGTCAACGACGGCGGCGAGGGCACCCCGTACGACATCCGCGCCGAGATCGGTGCGATCAGCCCGGAGGTCGCCCCGGCGGCGGGCGAGGCGGTGGTGGTCAAGCAGGTGCCGAACGCCTTCCACGGCACCGAGCTGGAGCAGGTGCTGCGCGGGCTCGGGGTCGTCCCGGAGGACGGCAAGGACCTGGTGCTGGCCGGGTTCATGACCCACATGTGCGTCAGCTTCACCGCCCAGGGCGCGTTCAACCTCGGCTACCGCCCCACGGTGGTCGCCGAGGCCAGCGCGACCCGGGCGCTGCCCGGCCCGGACGGCGAGGTGGTGCCGGCCGCCGCGCTGCACACCGCCGCCCTGACCACCGTCGCCGACCTGTTCGGCACCGTGGTGCCGACCGTCGACGCGCTCCCCGCCTGAGGCGGCGGCGTGCCGGTCTACCGTGCGGCCGTGGCAGCCGCGCGGTAGACCGGGTCCTCGGCCAGGTCGGCCAGCAGGGCGTCCAACTTGGCCCGGTCCACCGAGGGCATCAGGAAGACGTGCACGTAGTCCCGCCGGGAGGACGGGTCACCGGGGACGGTCAGCAGGCTCTCGGAGGAGAGCGACCACTTGGCCACCGCCTCCGGCCCCGGCTGGCGGAACCGGACCGTCACCGCGCCGGGCGTGCGCGCCGTCCACAGCTCGGTGCCCAGCTCCCGCTCCAGCTCGCCGAGCCGCTGCTCCAGGTACGCGGCCAGCTCCTGGGAGCGCCGGATCCGGTCGACCTGGTCCTGGTAGGAGTGCCGGGAGAGGTGGTCCCAGAGCACCAGCGGGGAGAAGCCGTTGCGCGAGCCGGCGAAGGTGGAGTCCGGCGCGCCGATGTACTCGGGCCGGGTCGGCGGCTCCAGCTGGTACTTGGTGCGGGTCATGAAGACCCCGCAGGGCCACGGCACCCCGGCCCACTTGTGGCCGCTCATCGCGATCGAGGAGACGAGGTCCAGCTCACCGTGGGCGGCGGTGGGCAGCCGCAGCCCGAAGTCGAACTCCGGCAGCTCCTGCTCGGGCCGCCAGCCGTAGGTCTCGGGGTCGGCCGCCGCCATCCGCACGAAGGGGGCGTACCCGCCGCCGAGCGCGCCGTCCACGTGGATCCAGAAGCCCCGGCGGACGGTGCCGTCCGGCAGTTGACGCTCGATCAGACCGTGCCGCTCCAGGACCGGCAGCAGGAGCTCGCCGGCGGCGCGGACGTCGTCGTGCGCGCCCTTGAAGGTGCTGCCCAGGTTGAAGTTGACGAAGACCGGGTGGCCCTTGGCGGCGAAGAACTCGACCAGCACGGCGAGCGCCTGCGGGTCCATCGCGCCCGGCCCGTCCCAGGAGTGTCCGGAGGGGCCGGCCAGCGAGGGCACCTCGGTCGGCCAGTCGCCGCCGAGCGGGCACTCGTCCGGGTAGAGCTCGGCTCCGACCGCGTGGAAGGTGGAGACGCCGAGCACCCGGACGGCCTTGGCGAAGGAGTAGTGGGTGTCCTCGGAGTAGAACGCGACCGGCTGCGGCGCACCGGGGACGGTGAGGTAGTCCCGGGCGTTCCAGAGGGCGTACATGTTCCCCTCGGTGGAGCCCATCGAGAGCATGTAGCCCCAGTACGAGTCCGGGTCCTCCCGGTCGTACGGGCGGCCCGCGCGCCAGAGCCCGGCGTAGTAGTCGAGCACCGCGCGCTCGACCACCTTGGTGTTGGGCTTGTAGCCGCCGCTCTGGAACGGGTCGCCGAGGTTGTTGATGTTGCTCAGCATGAACCGGGCCAGGTCGAGCGCGCTGCCCGCCAGCGACTGCGTCGCCTGGTAGCCGACCAGGTGCTGCCGCTTGCGGGTCAGGTAGTCGTCCATCGCGTCCAGCGCCCGCAGGCGGTCCGCGTCGGGCAGCCCGGCGGCCGGGATCTCGAAGTCGCGGAGCTCCGGCTCGGGGTCCGGACCGGTCGCGGGGTGCCGGGTGACGGCGGGGCTGCTCATGCGGCCAGGATGGAGTTTTCCGATGATCCGATGGAAGCGATCCGAACATTATTCGGAATCCGGTCGCGGGAGCTTGCGGATCGGCGGCCGGGGCGGGGAGCCTGGGGGGCGTGCCGAATTATCGTCAGCCCGCCCGGGGCCCCGTGGACGAGCTCGACCAGGCGATCCTGCGGGTCCTGGTGGAGAACGCCCGGACCCCGAACAACGCCCTCGCCGAGGCCGTCGGGATCGCCCCCTCGACCTGCCTGGCCCGGGTCCGCTCGCTCCGCGAGCGCGGCATCATCAAGGGGTTCCGGACCGAGGTCGACCCCGCCGCGATCGGACTGCCGCTCCAGGCGATGATCTCCGTCCGGCTGCGGGCGCACACCCGCGAGCAGAACGAGAGCTTCCGCAACACCGCCCCCGACCTGCCCGGCGTGCTGGCCGTCTTCCACATGGCCGGCTCCGACGACTACCTGCTGCACGTCGGCGTCGCGGGCCCCGAGGGCCTGCGCGACTTCGTGGTGGACCACCTCACCACCCACCCGGCGGTGGCCCAGACCCGCACCAACCTGATCTTCGAACAGATACCGGGCCGCCACTACCTCACCCCGGAGGGCTGACCGTCCGTCAGCCCTCCGGAGCCGAAGCCTCGGTCAGGCGACCCAGAACGAGTAGTAGTACGAGGCCAGTTCGAGCCCGTTCGCCAGCACGGGGGTGACGTCCAGCCCCTGCAGGTCGCTGTACTCCGGCGCCCAGTCGAGCCGGGCGGTGCCGTCCGCGGCTGCCGGGACGGTCACCGGCGGGCGGCCGTCGAAGGTGCAGCGGTAGCTCGTCACACCGGGCACCTTCGGGCTGAGGACGAAGGTGCCGGTCACCCCGACGCCGCCGCCGAAGTCGTTCTCGGGGTAGACCTGCGAGGTCACCGTGGGGGTGGTGTCCGTGTACGGGCTGGTCCACTGGTTCTGATTGCTCACCCAGCCGTTGGCGCTGGTGCTGGAGACCGAGAGGCGGGTGACGTACTGCCCGTTCAGCGGGAGGTGCACCACGGCGCTGCCGGTGGCCGAGGGCTTCACGGTCTCCTTGCGGGTGCCGCGGCCGTCGTAGATCTCCACCGAGTACTCCGTCACCCGCGCCTCGGGCGGCAGGTCCGGGTTGGCCGTGATCTTGAACGGAACCGTCTCGCCCCACTGCGGCTCGGCCACCAGCTGCCGGATCTGCGGAGCGGTCGAGTTGGCGTAGAAGGTGTACTCGGCGGTGGTGGCCGAGCGGCTCCAGGTGCGGTCGATGCTGGCCACGGTGAGGCGCATCATCCCCGAGCCCCCGGGCGGGAGCAGGCGCACGGTGGTCGGGAGGCCGGGGCCGGCCGCGCGGATCAGGTAGCTCGTGGAGGTCTCGTAGGAGTCGATCGGGGTCGGGATCCCCCGCTCGCCGATCGAGACTCCGCCCACCACGGGGAGCGAGCCGACCCAGCTGAACACGTACCCGCCCACGTCCTCGACCCCGGCGGGGTCGAGCGTGACCTCGATCGGGCGGCCGCCCGGGGACCAGGTGTCCGCCGGGTAGTTCGAGGAGCTGATCACCGGCGGCCTGGCCGGCCGGGTGTTGTCCACCACGAAGTGGCAGGGCGCCGTCCAGGCGGAGGACTCCCCGCCCGCCACGGTACGTGCCCGCCAGGCGTAGGCCTGCCCCTCCGTCAGCGCCTCGCGCTGCACCGTGACGCCACCCTCGCGACCGTTCGGCACCGTGCCGCTGACCAGCGTGGTGGTCCGGGCCGGGTCGGCGACCGGCCAGAACTCGAACTCCTCGCCGATGTATCGCAGTTCGGCCGTGTCGGGGTGGCTCGGGATGCCCATCAGCAGGACGCCGTTGGTGGCGTTGACCCAGGTGGCCGCAGCCGGGTCGGCGGCGCAGGCCCGGTAGCCGGAGTACAGGTCGGTGGGCACGGCGGGCGCACCGCCGGCCGCTCCGGCGGGACCGGCTGTGGTCAGCCCGAGGACGAGCGCGCCCAGTGCGGCGAGCGTGGAGCGGACCCGCGGGCCCGGGGTGGATCGCATGTGTTCCCCCATCGATCGGTGCCGTTCGGCGGCGCACCGGTGTACCCCCGCATACGAACGGCGAGCGGCAGGCTAGCGGAGATCACCGACGGCGTCGCGCGGTTTCGCACCGTCATATGTCCAGTTATGGTCGGTTTCTGGCGGACTGTGACCGAGAGGGAGAGCGATGGCGCTGCACGAGGTGCGGGAGCACGGGGCGTACGACGGGGCCACGGACGTGTTCGCCTCGGCGTTGAGCGAGCACGTGCTGCCCAAGCACCACATGCCGGCCGAGCACTCCCGGCCCGAGGTGGTCTACGCCCTGCTCCACAACGAGCTGCTGCTGGACGGGAACGCAGCGCAGAACCTGGCCACCTTCTGCACCACCTGGACCGACGACGAGGTGCGGCGGCTGATGGCCGAGTGCCTCGACAAGAACATGATCGACAAGGACGAGTACCCGCAGACCGCCGAGATCGAGTCGCGCTGCGTCAACATCCTGGGCGATCTCTGGCACGCCCCGGCCGGCTCCGACGGCACCGCCGTCGGCTGCTCCACCACCGGCTCCAGCGAGGCGGCCATGCTGGGCGGGCTGGCGCTGAAGTGGCGCTGGCGGGAGCGCCGCCGCCGGGAGGGGAAGCCGGCCGACCGGCCGAACCTGGTGGCCGGGCCGGTGCAGGTCTGCTGGGAGAAGTTCGCCCGGTACTTCGACGTGGAGCTGCGCCAGGTGCCGCTGGAGCCCGGGGCCACCGGCCTGCGCCCGCACCAGCTGCGCGAGTACGTCGACGAGAACACCATCGGCGTGGTGGCGATCATGGGCGTCACGTACACCTGCGACTACGAGCCGGTGGCCGAGATCGCCGCCGAGCTGGACCGGATCCAGGCCGAGACCGGCCTGGACGTGCCGGTGCACGTGGACGCGGCCAGCGGCGGCTTCGTGGCGCCGTTCCTGCACCCGGAGCTGGTCTGGGACTTCCGGCTGCCCCGGGTCGCCTCGATCAACGCCTCCGGGCACAAGTACGGCCTGGCCCCGCTCGGCGTCGGCTGGGCCGTCTGGCGCACGGCCGAACTCCTCCCGGAGGAGCTGGTCTTCCGGGTCTCCTACCTGGGCGGCGACATGCCGACCTTCGCGCTCAACTTCTCCCGCCCGGGCGGCGGGGTGGTCGCGCAGTACTACACCTTCCTGCGGCTGGGCCGGGGCGGCTACCGCCGGGTGCAGCGGGCCTGCGCCGAGACCGCCCGCCACCTGGCCGGGGAGATCGCCGCCATGGGGCCGTTCACCCTGCTGTACGACGGCACGGGGGCGCTGCCGGCCGTCTCGTACACGCTCACCGACCCCGGGGGCGCCGGCTTCACCCTCTACGACCTCTCCGACCAGCTGCGGATGCGGGGCTGGCAGGTTCCCTCCTACCCGCTCCCGGCGGATCGTCAGGAGACGGTGATCCAGCGGGTGCTGGTCCGCCACGGCATCGGGCGGGACGAGGTCGAACTGCTCGCCCGGGACATCCGCGCCGCCCTGGCCCGGCTGACCAAGGGTGCCCCGGACTCAGCCGACCGGAGCGGCTTCCGCCACTGACCGCGGCCGGCCGGCCCCGACCGGCCGGCTACCGCTTCAGGACCGGCCAACGGCGCCCGACCGCCTCGGCGAACCGCCTCCGGCGGCCCCACGGAGCGGTCGGCACCCCCGCCTCGGCGATCAGCGAGCGCAGGTGGGCCTCCGTCAGGGCCCGGTCGAAGGTCACGTACCCGGGCCGCTCCGGGTCCGGCCGACAGCTCTCCCGCAGGGCGGCCGGCACCTGCCGCGAGCCGGTCACGGCGGCGTGGCCGGCCCGGTAGCGCAGGCGGGTGCCGTCGGGCTCCCGCACCGTCAGATCGCTGCCGGCCGGGTCCTGGTACCAGCGCCCGTCGATCCGGGCGAGGAAGAGCAGCACGTGGTCGCCGGGCTCCGGCGCGTGCTGCGCCCAGGCGGCCGACCTCCCGACGAACTCGAACTCCTCCCCCGGCCGCAGCCGGAACTCCCGCGTGGAGTAGGCCTCCTGGACCACCGCCCGGAGGTGCTGCGGCCGCGGCCGCCCGATCACCCGGACCCGTACCAGGTCGTGCCACCGCACCTGCTCGCCCAGGAACGCCGTCTCCGTCACCCGCTCACCGTAGGCCCTGGTCGCGGTGCGGGCGGAAGACGGTGACCAGGACCCGCAGGGCGAGCACCGAGGCGACCACCAGCAGGCAGTAGCCCAGGAACTGGTGGACCGTGATCCGGCCGTCCAGGGTGGGCCCGTCCTCCAGCCCGACCAGCAGGGCGGCCATCACCCCCGAGGTGGCGGCGAGCACGGTGAGCAGGACCTGGTGGAGCAGGCCGGTGACGGTACGCCGGTCCCGTTCGTCGGCCAGCAGCCGGACGTTGACGCCGAAGCGGCCGCCCTCCATCGCCCCGGCTATCCGGTCCAGCCGGCGCGGCAGCCTGCGCAACATCGGGAGCATGGAGAGCAGTTCGTCCCCGGCGGTCTGCTTCAGCGAGGCCGGGCGGAGCGCCTCGGTGAGGTGCCGCTCGCCGAAGGACCGCGTCTCGGCGACCAGGTCGAAGCCCGGTGCGAGCTGGGCGAGTCCGCCCTCCAGGGTGCCCAGGGCGCGGAAGACCGCGGCGAACTCCGGTGGCACGGTGAGCCGGTGGCGGGCCACCAGCCGGAACAGCGCGGCGAACAGCTGGACGTCCGGGGCGGCCCCGGGGCCCAGGTGCCGGGCCATGAAGGCACCGAGGTCACGCTCCAGCGCGGACTCGTCCAGCCCCTCCGGCCGGGTGGTCACCTCCAGCAGCGCGTCGGTCATCCCGACCGGGTCGGCCTGGTTCAGTGCGACGGTCAACCGGCCTAGCGCGGCGCGCAGTTCACGGTCGAGACGGCCGACCGAGCCGAAGTCCAGCAGGCCGAGCGAGCCGTCGGCGAGCAGCAGCACGTTGCCCGGGTGCGGGTCCGCGTGGAAGACCCCGTCCAGGGTGATCTGCCGCAGCACCGCCTCCAGCAGCTCGCGCGCCAGCACCCGGCGGTCCAGGCCCGCCTCCTCGATCAGCGGACCGGCCTTGGCCAACGGGATGCCCACCAGCCGCTCCATCACCAGCACCCGCTCGGAGCACAGGTCCTGGTACGGACGCGGAACGCGCACCGAACCGGCCTGCGCGCCGCCCCGGGCGTCCGCGGCGGCGGCCACCGCGGTCATGTTCCGCGCCTCGACCCGGAAGTCCAGCTCCTCGCGCAGTGCCGTGGCGAAGCCCTCGGCCAGCCCGGCCACCCCGATCGACCGGCCCCAGCCGCCGCGGCGGTGGACGGTCCGGGCCAGCCTCCCGACGATCTCCAGATCGCGTTCCACGGTGGCGGCCATCCCCGGGCGCTGGACCTTGACCACCACCGCCTCGCCGGTGCGCAGCCGGGCGGTGTGCGCCTGGGCCACCGAGGCGGAGGCCAGCGGCTCGCGGTCGAACTCGGCGAACACCTCCTCGACGGGCGCGCCCAGTTCGGCCCGCAGCACCGGCTCCAGCTCCGCCCAGGGGACGGGCGCGGCGCCGTCCTGGAGCCGGGAGAGCTCCTCGACGAAGGCGGGCGGCAGCAGGTCGCGGCGGGTGGAGAGCACCTGGCCGAGCTTCACGAAGGTGACGCCGCCCTGCTCCAGCGCGACGCTCAACGCCCGGGCCAGCCGGGCCTGGTCGGCCTCCCCCTCGACCCGGCCCCGGCCCCGGCCCCGGAGCTCGGGGCCGAGGCCGTTGCGGACCAGGATGCGGGTGAACTGCCAGTACCGGCGGGTCCGTTGGACCCGGGCCCGGAGCCCGCGGAGCCACCCGAGCAGCGTGGTGCCGCCGGCCGGTGCGAACGCCTCCCAGAGCACCAGGACGATCATCGCGATCAGCAGCGCGACGGCCCAGCCGAGGCCGACGTAGAGCACCGCCAGGCCGGGTCTGCGCTCCGGGTCGACCGGGCCCAGCAGCCCGTCGATCACCGGGCTGGCCGCGAACTGGCCGACCGTTCCGGCGGTCACCGCCCGGAGCAGCGAGAAGCGGGTGTCGAGCAGCCGGCGGGCCCCGGAGGCCAGCAGCGCCGTGTTGACCGCGACGCCCACGACGACGGCGGCCAGGAAGGTGAAGGTCATGGAGGCCACTCCACCACCGACGATCTGAGAGATCATCAGATTTTGCGAAGCGGGCGGCCCCGGCCCTCGGGCCCCGACCTTCAGCCCTCGGCGCCGGCCGCGCCCAGGGCCGCCGTCACCCTGGCCAGCTGGGCATGCAGGGAGGCGAGTTCGGAGACCGGCAGGCCGGTGGCGGCCAGGATGCGGCGCGGCACCTCGACGGCCTCGGCGCGCAGCTCCGCCCCCGCCCCGGTGAGGCTGACGACGACGGAGCGCTCGTCCTCCGGGCTGCGCTCGCGGCGGATCAGGCCGGCCGCCTCCAGGCGCTTGAGCAGCGGGGAGAGGGTGCCCGAGTCGAGTCGCAGGTGCTCGCCGATCCGCTTCACCGGGAGCGCGCCCTGCTCCCAGAGCACCAGCATCACCAGGTACTGGGGGTAGGTGATCCCGAGGTCCTTGAGGATCACCCGGTAGACGCCGTTGAAGGCGCGCGAGGCGGCGTGCAGCGAGAAGCAGATCTGGCTGTCGAGCCGGAGGAAGTCCTCGTCCGGCAGCTCGGTGGGCGGCTTGGTCATGGGTCCAGCGTAGCGCCACCCCGCACGATTCAGTTGTGCACAATTTAATTGTGTGCTCTACTTGAGCCCGTCAGGAGGACCGCCGGACCCCACCGGCAGGACAGACCGAAGGGAACGTCGACATGAGCGCGCTCTACACCGCCGTGGCCACCGCGAACGGCCGGGAGGGCCGGGCCGTCAGCTCCGACGGGCAGCTGGACCTCGCCCTGGCCATGCCGCCGGCCCTCGGCGGCACCGGTGAGGGCACCAACCCGGAGCAGCTGTTCGCCGCCGGCTACGCCGCCTGCTTCGCCAGCGCCCTCGGCCTGGTCGGCCGCCAGGCCCGGGTCGACACCGGCGACGTCTCGGTGACCGCCGAGGTCGGCATCGGCAAGGACGACTCCGGCTTCGGCCTCTCCGTCGTCCTGCGCGTCGAGCTGCCCGAGGCCCTCGACAACGAGACCGGCCACCTCCTGGTGAAGCAGGCCCACGAGGTCTGCCCCTACTCCAAGGCCACCCGCGGCAACATCCCGGTCGAGCTCGTCGTCGAGTGACCGACCGCCACGCCGGAAGGCCCGGACCGCCCCCGCGGTCCGGGCCTTCCCCCGTTGCCGCCCCATGCCCCGGCGTTGCCGCCTCACGCCCCGGCCCGCAGCTCCTCCACCGCCCGGGAGAGACTGGCCGCGGCGTGGCCGGCGTCCAGCTGACGGAGGAACAGCTCCTGCAGCGGGGCGAGCAGCCCGGCCGGCACCCCCTGCCGCTCGGTGGCGGCGAGGATGTTGCCGAGGCCGGTCGCGTTGATCGCGAGGTTGGAGGTCTCGGTGGTGTAGTCCCGGGAGTCCATCTCCGCGGCGAAGTGCGGCAGCGCGGGCAGCAGCGCCGTCAGCCAGCGCACCAGCTGCGCCGTCACCTCGACGGCCGACAGGCCCGCCGTCCATCCCAGCGCCACCGCCTGGAAGTGCCCGGCGAACATCCCGTACATCCCGCTGAGCAGGGCGATGTCCTGGAGCAGCGCCAGCCCCGGGTCCTCGCCCAGGTGCCGCGGCTCGCCCAGCAGGGCGAGCAGGTCGCGGTGCTCCTCGTACGCCTGCGCGGAGCCGCTGTAGAAGAGGAAGGCCTCCGGGGTGCCGACGGTCTGCGGCACCGCCATCACCGCGCCGTCCAGGTAGCGGACGCCGTTCCGCTCCGCCCAGGCGGCCAGGGTGCGGGCCTGCTCGGGGGTGCCGCTGGTCAGGTTGACCACGGTGCGGCCGGACAGCGCCCCGGCGAGCGGTTCGAGCACGTCGTGCACCGTCGGGTAGTCCAGCAGGGCGACCACCACCAGGTCGGCGGTGGCCACGGCGCCCGCCGCGGACGCGGCCGGGACCGCGCCCCGGCCGGCGAGCCCGGCGGCCTTCTCCGGGGAGCGGTTCCAGACGGTGGTGGGGTGACCCGCCGTCAGCAGGGTGGCGGCCAGGGCCTGGCCGAGGTTGCCGAGCCCGAGCACGGTGACGTTGGTCATGGGAGGTCCTCCGTTTCCGGCGAACGGCCCGTCCGTTCGCTGCCCTCACCGTCCCGTCCCCCACTGCCGGTTCACTGTCGGTCCCGACGGAAGTGGCTGCGCCGGGGTCGGTGGTCACCCCGGGGCGCGGGGAACTGCGCGAGTTCGGAAGGCGGCCCGGTGTGGGATCGGGGCACGTCAGCCAGTTGCACGTGTTGCCGTTCCCCCTCGCGCAGTTCCTCGCGCCCCCGGGGCGACCACTCGCGGTTAGGGTGGCGATCATGAGGTTCGGGGTGCTCGGGGCGGTCGCGGCGTGGACCGACCGCGGCGTGCCGGTGCGGGTGCCCGAGGCCAAGGTCCGCGCGCTGCTGGCCGTCCTGCTCACCGACCCCGGCCGCCCGGTCCCGCCGCACCGCCTCCTCGACCACCTCTGGCCCGACCGCCTCCCCGCCCACCCGCTGAACGCCCTGCAGGGCAAGCTCTCCCACCTGCGCCGCGTCCTCGACGCCGCCGAACCCGGCGCCCGCGCCCTGGTGCTCTCCGGCCCCGCCGGCTACCGGATCGACGCCGCCGCCGTGACGCTCGACGCGGCCCGCTTCACCGCCCTCACCACCGAGGCCCGCACCGTCCCCGCCTCGCGCCCCGCCGAGCGGGCCCGGCTGCTGACCGAGGCGCTGGAGCTCTGGCGCGGCCCGGCCTTCGCCGACTTCGCCGACCGGCCGTTCGCCCTCGCCGCGGCGGCCGGGCTCACCGAGGCCCGCCTCACCGCCGAGGAGGAGCTGGCCGAGGCCCGGCTCGACCTCGGCCACCACCGCGAACTCCTCGCCCACCTAGCCGAACTGACCATCCGTCACCCGCTGCGCCAGCGCCTCTGCGCCGCCCGGCTCCGCGCCCTGTACCGCGCCGGACGCCAGGACGAGGCGCTGCACGCCTACACCGAGCTGCGCCGCGCCCTCGCCGAGGAGCTCGGCCTGGACCCCGAGCCGGCCCTGGCCGCCCTCCACCGGCAGATCCTCCGTCGCGACCCCGCACTGCTTCCCCCCGCTCCCGCCCGCACCGACCACCTCCCCGCCCCCGTCGCCGGACTCCTGGGCCGCGATGGCCAGTTGGCACAGATCCGGGAGCTGCTCGGAGCCGGCCGGCTGGTCACCCTGACCGGCCCCGGCGGCATCGGCAAGACCCGGCTGGCACTGGCCGCCGCCCGGGAGGCGGCGCCGGGCCACCGCGACGGCGCCCGGCTGGTCGAGCTCGCCGCCCTGGCGCCCGCCCCGGCCGGCGACAGCGGGGCGGTCGCCGAGGCCGTCCTCGCCGCCCTCGGGGTCGAGGCCGAGCGCACCGACCGGCGCGGCCCCGCCCCGTCCCCCGCCGCCCGGCTCCACGAGGCCCTGCGCGGACGCGAACTCCTGCTCCTGCTCGACAACTGCGAGCACCTGACCCGGGCGGTGGCCGATCTGCTCGGCCCGCTGCTGGCCTCGACCCCCGGGCTGCACGCCCTGCTCACCAGCCAGGAGCCCCTCGACCTGGACGGCGAACTCCCGTACCAGGTACCGCCCCTGCCCGTCCCGGCCGACGACGACCTGGCCGAGGTGGGCGGTTCGGCGGCCGCCCGGCTCTTCCTGCGGCACTCCGGCGCCGCCCTCGACGAGGAGAACGCCGCCGCCGTCGCCCGGCTCTGCCGCCGCCTGGACGGCAATCCACTCGCCCTCGAACTGGCCGCCGCCCGGGCCCGCACGCTCGGGGTGCACGGCCTGCTGGCCCGGCTCGACCACCGCCTCGACCAGCGGCTGGACCTGCTCACCGGCGGCCGTCGCGGCGCCCCGGCCCGGCAGCAGACCCTCCGCGCGGTGATCGGCTGGAGCTGGAGCCTGCTCACCCCGGCCGAGCAGGGCGTCCTGCGCCGCCTCGCGGTCACCGCCGAGGGCTGCACCCCGCAGACCGCCGCCGCCCTCTGCTCCGGCCCCGGCGTACCGGCCTCCGCCGTCCCCGAGCTGCTCGGCCGGCTGGTGGACCGCTCCCTGCTGACCCTCGCCGACCGGGTCGGCGGACCCCGCTACGGGCTCCTGGAATCCGTCCGCGCCTACGCCCTGGAACAGCTGGCCGAGCACGGCGAGCTCACCGCCACCCGCGACCGCCACCTCCAGCACTACACCCGGCTCGCCCTGGTGAACGACCCGTTGCTGCGCGGCCACGACCAGGAACGGGCCCTGGCCCTGCTCGACACCGAGTCCGCCGAGCTCCGCCGCGCGGTCGAACACGCCACCGTCGCCACCGCCACGCCCGCCACCGCCCGACCCGAACCCGCCCGACCCGAACCCGCCCGGACCGCCGCCGCCCACGCCCTGGTCGGCGCCCTCACCTGGTACTGGGTGCTCCGCTGCCGCTACGCCGAGGCCCGCCGCGCCCTCACCGCCGCCCTCGCCCTCGGCGACCACCCCGCCACCGCCGTCCGGCTGGCCGCGATCGCCCTGCTCGAAGGCGGCGCCGAGGCCGACGGCCCGCACCTGCGCGACCTGCTCGCCCGCCACCCGGACACCCCCGAACTCCCCCACCTCACCTGGCTGCTGGGCTGGGCCCAGCTCGGCAACGGCGACGCCGCCGAGAGCGAACACCTCATCACCGCCGCCCTCACCGCCCCCGCCGTCGACCACTGGACCACCGCGGCCGCCCTCAGCGTCCGGGCCCGGCACGCCCTCGGGCGGGGCGAGCTGGCCGCCGCCCGGGCCGACGGCGAGCGGAGCTCCCGGTCGTTCCGCGAACTCGGCGACGCCTGGGGCGAGTTGCAGAACGTCTTCCCGCTCGCCGCGCTGGCCGAGATCGCCGGTGACTACCGCACCGCCACCCGCCTGCACCGGGCCGGCCTCGCCACCGCCGAACGGCTCGGCCTGCGCACCGAGCAGGCCAAGCGCCTCTCCAGCCTCGGCCGGACCGCCCTGCTCACCGGCGACCTCGCCGGGGCCCGGGCCCTGCACGAGCAGGCCCGCCGCCTCTCCGTCGAACAGGGCCACCGCGCGGGCGAGTTGAACGCCGAGGTCGGCCTCGCCCTGGGCGAACGCCGCGGCGGCGACCCGCAGGCCGCCACCACCCGCCTGCACCGCCTCCTCGCCGCGTACGGCGGCCGGGCCGGCTACGGCCCCGTCACCACCCTCCTGCTCGCCGAACTCGGCTTCGCCGCCGAGCAGTCGGGCGATCCGGACACCGCCCGCCGCCACCACCTGGACGGCCTCGCCGTCGCCCGCGCCCTCGGTGACCCCCGTGCCCTCGCCCTCGCCCTCGAAGGCCTGGCCGGCACCGCCGCCGCCACCGGCGACCACCCCACCGCCGCCCGGCTCCTCGGCTGCGCCGCCGCCACCCGCACCGCCGTCGGCGCCCCGCTCCCCCCGGCCGAACGCACCGACGTCGACCGCGTCACCGCCCTCGCCCGCACCGCCCTCGGACCCGCCGCCTTCACCGCCCACCACACCGAGGGCACCCGCCTCCCCCACACCGCCCTGGTGCCCTGAGACAGCCCCTCGGCGAGCCCTCGGAGCGGCACCCCGGCAGGGCCGGTGGGCGCACCTACGCTGGGCCGCAGCGACGGACGAGGAGGCGGCGATGGCGACCGAGGTGCACCTGGCGCAGCAGGCGGAGGCGGACGAGCTGCTGGGGCGCAGCCCGTTGGCGGCCTTGATCGGCATGCTGCTGGACCAACAGGTGCCGCTGGAGAAGGCGTTCGGCGGGCCCCGGGTGATCCTGGACCGGATGGGCGGGGATGACCTGGACGCGCACGCCATCGCCGTGCACGACCCGGAGGGCTTCGTGGCACTGTGCGCGCGGACGCCGGCCGTGCACCGGTACCCGGGGTCGATGGCCAAGCGGACGCAGCAGCTCTGCCAGTACCTGGTGGCCGAGTACGACGGGGACGCGGCGGCGGTCTGGCGGGGCGCCTCGACCGGGGCGGAACTGCTGAAGCGGCTGGAGGCGCTGCCGGGCTACGGGCGGCAGAAGGCGCAGATCTTCCTGACGCTGCTGGGCAAGCAGTACGGGGTGCGGCCGGAGGGCTGGCGGACGGCGGCGGGGGCGTACGGCGAGGAGGGGAGCTTCCGTTCGGTGGCGGACATCACCGGGCCGGACTCGCTGGCACGGGTACGGGCGCACAAGCAGGAGATGAAGGCCGCGGCCAAGGCCGAGAAGGCGGCGAAGGCAGCGAAGGCCGGGATGGTCAGCTGATCCTGCGGTACGGGTAGCGGTCGCGGATGTGCGCGTGGAAGTACCGGCCGAGGCTGGGCGCGGCGAGCAGCCCGCGGTACTCCGCCTCGGGCACGTCCGCGTACTCGTAGACCGAGCCGCTGCGGAACTCCAGCTCCAGCGTCGTGCCCCGGTGGCCGACGGAGGAGAGGCAGCTGGATTCGACGGGTTCGCGTTTCACGGGGTGCTCCTCCTCCCAGTATGAGCGGGGCGACCGGAGCCCGGCGATACTGACGCCATGTCACCCATGACGGACACCGGACGGCGGCTGCTGGCCGATCTGCTGGCGCTCGGCACCCGCTTCCCGCTGGTGCTCGGCGGCGACTGCGCCGCCCTCGCGCACGGCCTGCCGGACCGCCCGGTGCGCACGGTGGAGCTGGCGACCGCGAGCCCGGTGCCGCTGGAGGAGCTGACCGCGCGGACGGCCGCCGAACTGCTGGCCCGCGGCTGGACCGTCCGGGTCCTGGTGGACGACCCGCTGGCCTCGGCGCTGACCGCGGCCGATCCGGGGACGGGCGAGGAGTACGGGGTGGAGCTGCGGAAGGAGAACTTCTGGCAGCCCCCGCACCCGGGCCCGGACGGGCCGGTGCTGGCCCTGGCGGACCTGGCCGGGACGAAGGTCCGCGCACTGGTCGACCGGGGGCTGCCCCGGGACCTGGCGGACCTGTTCGCCCTGGCGGACCAGTGGTCGTACCCGGAGCTGGAGACCCTGGGCCGCCGCCACACGGGTGAACCGGGCCTGGACCCGGCCGAGTTGCAGGCCCGGCTGGCCGAGGCGGGGTGGCGCGAGGAGCGGGACCACGCCCGGACGGGGCTGACCGCCGGGGAGTCAGCCGCCCTGCGCGACTGGGCGCAGGGCTGGCTGGACGACCTCACGGAGCGCCTGATGGAGCATCAGGAACCGCCCGTCGAGGACGACGAGGAAGAGGGCTCCTGAGCCGCCGTCACTCCCGGAACGTCACTTGTAGAACGGCGCGTCGTCCGGCCCGGTGTACTCCGGCCGGTACCAGCGGGCCGGGCGGAGCGAGCCGGCGATCTCGTCGGCGACGCCGAGCACCGAGGCGAAGAGCGCCATCCGGGTCGGGATGCCGGCGTCGGTCTGGCGGAAGACGGCCAGCCGCGGGTCGCGGTTGAGGTCGGCGCTGAGGTCGTTGGAGCCGGGGCGGGAGTCGCGCGGGAGCGGGTGCATGATCACCGCGTCCTCCCGGCAGACCCGGTTCACCAGGGCGCTGTCGATCCGGAAGTCGTCGCTGTAGGGCAGCGGACGGTCCTTGAAGCGCTCGGTCTGCAGGCGGGTGGTGTAGACGAGGTCGGCGTCCTTGAGGCCCAGGGACGGCTGGTCGGTCACCTCGACCCGGTGGCCGCGCTCGGCGGCCAGCTCCAGCAGGTACTCGGGCATGCCCAGCTCCTCCGGGGCCACGCAGACGATGGTCATGTCCTGGTAGCGGGAGAGCAGCTTGACCAGCGAGTGCACGGTGCGGCCGTGCTTGAGGTCACCGACCAGGGCGATCCGGCGGCCGTCCATGGGCTTGCCGAGCCGGTCGAACTCGCGGTGCAGGGCGAACATGTCCAGCAGCGCCTGGGTCGGGTGCTCGCCCGCGCCGTTGCCGGCGTTGATCACCGGGACGTTGGTGGCGGCGGCGAACTCGTGGATCGAGCTGACCTCGGGGTGACGCATCACCACCAGGTCGACGTAGCCGGTCACCACCCGGCTGGTGTCGGCCAGCGACTCGCCCTTGGCGATCGAGGTGACCTCGGTGCCGGTGGTGGAGGTGACCCCGCCGCCCAGGCGCAGGAACGCGGTCTCGCAGCTGAGCCGGGTGCGGGTGGAGGCCTCGAAGAACAGGCTGGCCATCACGGCGCCCTCGAGCACCCGGGTGACCTGCTCGCCGCGGGCCACCGGCACCAGCAGGTCGGCCAGCTGGAAGAGCCGCTCCAGATCCTGCCGCTCGAACTGGTCGCTGGAGAGGATGTGCTTCCCGGTCAGTGACATGGCGGCTGGGTTCTCCC
This sequence comes from Kitasatospora sp. NPDC051853, assembly GCF_044452665.1. NCBI lineage: Bacteria > Bacillati > Actinomycetota > Actinomycetes > Kitasatosporales > Streptomycetaceae > Kitasatospora > Kitasatospora sp. NPDC051853. Next base: position 540,922 of record NZ_JBITBY010000003.1, on the reverse strand, counting down.
TCTGGCGACGCGCTGGACGGCGCCAGTTTACTGGCCGGGACCCGGGCGGGGGGGGGGGGGGGGGGGGGGGGGGGGGGGGGGGGGGGGGGCCGGGGGGGCGGGCGGCGGGGGGGGGGGCGTGGGGCGGGGGGGGGGGGTGGCGGCGGGCGGGGGCGGGGGGGGGGGGGGGGTGGCCGGGGGGGGGGCCGGCGGGGGGGGGGGCGGGGGGGGGCCCCCCCCCCCCCGGCGCCGCAGGTCAAGGCCGTGCGTACTCGACGGTGAGCAGCGCCCGGCCGAGCGCGTGGTGGGTGAGGTGGAAGCCCACCACGGCGGCCGGGGTGTCCGGGGTCAGGTCGAGCTCTGCCACGTCCAGCGCGTGCACCGCGAAGACGTACCGGTGGGCCGGGCCGGGCGGCGGGGCGGCACCGTCGTAGCGGTGGCCGGGGAAGTCGTTGCGGACGTGGAACGCCCCGCCCGGCAGGGTCCCGTCCGAGGCGCCAGCCCCGGCCGGGAGCCCGGTGGCGGAGGCCGGGAGGTTGACGGCCAGCCAGTGCCACCAGCCGCTGGCGGTCGGCGCGTCCGGGTCGTAGCAGGTCACCGCGTAGCTCAGCGTCCCCTCCGGGGCGCCGGACCAGGCCAGCTGCGGCGAGGTGTTCCCGGCCCCGTACACCTGGGCGTCCGGCATGGTGCCGCCCTCGGTGAGATCGGCGCTGGTGAGCTCGAACGACGGGACCGGGGGCAGGAATTCGTACGGCAGCGGCGGGCGCGGGCTCATCGCGGAACCTTCCTCGACTTCGGCGGCGGGGGTCACCACGCAGCCTATGACCTCTAGAGTTCTGGGCATGGCAGCCGAACAGACTCCCGCTCCCGACTACGGCCGGATGGTCGCCGAGGCCCGACGGGCGTTCTACGTGATGTTCGGGGTGCTCTGCCTGGTGTGGGCGCTGCACCTGGTGAACTGGCTGACGGACTACCAGCTGAGCGTCGACGGCGGCATCCGGGCCCGTGAGCCCGGCTCGCTGCCGGACCTGGTCTCCGCGCCCTTCCTGCACGTCAACTGGGCGCACCTGGAAGGCAACTCGGGGCCGCTCTTCATCTTCGGCTTCCTCGCCGCCTACCGGGGCGTCAAGCGCTTCCTCGGGCTGACCGCGCTGCTCGCCGTCACCAGCGGGGCGGCGATCTGGCTGTTCTCCCCGGAGCGGTCGCTCACCATCGGCGCCAGCGGGCTGGTCTTCGGGTACTTCGGCTACGTGGTGCTGCGCGGCCTGATCGACCGGAACCTGATCGACAGTCTGATCGGCGTGGTGATGGGTGCCTCCTTCGCCTACATCCTCACCACTGCCGTGCCCGGCACGCCCGGCATCAGCTGGCAGGGCCACCTGGGCGGGCTGCTCGGCGGGCTGGCCGGCGCGTGGATCTTCCGCGAGCGCCGCCCGAAGGCCTCCACCGCCCCGGCGAGCGCCCCCGTCCCGGCCCAGTCCGCCCGCCCCGGGAGCGCCCCCGCCGAGGGTTCCGCGGCCCTGACCGAGCGCCAGAAGCTGCTCAAGGAGCTGGACGACCTGGGGCTGTAGACCCGACGTGCCACCGCTGGAGGTATAGACCATTCAACGCCCCCCCGGTTAGCGTGGTCGCATCCGCCCGCACCACCCGTCCGGAGCCGCCCCGTGGACTCGTCCGTCCTCGCCTTCGCCACCGACCTGCTCGACGAGGGGCCCGAGACCTTCTTCGGCAACCTCACCGACCGCGCCGGGGTCGGCGGCGTCACCCTCGCCTCGGTCTACCACGAGGCCCGCGACGTCTTCCCGCACAACCCGCACCGGGTGGTCCGCTACCTGGAGCCGGGCGCCGCCTACTTCCGCCCCGACCCGGCCCGCTGGGCCGGCCGCCGGCTCACCCCGCTGCCCTCCACCGCGATCGGCGACCGCGACCCGTTCGCCGAGGCCGCCGAGGAGGCGGGCCGGCGCGGGCTCAAGCTGCACGCCTGGACGGTCTTCTGCCACAACGACCGGCTCGGCTTCCGCCACCCCGAGGTCTCGCCCGAGAACGCCTTCGGCGACCGCCACCTGACCGAGCTCTGCCCGGCCAACCCCGAGGTCCGCGAGTACGCCACCACCCTGGTCGGCGAGTTCGCCCGCTACGGCGTCGACGCGATCCGCGCCGAGTCGCTGCACTTCCACGGCCTGCGCCACGGCTACCACCACGAGCGCTACTTCGAGCAGCTCGGCCCGGTCACCGAGGCCCTGCTCGGCCTCTGCTTCTGCGAGCACTGCCGGGCCGCCTTCGGCCCGGACGCGGAGACCGTCCGGGCCGCCGTCCGCACCGAGGTCCGGGCCCGCCTGGCCGACGAGGACCGGGCCGCCGAGCCGGCCCCGCTGGACGGACTGGCCGACGGCGCGGTGGCCGCCTACGTGGACGCCTCCGCCCGCACCGTCACCTCGCTGGCCACCGAGGTCGCCGAGGCGGCCGCCGCCGACGGCATGCGGCTCAGCTTCATGGACGGCGGCGGCCCCGGCACCGGCTGGCTCTCCGGCATCGACCTGCCCGCCCTGGCCAAGGGCGTCCACCAGGTCGAGACCCTCGGCTACGCCCGCACCCCCGAGGCCGTCCGCGACAAGGTCGCCGCCTTCGCGGTGCACGGCGTCCGCCCCGAGGAGATGGCCGTCATCCTCCGCCCGATGACCGAGGACTGCGACGGCCCCGCCAACCTGGCCGCCAAGATCGCCGTCCTGCGCGAACTCGGCGTCCCGGAGGTCGAGTTCTACAACTACGGCCTGATGCGCCTGAGCTCCATGGACCGCATCGGCCAGGCCCTGCACGGCTGACCCGGGCCCACCGCCCCCCGGGAGGCCCCGCGAACGGATCGTCAGGACAACCATCCCAAAAAGGGGCGTTTCCTATGTATTCCCTATGAATCACCGAACGCGGGCCGGGTCGCGCTTGCTGTGCCCCGGGGCGGCGTGACGGTAGGCTTTCCGTGTGATCTTCAAGCGCATCGGCAACGCACGGCCGTACCCGGATCACGGCCGGACCAGCACCCGCCAGTGGGCGGACGTCGCGCCGCGCCCGGTGCGGCTGGACCAGCTGGTCACCACCAAGGGCCAGCTGGACCTCGAGACGCTCCTGGCCGAGGACTCCACCTTCTACGGGGACCTCTTCGCCCACGTGGTGAAGTGGCGCGGCGACCTCTACCTGGAGGACGGCCTGCACCGCGCGGTCCGGGCCGCACTCCAGCAGCGCCAGGTGCTGCACGCCCGTGTCCTCGAGATGGACTGACCTCCCGTCACCCTCGCGTGGGACCCGCTGCCGTCGTCCGTTCGGGCGCCGGTACATCCTTTCGAGTGCCCGCGTACTCCAGATGATGATCATTTAGTACCTCCGGGCCGGGAGTGGCACTAATCTGCTGATTACGGCCGCAGACTCCGGCGATCCGCCCCGTCGGCCGTACCCGCCGACGACCCTTGCCCTGGCACGAGGGGGAGACCGACCCGTGAGCATGTTGACTCCCCAGGGACTGAAGGGGAAGCAGTACCGGATCACCGGTAACTCCTACCCCCGCCTTGGACGCCCGCCGAAGAAGAGCCGCAAGATCCTGGCCGCGGTCGGCGCACTGCTGGCCCTCTCGCTGATCGCCCTCGGCGGCGTGCAGCTGGTGGACATCTTCTCCGGCAAGAAGGGCGGCACCGCCCAGGCCTGCGCCTCGCCCGGCGCCTCCGTCTCCGGCAAACCGCTGGCCGCCCCCGAACCGGCCGGCAGCCCGGCCGCCTCCCCCGCCGCCGGCGCCACCTCCACGGCCGTCCCGCAGCCGAACGCCGTGACGGTGAACGTCTACAACGCCACCGCCAAGTCCGGCCTGGCCGCGCGCACCGCCGAGGAGTTCAAGAAGCGCGGCTTCACCATCGGCAAGGTCGGCAACGCCCCCGCCAACGTGGAGAAGCTGCCCACCACCACCGTCCAGGTGATCAGCGGCCCCGGCGGCCTCGGCGGCGCCACCCTGCTGGCCTCCCAGGTCGGCGGCGCCACCAAGTCGGCCGACACCCGGGTGGACGGCTCGGTGGACGTGGTGGTCGGCGACGCCTTCACCGCGCTGCTCGACCCGAACCAGGCCGCCGCCGCGCTGGCCGAGGCCACCAAGCCCTCGCCGACCCCCAGCCCGCTGCCCGGCAGCTGCTGACCGGCGACCGCTGAACCGGCGACCGCTGACCGCACGTCAGAAGGGCCCCATCCCCGCGCGGGGGTGGGGCCCTTCTCGTGCTCCCGTGCCTCAGCCGGCGGTGCCGTACAGGCGGTCGCCCGCGTCGCCCAGGCCCGGCACGATGTAGCCGTTCTCGTTCAGCCGCTCGTCCACCGCCGCGGTCACCACGGTGACCGGCAGACCGGCGAGCTCACGCTCCATCACCTCGACGCCCTCCGGCGCCGCCAGCAGCACCACGGCGGTGACGTCGGTGGCGCCCCGCTCGATCAGCATCCGGATCGCCGCGACCAGCGTGCCGCCGGTGGCCAGCATCGGGTCCAGCACGTACACCTGACGGCCCGAGAGGTCGTCCGGCATCCGGGTGGCGTAGGTGGAGGCCTCCAGGGTCTCCTCGTTCCGCACCATGCCGAGGAAGCCGACCTCGGCGGTCGGCAGCAGCCGGGTCATCCCGTCCAGCATGCCGAGACCGGCGCGCAGGATCGGCACCACCAGCGGGCGCGGGTAGCTGAGCCTGGTCCCGGTGGTGACGGCGACCGGGGTGGTGATCTCCACCTCGTCGGTCCGGACGTCCCGGGTGGCCTCGTAGGCGAGCAGGGTGACCAGCTCGTCGGTGAGCCGACGGAAGGTCGGCGAGTCGGTGCGCTCGTCACGCAGGGTGGAGAGCTTGTGGGCCACCAAGGGGTGGTCGACGACATGGAGACGCATGTTCCGACCATAACGGGCATCGGCACACCCGTACGACCAGCCGGGCCGCACCCCTCCCCACCTGCGGGCTTCGCCCTCCCCTCCGACGACCCACCGCGACCGCTCCCCGAAGCCGCGTACCAGCTGTGGTATTTACCGGACACATCTGGGAAAGTCGGACCTTATGAAGAGCAGCACCCCGGCACCCGGGCCTCGCTCGACAGAGGAGCCCGAGGTCCCGCACGAGACCGAAGCCGAACGCCGCCGCAGGCGCGCGGTCTTCCTACGCGAGCTGGCCGAGGCCCGCGAGCTCCGCGCCAGGGTCCAGCCACGGCGCACCAAGGAGCGCAGGATGCGCGAAGCCCTCCGGATGCGAACCTTCCGAATCTGACGGTGCGCCGGTCATTCCGACACGACCTGCGAAGACGCGCTGCCGAACACTCCCCGCAGCGCCGGGCTTTCTGTCACGATGCCGGAGGGACGGTCCGAACAGCGGGCCACCCCGGCGCGGGGGCGGCCAGGCCGCGCCCGTCCGAGATCGCCGACAGCCGAGACCAATCTTGGGAGAGTCCCTGGTGGCGTACTTCGCTGCAGTGCTTGCTCGCACCTCCGGCGGGTGGGACGTGAGCGAGACAGAACTGGACGACGTCGAGACCCTGACCGACCTGGCCGACCTGGCCCGGGAGGCCGCCCAGGACGACGACAGCGTCCTGATCTTCATCGAGCAGGAGGACGCCTGGTTCGCCGTCCTCCGGGTGGACGGCGAGGACGATCCGCGGATCTTCGTCTCGGACGGCGCCGCCGCCGCCCGCAGCTCCTACGGTTCGATCCTCACCGACGAACTCCTCGACCGCGGCGCCGACGACTTCGACGAGCTCGACCGCCTGGTCGACCTCGACGAGGACGCCGAGGCGGACGACGACTCCTCGGACGAGGACGAGTCCACCGCCACCGGCCAGGACGGCGTCCCAATCGGCCCGCTCGGCGACGCCGAACTCCTCGCCGAGTTCGGCCTGGCCGCCGACGGCCTGCGCGAACTCAGCGGCGAGGGCGCCCTGCCCGGCGACGCACTCGGCGAGATCGCCGAGGCGATCGGCTGCGGCGAGGTCCTGGAGGCGGTCCGCTGAGGGCCTGAGGGCACCGTGCCCGACACTGGTCCCATGCAGATCGCCCCACTCCCGGCCCCCGTACGCCCCGACCCGGTGCGCGACCGCTGGACGGACGCGATGCGCCTCGCCATCGACGAGGCCGCACTCGCCACCGCCACCGGCGACGTACCGGTCGGGGCGCTCGTGCTCGGCCCCGACGGCACCGTCCTCGGCCGCGGCCACAACGAACGCGAGGCCGTCGGCGACCCCACCGCCCACGCCGAGGTGGTCGCCATCCGGCAGGCCGCCGCCGCCCTCGGCGAGTGGCGCCTCAGCGGCTGCACCCTCGTCGTCACCCTCGAACCCTGCACCATGTGCGCCGGCGCCATCGTCCTCTCCCGCCTCGACCGCGTCGTCTACGGCGCCCTCGACGACAAGGCCGGCGCCGCCGGCTCCCTCTTCGACCTCATCCGCGACCGCCGCCTCAACCACCGCCCCGAGGTCATCCCCGGCGTCCTCGCCACCACCTGCGCCGACCAGCTCCGCACCTGGTTCGACACCCACCGCTGAACGGATTTCGTCCCAGCCCACCCCGTCCGGTAGAGTCTCGTCTCGGTAGCGTGTCCGAGCGGCCAAAGGAGCACGCCTCGAAAGCGTGTGTGGGGGCAACTTCACCGTGGGTTCGAATCCCACCGCTACCGCCACAAGCCCGAAGGGCCCCGATCCACCGGATCGGGGCCCTTCGGCATTTCCTGCGCCGCAGCCAGCCCCGGCAGCAGGACCGGGGCCAGCGAGCGCCCGACGGCTTCCGCGACCGGCGGCGGGAACGCATTGCCGATCTGGCGGTAGCGGGAGGTCTTGTTGCCCGCAAAGGTCCAGTCTTCGGGGAAGCCCTGCAGCAGGGCCACCTGAGCCGTCGTCAGCCGGACCGGCAGAGGATCTCCCGGCCGGGGGACCTGGTCGGCGAGACTCGAACCGTTGATCCCGAGCCTGGCCCAGGCGTTCCGGGCCCCCGAGGGCCCCAGATCCGGCCCGCCGTGCTTGCGCGACCCGCCGCAGACAGTGGGACCCACCTGGTCGGCGATGCCGGCCCAGGCGGCGGCCTGCTCCCAGCCGCCCGCTGCCATCGACTCGCGGAGGACTTGGCCGACCGTGACGCGGCCGTGCGCGAGGGACGCCTCCGGCCAGCGGAACCACTGGTGGAGCGACTCGAGGAGGGCTATCAGCACCGCTCTGGGGCGAAGCTGGGGAACGCCGAAGTCACAGGCGTTCAACAGCCGCCAGCCCGCTTCGTACCCCAGCTCGCGGAGGCGCGCAGCCATACCGGACCGGTAGGCATCGAACTTGGGGGAGAGCAGCCCTTTGACGTTCTCGATCATGATGGCCCTCGGCCGCAGGATGCCCGCGAGGTCCAGAACGCTCGGGAACAGGTCGCGCGGATCCGCCGGGCCGAGCTGACGCCCCGCCAGCGAGAAGGGCGGGCACGGCACTCCGCCCGCCAACAGGTCGAGGCGCGGACCAGCCACCCCCTCCCCCTTGTACTCGCGCAGATCGCACTGGAGGACGGGCCAGCTGGGCCTGTTGGCCCGCAAGGTCTCGCAGGCGTCCGCGTCCAGCTCGACCAGGCCCACATGTCTGAAGCCTGCCCGCTCAAGGCCTATCGCCTGGCCGCCAGCGCCCGCGCAGATCTCCAGCACCGCGGGCCTCAGGGCCTCGGCAGCCACGGACTGGGCGTCACGACTCTCCTGCATGGGAGCAGGTTGCCGCAGCTTGCCGCGGCAAGGAAAGGCAGCCTACGGTATAACCACCCGGAGGAGTGATGGGCTCTTCCGCCTGGCCAAGGACCGGTGAGCTCCCTGAACGACGCCATGGACTGGCGCAACGAATCCCTCGGAACCCGGGTGCGCGTCGCACTGTGGCTGAGGGAGCAGGGCGTCGGTACGACCTTCAGGAAGAAGGACATCCGCGCGGCCATCACCGGCACCGAGCAGGTGGACCGCCGGATGCGCGACCTCCGGCCCGCGGGCTGGGTCATCAGGACCTGCCGCGACAAGCCGGACCTCGCCCCCGACGAGCTGTACCTGGAGACGATCGGCCACCCCGTCTGGGAGGCGGAGCACCGGGCGGCCGGGCTTCGCCGGATCAGCGCGAAGACACGCCGCCTCGTCCTGGAGCGGGACGGCTCCCGCTGCCGGCGCTGCGGCATCGGAGCCGGGGAGCCGTACCCCGAGGCCCCGTCGGTGCACGCCAGGATGACCATGGGTCACGTGGTGGGGCATGGTTCGGGCGGCCTCTCCTCCCCGGAGAACCTGGTCACCGAATGCGCCCGGTGCAACGAGGCCGTTCAGGAGTTCACCGGCCCGCAGCTCGGGGGCGGTGACGTGTGGCACCGGATCACCTCGCTCCCGCTCCGCAGCAAGCAGGACCTACTGGCCTGGATGGTCCACGACGCCCGGACGGCCAGCGAGGGCGAACGGGTCTGGGGGCTCTACCGGCAGCTCCCCGCCGCCCAGCGGGAGGACCTCAAGGGGCGCTTGTACGACCTGCTCCGCCCGTCCGAGGAGATCCCGGACCAGGACTGACGGCGGCTCGTCGCAGCGCGATGGCGTCTGCGATGAGGACCGCGCACTCGGCCGCCGGCTCGTGCTCCCAGAACCGCAGCACCGTCCAACCTGCCTCGGCCAGCCGGCTGTCGGTGTCCCGGTCTCGGGCAATGTTCCGGGCGACCTTGTCGGACCAGTAACCGGGGTTGGTCTTCGGTGGAACGTAGTGCTCGGGGCAGCCGTGCCAGTAGCAGCCGTCGACGAAGACCGCGATCTTCACCGGCCGGAACACGATGTCCGCGGTCCGGCGGAGGTCGGGCAGCGGACGGGCGCAGACCCGGTAGCGGAGGCCGGCCGCGTGCAGGAGGGAGCGGATGGCGTGCTCCGGTCCGGTGTCCCGGCTCCGGATCGCCTGCATGTTCTTCCGGTTGGCCGCCGATGACGCCCACGAACCCTCGGGCGGCGTCCAGCCGTCGCTCCCCATGTACCGCTCCCCGCACCCAGAACCGATCGGTCAGGGCCAAGTATGGAGCGGCGGGCGGACACACCGCCCGGGCATGCAAGAGGCCCCGCACTCGGGGCTTTGACCACCGTGGCCCGGGGTGAGTGCGAGGCCTGTTGAGGGGGCAGCCGTCCCGGGGGGACGGACGGCTGCCCCGGGCGGAGGTCCCACAACCGGGGTCGTGTCGGGGGGAAGCCACGACGCCCGGTCCCACAGCGGGGAGCTCCGGTCCTCGTACCGGGGATTCCTGCCAGATCCCTCGGTACGTGTTCCATCCTGCTGGACGGGGTGGGGAGGGGCGAGCGGAGAAGGGCCCGTTCTGGGGGGACCTTCGTCCCGGGGGGTGAACGGGGTGCTGACCTGATGGGCCGTCCGGTCGATAAGCTGCTCGGGGTGGTGGGCCAGGTGGGCTAGCGGGAGGCGGCGAGCAGGGTGGCGCAGGCGAAGAAGATCGGGATGTGGATGCTGCTGATCTTCGTGATCTACACGGTGATCACCTCTCCGACCCGGGCCGCCGAGCTGGTGCAGTCGGGGTTCGTGGGGATCTCGGACGCGGCGAAGGCGGTCGGGACGTTCATGACGGGGCTGGTCAGCTAGCGGACGGGGAGGGCGGTGCCGGGCGGGCGGGGGCTACGGTGGGCGCGCACAGCACACACCCTCGACCCGCTGGGAGCGGCATCGTGATTCGGCATCTGGTCCTGTTCAGGCTCAACGACGGCGTCACCAAGGACGACGAGCGCGCGGTGGCCGGCGCCAAGGCGTTCGACGAGCTCGGCGGGCTGATCCCGGAGCTGCGCGAGTGGGAGTGCGGCTGGAACACCACGGAGCGGGACATCGCGTACGACTATGCGATCAACAGCCTGGTGGAGGACCGCGACGCGCTGGCCGCGTACCTGGGCCACCCGGCCCATCAGGCGGCCGCCGGGCAGTGGCGTGAGTTCGCCACCTGGGTGATCGCGGACATCGAGGTCTGAGGCCGGCCGACGGACAGGTCGTACCCCAAGTACCCTTCGGCCCCCTGGCGTTCACCGCGCCGGGGGGCCGTTCCGTACCCCGGCAGCTCTCCTGACTATCCGCCAACACGCCTACGACGGGTGCTTGCTCACGATGTGCACGACTTGTGATGCTATGACCGTTTTTGCCGGACCTGGCGAGCAACGGGCAGCGGACCACGACCGGTGGTCCGGGACACAGGGCGTGGGAGGGGTGGCGTGGCCGTGCGGACGCAGGACAGTCAGGACAGCAGTGCGCCGGAGGCCGGCGAGGTGCGGCCCCCCGAGGCGGTGGGCGAGCCGGCGCCGGAGGTGCGTGCGGGCGGCACCGCCCGCGGGCAGGTGGACGTCCGGACGCTGACCAGGGTGCTGTTCGAGCGGCTGGCGGAGCTGCCGCCGGGGGCCCCGGAGCGGGACCGGGTGCGGGCGGCGCTGATCGAGGCGAACATCCCGCTGGTGCGGTACGCGGCGACCCGCTTCCGCAGCCGGAACGAGCCGATGGAGGACATCGTCCAGGTCGGCACCATCGGCCTGATCAACGCGATCGACCGGTTCGACCCGACCCGGGGCGTGCAGTTCCCGACGTACGCGCTGCCGACCATCCTGGGCGAGATCAAGCGGTACTTCCGGGACAACGTCCGGACCATGCACGTGCCGCGCCGGCTGCAGGAGCTCTGGGTCCAGGTCAGCGGCGCGATGGAGGAGCTGACGGTCACTCACGGGCGCTCGCCCAAGGTGCCGGAGATCGCGGCCAACCTGCGGATCCCGGAGGAGGACGTCCGGGCCTGCCTGGCGGCCGGGCGGGCGTACAACGCGGCCTCGCTGGAGGCGGCGCAGGAGCACGAGGGCGGGCTGGCCCTGCTGGACCGGCTGGGCTACGAGGACTCGGCGCTGGCCGACGTGGAGCACCGGGACATGGTGCGCCACCTGCTGGTGCAACTGCCCGAGCGGGAGCGGCGGATCATCATGCTCCGGTTCTTCGCGAACCTGACGCAGTCCCAGATCAGCACCGAGCTCGGTATGTCGCAGATGCACGTGTCCCGACTACTGTCCAGAATCCTGACCCGTCTGCGGACCGGGAACTCCTGGGAGGAGTGACGCCGCGACGGGTAGCCGTGCGTCACTGCGGCGTGACATCTTGCGACGTTCGGGTTTGCCGGGGCGCCTGGGCCGGTATGGAGCTGGAGGGGTAGTCCGAAGCCGGGAACTGTCGCTGGGTAGTGCCCGTTGTACAGTCGGTCACGAGGGGGTGGAGCATGTCCGCAGAGTTGGGCAGCGCGGAGGGCCACGGTACGGCCGCCACGCTCGCGTCCGTGGCGGTGCCGGGGCCGGTACCCGAGCCGCTGGTGGTCGTGGTGGAGATCCCCTCGCAGGCGACGGCCGAGCGGTCGACGGCGGAGCGGCCGGCAGCCGAGGGGGCCGCCCCCGCGGGCACCGCGCAGGGGCGCCCCGCCCCGGAGAAGGGCCTGGACACCCGGACGCTCTCGCGCTCGCTGTTCGCCCGGCTGGCCGGGCTGGAGCCGGGCAGCGAGGAGCACACCTACGTCCGCGACACCCTGATCGAGCTGAACCTGCCGCTGGTCCGGTACGCCTCCGCCCGCTTCCGCAGCCGGAACGAGCCGATGGAGGACATCGTCCAGGTCGGCACGATCGGCCTGATCAAGGCGATCGACCGCTTCGACCCGGAGCGCGGGGTGGAGTTCCCCACCTTCGCGATGCCGACCGTGGTCGGCGAGATCAAGCGCTTCTTCCGGGACACCAGCTGGTCGGTCCGGGTGCCGCGGCGGCTCCAGGAGCTGCGGCTGGCCCTCACCAAGGCCGGGGACGAGCTCTCCCAGAAGCTGGACCGCTCCCCCACCGTGGCCGAGCTCGCGGTCTTCCTCGGCGTCAGCGAGGAGGACGTGGTCGAGGGCCTCGCGGTGGGGAACGCGTACACCGCCTCCTCGCTGGACTCCACGCCCGGCGAGGAGGACGGCGACGGTCCGCTGGCCGACCGGCTCGGCTACGAGGACCTGGCGCTGGAGGGCGTCGAGTACCGCGAGTCGCTCAAGCCGCTGCTGGCCAAGCTGCCGCCGCGCGAGCGCCGGATCATCATGCTCCGGTTCTTCGGCGGTCTGACGCAGTCCCAGATCGGCGAGGAGATCGGCATCTCGCAGATGCACGTCTCCCGGCTGCTCACCAAGACCCTGAGCCAGTTGCGGAACGGGCTGACCGGCGAGTAGCGGGCCTACGGCTCCAGCAGGTTGGCGCGCAGGCCGGCCAGGACGGCGTCGTCCAGGCCGAGGCCGTCGCGCCAGAAGTGGTCGAAGGACTCCCAGCCCGCGTCCACCTCGGCGAAGGCGGCGTCCAGGAACTCGCGCTCGGCCCGGAGCACCGGGAGCAGCAGCGAGGGGTCCTCCATCAGGCCCGAGGTGCCGAAGCTCTCCATCAGGTGGTCCACCACGCGGGCGGAGCGGTCGTTGGTGAGCAGGTAGTCCTCGTAGACGGTCCCGCGGTCCACGCCGAGCGCGGTGAGGGCCAGGGCGGCCACCCAGCCGGTCCGGTCCTTGCCGGCCGAGCAGTGGAAGAGCACCGGCGGGCCGTCCGGCGCGGCCAGCAGCCGCAGCACCTCGGCGAAGCGCTCGCGGGCCTCGGGGGCGGTGACGAACCAGCGGTAGAGGCCGGTCATGATGCCGGCCGCCCGGCCGTTGCCGAGCAGCTCGCGCTGGCGGGCCGGGTCGCGGTCGGCGAGGGCGTCGCGCAGGGCCACGTAGACGTCGAAGTCGGCGGCGAAGACCGGCAGGTGGTGGAGCGTCAGCCCGCCCTCCACGGTGAGGGCGGCGGCGGTGCCCTCGGCCCGCTCCAGCTCGGCCAGGCCGGCCACCGGCAGGCCGGGTATGCGGTCCGCCCCGGCCTCCCGGACCTCGCCGAAGCTGCGCAGGTCGACCACCCGGCGGACTCCGGCGGCGATCAGCGCCGCGCCGTCCTCCTCGGTCAGCCGGTGCAGCGCGTCGGCGCGCAGCGCCACGCCGTGGCGCACCAGCGAGCCGTCGGCGGTGCGGTAGCCGCCCAGGTCACGGGCGTTGGAGGCACCGGCCAGCCCGAGGCTGCGGGCTTGCTCGACGGACTGGGTCACGGGGGCCTCCGGGGCAGGGTGGAACAGGCGTACGGATCGTCCGCGCCAGTCTAGGCGGGCGGATCCGCACCCCGGAGGGCGTCCCGGCGGGCGGGACGGTGCGTAGCGGCACGCCGTCCGGCGCGCCGCTACGCGGAGGTCACTTGACGGCCAGCCAGATGACGGCACCCAGGACCGCCAGGCCGAGCACGGCGAGACCGACGATCAGGCCGGTGCGGCTGCTGCCGCCGGTGCTGCCGTAGGTGGTCACCGAACCGGGGGCCTGCGGGGCCGGGGCCTCGTCGACGAAGGCCCGGAACATCTGGGTGCTGCCGGCGGGGTCGTAGTCGTTGTCAGCCATGCCACGGACTCTAGCCAACCCCGCAGGTCGAGGGACACCCCGGACCCCCTCGTTCGTGGTGGCCGATGGCAGCACTGCTACGGACGTACGACGGCCCTGTGAAGACGTGTGGAGAACCGGCGCGGGCCGGTGGACGGTGCGGTTGGATCGCCCCATGACCGACATCCTCAGTGACGCTCGGCACCGGGTGACCCTCGGCGCCTCGGACCTCTCCGTCTCCCGCCTGGCCCTGGGCGGCAACGTGTTCGGCTGGACCGCCGACCGCGACGCCTCCTTCGCCGTGCTGGACGCCTACGCCGCGGCGGGCGGCAACTTCGTGGACACCGCCGACGTCTACTCGGCCTGGGTGCCGGGGAACACCGGCGGCGAGTCCGAGACGATCGTCGGCGAGTGGCTGCGCAGCCGGGGCGGCCGGGACGCGGTGGTGGTCGCCACCAAGGTCGGCGCCCACCCCGAGGCGGGCGGCCTCTCGGCGGCCAACGTGCGCTCCGCCACCGAGGCCTCGCTGCGCCGGCTCGGCCTGGACCACGTCGACCTGCTCTACACCCACCGGGACGACCTCGGGACCCCGGTGGCGGAGATCGTCGGCGTGCTGGACGAGCTGGTCCGGGAGGGCAAGGTCCGGGCGGTGGCCGCCTCCAACATCGGCGCGGACCGGCTGGCCGAGTCGCTGGCGCACTCCGCCGCGGAGGGCCTGGCGGCCTACGTCGCGGTGCAGCCGCACTACAGCCTGGTCTCGCGCGGCACCTACGAGGGCGACCTGGCGGAGGTGGCGGCCGCGCACGGGCTGGCCGCCGTGCCGTACTACGCGCTGGCCTCGGGCTTCCTGACGGGCAAGTACCGGCCGGGCGGCCCGGAGGTGGACAGCGCCCGCGCGGTCGGCGCCTCGCGCTACCTGACGGAGGGCCGGGGCCTGGCGGTCCTGGAGGCACTGGACCGGATCGCGGACGCCCGCGGGGCCGCCCTGGCGAGCGTGGCGCTGGCCTGGGTGGCGGCCCAGCCGACCGTCGCGGCGCCGATCGCCTCCGCCCGGACGGTGCAGCAGCTGCCGGCCCTGCTGGAGGGCGTGCGGCTGGAGCTGACGGCGGAGGAGCTGGCGCTGCTGGACACCGCCTCGGCGGGCTGACGGACCACCGCGCGGGCCCGGGGCGGCCGGTGCCCCGGGCCCGCGCGGCGCCGCCGGGCTACGGGCGGCCGAGGTGGGTCGGGAAGTAGCCCTGGCTGAGGGTGGAGATCCTGATCCGGGTGCCGGGGCGGGCGGCCTCCAGGAACGTGTTGTCACCCAGGTAGATGCCGACGTGGTGGATGCCGGAGGCCCGGCCGCTGTCGGACCAGAACAGCAGGTCCCCGCGCCGGAGTTGGCCGGCGGTGACGGGGGTGGTGGCGGCGTACTGGTCGTCGGCCACCCGGGGCAGGGAGACGCCGGCCCGGCGGTAGGCCTGCTGGACGAGGCCCGAACAGTCGTAGCCGGAGGGGCCGTTGCCGCCCCAGATGTAGGGCTTGCCGAGCTGGGCGGTCGCGTAGGAGATCGCGGCCTCGACCGAGGAGGAGCCCGGCCGGGAGGGCTGCGGGGCCGGAGGCTGCGGCTGGGGCTGCGGCTGCTGGGAGCCGCCGCCGGTGCGGGAGTTGTAGACCGAGAGGTGGCTGGTCCAGCGCCACTCACCGGCGGCGTTCTTGAACCAGTACCGGGATCCGTCCCAACCCTGCTTGATGCCACCGGAGTTGGTGGGCCCACCGGAGGAAGATCCGGTGCGGGACTGGTAGACGGAGAGGTGACTGGTGTAGCGCCACTCGCCCGAGGCGTTCTTGAACCAGTACTTGGATCCGTCCCAACCCTGGCTCCCTGCAGCGGCGTTGGCGTTCGCCGCCCCGAGGCCGAGGCCGACGGTGCCGGCACCGGCCAGCACCGTGGTGGCCACGCAGGTGGCGCGCACCGCCCGGTGTATTCGTCCCGGCTCGGCCTCCTCCCGGGCGGCGAGGACACCGCGCCGGGCCTCCTCGCGACACGGCGGGCAACCGCACGGGTCCTGACCCGTGGGCGCGTCGGAGAAGTCGATCAGGTCGGGGTCGGTGGCTATCCTCACGCGGGCTTTCCTTCCTTGCGCCCGGCCCTGGCGGCCGGGGACGGCACGGCGGCGGCCACCCCGGCGGGGGCCACGAAGGCGACCAGCAGCTGCTCCATCAGCGCGCTGCGGGCTGCCTCGTCCAACTCGTGGGCGGTGGCCCGCTCCAGGCGCCGGACGGCGAGCGCGGCGGCCTCCACCGCGTCGTCCACCAGGACGGTGCGCAGGCCCGCGTCCAGGTCCGCGAGGCGGCGCCGGCGCATCGACTCGGCCACCTCGGGCGCGTAGTCCAGCGAGAGCGGCTGCACCGAGTAGGCCTCGATCCCGGCCGGGGCGACCTCGGCGGCCAGCGCCCGGGTGAGCTCGTCGGCGAACCAGTGGCCGTCCCGCAGGGCGGGCCCCGGCACGGAGTTGGAGTCGCAGGGCAGGGCACTGGCGGTCCGGGTGAGCACCGCGTGCACCTGCTCGCGCAGGTAGGCCTCGTGCTCGGCGATGGCCAGGGTGGCCCGGGCGGTGTCCCGCACCCGCCAGACGATCAGCAGCCGGACCACGATCGGGGTCCCGGTGCGGTCGGTGACGTGCACCGGCTCGCTGCGCCAGTGCCGCAGCCGGACGTCCACCCGGCGGCGGCGCAGCAGCGGGTTGACCCAGAGCAGGCCGGTGCGGCGCACCGTGCCCCGGTACCGGCCCCAGCGGGTCAGCACCCGGGTCTCACCGCCCGCGTTGACCAGCAGCCCGGCCAGCACGACCAGCACCGCCAGACCGGAGGCCGCCACGGCCGCCACCGAACGGACCGTCACCTCGGCACCGCCGCTCGCCTTCGCGGCCTCGCCGCGCAGGTCGGGCAGCACGTCCGGGTGCGGCAGCACCCCGGCCCGGGCCAGCACCAGCAGCACCCCGGCCACCCCGGCCAGCAGCACCAGCAGGGCCAGCCAACCGGGCAGCGAACGGGCCTGGTGCTCCCGGAGGCCGGGGTCGGTCCTGGGCGGGCGGCGGCCGCCCCGGGCCTCGGTGACGACGGGGCCTTCGACGGTCGGCGCGTCGGCGGCCGCCGACGGCAGCGTGTCCGGCGTGGCGGCCTGCGGCGCGTCCGGCGTGGCGGGCTCACCCTCGACGGGCAGCGGGTGCACCTTGATCAGCGGACGGGCGACCGCGCCGGCCACCGCGCGGCTGAGCGGCGTGGCGCCGCCGCCACCGGGCAGTTCCGGGCGTTCCGGCAGGGCCGGGGGCCATACCTCGGGGCGCGGGGAGGGTTCGCGGGTGACGTCCATGCACGGGTTCCTTGGTGGTCGGTGTGTCGCGCAACGGGCGGCCCGGAACTGACGGGCGGTGCCAGGTTCAGGCTAGGTTGATAAGTCATCAAATGCGACATTTACGGCGCGGCGTGTCGAGCATATCTGACGGCGCGTCGGGCGACGCACCGTCAGATTCCGCAGCTCAGCGGCGTCGTCGGCCGCCACTGCCCCGGCTGAACACCCGGCGGGCCAGCAGCCCCAGCGCGGTCGCCATGAGCAGCACCCCGAACGCACCGTTCCGCCAGGTCTCCGCCTCGCTCTGGGCCCCGACCGGCGGGGCGGCGAGGTTCCGCTCCTCCGGCCCCGTCACGGACGGCGAGGGTGACGGCGACGGCAACGGCGCGGCGGCCACCTCCGGCGTGTCGCCGCCCCTCGGCGGGACCGCCACGGAGGTCACCTTGGCCGACACCGAAGCGGACGGGGACGGGGACGGGGACGGGGACGGGGACGGGGAAGCGGACACCGACGCCGAGGCGGACGGAGACGCAGACAGCGACGCCGAGGCAGATGGCGAGGGCGAGGGCGAGGGCGATGCCAGCGCCGACGCGGACGCGGACGCGGACGCGGACGCCGGAGCCGACACCGACGGCGAAGCGGACGCGGAGGCCGAGGCCGAGGCCGAGGCCGAGGCCGAGGCCGAGGCCGAGGCCGAGGCCGAGGCCGAGGCCGAGGCCAGAGCCGACACCGACACCGACGGCGACGCAGACGCAGACGCAGACGCAGACGACGAAACGGAAGGCGAGGCGGGTGCCAACGCAGGAACGGACGGCGAAGCCGAGGGCGAGGGCGACGCGGATGCCGACGCAGACGGCGACGGGGATGCCTCAGGCTGGGCCGGGGCCGCACCTCCGCCGGGCACCACGATCGGGACGATCACCGCCAGCTCATCCGGCGTCAACACCGGTCCGGTGTACGGCGGTTCGGACGTCTCGGCGGACGGGCTCGGCCGGACGGACGCCGGCACGGTCGGCAGCAGCGACGGCGAACCCGAGGGCAGCGGGAGGGCGCCGGCCGAGGCTGACGGCGAGGCGTCCGAGGACGGAGACGCAGAAACCGAAGGCGAAGCCTCACCGGACGGCGAAGCCGGAACAGACGCGGACGGCGACGGCGAGGCCGACACAGAAGCGGACGGCGAAGCAGACGGGAACGCCGAAGGAGAAGGAGAAGCAGAAGCAGACGCCGACGGCGAGGGCGAGGCAGACGGCGACACCGACGGCGAAGCGGAAGCCGTGGCGGACGCCGACGGCGAGGCCTCCGCCGTCGGGCGGACCGTCAGGTCGGCCGCGTTGGCCGAAGCCGTGTTCCCCGCCTGGTCCGTGGCCGTGACCACCACCGCGTAGCCGCCCGCCGTGAGGTCCCGGGCCGCCGTGCAGCTCCAGGCGCCGTCCGCCCCGGTGACGGCGGTGCAGAGCACGAACCGCTCCCCCGCCGTCCTGGGCCGCGCCGTGACGGTGACGGTGGAACCGGGCTCGGCGCGGCCGGTGAGGCGGGGGCGGGGGGTGTCGAGGACCGCGCCCGAGGCGGGGGAGCCGAGGGTGGGCCGGGGCGGGGCGACGGTGTCGACCACCAGGGTGGCGGGCTTGCCGGCGGTGCGGTTGCCGGCGGCGTCGGTGGCGGAGGCGGTGAGCTGGTGGCGTCCGTCGGCGAGGTTCTCCACCGGGAGGCAGGACCAGCTGCGGTCGTCCGCGACGGCGGTGCTGCACAGTTCGCCGGCGATCCGCCCGGCCCCGGGGGCGTTCGGGGAGTCGACCACGGAGACGGTGGTGCCGGGGTCGGCGGTGCCGGTGAGCAGCAGGCCGGGGTCGTTGGTGAACTCGGGGAGGGTGAGCTGCGGGGCGGACGGGGGGTCGGTCTTGACGGTGAGTCGGACCTCTTCGCCGCGCAGCACCACCCCGCCGCGGGTGGTCTCCACCGGTACCAGGACGTGCTCGCCGGCGCCGAGCGGCTGGTCGGGGCGGCAGGCCCAGCCGCCGTCCCGGCCGACGGTGGCCCGGCAGAGTTCGCGCTCGCCCTCCATCACCGCGACGGTGGCGCCCGGGACGCCGGCCTCGCCGCGGATCTCCGGCCGGGCGTCGGCGAGCACGCTGCCGCTGACCGGGCCGGTGAGTTCGGGGCGGGCGGCGCCGACGGTGAGCCGGACCTTCTGGTCCAGCACCTCGCCGGAGTCGGCGAAGCCGCCCGGGTTGACCACCTGGGCGGCGGCGTGGGCCAGCCGGAGCCGGGCCCAGGTCTCCCCCGAGGCCGCGTTGCCGGGCACGATCCACTCCAGCCGGGCGCTCCTGGCGCCGGGGGCCACCTCGGCCTGCACCCGCTCGGCGGCGTCGAACTTCCCGTTGCGGTCGAAGTCGATCCAGCCGGCCAGGGTGGCCGGCCCGGAGGCGGCGGCGACCGGGACGGCGGCCTCGTAGTAGCGCCCGATGGCGGCCTGGCCGGGGAAGGAGACGGTCGGGTCGGGGCCCTGGTAGTCGCCCCGGCCGGGCTGCGGGACGCCGGGGGCGGTGGGCCGTTCGAAGGCGCTGCGGCGGGACTCCCCGCCGTCCAACTCGACCATCGGCTGCGAGCGTTCGAGCACCGCCTCGGGCTCCTGCGGGCCGGCCGGCCCCTGGGGCACCAGCGGCCGGGCCACGGTGGCGGTGCCGGGGCGGGCCGCACCGGTGGCGGTGCGGCCCAGGAAGAGGTCGGAGACCAGGTGCGAGGCGTTGCTGTAGCCCTGGGGCGCGGTGCCCACGCCCTCGTCGAGGGTCACCGTGTACGCCTGGCGGAGCGCGGCCGGGGCGGTGGTGGAGCCGTTCTGGGCGGTGCTGCGCTGCTCCAGACGGAAGGTCACGGTGGAGACGGTGCCGGAGAGTTCGAGGCTGCCCTGCCCGGGCCCGGCCTCGGAGCCGCTCTCCCCGGAGCCGGCGGGGGTGAGGGCGTTGTCGGTGACGGTCCAGCCCGGCCAGTCGGTGCGGGCGACCAGGCTGGGGGCGCTCGGGCTGCCGCCGGTGACGGTCAGCCGGCTGACGGTGGAGGTGGTCCCGTTCCTTCCGGTGGCCAGGGCGGAGAGCCCGCTGAGGTGCAGCCGGGGATTGCGGACCGGGCCGGAGAAGGAGAGCTGGAGGGTGCCGAGGGTGCGCCAGGAACCGTCCGCGGTGGGCCGTTCCGCGCCGAGTTCGAACGCGGTGGCCGGATCTCCGCCGCGCAGTCCGTCGGAGTATCCGCCGCCGCCGGTGGCGAGCTTTCCGGGGGCGCCTTTCGCCGTGATTCCCGGGAGGGGGGAGAAATCCAGTTGGACCCGGAGCCCGGAGGGAAGTGCGGCGCGGCGTTCGGACGACCAGGAGTCCGGGGTCTGCTGGGCCACCGCGGCCGGGCCGAGCACCGGCGGAATCCAGCCGACCAGCAGACCGGTGGCCAGCACCGCGGCCGTTCTCCGGCCGATTCCGGACCTCCGGCCGGCAGCTCCTCGTGCCCTTCGGGAGGCGCCCTCCGCCGCAGGTGTGGCGCACCGGCCCGAGCGGGCGGCTGACGGCGCTTCGGCGGGGCGGAACGGTCGGCTCATCCGGCTCTCCTTCGCTGTCGACCCCCGGCATCGCGGCGGGCATAAGACCCGACAAAACGGAATCACGACATGGAGTCCGTCATACCGTGACACCGCGGTGAACGTCCCACTGCAACCCGATTGGCGGTCACTCGTCCGGCAGTCTCCGACTTACCCCGCAATCACCGGTTCCAGCCGTCGGAGTTGGCCGTCAACCGGTCGTTACCGTCCGGTGCTTGACCATTCGTCACCGATTCCCGTTCGAATAAATCTCCGGTTGAGTAGAGTCAGCGCAGTGTCCTTCGACCCCGCGCTGCTGCGCGCCAGCTTCGCCGTCGTCGAGCGACGGGCCGACCAGCTGGTCCGGTTCTTCTACGTCCACCTGTTCGCACACAACCCCGGTCTGCGCAGACACTTCCCCGCCGACCTGACGGCCCAGCGCGACCGCCTCTTCCGCGCCCTCGCCCAGGTGGTGCTCCACCTCGACCAGCCCGCCCGGCTCACCGAGTACCTGCGCGCCCTCGGCCGGGACCACCGCAAGTACCGCGCCGCCGCCGAGCACTACCCCGCCGTCGGGGCCAGCCTGATCGCCGCCCTGCGGCACTTCTCCGGCCGGTCCTGGTCCCAGGAGGTGGAGAAGGCCTGGACCGAGGCGTACACGGTGGTGTCGCAGGCGATGATCGAGGCCGCCGAGGCCGCCGCCGCGGTCCCCGCCTGGTGGGAGGCCGAGGTGACGCACCGTCGGCGCGCCGCCCCGGACCTGGTGGTGCTCACCCTGCGCCCCGGCCTGCCCTACCCGTACGCGGCCGGCCAGTACCTGACGCTCAGTTCGCCCCGGCTGCCGCGGCTCTGGCGCCCGTACTCGATCGCCAACGCCCCGCGCCCGGACGGCTCCCTGGAGCTGCACGTGCGCCGGATACCCGGCGGGCCGCTCAGCACGGTGCTGGTGAACGACGTGCTGCCCGGCGAGCGGCTGCTGCTCGGGCCGCCGCTCGGCTCCACCGTGCTCGACCCGGCCTCGGACCGGCCGGTGCTGGCGGTGGCCGGCGGCACCGGCTGGGCCACCGTCAAGGCGTTGCTGGAGCAGCTCGCCCGCGGCCCGGCCCGCCCGGCCACCGTCTTCCTGGCCGCCCGGGACGACGAGGACCAGTACGACCTGGCGGCCGTCACCGACCTGGTCGCCCGGCACGCCTGGCTGGAGGTGGTGCTGGCGGCGCCCGAGGAGGGGGCCGGCCCCGCGGAGGCGGCCGCCCTGCTCCGCACCGGGCTGCGGCAGACCCCGGACTGGTCCGGCCACGACGTCTACCTCAGCGGTCCGCCGGGCCTGGCCGCCGACCTCACACCCCTGCTCACCGCGCTGCACGCCGAACCGGAGCTGATCCGCCACGACCCGGCCCCGCCGGCCGTCCGGCCCGACGGACACCTCAGCCCGGCCGAGTGGCTCCTCGGGCGTTGAGCACCCCCGGCCCGGAACGGCGAGAGGGCCCCGGGATGTCCCGGGGCCCTCTCGTCTGGTGCGCTCAGCAGGATTCGAACCTGCAACCTCTTGATCCGTAGTCAAGTGCTCTATCCGTTGAGCTATGAGCGCTTGCGCGGCCCAACTGGCAGGCTGCGAAGCGGTGGTGCGTGGTGCGCTCAGCAGGATTCGAACCTGCAACCTCTTGATCCGTAGTCAAGTGCTCTATCCGTTGAGCTATGAGCGCTTGCCCCTGGCGGGGCGTTGCGGGGACAACATTACATGACCCGCGACCTGGGGCGAAATCCATTGCCCCGGGCGTACGACACACAGGAGCCCCGACGGTCAGTGACCGCCGGGGCTCCCGGTTGAGCGGAGGCTGAGGGATTTGAACCCTCGATCAGGAATAACCCCGAAACCGCATTAGCAGTGCGGCGCCATAGACCGGACTAGGCGAAGCCTCCTCCACAGGGACCACACCGGCGCAGCCGGTGCACTCCGTGCGAGTGTGATGATGCCACAGCCTGGGGCCCCGACACCAACCGCCGCCAACGATACTGGGCGGGTCGTCCGCGGTGCAAAGAAGAATGAGATACTCCAGTCTCCCGAGAGAGCGCGAGCCGCCGGTCGCACGCCGTGACGCAAGCCGTGAGGAGACCTGTCGACATGAGCAGCAGGCCGATCCGAGGCGCTGCTCGCCTCGCCGCGATACTCGACGCGCTGCCCGACGCACTGCTGCTGGTGAACAGCAACGGCACCGTGGTCGACGCCAACGCCGCTGCCGTGCAGGCGATGCAGACCCCCGGTACCTCCCTGGTCGGACGCGGAGTCCTCGACCTGCTGCCGGAGTTCGACCCGAGCCGGATCCCCGGTTCGATGCGCCCGGCCCCGCGCGAGCCGGAGGGCCTGGACCGCCCGGTCCGGATGACCGCCCGGCGGACCGACGGGACCACCTTCCCGGTCGAGGTCTCGGGCAACGACTTCACCGACGAGGGTGAGGGCCGCGGCGGCTCGGGCTACGCCTTCAATCCGGACGGCGGCTCCTCGGCCGGGGAGCTGCTGCTCCTGCTGGTCCGCGACCTCAGCGGCCGGCTCGGGGTCGAGGCGGAGCTGCGCCGCCAGCACAAGCAGACCGAGATGATCCTGCGGGCCGCCGCCGAGGGCGTGCTCGGGGTGGACCTGGACGGGCGGGTGGTGCTGGTCAACCCGGCCGCCGCGCACATCCTGGACTACCGGGCCAGCGAGCTGGGCGGGCGCGAACTCCACCCGCTGGTGCAGCACTCGCAGGCCGACGGCACCCCGCTGGCGCTGGAGGGCTCGGCGCTGCTGGACACCCTGCTCTCCGGTCGCAAGCACCGGGTGCGCGGCGCGGTGCTCTGGCGCAAGGACGGCACCCCGGTGACGGTGGACCTCACCACCGCCCCGGTCCGGGACGGCGATCAGCTGGTCGGCGCGGTGATGACCTTCACCGACCGGACCAAGGAACTGGCCCTGATCGCCCGCAACGAGCACCTGACGGCCGTTCTGGAGAGCGAGCTGGGCGGGGCGTTGGCGGACCTGCGGCGCCGGATCGACGGGCTGGCCGAGGATCCGGCCGGCTCGCTCTGGCCGGAGGCCAACTGGACCCTGCGTCGGCTGGCCGACGAGTGCCGCCGCTTCGGCACGCTGATCGACGGGGTGCTGGACCACCAGCGCTTCGAGGTGGCCGCCGAGTCCGGGCGGGAGCAGCTGGACCGCGAGCCGGTGCCGCTGGACGAGGTGGTCAAGCTCGCGGTCGAACAGGCCGGCGAGCTGGTCGGCGCGGGCCGGGTCCGGTACTCGGTGCACGCCGCCTCGGTCGAGGTGGTCGCGGACAAGGAGCGGCTGGCCCGGGCGCTGGCCCACCTGGTCGCGGACGTCAGCGGGGTGGCGCTCTCGCTGGACGGCGACGCCGGCGAGGCCCCGATGGTGGTGCTGGCCGCCGCCCAGCGCGGCGAGGTGGCCCGGATCGAGGTGCGCGGCCCGGCCCGGGCGGCCAACCCGGTGCACCTGCCGATCGCCCGGGGCACCGTCGAGCGGCACGGCGGGGTGCTCCAGCGGCACGACCTGCCGGCCCGCGGCGGCACCACGTACGTGGTGGAGCTGCCGCTCGACCCGGCCACCGCCGCCCTGCACCGGACCAGGCCCAGCGTGCCCAAGGAGACCGACACGGCGATGCTGCCGGACCTCCCCGAGGTGCCGCCCGCCGAGGAGGCCCGGGCCGGGGAGGCCGCCGGGAAGCCCGCGGACCGCGCGGAGGCGGACGGGGCGGCGCCCGCGGAGGACGGCGAGCCCCGGGCCCGCGCCCCGATCGCGCTGGGCCCCGGCCCTGACGCACCGTCGGCCCCCGAGGCCGCCCCCGCCGAAGAGGGCACCGGCCGGGTCGGACGGCGCCGGCGCGGCGCGCCCGCCCCTGCCCCCACTCCCGGTGAGGCGCTCGCCCTGCCGGGCGTGCCGGATCCGGGCACGCCCGTCTACCCCGGCCTGGAACGCTCCCTGGCGGAGGCCCAGCCCGCCGCCGGGGCCCCCGCCACCCCGCCCACCGGGCGCCGCCGCCGGCTCGCCCTGCCCGCCCAGGCGGGCCAGGGCCAGGGCCAGGGCCAGGGCCAGGGGGGACAGGACCGGGCCGCCGGGGCCGAGGGCGGCTCCGGGCCGGAGCCGACCCGGGGCGTGCCGGAGCTGCCGCCCGCCCCTGAGGCGTCGTCACCCGCCCTGCCCATCCACCCGCCTGAGCCCCCGTCCGTCCCGCCGACCGCCCACCTGGTGCCCGCGGGCGAGGCCGGGCAGCCCAAGCCGGTCGGCACCGGCCTGGGCGAGCTGGCCCCGCCGCGTCCGATGGGCGGCGGCTTCGCGGGTGCCTTCCCGAGCGCCTTCCCGCAGCAGCCCGCCGGTCCGACCGGGGCCGAGCGCCCGGCCCTCCCGGCCCCCGCCGGTGCCCCGGCCGACGGCGGTACGCCGGATACGGGTGCGTCCGAGGGCGTGCGGCAGGACGGCGCGCTGGTGCCGACCGCCCCCGCGCCCCGCACCCCGCCCCGGCCGACCGCCGAACTCGCCCTGGCGGCGGGCCCGTCGGGCCAGGTCCCGGACGAGTCCCCGACCGTGGTGGTGCCCGCCGTGGACGGCGGCCCGCGCCGCCTGCTGGTCTGGCCGGAGCCCGAGCCGGCCACCGAGCAGGCGCTCCAGGACCGGGGCTTCCAGCCCGTCACGGTCCGCTCCCGCGAGGAGGTCGACACCGAGGCGCCCGGCTACCCAGCCGCGCTCTTCGTCGACCCGCTGACCGGCCCGATCACCCGCACCGCGCTCCAGTCGCTGCGCACCGCCGCGCTCAACAACCGGGTGCCGGTGCTGGTCACCGCCGGGCTCGGCCAGGCCACCCGGGACGCCGCGTACGGGGCCGAACCGGCCGTGCTGCTGCGGGCGTTGGCCCCCAAGGACAGCGAGAACCACGCGCCCCGGGTGCTGCTGGTGGAGTCCGACCCGGACGTGGCCGCCGCGCTGATCGGCGGTCTGGAGCGGCGCGGCATGCACGTGGAGCACGCCACCGACGAGAACGACGCGGTCTCCCGGGCCAGCAGCGTGCAGCCCAACCTGGTGGTGATGGACCTGCTCCAGATCCGCCGCCGGCGGCTCGGGCTGCTGGACTGGCTGCGCGCCAACGACCGGCTGCACCGCACCCCGCTGGTCGTCTACACCTCGGTGGACCTCGACCCGGCGGCGCTCCCCCGGCTGCGCACCGGGGAGACGGTGCTCTTCCTGGCCGAGCGCTCCACCTCCGAGGACGCGCAGGGCCGGATCGTGGACCTGCTGGCCCGGATCGGCTCGCTGGCCGAGCCCGCCACCGCGGAGCGCTGACCCGCGCCGGACACCGGGAGGGGCCCGGACCGCCGCACGCGGTCCGGGCCCCTCCCGTCCCTCACCCCTGACCCGGCGTCACTTCCCGAGGGTGGTGACGTCCAGCTCGTCGGCCGCGTACTGGGCGCGGATCACCTTCTTGTCGAACTTGCCGACCGAGGTCTTCGGCACCGCCTCGACCAGCGACCAGCGCTCCGGCAGCTGCCAGGAGGCCACCCGCTCGGCCAGGAAGGCGCGCAGCTCGGGCAGGCCGGCGGTGGCGCCGGGGCGCAGCACCACGGTGGCCAGCGGGCGCTCGCCCCACCGGTCGTCCGGCACCGCCACCACGGCGGCCTCGGCCACCTGCGGGTGGGCCATCAGGTGGTTCTCCAGCTCCACCGAGGAGATCCACTCGCCGCCGGACTTGATCACGTCCTTGGCCCGGTCGGTCAGGGTGAGGTAGCCGTCCGGGGTGATGGTGCCGACGTCGCCGGTGCGCAGCCAGCCGTCCGGGCTGAACTTGTCCTCGGGGCGCTCGGGCTCCTGCCCCGCGCCACCGAAGTACGCCCCCGCGATCCACGGGCCGCGCACCTCCAACTCACCGGTGGCGACGCCATCGTGCGGCATCCGCTCGCCGGCCGGGCCGATCAGCCGGGCCTCCACCGAGGCCGGGAAGCGGCCCTGGGTGTACCGGTACGGCCACTCCTCCTCCTCGGTCAGCCCGGCCGGGGGCAGGCCGAAGGAGCCGAGCGGGGAGGTCTCGGTCATGCCCCAGGCGTGCACCACCCGGATGTCGTGGCGCTCCTGGAAGGCGCGCATCAGCGCCGGCGGGCAGGCCGAGCCGCCGATCACCACCATGGCCAGGCTGGAGGTGTCGTAGGAGCCGGAGTCCAGCTCGTCCAGCAGGCCGTTCCAGATGGTCGGCACGGCGGCGGCCAGGGTCGGGCGGCAGCGGTCGATCATCTCGGCCAGCGGCTTGGGCTGGAGGAAGCGGTCCGGCATCAGCAGCTTGGCGCCGGACATGAAGGCGGCGTACGGCTTGCCCCAGGCGTTCACGTGGAACATCGGGACCACCGGCAGCACGGTGTCCTGCTGGCTCATGCCGAAGCTGTCGGCGGAGAGCACCTGGAGGCAGTGCAGGTAGACCGAGCGGTGGCTGTAGGCCACGCCCTTCGGGTCCCCGGTGGTGCCGGAGGTGTAGCAGAGCGCGGCGGCCCGGCGCTCGTCGATGTCGGTCAGCCACGGGTAGTCGGCCGGGCGGTCGGCGATCAGCGCCTCGTAGTCGTGCACCCGGCCGGCGAAGCCGTCCAGCAGCGAGCGGTCGCCGGGGCCGTTCACCACGATGTGACGCAGCGTCGGGTTGAGCTGCGGCAGCACCCCGGCGAGCAGCGGCAGCACGCTGCCGTCGACCAGGATGGCGTGGTCGGCGGCGTGGTTGATGATGTACGCCAGCTGCTGCGGGGGCAGCCGGAGGTTGAGGGTGTGCAGCACCGCGCCCATCGAGGGGACGGCCAGGTAGGCCTCCAGGTGCTCGGCGTTGTTCCACATCAGGGTGGCGATGACGGACTCCTCGCCCGCCCCGAGCTCGTCCCGCAGCGCGTGGGCCAGCTGCCCGGCCCGGGCGCCCACCTCGCCGAAGGTGCGGACCACCGGTCCGGTGCCGTCCCAGGTGGAGACGGTGGAGGCGGCGTGCAGGGTCGATCCGTGCGTCAGGATCCTGGCGACGGTGAGCGGTACGTCCTGCATGGTGCTGAACACGCGGGTCCTCCTTGACCGGGTGGGGGGACGAGCAACCGCGCCAGTGAATACTGGCGGGTAATGAGATGCTGCTCGGCCGGGATTCCGTCGTCAAGGGAATGGACCGTCAGCGACGAAGGTCACGCCGCACCGGGGCCCCCGACGGGGCGTCAGGCGGCGACCGGGGCGTCCACGCTGTTGTGGTCGATCGTCAGGGCGGCGCCGCCGTGCGTCTCGGTGGTGTTGCCCCGGTACTGGTGGATGCGGGCGTGCGGGGACCACTGGCCGGGGGCGAGCGCGGTGGTCGAGGTGGTGTCGGCCCGGTCGTCCCAGCGGGCGTACCAGAGCGCGTCCGGCAGCGGTGAGGCCCCGGCCCTCGCCGCGGCGGCCAGGTCGGCGATGCCGGAGTCGGTGCTGGAGTAGAAGCCGGAGCGGTAGCCGGCGGCGTGCAGGGCCCTGGTCCAGGAGAGGGTGAAGTCCACCACGCCCTGGGAGCAGCGCTGGTCGCCGCGCGGGTAGGACTCGATGTCGAGGTAGACCGGGCTGCCCGGGCCGAGCCCGAGGGCGCGCAGTGCGGCGGCGGCCTCGGCGGCCTCCTCCTTCCCCTGGCGGACGGCGGCGGCCGGGTCGATCCGGCGGGGCTTGCCGCCGAGGGTGGAGCAGGGGGCCTGGAGACCGACGTGGGTGGGGATCAGCTTCCAGCCCATCGCCCGGACCTGGCGGACCCAGTCGGCGGTGAGCCGGGGCTGCGAGCAGCCGCGCTGGCCGCCGCTGACGTAGACGCCCACCGCGCCGTACGGGGAGTCCCGCTTCCAGGCCCGCATGGTCTCCAACGAGGGTGCGGTGCAGGCGTCGAAGCCGCTGCCGGTGAAGACCTCGGCGGGGGCCGGGGAGCGCCGGGAGCGGCTCTCCGCGAGCCGGGTGCCGCGGATCACCACGGGCCGCGGGGAGGGGGCGGCGGCCGCGGGGGCGACGGCGGGCGCGGCGGCGGGCAGCACGCTGGCGACGGGCAGGGCCTCGGCCACGGCGGCGGTCCCGGGCGCGGCGGCGGTGTCGGGCATCCCCTCGGCGGCGACCAGCAGCACGAGCGAGGAGACGGTGAGGGCGGCCGGGGCCAGGTAGCGCATCACATCCGGGATACCTGACCAACCGTCAGGCGGAACAGCGCGCGGACCGCGAAGTTCACCCGTTCGCACCCGGCCTGTCATGGGTTTGCCCGGCCTGCGGTCCTTACGTCACACTCCTGGGATGTCCACCGCCGACCTGGCCGCCCCCGCGGCCGTCACCCCTGCCACCAGCACCGCTCCCCCGCACGGGGGCCGCTCCGCCCGCGTCCCCGCCCCCCTGCTCTGCGTGGTGGCGATGTTCACCGTGCAGCTGGGCATCGCGCTCTCCAAGCCGCTCTTCGGGCAGCTCGGCGTGGGCGGCGCCACCTTCCTGCGGATCTCCTTCGCGGCGGTGCTGCTGCTCGCGCTGACCCGCCCGAAGCTGCGCGGCCGCAGCGCCCGCGACCTGGGGGCGACCGCCCTGCTGGGCGCGGCCTCGGCCGGGATGACGCTGCTCTTCGCCGGCGCGGTGGACCGCCTGCCGATGGGCACCGCCGCCACCATCGAGTTCCTCGGCCCGCTCGCGGTGGCGCTGGCCTTCTCCCGGCGGCTGCCGCACCTGCTCTGGGCGCTGCTGGCCGGCGGCGGGGTGGCGCTGCTCACCCTGCTCGGCGAGGGCGGTGGCGAGCACGGCGGCGGCCTGGACCCGGTGGGGCTGCTCTGCGCCTTCGGCGCGGCCGCCTGCTACGCGGGCTACATCCTGCTGACCGACAAGGTCGGCGCCGCCTTCCAGGGCTTCCAGGGGCTGGCGGTCTCGATGGCGGTCGGCGCGGTGCTGCTGGCCCCGGTCGGGCTGGGCGGGGCCTGGTCGGGGCTCTCCTCGGCCGGGTCCCCCTGGCTGCTGCTGCTCGCCTCGGCGGGGGTGGCGCTGCTGCTGCCGGTGATCCCGTACGCGCTGGAGATGACGGCGCTGCGGCGGATGCCGCAGCGGGTGTTCAGCGTGCTGGTGAGCCTGGAGCCGGCGGTCAGCGCGCTGATGGGCCTGCTGGTGCTCGGCCAGCTGCTCGGCGCGGTCCAACTGGCCGGGATCGCCTGCGTGGTGGCCGCGAGCCTGGGGGCCACCCTGACCGGCCGTCACTGATCCCCCGCAGAAACGCCCGTGGGCGGTGCCGCTCGACGCGGCACCGCCCACGGTGCGTTCTCTCCGGAGCGAGTGACCCTTCCCACTCCCGGGAGGCCGGGCGCCGGGGTGCTCAGCTCACCCCTGGCCCGGGGCCGGTCAGTGGAAGACCGGCGCGAAGACGAAGTTGAAGTCCCGGTTGCCCTGGTCGCTGAAGATGAAGCCGGTGTTGTCCTTGGCCTGCAGGTTGTTGTTCTGGTTCGACGCGCCGGAGCCGGTGGCCACCTGCTGGGTCGAGTTGTAGTTGCCGTTCACGGTCCCGAAGATGTTCCCGCTGCCGACGTTGGACACCACGCTGCTGTTGGAACCGTGCCCGGCCAGCGCGCCGTTGTCGGCCGACGCGGTGCCGGCGCAGACGACCAGCAGGCCGGCCGCGAGCGGGGCGGCGGCCAGCAGGCCGACCAGTCGGGTGGTGCGAGAGCGAACCATGGTGAAGCCTCCAGATAACCGCACAGATAACTGCACTTCGGGTACTGCGTGCGGGAGTTCGCGGCCAGACGAGCTCCTGCGGGCTGCGACGCCGAGGAACAGGTTTCCTTAACAAATCGACAAAGTGCCAGTACCTGGAGGGGTTTTCGCCCGTTAGCGTGATCCCGGCGCCGCTTCGCATAGTCCGTGGACGGCCGGTTCGTGGGCAGGCGCACCGGCCTTCACCAGCGACTTCCCCCGAACGGCGGTGGCTCGGGGGACCGGTCGTCCCCGCGCGAACCGACACGCGGGGACCGGCACCTCACCACCACGGCGCGCATTCCGGAAAAGGCGCTGCCGCGCATACGACAGTGATTCAAATGACCGCGACGGGGCGGTGGTTCAGCCGCGGCCGTGCGGGGTGAGCCAGAGGTCCTGGTCCGGGCCGACCGCCACGATCCGGGTCGGGTTGATGTTGTCGTGGGTCGCGTAGTAGTGCCGCTTGATGTGGTCGAAGTCCACCGTCTCGCCGAAGCCGGGGGTCTGGAACAGGTCCCGGGCGTAGCCCCAGAGCGCGGGGTACTCGGTCAGCTTCCGGACGTTGCACTTGAAGTGGCCGTGGTAGACCGCGTCGAAGCGCACCAGCGTGGTCCACAGCCGGATGTCCGCCTCGGTGACGGAGTCGCCGACCAGGTAGCGCTGCTCCCGCAGCCGCTCCTCCAGCGCGTCCAGCCGGGCGAAGAGCACCTTCACGGCCTGGTCGTAGAAGGCCTGGGTGGGCGCGAAACCCGCCCGGTACACCTGGGTGTTGACCTCCTCGTACACGATCTCGTTGATTGCGTCGATCTCCGCCCGCAGGTGCTCGGGGTAGAGGTCGGGGGCGCCCTCGCGGTGCCACTCCTTCCACTCCGAGCCCAGGTCCAGGGTGAGGTTGGCGAAGTCGTTGTTCACCAGGTGCCCGGTCCGGGTGTCCACCAGGCCCGGCACGCTCACGCCGCCCGTGTAGTCCGGCTCGGCGGCCAGGTAGGCCTCCCGCAGCGCGTGGATGCCGAGCACCTCGTCGACGCCGCCGGCGTTGCCGTTCTCCTCGGTGAAGACCCAGTGGTACTCGCCCTCGATCATCTCCTGCACCGGGTCGGTGACCGCCAGCGAGATGACGTCCTGAAGGCCCATCAACTCCCGGGTGATGATCACCCGGTGGGCCCACGGGCAGGCCCGGCTGACCACCAGCCGGTACCGGTCCGCCTCGGCCTTGGCGCCGTCCGCGCCGTCCGAGGTGAGCCGGGTGGTGAAGTGCTGCGGGGCCCGGACGTGCTCCTTGGCCTCGGTCTGCTCGCTGCTCATGCCAGTCCCTCCAGGTGTGCGGTCACTCCAGGCCCAGTGCGGCCAACTGCTCTGCGAACGGCACGAGTTCATCCTCGCCGGATGCCGTGCCGGATGACGGGCGGGCGGCGGCCCCGCCCAGCGCGGCGGCCAGTTCGGCCCCGGCCCGGTCGATCCGCCCGGCCAGCTCCTCGGTGCCGCTCTCCACTCCCGCTCCCCAGTCCGAGGAGGCGGCGTACACCGCCGTCGGCAGCACCACGGCGCGCAGGTAGACGAACATCGGGCGCAGCGCGTGCTCCAGCGCCAGCGAGTGCCGGGTGGAGCCGCCGGTGGCGGCCAGCAGCACCGGCTTGCCGGTCAGCGCGGTGTTCTCCAGGACGTCGAAGAAGGACTTGAACAGACCGCTGTACGAGGCGGTGAACACCGGCGTGACGGCGATCAGCCCGTCCGCCGCGGCGACCGCCTCCAGCACCTCCCGCAGCGCGGGCGTGGGGAAGCCGCTGACCAGGTTCTTGGCCACGTCCACGGCCAGCTCGCGCAGCTCCACCACCCGGACCTGAACCGGCGTCAGCCGCGCGGTGGCCTCGGCCAGCCGGTCGGCCAGCAGCCGGGTGGAGGACGGCTCGCTCAGGCCGGCCGTGACGACCACCAGGCGCTTCACCGCGCGGCCCGCCCGGCCGCCGCGACCCGGGCCCCGTGGGTCGGCCCGGCCGGCACGTCCGCCGGGCGGCCGACCGCGAACTCCTTGCGCAGCACCGGGAGCACGTGCTCGCCGAACAGGTCCAGCTGCTCCAGCACGACCTTCAGCGGCATCCCGCCGTTGTCCATCATGAAGAGCTGGCGCTGGTAGTCGCCGAAGTGCTCGCGGAAGGTGAGGGTCTTGTCGATCACCTGCTGCGGGCTGCCCACGGTGAGCGGGGTGGCCTCCAGGTAGTCCTCCAGCACCGCGCCCCGGTAGACGCCGGTGTTGTCGAAGTACGGCCGGTAGTCCCGTACCGCCTCCTGGGAGTTCTTCCCGATGAAGATCTGGCCGCCGAGGCCGACCTGGGCCTGCTCGGGGCGGCCGTGGCCGTAGTGCGCGTAGCGGGTCCGGTACAGCTCGATCAGCTTCCGGAAGTGGTCGGTGGGCCAGAAGATGTGGTTGGCGAAGAAGCCGTCGCCGTAGTAGGCGGCCTGTTCGGCGATCTCGGGGCTGCGGATCGAGCCGTGCCAGACGAAGGGCGGCACGCCGTCCAGCGGGCGGGGCACCGAGGTGAAGCCCTGCAGCGGGGTGCGGAAGCGGCCCTTCCAGTCGACCGACTCCTCGCGCCAGAGCTTGTGCAGCAGCGCGTAGTTCTCGATCGCCAGCGGGATGCCCTGGCGGATGTCCTTGCCGAACCACGGGTAGACCGGGCCGGTGTTGCCACGGCCCATCATCAGGTCCACCCGGCCGTCGGCCAGGTGCTGGAGCACCGCGAAGTCCTCGGCGATCTTCACCGGGTCGTTGGTGGTGATCAGCGTCGTGGAGGTCGAGAGGATGATCCGCTCGGTCTGCGCGGCGATGTACGCCAGCAGCGTGGTCGGCGAGGAGCTGACGAACGGCGGATTGTGGTGCTCGCCGGTGGCGAAGACGTCCAGACCGATCTCCTCGGCCTTGCGGGCGATGGCCACCGTCGCCCTGGCACGCTCCTGCTCGGTCGGCAGGCGCCCGGTGTGCGGATCGGCGGTCAGGTCGCCGACGGTGAACAGACCGAACTGCATGTCTCTCTCCATACCGACAATCGTGGGTGCTCCCGGGAACCCGCGGGAAAGCGTGCCCCGATACTTCGTCAACTGCCGTACGGCCCCGGCCCGGAGAGGATCTCCGGGCCGGGGCCGTGACTCAGCGGATGGCCAGTGCGTCCAGGTAGCCGGCCAGGTTGCGGGCCGTCTCGGCGACGCTGTCGCCGCCGAACTTCTCCAGCACCGTGTCGGCGAGCACCAGGGCCGTCATCGCCTCGGCGACGATGCCCGCCGCCGGGACGGCGCAGACGTCCGAGCGCTGGTGGTGGGCCGGGGTGAACTCGCCGGTGCGGACGTCCACCGTGCGCAGCGCGTGCGGCACGGTGGCGATCGGCTTCATCGCCGCCCGCACCCGCAGCGTCTCGCCGGTGGAGATGCCGCCCTCCACCCCGCCGGCCCGGGCCGAGGCCCGGCGGATGCCGGCCGGGGTGGGCACGATCTCGTCGTGCGCCTGCGAGCCGGGCAGCCGGGCCAGCTCGAAGCCGTCGCCGACCTCGACGCCCTTGATCGCCTGAATGCCCATCAGGGCGGCGGCCAGGCGCGCGTCCAGCCGGCGGTCCCAGTGCACGTGCGAGCCGAGGCCGGCCGGCAGGCCGTACGCCAGCACCTCGACCACGCCGCCCAGGGTGTCGCCGTCCTTGTGCGCCCGGTCGATCTCGTCCACCATCCGGGCCGAGCTCTCCGGGTCCAGGCAGCGCACCGGATCGGCGTCCAGGTACGGCTGGTCCTCCGGCTTGGGGGTCAGCCAGGACGGCGCGGTGGCCCGGCCGAGGCCGACCACGTGCGAGACGATCTCGATCCCGGCGGCCGCCCGCAGGAAGGACTTGGCCACCGCGCCGAGCGCGACCCGGGCCGCGGTCTCCCGTGCCGAGGCCCGCTCCAGCACCGGACGGGCCTCGTCGAAGCCGTACTTCTGCATGCCCGCCAGGTCGGCGTGGCCCGGCCGAGGCCGGGTCAGCGGCTCGTTCCTGGCCAGCCCGGCCAGGATCTCCGGGTCGACCGGGTCGGCGGCCATCACCTGGTCCCACTTGGGCCACTCGGTGTTGCCGACCAGGACGGCCACCGGGCTGCCGATGGACTCGCCGTGCCGGACGCCGCCGAGCAGGCTGACCTGGTCCTGCTCGAACTTCATCCGGGCGCCCCGGCCGTGGCCGAGCCGGCGGCGGGCCAGCTCGTCCGCCACCGCCGGGGTGGTCACCGGCACCCCGGCGGGCAGGCCCTCCAGGGTGGCCAGCAGGGCCGGACCGTGCGACTCGCCCGCGGTCAGCCAGCGCAGCCCGCCCACGGTCACCGGCCCTCGCCGGTGGCCTGACGGCCGATCACCGGCGGCTCGATGACGGTGCCGTCACCGACCCGGGTGCCGTGCAGCCACTGCACCTTGTCGTGGAGCTGCTCCGGGGTGAGCGAGGCGAGCAGTGCGTTGCGGGCCTTGGCGGCCTCGCCGATCGGGTGGTACAGCTGCTTGCCCATCTCACGGGCGACCAGCTGGGTGGCGGCGGTGCGCTCGCGGCGCTCGCCGTTGAACTTCTCGAAGCGCTGCGGGAACTCGCACGCCTCGGTGCCGATCACCTGGCCGAGCACCACCGCGTCCTCGACCGCCTGGCAGGCGCCCTGGGCGGCGTACTGGAGCATCGGGTGCGCGGCGTCGCCGATCAGCACCACCCGGCCGTCGGTCCACTTCTCGACCGGGTCGCGGTCGCAGAGCACCCAGGCCTTCCAGTCCTCGCCGAGCTCCAGCAGCCGGCGCGGGATCTCGCCCAGGTCGGGGAACTCGTTCAGCACGAAGTCCTTCTCGGCCGGGGCGCCGATCACCGCCTCCTGGGCGTTGTCGTCCCGGGTGGCCGCCAGGTTGAAGTACTTGCCGCCGCCGATCGGGTAGTGGACGAAGTGCCACTTGGGGCCGGCCCACAGGGTGACGGTGTTCCAGCGCAGCTCCTCGGGCACCTTCTCCATCGGGATGACGGAGCGGTAGATGGTGTGCCCGGAGACCTTCGGGAAGCCGTCGCCGACCAGCTGCTTGCGGACGAAGGAGTTGATGCCGTCGGCGCCGATCAGCGCCTCGCCGTGCACCTCCTCGCCGGAGGCCAGCACCGCGGTGACGCCCTCGGCGTCCTGACGGTAGCTCAGCAGCTGCGCGTTGGTGCGCAGTTCGATCGCGTCGGAGGCGCGGGCCGCGTCCAGCAGCGGGGCGTAGATGTCGATCCGGTGCACCACCGCGTACGGGTTGCCGAAGCGCTCCCGGTACTCGCCGGTCAGCGGCATGGTGGCGACCAGCTCGGAGGTGGTGCCGTCCATGAAGCGCAGCTCGTCGATGTGGACGGCGCGGGAGCGGACCTCGTCGCCGACGCCCAGCACGTCCAGCGCGTGGAAGGCGTTCGGGCCGAGCTGGATGCCGGCGCCGAGCTCGGTGAAGGTGTCACGGCTCTCCAGCACCACCACCTGGTGGCCCTGGCGGGAGACGCTCAGCGCGGTCGCCAGACCGCCGATGCCGCCGCCGGCTATCAGGATCTTCGCCATCTGGCTGTTCTGCCTTTCGGAGTGGTCGAGTTGGTGGTCCGTCAGCCGTAGGAGCCGTGGTCTAAGCGCCGAACAGCCGGTGGAGCTCCCGGTGGAAGCCGGGGAAGGTGCGGTCAACGCAGGACGGGTGGTCCAGGGTGGTGCCGGGTGCCCGCAGGGCGAGCACCGCGAAGGCCATCGCGATCCGGTGGTCCCGGTGGGTGGCGACGGTGGTGGGGCGGAAGGTGCCGGGGTGGACGGTGATCCAGTCGGCGCCCTCCTCGACCCGGACGCCGCCCGCGCGGAGGTTCTCCGCGACGACGGCGATCCGGTCGGAGTCCTTGAGCCGGGCGTGGCCGATCCCGGTGACGGTCACCGGGCCGTCGGCCAGCGGGGCGATCACGGCCAGCGCCGGGAAGGTGTCGGAGAGGTCGCGCAGGTCGACCTCGAAGCCTCCGGTGAGCCGGCCGGTGCCGGTCACCGTGGTGGCCCGCTCGGTGACCGAGACCTCGGCCCCGGCCCGGGCCAGCACCTCGACGAACCACAGGTCGCCCTGCGGGCTGTCGAAGCCCAGGCCCTCGACGGTGACCGAGCCGCCGGTCGCCGCGGCGGCCGCGAACAGGTAGGCGGCCGCGGTGGCGTCCGGCTCGATCCGCAGCGCGGTGGCGGTGTAACCCCCGGTCCCGGCACGGACGGTGCACTCGGGGCCCGCGCTCACCACGGCCCCGAAGCGGCGCATCAGCGCCATCGTCATCTCCACGTAGGGGCGGCTGACCAGCCTCGGCACCGAGACGGTCAGCGGCGCCCGCATCAGCGGGGCGGAGAGCAGCAGCCCGGTCAGGTACTGGCTGCTGATCGCCGAGTCCAGCCGCAGTTCGCCGCCGCTCAGCCCGGAGGCCTCGATCCGCAGCGGCAGCCCGCCGCCCGGCCCCGGTTCGACCCGGGCGCCGAGCGCGGTCAGCGCCGAGACCAGCGGCCGCAGCGGACGGGCCGTCAGCTGGGCCGAGCCCTCGAAGCGGAACTCGCCGTGCCCGGCCGCGGCCAGCACCGGCAGGAACCGGGCCGCGGTGCCCGCGTCGGCGCACCGGAGCAGGGCCGGTCCGGACGGGGCCCGGCCGAGGCCGTGCACCAGCCAGTCGGCGCCGTCCTGCTCCACCCCGGCCCCGAGCCCGGTCAGCGCGGCCCGGAAGGCGAGCGTGTCGGCGCTCTCCGAGGGGGCGGTCAGCCGGCTGGTGCCGGTGGCCACCGCCGCCAGCAGCAGCGCCCGGTTGGTGATGCTCTTGGAGCCGGGCACCCGGGCGGTCCGCGCGGTGGCGGACCGCGCCGGGGCGGCGGCGGTCAGGGTGGGCGGAGTCATCGGCGGGCCTCCGCGGCCGGGTGGCCGACGGCGGGGTCCGGCGCCGGGCCGGGCGGGGTGCCGTCGGCGGAGGCCGGGGCCTGGGCGGCCCTGGCCTCGGTGAGCCGTGCCAGTACCGACTCCAGGAGTTCGGTCCGGGTCCGGCGCAGCCCGGCCAGGGCCTCCCGCTCCAGCTCGGTGAGCAGCTCGGCGACGTCCAGGCCGAACCACTCCAGGTAGCCCAGCACCCGCTCGGCGTCCGCGTACCCGGCGGCGAACCGCTGGGCCGGGGCCGGCCGGCCGTGGTCCCGGACCGCGGCGAGGGTCGCCTCGGTGACCGCGGTCACCGAGTTGGGCGCGACCAGCTCGTCCACGTACCTGGTCCCCCGCTGCCCGGTGGCGTCCCGCACCTCGGTGCGGGACCAGAGCAGCCGCTGCGGCCGGGCACCGAGCGCGGCCAGCGCCGTCCAGCGCTCCGAGCCGAACTCCCGCTCGTAGCGCCGGTAGGCGAGCCGGGCCAGCGCGGGGCCGGCCTGGCCCCGGAAGGCCTTGGCCTCCTCGGTGCCGACCGCCTCCAGGGCGTGGTCCACCACCGTGTCCAGCAGGCCGACCGGCACGGCCGCCACCGAGTTGATCCGGGAGACGTCCCGGCCCTGCCGCGCGGCCAACTCCAGGCCGGTCACGAAGGCCTCCAGCACCTGGCCGTACCGCTCGGGCGAGAGCACCAGCGAGACGTGCACGCCGATCCCCTCGGCCAGACAGCGGGTGACGGCGGGCAGCGCCTCGGTCGTGGCCGGCAGCTCGACCAGCAGGTTGGGGCGGTCCACCGCCTGGTGCAGGGTCCTGGCCTCGGCCAGCGCGGCGAGCGTGCCGCGGGCGAAGGCCGGGTCGACGGCGGCCGAGACCAGGCCGTCCAGGCCGGCCGTGCACCGGTGGACCGGGTCCATCAGGTCACAGGCCTGGCGCAGGTCACGCACCGTCAGTTCGCGCAGCGCGACCGCCGCGGAGGCACCCCGGGCGGCCAGCTCGGCCAGCTGCTGGTGGTACGCCGGGCCGGCC
The DNA here is from genome assembly GCF_044452665.1 of Kitasatospora sp. NPDC051853. Lineage (NCBI taxonomy): Bacteria > Bacillati > Actinomycetota > Actinomycetes > Kitasatosporales > Streptomycetaceae > Kitasatospora > Kitasatospora sp. NPDC051853. Next base: position 502,961 of record NZ_JBITBY010000003.1, on the reverse strand, counting down.
CCGGGCGTGGCGACCGCCCCGACCACGGACCGGTCCCCGGCCAGGGCGGCCAGGCCGCCGTCGGCCAGCCGGTCCCGGCCGAGGCCGTCCAACCAGAGCGAGACGCCCTCCTCGGAGAGCCGCCGCAGGATGCCCTTCATCAGGCGGTGGCCCCGCCGTCCAGCACCAGGTCGTGGCCGACCACGAAGCTGGACTCGTCGCCGGAGAGCCAGAGCACGGTGTCGGCGATCTCCTCGGTCCGGGCGACCCGGCCGATCGGGACGCCGTTGCGGACCCGCTCGTCCCGCTGCTCCTCGGTCTCGTTGTAGCGGCGGCCCTGGTCGGTGTCGACCGTGCCGGGGCTGATCGCGTTGATCCGGATGCCCTCCTTGATGTACTCGCGGGCGGCGGTCCGGGTCAGGGTGGAGAGCGCGGCCTTGGAGGCGGCGAAGGCGCCGAAGCCGGGGATCCGGCCGTGGATGCCGATGTTGGCCGCGGTGTTCACGATGACGCCGCCGCCGTGCTCGCGCATGTGGGCGATCTCGTGCTTCATCAGCAGCCAGGCGCCGGTCAGGTTGGTGGACAGGATGTCGCCCCAGACCGCCTCGCAGACCTCGGCGAGCGGGCTCGGACGGCCCATCACACCGGCGTTGTTGAAGGCGATGTGCAGGCCGCCGTGGCGCTCCACGGTGGACTGCACCAGCTTGATGACGTCCATGCCGTGCGTGACGTCGGCGCGGATGCAGTCGGCCTTGCCGCCCGCCTCCTCGATCAGGGCCACGGTCTCCCGCAGCTCGCTCGGCTCGCGGCCGGCCACCATCACGGTGGCGCCCTCCCGGGCGAAGGCCAGCGCGGTGGCACGGCCGATGCCGGAACCGCCACCGGTGACCAGGGCGACCTTGCCGTCGAATCGTGCGGTCATCAGGTTCCTCCTGTGGATGTGCAAGTACCGGCCGGTCAGGCGGCGTTGGTCAGCTCGACGGTGCCGACGGTGGCCCGGATCTCGTCGATCGCGGCGCGCAGCGCGTCGGTGAAGTAGGCGTCCGCGGCCTCCAGGAACCTGCTCTCCCGGACGGCGCGTTCGATCCCCTCGGGGGCCAGGTCCACCGAGATGGTCAGTGCCAGCGAGCCGTCCTCGGTGCGGTCGATCCGGTTGCTGATCGCCTGGATCTCAGGGTCGCCGGGCTGCCGGTAGACGATCTCGTCACCGGGCTCGATCTCGATGCGTTGGAACACGGTGCGGCCGTCCCGGACGATGCTCCGGTGGAATCCACCGGGAAAGCGGTCGAGTACGGTGCACTCGGTGATGGCCGGAACGTAGGGAACGGGATTCTCGGCCTTGGCCATCAACTGGTTCCACAGCCCGTGCGCGTCCATCCGTGCAGGCCCGGACTCCGTCCCGGAATTGACCGGTACCGTCCAGGAGATCGTCACCGTCGACATCCGCTGCCCCTTCGCCGGGTAATTCGAACCGTTCTCCTTATCTGAACTCTGCGGCAGGGCCCTGGACTGCGGCAATGAGGGTGCACTGACTTCGTCAGCTGCCCGAAAAGCGGGCAGCGCAGCGGATCGGGGGAATTCCCGATCCGCTGCGCTGCCGGTGGTGACGGGGTGTCAGGCCGCCGCGAGGCCGGCCTTGAGGGCGGTGGCGATCTCCACCGCGCGGCGGGTCTGGTGGCCGATCGCCGCCAGGTTGTCCGCGCCGGGGGTGCCGACCTGGTTGTTCGAGACGTGGCTGGTGCCGTACGGGTTGCCGTTGGTCGGCGCGAACTGCACCTCGTGGGCGTAGCCGGGCGGCACGATGATGGCGCCCCAGTGGTAGAAGGTGTTGTTCAGCGCGAGCAGGGTGCTCTCCTGGCCACCGTGCAGGGTGGAGGTGGAGGTGAAGGAGGAGACCACCTTGTTCACCAGCTTGCCCTGGAACCACAGGCCACCGGCGGTGTCGATGAACTGCTTGAGCTGGGCGGCCGGCAGGCCGAAGCGGGTCGGGGTGCCGAACAGGATCACGTCGGCCCACTCCAGGTCGGCCAGGGCCGCCTCGGGCACGTCCCTGGTGGCCTCGTGGTGGTCGGCCCACTCCTGCTTGGCGGCCACCACGGCGGCCGGGGCCAGCTCGGCGACCTTGCGCAGCCGGACCTCGGCCCCCGCCTTGACGGCGGCCGAGGCGGCCTCCTCGGCCAGCTTGTGGACGTGACCGGTGGACGAGTAGTAGATGATGGCGACGTTGGTCACGGTCGCTGCTCCATTCCCGGAGGATCGTCGTGCGGGCGGCCGGGCCGCCCCCCGTCGCGCACGACTCTCCCGCGCGGGCGCACGGACCGGCAATCGTGGCCGGCCGACTCCATCACCTCGTGGTGACCTGGAACTGACGACGGCTCAGTCCGTCAGTTCCGGCGGGCTCAGTAGATCTCCATCTGCCCCATCATGCCCATCGCACCGTGGTCGAACATGTGGCAGTGGTAGGGGTAGACGCCGCGGTAGCTGTTGAAGGTGACCAGCAGCTTGACCGTCTCCCCCGCCAGCACCTGGACGGTGTCCTTGAGGCCGGCCTCGGCCGGGCCCGGGGCCTGGCCGTTGCGCTCCAGGACGCGGAACTGCACCAGGTGCAGGTGGAAGTTGTGCGGGGCGCGGGTGTTGCTGTTGGTGACGCTCCAGACCTCGGTCGAGCCCCAGGGGATCCGGACGTCGACCCGGGCCGGGTCGTAGGTCTGTCCGTTGATGTACGCCTGCGGGTCGAGCCGGCCGTCCTCGTCCATCCGCAGCTCGAAGCTCCGGTTGACGGTGGCGGTCTGCGGGGCGGGCAGGGTGCTCAGCCGGGCCGGCACGGTGGAGTTGTCGGCGGCGGTCCGCACCACGTCGAAGCGCATGATCTTCCCGACCTGGTCGGCCGGCCCCGGGCCGAGGGCGTTCTGCAGCACCAGCTGGGTGCCGACCGGGTAGCGGGAGAAGTCGATCACGACGTCGGCCCGCTCGCCGGGCGAGAGCGCCAGCACCGGGGTCTCGTTCGGCCTCTCCAGCAGGCCGCCGTCCGTTCCGATCTGGGTGACGGTGCCGCCGTTGGACAGGCTGAGCAGGAGGAAGCGGACGTTGGTCGAGTTGAGGATCCGGAAACGGTACTTGCGGGCCGCCACCTGGTAGTAGGGCCACGGCGAACCGTTGACCGTGATGGTGGTCCGGTTGAGGAAGTCGTCCATGACGTAGACGAGTTGGCCGTTCTCGTCGTACCGGCCGTCCCGGATCACCAGCGGCACGTCGTAGGCGCCGCCGGGCAGGCCGAGCGCCTGCTCGGCGTCGTCGTTGATCACGTAGACCGAGGAGAGGCCGCGGTAGACGTTCTCGGACTCGTGGTGGTGCGCGTGGTCGTGGAACCAGAGGGTCGAGGCCCGCTGGTTGTTCGGGTAGGTGTACACCTTGCTGGCGCCGGGCGCGATGGTGTTCATCGGCGCGCCGTCGCTGTCCACCGGGACCTCGGCGCCGTGCAGGTGGACCGAGACCGGCATGTCCAGCTGGTTGGTCTGACGGATCACCACCCGCTTGCCCCGTCTCGCCTTGATGGTCGGGCCGGGCACCAGGCCGTTGTAGGTGTAGAACTCGGTCTGCTTCCCGGGCACGACCTCCTTCAGCACCTTCTTCATGGTGACCAGGTAGTAGTCGGTGGTCCCGCTGGAGAGCAGCGGCGACAGCACCGGCGGCACCGTGAGCGGGACCGCGAACTGCGGGATCACCGCGGGCGCCCCGATCGCCCCGGCCACCGGCTCGGCGGCCGAGGCGGCCCCCGACCCGAGCACCGGACTGGCCAGCCCGGCCGCTCCGACCACCCCCGTGGTGAGCACGCCGGCCTTCAGGGCGTTCCTACGTGACAGCATCGGTTCCCCGTTCCCGTTGCGTCGACGGCGCGTCGACTACGCTCGGACGATCGTTCGACCGTCTTCACGGGAAGCCTGCGGATTCTTTGCACGACCTATCAAACGCAGGTTCGAGACCATGTCAGCTATCGTTTGACAGGCAAATAGCATGATGGGCATGACAATCAACGGTGCGTGACGGAGTGGCGGCCAAAAGCCGTCAGGTCGTCCTCGAACGTGACTCTGTGTGCATCGGCCCGCCCGTTCCGCCGTACGGCTACCTAAGCTGGGCGGGAACCGGGACAGTGAGTGGAACCTGCCCGTCCGGTAGGCCGTTCCCCCTGGCGAAAGGAGCACGACGATGCGCATCGAACAGCCCCCCGTGCTGGAGAGCAGCACGCCGCCCCGCCAGGCCGCCCGACGAACCGCGGTGCTCGGCTCGCCCGTGGGCCAGTCCATCACCGCGGCGCTGCACCGAGCCGGGCTGACCGCCATGGGTCTGGACTGGTCGTACCAGAACATCGAGTGCGACGAGACCGAACTCCCGGGCGTACTGGCCGGATTGGAGAGCGGCTGGGCCGGCTTCGCACTCGGCATGCCGCTGAAGCGGGCGGTGCTGCCGTTGATCGACGAGGTCTCCGACCTCGGGCTGGACGTCGGCGGGGTGAACACCGTGGTGTTCCGCCGCGGGCGCAGCCACGGGGAGACCACCGACGTCTACGGCATGCTGACCGCGCTGCGCGAGGCCGGGGTCACCTCACCCGGCTCGGCGGTGGTCCTCGGCGGCGGCGCCACGGCCTGCTCCGCGCTCGCCGCCCTGCGTGAACTCGGTGTGCTGGAGCCCTCGGTGGTGGTCCGCGACCGCAGCCGTGCGGCCGAGGCCACCGCCGCCGCCGGCCGACTGGGCATCGCGGTGGACGTCCACACCTTCGGCAACCTGGAGTCCCTGCTGCCCGGCGCCGGCCTGGTGGTCTCCACCCTGCCCGCCGGGGCGGCCGACACCTTCGCCGCCGCCGTGATGCACTCCCGGGCCGCCGTCTTCGACGTGGTCACCTCGGCCTGGCCGACCCGGCTGGTCAAGGCGGCCGGCTTCGCGGGCTCCACGGTCGTGGACGGCGTCTCGTTCGCGGTCCACCAGGCCGCCCGCCAGCTGGAGTTGCTCACCGGCCGGGGCGACGTGCCGATCGCGGCGCTGCGCCGCGCCGCCCAGGAGGAACTGCTCCGCCGCGCCGACTGAGCGGGCTCCGCCCCGTGCACACCGGGACGGCCCGTCGCTCCACGGGCGCCGGGACGGCCCGCCGGCCGGGGCGCCGCCGGTGCACATCCGTGCACCGGCCGCCCCGGCCGTCACCGTCTCCCGCCCCCGGAGCGTCATCAGGCCGACAGCTCCTGCGACTTGTCGAAGCCCTGGCGCCGCGCGGTGGAGAGCACCGAGATCGCGTGCGCCACCGAGCAGAGGGTGGCGTGCCGGTGCCAGCCGGCGTAGGAGCGGCCCTCGAAGTCCCGCATCCCGACCCGGCCGGAGACCTCGGCGAAGTCCTTGGCGACCCGCCGGGTGAGCCGGCCCAGCCGGAGCAGGGCGACCGGCGGCACGTCCACCAGGTTGGAGAGCCAGAGCTCGGCCGGCTTACCCTTGGAGCCCGACCAGCCGCCGACCAGGGCCAGCGCGCGCTCCGGCGGCACCATCATGCCGGGGCGCCGGACGGTCGGCATGGTGACCCTGGTCCCGCTGACCAGGATGGAGCGGGTGATCGAGTAGTCCGGGTCCACCCAGCCCACCGGCCGGGAGAAGCGCTTCGCCCACTCGATCAACTGCTGGGCCTGGAAGACCCGTTCGCCACGGCCGGGCAGACTGCCGTCGAAGCCGACCAGCCGGGTCGACCCGCTCACCCGCATCACGAACGGCACCCCGCGCCGGCAGAACTCCTCGACCAGGGTGGCGGCGTCCAGCTCGCGGGCGTCCAGCACCGCCGGGCGGCGGCGCAACCCCCAGTCGGGACCGGCCAGTTCGACCACGCTGTTGACCGCGCAGAGCTCCGGGGTGGTGGCCGAGACCTCGTCCGGGATCTTGGCGCGCTTGCGCCGCTCCTCGTTGGCCAGCCAGTCGGCGGGCAGCACCAGGCCCCAGTTGACCGGTGCGCTCATGTCCTCGCTGGCGAGCCAGACCCCGTACGCCTGCTGGCTGTTGACGACCCGCCCGAGCTCGGTCCGGAAGGACTCCTCGACCCCGACCGAGTGCTCCCCCGCCTTCGGGATGGCCATCGAGTTGAGCACCCAGGCCTGCGGCAGCAGCACCCGGTCCAGGTGCTTGGCCAGTGCCTGGCGGACCGGCCCCCACCGCCAGGAGGAGTCGCTGATGAAGTGGTGCAGGCTCTGCTCGGCGGCTCCGTAGCCGGCCACCGCGGCCAGGGCCCGCATCGACTTGCGGCCCTGGACCGAGAGCAGGCCCGAGATGTACCACTCACCGCGGGCACGCTGGTCGCGACGCTTCAGCGAAGCCAGCATCCGGCGGGAGAACTCCGTGACGAAGTCGTCCGCCACGTCACCCCAGATGTGCTCAGGAACGTTCTTCTCGCTAACACCTTCCACAGCCCCCGTCCCCTCCTCCGTGGTCGCCGTCTGGGGGTGGGGCACCGGGCGGCGCCGCGCAGCCAGACAGCGAGATGCTGGTGATGGACACCCTACAGAACCGACTGGTTGGTTTCTACTACTCTGTCAGCTCGCTTTTCGCAACTCCTCGCGCCGACCCCAGGCGGGCCGGGCTCCCTCCACTATACTGGATACCGCACAAGCGGTTTGTTATTATGCGGTCAATGGACATGAACGGTCGACGAACATGCCCCACGGCGACGTGCCGGCTCAGCGCAAGGGAGTAGCGGATGCCCCGTCAGGAACGGGCCGAACGCACCCGTCGGCAGCTGATCGTGGCCGCGGCGACCTCGTTCGACCGGACCGGCTTCGCCATGACCGGGCTGAACGACGTCACCCGGCCGACCGGGATCTCCAAGGGCGCACTGTACTTCCACTTCGGCTCCAAGGAGCAGCTGGCCGAGGCCGTCATGGCCGAGTCCCGGACCGGCCTGCGCGAGGCCATCCGGGCCGCCCGGACCTCCTCCGGGTGCCCGTTGCAGTACCTGATCGACCTGAGCCACGGACTGGCCGAACGGCTGGAGCGTGACGTGGTGTTCCGGGCCGGCCTGCGGCTCACCGACGACGGCGCGCTGGACGAGGAGCTGCGGCCCGACCCCCACCCGACCTGGTCCCGGCTGATCGAGCGCCTGCTGTCCCGGTCCGGGGTGGGCCGGGGCCTGCGGCCCGAGGTCCGCATCGAGGAGATCACCGCCCTGCTGGCGGCGGCCACCGCCGGGGTCGAGGTACTGGCCCGGCGGGACCGGGGCTGGCTGACCCCGCGGGTGATAGCCCGGCTCTGGCAGGCCGTGCTGCCCGCCCTGGTCCCGTCCGAGCGGCTGCCGGAGCTGCGCACCACCCCGGCCGGCCCCGGACTGCCCCTCCCCCGGCAGCACGGCGCCCCGGCGGTCGGGTCGACCACCGGGGACACCGAGCACGGCCGGGCCGGGGCACCGGACGGGCCGGACGGACGGCCCCGGCTCCGGGCGTCCGGGGGCCGGGCGCCCGGGGGTCAGGCCGCCACCGAGCTCGGCCCCGCCGCTCCGCCCAGCAGTTCCCTGTACCAGGAGAGGTGACCGGCCAGCCGGGCCGAGGGCCCGGGGCCGGGCTCGCAGCCGGTGAGCCGCCAGAGCCGTGAGCTCCGGTACCAGTGGTCCACCGCCAGCAGGGAGAGCCGCCGGTCCCAGTCCGCGCCCAGTCGGCGACGGGCCTGTTCCAGAGTCAACTCCCCTTCCGGCAAAGGCAGTCCGAGCCCTTCGCAGAGCGCGGTCGCGAACTCCCCGATCCGCACCGGCTCCGGGTCGGCCGCGTGCAGGACCCGCCCGCCCGGGACCGGGCCCCAGTCGGTGCGGGCCAGCGCCGCGATCGGCCGGGCCAGGTCCTCCACCGCGATCACGGACATCCGGGCCCGGCCGCCGTCGATCCAGTGCGGCAGCCGGCGCAGCAGCTCGGCCAGCGCCGGGACCACCCAGCGGTCGCCGGCCCCGTAGACCAGGTGCGGCCGGAGCACCGTCCCGCCGGCCGCGAGCACCAGCCGTTCGGCCGCCAGCCTGCTCCGGCTGGTCTCCGACCCCGGCCGGAGATCGGGCTGATACTCCGTCAGATCCCGGTGCACGCCGTCCCGGTAGACCGCAGTGGTACTCAGGTACACCACCCGGCGGACCCCGGCCGCGGCCGCCTCGGCGAGCAGCGCGGCGGTGCCATCCCGGTTGACCTGACGGAGTCGCCCGGGCGACCCGCCGATCTGCGAGGCGAGGTGCAGCACGGTGTGCACGCCCGAGCAGACGCCGCGCAGCGAGGCCGGGTCGGCCAGGTCAGCGGGGACCAGCTCGGCCGCTCCGCGACCGGTCACCGGCGCTCGCCGGTTGACCAGCACCCTGAGCGGCGGGGCGTCCCGGCCGCTCTCCAGCTGCCGGAGCACCGCGCCGCCGATGAAACCGGAGCCACCGGTGAGCAGGACCCGCCCGCCGTCCGGGAGCCGGCGGCTCACCGGACGGCGGCGGCCGGCTGCGCGGCGACGACGCCCTCGGAGAGCCGCAGCACCCCGTAGGCCACCGTCTCGCCGCCCTGCTCGACCACGGCCCGGACGATCCGCTCGCCGTCCCGCTCCGGCCCGGGGAAGACCCTGAGCAGGACCGGGAGGTGGAATTCGGCGTAGCGGACGAAGGAGATGTCGAGCCCGGAGAGCACCATCTCCTCGCGGCCGGCCAGTCGGCCCACCGCCTGGCGCATCGCCTCCCCCAGGACCATGCCGGGCACGTGGTCGACCGGGTGGTCGAACAGCACCGGGTGGCTCGGGTCGGCCTCCACCCGCCAGCAGTACGGGTGCTCGGTCGGGATCAGCACCGAGTCCGCGGCGACGCCGTGCTCGTGCCGCAGCCCCGGGCCGGCCGGCTCCGCCGACTGCGGCGCCTGCTGCCGGATCCGGGCGTACGTCTCCGGCGGCATGCAGTCCAGCCGCATGCTGCCCCGCCCCATCCGCCTGCCGTCGCGGTACACCTCGGCGTCGCAGCGCAGGCTGGAGAGCACGCCGCGGCGGAACTTGAGGTCCCGGCAGGTCGCCCGGAGGGTGAGGTCCGCCGGGGTGTCGCCGACCGCCAGGCCGGCCGCGTCGAGCTGGTACGAGACGTTCCAGAGCAGGAACGGGTAGTCCGTCGGCACGCCGTAGCCCGCGTGGGACAGCAGCATGCCCGCCTGACGGATGGTCTCCGCCATCATCAGCGGGTCGTGCCGTCCCGCGACGGCCCGGTAGAAGCTGTGCGACCTGGGCCACTGCGAGCCCAGGAGGAAGGTGTCCTCGCCTATCTCCCGCCAGCCGGTGAGCAGCACCTCGGACACGGAGGCCCGGTGCACGTACTTGCGGGGCACGGTCTGCTCGTGGAGATCAAGGCCCAGCGCATCGGCCAGAGTGGCCACGCAGCCGGCGTTGGAAAGTGCTGACCCCATTTCAGTCTCCCCCAGACAAGGTTGGCCCAACTGCCGGGCGGCAGCCGGACATGGGTCGAGCGCCAGGTGACCAAGAACCGCTGAGGCCGTCTCTCTCAGCTGTGGCAGCCCGGCTACGCTTGAGCGATTGCGCACCCTCCCCGGCCAGTCTCGATCGGCGGAGGGGAGCTCCCTCCACGCCATCGGACCAGCGCCGATGGGCCGAGGACGAAGTCTCGACATCCCAAATTCGACAACGTGCCACCCAGCCACGGGACTCTCCCCAGCCCCACTGACCTGCCCATTGACACACCGTCGGCAACAGCGAGGGTAGAGTACCATCCGGTCGGTTTGTAGCGGGGGTGGCACTCAGGCAGGAGAGCGATGGCCCAGCAGGCACGGGCGGTACAGACGCGGCAGGAGATCATCCTGGCCGCGGCGAAGGTGTTCGCGGAGCGCGGCTACGCAGCCGCGACCGTCGCGGAGATCCTCAAGGTGGCGGGGCTGACCAAGGGCGCCGTGTACTTCCACTTCTCCTCCAAGGAGGAGCTGGCGCTGGCGGTGATCTCCGCGCAGTCGCCGTGGCTGGAGACGCTGGACCTCACCGCGCCCGGATTCCAGCCGATCATCGACATGACGACCGCCTACGCGGTCGCCCTGCTGCACGACCCGGTGATCCGGGCCGCCGTACGGCTGGTGATCGAGCACGGGGCGTTCGACAAGCCCCACATCGAGGCCTGGCGCGCCACCATCGACCTCACCCGGGACATGCTCGACCGGGCCAGGGAGACCGGGGACCTGCTGCCCGGCATCGACTCGTCCCGGACGGCCGAGACCATCACCGGTTCGTTCACCGGCATCCAGCTCACCTCCCAGGTGCTGACCGGGCGTTCGGACCTGCTGGAGCGGGTCGCCCTCTGGTGGCGCCTGCTGCTGCCCGGCCTGGTCCCGGCCGACCGGCTGCCGCTGCTGAACCCGGCCGGCTCGCCCAAGGTCACCACCCATCTGGCGGGCCTGGTCGCCGAGTTCACCAAGTCGACCGCCCCGGGCCGGGCCCGCGCGTCGGAGAACTGACCGCGTCGGAGAACTGACACAGTCCTGGCGATCACTCCCGGTGGTCGCCTCCCGACGGCCCGCCCCGACCGCGGCGGCTCGTCCGCGACCCAAATTGGCAGGGAACTCCAAGGGTTCGGCCCCGCGCTCCCGCCGCGACTCCATCGCCCCAGTTCAGTCGTCACCCTACGGCGGCGAACTGGCCTGACCATGTCAAAGTCGACCGAAGAGTCGTTTTCCAAAGCCGTTGCGCGGCCTGGGAACTGACGGTCTAATTCCTGTCGAGCCCGCTGTCCGTCCGACCCGGTGCCCACATCCCGGGCGGCAGTGCGCCGTTCTGCTCAGCTCCGCCATGCCCGCACCCGCGGGCGATCGTACGTAGGCACAGAGCGCAGCACAGTGCACCGAAGCCCGACCGGCTCCCCCTCGTCGGGTCCCGTCACGCGGGCGGTCCGTCCGCGTGCGTCCATGCCACGACCCTTCAAGGACGGCTCATGTCCATCGACGCAAACAGACTGTGCGGCATCGGACGACGCGGAGGCACCCGTCCATTAAGGCTGCACGCGCTGACCGGGACGCGGTTCCTGGCGGCGCTCGCGGTCTTCCTGTTCCACGTCTCGCTCGCCCGGCTCTCGTTCAGCCCGTACCGGGACGGCACCGCCGGACTCCTGCAGTGGGTGCTCGACAAGGCCGGCTGGGTCGGCGTGTCGTACTTCTTCGTGCTCAGCGGATTCGTGCTCACCTGGGGCGCACGGCCGGGGATGACGGCCCGTCAGTTCTGGCGGCGGCGCGCGGCCCGGCTCTACCCGTCCCACCTGGTGACCGCCGCGGCGGCGCTGCTCGTCTTCGCCTGGGCCACCACCGGCTGGCGCGAACTGGTGCCCAACCTCCTGCTGGTGCAGGTCTGGATCCCCCGGTTCACCACCTTCTTCAGCGTCAACATCCCCAGCTGGTCACTCAGTTGTGAACTCTTCTTCTACGCCTGCTTCCCGCTGCTGCACCGCTGGGTCCGGCGGATCGACCCGGCCCGGCTGTGGACCTGGGTGGCCGCGCTGGCCGCGGCCGTGGTCTGCCTGCCCGCCCTCGCGCTGGCCGTGCTGCCGGACGGACCGGCCATGCCCAACGGCTTCCCGGTCTCGGTCTGGCAGTACTGGTTCGTCTACCTGCTGCCGCCGGTCCGGGCGCTGGAGTTCGTGCTCGGCATCCTGCTGGCCCGGGCCCTGCAGACCGGGCAGCGGGGGATCACCCTCCGGCCGCTCACCGCGTTCGCGCTGACGCTCGGCGGGTACGCCGTCGCCATGTCCGTGCCGTTCCTGTACGGGCTGACGGCCGCCACCGTCATCCCCCTGGTGCTGCTGCTGCACTCGGTGGCCGGCGACGAGCTGGCCGGCCGGCGGAGCTGGCTGGCCTCCCGCCCGATGGTGTGGCTCGGCGAACTCTCCTTCTCCTTCTACCTGGTGCACGTCCCGGTGCTGATCCTGCTGCGCGGGCTGGTCGACCACCGCACCTATGCGCCGCTGCCGGCCACCGGCATGCTGCTGCTGACCTTCGCCGCGAGCCTCGGCGCGGCCTGGGTGCTGAACCGGTGGGTGGAGCGGCCGCTGTTCCGCCTGCTGGCCGGGCGCGGGCCCCGGTCCGGGCTCCGGGCCCCGGCCATCCCGGCCCAGCGGAAGGCGCCGAGCGAGGTCAAGGCCGGCTGACGCCGGGGGAGTCGGGCGAAGGCCCGGACTCGGGCCGGCCTCGGGCAAAGGCCCCGGCCCCGGACGAAGGCTCAGGCGAAGGCCAGGCCGAGTCCGGCCAGCGTGCCCAGCCGGTGGCTGTCGCCCTCGACGGTGGCCTCCACGTCGAAGGCCGTGCGGTGGGTGGGCGGGTAGCCGATCAGCTCCGCGGCCCGGGCCGGGATCGGACGGGCGGCGGCCTCGGCCGACTCCCAGAGGAAGACCGCGCCCCAGCGGTTGTTCTCCCGGTCGGAGATCCAGCTCTTGCGGACCAGGCCGGGGTGGCCGGTGAACCGGTCGACCGCCTCGTCACGGAGGAAGTCACGCAGTTCGTCGATGCCCGTGGCGGACTCGGCGAGGTCCCACCAGACGATCACGACTCGCATGGGTACGGCTCCAGGTCGAAGGGCCCGTGCGGGGCGGCCCCGGGGGGAGGGAGGCCGCCCCGCACGGGTCGGGGGAGGTGGTGCGGGCAGGTGGTCAGGAGGAGAGCAGCGAGACCAGGGTGTCGGTGATGATGTGCAGGCCGTCCTGGCTGAGCACCGACTCCGGGTGGAACTGCATGGAGCGGAAGCCGGGGCCGCGCAGCGCGTGCACCTGGCCGTTGGCCGGGTCGCGGCTCACCTCGACCTCGCCGAGCGGCAGGCGCAGCACCTCCTGCTCGGAGTGCCCGGCGAAGGTGTTGTAGAAGCCGACCAGCTCGGTCCGGCCGAACAGGTCGATCTTCTTGGCCACGCCCTGGTTGGGCATGTCGCGGCGGACCAGGTCGAGGCCGAGCACCGCGCAGAGCACCTGGTGGCTCAGGCAGACCGAGAGGAAGGGCGTGCCGGCGGCCAGCAGCGCGCGGGTGGCGCCGTGCAGGTGGGCGATCTTCGGGTGGCCGACCTCCTGCGGGTCGCCCGGGCCGGGGCCGAGCAGCACCAGGTCCCAGCCCTCGTCCAGCGAGTACTCCTCGTCGAACCGGCGCAGCGTCACCTCCAGCCCCAGGGACCGGAGTTGGTGGTCCCACATGGCGGTGAAGGTGTCCTCGGCGTCCACCACCAGGACCTTGCGGCCGGCCAGCGCGGGGACGGGGCGCTTGCGCTCCTCGGTGTCCTCCAGCCAGAACGGCGCCAGCGCGAGGTTGCGCTGGGCCAGCGCGGCCAGCACGTCCGGGTGCCGGGCGAAGCGCACCGGCTCGACCGGGGCCGGGGCGTCGGCGGCCCGGGTGGCGAACGCGGCCAGCAGGCCGGCCGCCTTGGCGGCGGTCTCGGCCACCTCGGACTCCGGCTTGGAGTCGCGGACCAGGGTGGCGCCGACGCCGATGCTCAGGCGCCCGGCGGAGGAGATCTCGGCGGTGCGGATCAGGATCGAGGAGTCCAGGGTGCGGCCGCCCTCGGCGTCCCGGCCGATCAGCGCGACCAGGCCGCTGTAGTAGCCGCGGCCCTGCGGCTCGTAGCGCTTGATCACCTTGGCCGCGCTCTCCAGCGGGCTGCCGGTGACGGTGGGGGCGAACAGCGTCTCGCGCAGGATCTCCCGCGGGTCCCGCGAGGTCGCGCCGTCGATGAAGTACTCGGTGTGCGCCAGCCGGGCCATCTCCATCAGGTGCGGGCCGGTCACCCGGCCGCCCGACTCGGTGATCCGGGCCATCATCTTGAGCTCTTCGTCGACCACCATGTAGAGCTCGTTGGCCTCCTTGGGGTCGGCCAGGAAGGAGAGCACGCCGGTGAGTTCGGGCCCGCCCTCGGGGTAGCGGTAGGTGCCGCTGATCGGGTTCATCACCGCGACGCCGCCGGCCAGGCTGATGTGCCGCTCGGGCGTGGCACCGACGAAGGTGCGGTCGCCGGTGGCGATCACGAAGGTCCAGTAGGCGCCGCGCTCGCGCTCCAGCAGGCGGCGGAAGAAGGTGAGGCCGGCCGCCGGGGTGTAGTCGGTGATGTCGGCGACGAAGGCCCGGCGGATCACGAAGTTGGCGCCCTCGCCGTTGCCGATCTCCTCGGCCAGGATCTGCCGGACCACACCGGCGTACTCCTCGTCGTCCACGTCGAACGCGCCGTCGGCCAACTCGATCGACTGGTCCGGCAGTTGAGCGATCACCTGGTCGACCGGGAGAGAGGCCTGCTCCTGCACGGCGAGCGCCAGCAGCGGCGCCCCGTCGTCGGCCGCGGCGAAGCCGCGCTCGGCGATCTGCCGGTACGGCACCAGGGCCAGCACCTCGTGCTCGGCCCGGCCGGTGGCGGCCGGCTCCCCCTCGGCCAGCGGGATGTCGGCCAGCCGGGCGACCTCGGACACCTCGCCGCCGAGCAGGTCGATCCGCCCCGGCCCGCCGGCCTCCGGCCGGTGCAGCAGCGCGTATCCGGACTGCCGCCCGGAGATGATCCGCTCCAGCAGCTCGTGACCAGCCTGACTGTCCGTCATCTTGCTCTCCTCCGTTGTCTGTTGCCGGGTCGCGCTCCGCTTGTCCGGGGGTCGTCCCGCGGTCGTCTCAGTCCAGGTCGGCGAGCACGGCCTTGGTGGTGACCGCCATCGCGCAGCGCTCGGCCGCGTACTTGAGCGCCAGCTGGTGGTACTCGAGGGTGAAGTCGGCGATCGCGTCGCCGACCAGGAAGGGCTGGATGTCGTGGGTGTAGGCGTCGAGGGTGGTGGCCAGCACGCCGATGTGGGCGTAGACCCCGCAGATCACCAGCTGGTCCCGGCCCTGCTCGCGCAGGAACTCCAGCAACTGGGTGCGGTGGAAGGCGCTGTAGCGCCACTTGGTCAGCACCAGGTCGCCCTCGGCCGGCGCGATCGGCTCGACCACCTGCTTGTGCTCGGCGTCGATGGTCATCCCCGGGCCCCAGAAGTCCTTGAGCAGGCCGCGCTGTTCGGGCGTCATGCCGCCGGGCTGGGCGGTGTACGCGACCGGGATGCCGAGCTCGGCGGCGCGGTCGCGCAGCAGGGTGGCGTTGGCCACCAGCTGGGTCACCGGGGACTCGCCGGCCTGGAAGGGCTTGAGGAAGTACTTCTGCATGTCGTGGATCAGCAGCACCGCGCGGGCCGGGTCCACCGTCCACTGGACGGTGTTCTCCGGCAGGTCGCCCTGCTGGGGCATCGGGTACGGGCTGATGGTCGGGATCCCCATGACAGTTTTCCTCTCAACTCTGCTGGGCGGTGCGGCTGGTGGCGCTGCTGCGGGAGCGGCTCCGGGAGTGGCTGCGGGCCGGTGGGACGGCCCGCAGCCCGGTCAGCCGGCGGTGGGGCGCCGGCCCCTGATCAGTGCCCGAGAGCGGCGCCGCCGTCGACGGTGAGGTCGTGCATGGTGATGTGCGCGGCCTGGTCCGAGAGCAGGAAGAGCACGGCGTCCGCGATGTGCGAGGGCTGGGCGATCCGCCCGAGCGGGATGCCCACCCGGAAGACCTCGGCCACGCCCTCGATCGAGGCCCGGCTGGCGCTGTCGTCGCCGTCGGACCACAGCGCGGTGAGCATCGGGGTGTCGGTCGAGCCCGGCGCCACCACGTTGCAGCGGATGCCGTACTTGGAGACCTCCAGGCCCAGGCACTTGGTGAACATGGTGGCCGCCGCCTTGGAGGCCGCGTACGCCGACATGTCCACCCGCGCGGTGCCGG
The DNA here is from genome assembly GCF_044452665.1 of Kitasatospora sp. NPDC051853. NCBI lineage: Bacteria > Bacillati > Actinomycetota > Actinomycetes > Kitasatosporales > Streptomycetaceae > Kitasatospora > Kitasatospora sp. NPDC051853. Next base: position 487,229 of record NZ_JBITBY010000003.1, on the reverse strand, counting down.
CGGCGTTGGACGCCACCGTCACGATCGCGCCCTTCCGGCCGCGCTCGACCATCCGGTTGACCACCGCACGGGAGATGAAGAACACCCCGGTGGTGTTGACCGCGAAGGTGGTCGACCAGTCCTGGTCGGTCAACTCCTTGGCCGGACCGAGCCGGAGCACGCCGGCCCCGTTCACCAGGTAGTCGATCCCACCGAGCTGCTGCTCGATGGCGTCCACCACGTCCTCGACATCGGTGCTGCTGGTCACGTCGGCCGGAAACGCCTCCGCCCGCCCGCCCGCGTTCCGCAGCTCCTTGGCGATCTCCTCCAGCCGGTCACCGTTCCGGTCGACCAGGGCGACCGTCACACCTCGCTCGACCAGCCCTCGGACGACCGCCTCACCGATGCCGCCGGCCGCGCCGGTGACCATCGCGACCTTGTTTTCCATTCCGTGAATGCTCATGACGACCCCAAAGATCGAGGATGATCGACCGTTGTCGGCCGGTAGTAAGGGGGGCGGTGGGCCCGATCAGCCCCGCCAGGCAGCCGCGACTTCAAGTGCCTGCTCCGGGTTGAGCCGGGGGTCGCAGAAGCTGGTGTACTTCTCGCCGATCCGGGCGAGCTGGTGCTCGTCCCGGGCGCACTCGGTCACGTCGTCCGGCGTGGTCTCCAGGTGCAGACCGCCCGGGACCGCGCCGACGCTGAGCAGCGCGTCCTGGAACGCGCGCACCTCGTGGACCACGGTCTCCACCAGACGGGTCTTCAGACCGCCCGGCCCGTTCACGGTGTTGCCGTGCATCGGGTCGGTCAGCCAGACCACCGGGTGCCCCTCGGCCTTGACCGCCGCCGCCATCGCCGGCAGCTTGTCGGCGACGTTGTCGGCGCCCATCCGGGCGATCAGCACCAGCCGGCCGGCCTCGCGCTCGGGGTCGAGCGTGCGGCAGAGCGTCAGCAGGTCCTCGATGCTCATGCTCGGACCGACCTTGGAGGCCACCGGGTTGGCCACCGTGGCCAGCAGCGCCACGTGCGCGCCGTCCAGCTGGCGGGTCCGGTCGCCGATCCACGGCAGGTGGGTGGAGGCCAGGTAGGGCCGGCCGTCGTCGGTGCGCCGGAGCATCGGCACCTCGTAGTCGAGCAGCAGCGCCTCGTGGCTGGTCCACACCGGGGCACCGGCCGCGGCCAGGCCGGCGTCGCTGCGCTCGCGCAGCGCGCCGAACGCCTGGGCGGCGGCGTCGTAGCCGGCCAGCAGACGGGTCGGGTCCGGGCGGCGCAGCTCCGGGTCGGGCTCGGGGCTGTTCACCATGTGCCCGCGGTAGACCGGGAGTTCGACCCCGCCGACGGTCTCGGTGGGCTTCGAACGCGGCTTGCCGAACTGGCCCGCCATCCGGCCGATCCGCAGCACCGGGCGCAGGGTGTTCATCGAGACCACCCCGGCCAGCGCGTCCAGCAGGCCGACCTTGCGGGTCACATAGCCCGGCTCGCACTCCGCCGGGTCCTCGGCGCAGTCGCCGGCCTGGACGACCTGGAGGCGGCCGGTGGCCACCTCGGCGAGCAGACCGCGCAGCTCCGCGAGCTCCGCCGGCGTGACCAGACCCGGGCGGTCGGACAGCTCGGCGGTCACCCGGGACAGCTGCTCGGCGTCCTCCCAGGCAGGCTGCTGCTGGGCCGGGAGCGCTTTCCAGTACTGGAGTTCGCTCTCCGAGAGCGGCGGACCGGCCGGAGCCGACTGCGCCGCCATGACGTCGCTACTCACTCAGAACCTCCGTGGTCATGAATTCTTTTCCATTTGCCCGGAAAGAGCGGCTGCCGAATACCCGGACAATGTTGCGGATTCAGTGCGGAAGGCAACCTTTACTTGAGTTTGAGTAACGCAAAGTTGCTGGTCAACGGCGACTTTGACACTCCGTCAGGTGGCCGGATCCATGTCACTAGGAACCGCCCGGTTGGATTGTTTTCAGAATTGACGGGTCGCCGTCGAAATTTCAGCCATCGGGATTTCCGAATTCACTGGCGTCGGTGGGGCACTTCGCCACATCGCCCTCTCCTGAGGCACTGGGCCCGGTACTGCGTCAGATCGCCGGCGAGGGCGGGAACGACGGAGCGCCGCCCGGCCAGGCCGGACGGCGCTCTCATGACGTGCGGACGGAACGCGGCGGTGACGGTCAGGCGGCGCGGTCAGGCTGCGCGGTCAGGCTGCGCGGTCACGCGCCTTCGCCAGGCCCTGCCGGGCCTGCGCGGCCACCCGCTCGGCGGCGAAGGCCACCTGCTCGTACAGCGTCTGGTACGGCGCGGCCAGGCCCGCCCCGGCCAGGCCGACCGGCGCACCGGCCTGGCCGGCCAGCGCGTACCAGCCCAGCGAGGCACCCGCGCCGACCGAGACCCGCACCACGGCCTCCCGCGGCAGCACCCGCTCCCGGTACTCCCGCCCCTGGCGCTCGAACCGGGCCGGGCAGGGCATCGACACCACCCGGGTCGGCGACCCCTCCGCCTCCAGGATCTCCCGGGCCCGCAGCGCCACCGGCTCCTCGCCGCCGTCCGCGATCAGGACCACCTCCGGCCGGCCGCCGGACGCCTCCGCCAGCACGTGACCGCCGCGGACCGCCGGGGTGTCCTCGCCCAGGATGCTCATCGCCCGTGCCTGCCTCTCCGTCGAAGCCGCGCCCACACCGTACCGACGACTCTCCGCCCACTACCCCGGGGCGACAATCGCACTTCTGTCACTCCGTCACATGGCGGTCGCCCCACTGTGGTTGGATCTCCGCGACAGGTATCCGACCGGGGAGGGGGCTCCGATGGGAGCGCTGGAGGGCAAGACCGCACTCGTCACCGGTGCCAGCCGGGGGATCGGCCGGGGCATCGCCCGCAGGCTGGCCGCCGACGGCGCGCTGGTGGTGGTCCACTACGGGGCGGACGAGGACGCCGCCGACGGGACGGTGCGCCTGATCGAGAAGGACGGCGGACGCGCCGTCACGGTCGGCGCCGACCTCGCCGAGCCCGACGGGCACGCCCTGCTCTGCACACGGCTCTGGGAGGCGCTCGCCGCCGCCGGCGCCGAGCGCGGCCTGGACGTCCTGGTCAACAACGCCTCGCTCACCGGCGGCGGCCACCTGGCCGAACTCTCGGCCGAGCACTACGACCGGCTGCACCTGGTGAACACCCGCGCGCCGCTGCTGCTGATCCAGCGGCTGCTGCCCGACCTGCGCGAGGACGGACGGATCGTCAACATCTCCTCCGCCGCCACCCGGGTCGCCGTCCCCGAGTCGATCGGCTACGCGATGACCAAGGGCGCCCTGGAGGCGCTCACCCTGGCCCTGGCCAAGGACCTCGGCCCGCGCGGCATCACCGTCAACACCGTCGCCCCGGGCCACGTCGCCACCGAGACGGACGACCTGCCGCTCCCCTCCCCCGAGGACATCGCCGAGATGGTCGCCTTCCTCGCCTCCCCCGCCGCCGGCTGGACCACCGGCCAGCGCCTGGAGGTCAGCGGCGGCCTGCTGATCTGACCCCGCGTCAACCCGCCGAAACCGAAGGCCCCCGACCGGTTCCCCGGTCGGGGGCCTTCGTGCGGCGGAGAGTGTGGGATTTGAACCCACGGTGACGGGTCACGCCACGACAGTTTTCAAGACTGGTCCCTTAGGCCGCTCGGGCAACTCTCCAGGCGGAGGTCAGCCTAACGGTTCCCGGGGGGATCCGTGCACACCCTTCCGGGGTCCTAGTTGTCGCCCTTGCGCTCGCCGAGGGTGACGGTGGTCTTGGCGGTCTTGTTGTCGCGGGTGTACTCGACCTCGACCTTGTCACCCGGCTTGTAGGTCCAGATCTCGCTGACCAGGGTCGGGCCGCTGTCGATGACGTGGCCGCCGAGCTTGGTGATGACGTCGCCCGGCTTGAGGCCGGCCTGGTCGGCGGGGCCACCGGGGGTGACGGCGGGCTTGCCCTGGACGGAGGAGGTCTGGATCTGGGCGCCGTCGCCCTTGTAGTCGTCGTTGCGGAGCACGCCGAGGATCGCGTAGACGGGGGTGCCGTTGGCGATCAGGTCACCGGCGACGCGCTTGGCCTGGTTGATCGGGATGGCGAAGCCGAGGCCGATCGAGCCGGCCCGGCCGGAGCCGCTGCTGTTCGACTGGATCGCCGAGTTGATGCCGATCACCGCGCCGGAGGCGTCGAGCAGCGGGCCGCCGGAGTTGCCCGGGTTGATCGAGGCGTCGGTCTGCAGCGCGTTCATGTAGGAGGCCTGCGCGCTGGTCTCGTCGCCGGAGGCGACCGGGCGGTCCTTGGCGCTGACGATGCCGGTGGTGACGGTGCCCTCCAGGCCGTACGGGGCGCCGATCGCGATGGTGGCGTCGCCGACCGCGACCTTGTCCGAGTCGCCGAGGGCGAGCGGGACGAGCTTGTCCTTGGGCGGGTTGTCGAGCTTGATGACCGCGACGTCGTAGCCCTGGGCCCGGCCGACCACCGAGGCGGCGAAGGAGGAGCCGTCGGAGAAACGGACCGTCAGCTTGCCGCCGCTGGCGGCCGGGGCCACCACGTGGTTGTTGGTGAGGATGTGGCCCTCGGTGTCGAAGACGAAGCCGGTGCCGGTGCCGGACTCGCCGGAGCCCTGCGCCTTGATGGTGACGACGCTCGGCAGCGCCTTGTTGGCGATGCCGGCCACCGACTCGGGGGCCCGGTTGACCGCCTGCTGGTTCTGGCTGGCCTGCACGGTGGTGCTGGAGCCCCGGCCGGAGGAGGACGAGGTGGTGCCGTTCCGGTCCGCGACCGAGACGCCGATCGCGCCGCCGGCCAGACCGGCCAGCAGGGCGACGGCCGCGACCAGGGCGATCAGGCCGCCGCGCTTGCGGCCGGGCGCCGGGGTGGCCGCGCCGGGGAACTCCGGGTACCCGGGCAGACCGGGGCCGCCGCCACCGGGCGGGGTGGCCCAGCCGCCGAGCGGGGTGCCGGCGCCGAAGGGGTGCGGGTGCGCCTGCGGCTGCGGGTGGGCGTGGGCGTGCGGGTCCGCGGCCGGCGGGAGCGGGGCGGCGGCCGGAGCCGGGGCAGCGGCCGGGACCGCGTACGGGTTGTCGGCCGCGACGGGAGCCTGGGCCGGGGCGGCGGCCGGCACGGCCGGCGGCGGCGCGTCCAGGTAGGACGGAGCGGGCGGCGCGGCGGCGGGCGGGGCCGGCGGGGTGGCGGGCGCGGGCGGCAGCACCGGCGGCGGGGCGTCCAGGTAAGAGGGTGCCGGGGGCACCTTGCCGAGGGCCACCGTGTCGGCGGGCGCCGCGGAGGTGCGCTCCTCCTCGGGGCCGTTGGCCCCACTCACGTGCTCGCTGCTCACGGACGACCTCCATAGCTGACAGGACCTTGGGCCACAGTTTTCCGCATGTCCGATTCAGTTGTCGTAAGGAGCGTTCTGAAGGATTGGTGAGAATCCTTAGCCGTTCCCGACATCCCACGCCTTGGGCCCCGCCTTGGTGTTCGACGGTCCTGCGGCTAGCCTGGCGCTCCAAACTGACACGCGGGAGCTTGGACCGTCCAGGCTGAGAGTGCGCGGAACGACCGTACGCCATGCAGGAGCTGGCCGTGCGGCGAGGGAGCGCAGACCGCTCGAACCTGTCCGGGTAATGCCGGCGTAGGGAGCTTCGGCCATGACGGCTGCTTCGCCTTCCCCTGTCCAAGACGTCTCCGCGAGAGCCGAGGCGCCCCTGGTCCTCGACACGGCGCCGCCGCGCACGCTGGACTTCCGGGCGCTGTTCTCGCTCTGGGCCAACCTCGGCGTCAGCCTGATCGGCTTCACCAGCGCCGCCACCGTGATCGGCGTCAAGGGCGCCGAGCTCTCGCTGGCCGCCGCGGTCACCGCCACGGTGGCCGGCACCGCGATCGGCACCTCGATGCTGGGCGTCGCCGCCCTGATCGGTGCCCGCACCGGCGCCCCCGCGATGGCCCTGCTCCGCGGCCTGTTCGGCACCAAGCTGTCGTACGTGCCGACGGTGCTGAACATCGCGCAGTGCATCGGCTGGGGCGTGTACGAGCTGCTGGTGATCGCGATGGGCGCCCAGGAGGTGACGGGCACCCAGGGCTGGCAGTGGCTGTTCGTGCTGCTGGCCGGGGTGCTGACCACGGTGCTGACCATCTGGCCGCTGGGCTCGATCGCGGTGCTGCGCAAGTACGTCACCATCGCGGTGGGCGTCGCGATGGTGTACTTCACCGTCCAGCTGGTCCGCCAGGGCGTGCCGAACCCCGGTGCGGGCAACTGGACCGGCTTCCTGACCGCGACCGACGCGATCATCGCGGTCTCGATCTCCTTCGTGCCGCTGGCCGCCGACTACACCCGGCACGCCCGCAGCTCCTCCTCCGCCTACTGGGCCACCTTCTCCGGCTACTCGCTGGCGCAGGTCTGGTGCTACCTGCTCGGCGTGGTGGCACTGCTGCAGTCCGACGGAGACGCGACCCGGATCTTCTCCTCCTTCACCGGCGTCGCGGCCGGCTGGGCCTTCCTGCTGGTGCTGGTGATCCGGGAGACCGACCAGTCCTTCGCCAACGTCTACTCCACCGCGATGTCGGTGCAGAACCTGCTGCCGAAGGTGGACCGCCGCCTGCTGACCGGCGGGATCGGCGCGCTGGTGACGGTGCTGGCGCTGAACACCGAGGAGTTCACCGCCTCCTACTACGGTTTCCTCGGCCTGATCGGCGCGGTCTTCGTGCCGATGTTCGCGGTGCTGGCGGCCGACTACTTCCTGGGCACCGGCCGGCGCGGCTGGAACCTGGACGAGGACGCGCCGGCCCGCCCGCTGATGCTGCTGCCGTGGGCGCTCGGCTTCGTCACCTACCAGTTCATCGCGCCGACCGCGATCGACGGCTGGCAGGGCTTCTGGCAGGACCTGCAGTCCTCGGTCGGCTTCACCCCGCAGGCCTGGACCTCGGCCTCGCTGTTCGCCTTCCTGGTGGCCGGCCTGGCCACCCTCGCGGTCCAGCCCCGCAAGTAACCGGAGCCGCACCGCCGCCACGGGGACTTCACCCGGAGTTTCCCGTGGCGGCGGCCGACGGCCACCGGCCGCCTCGTAGGGTGGTCCGCGTGGACACCCGGGACCAGGCCTTGACCTCGACGAACACCCCTGATCGCGCGGCGGTCCGGGTGATCGCCCACCGCGGCTCCTCCGCGGCCCGCGCCGAGCACACCCTCGCCGCGTACCGGCTGGCGATCGAGGAGGGCGCGGACGGCCTGGAGTGCGACGTCCGGCTGACTGCCGACGGGAAGCTGGTCTGCGTCCACGACCGCACCGTGCACCGCACCTCCGACGGCCGGGGCGCGGTCTCCGCCCTGACGCTGGCTCAGCTGGAGGCGATGGACTTCGGCTCCTGGAAGCACCCCGAGGCCCCCGAGCCCAGCCCGGTGCTCACCCTGGAGCAGCTGCTGGAGCTGGCGGTGGACGCCGGCCGCCGGATCGAGCTGGCCATCGAGACCAAGCACCCGACCCGGTACGCCGGGCGGACCGAGGCCGAACTGCTCCGCCAGCTGGCCCGCTTCGGCCTGCTGCCGGACAGCCCGGAGGAGTCCACCGTCCGGATCATGAGCTTCTCGGAGCTCTCGCTGCACCGGGTCCGCCGGGCCGCCCCCTCGGTGCCCACCGTCTACCTGCTGGAGCGCCGCCTGCCGCTGATCGGCCGCACCCGGGTGCTGCCCGGCGGGGCCCGGATCGCCGGCCCCGGGATCGAGCTGGTGCGGGCCAACCCCGGGCTGGTGCCGGCGCTGCGCCGGGCCGGGCACCGGGTGCACGTGTGGACCGTGGACGAGCCGGCCGATGTCGAGCTCTGCCTGGAACTGGGCGTCGAGGCCATCATCACCAACCGTCCGCGCGCGGTTCTGAGTCAACTCGGCCGATAAGTACGTCAAGTCGGCCGGTATTCGCCCGCGCGGGGTTGTGAACGGGCGTGAACTGCGGCGCAAAGCACCTGGAGTGTCCAATTCCGGTCGTTTTCACGACGTTCCGTGAGCAGCCAATCACCATGTGCCCACCGCGAGTTACGAAGGCCGTTAATGTCGCGCCGCGATCGGTGAACGCCCGTTTCCGACGCATTACCAAGGGGCATCCATCCCTCGGCGAATGCTGAAGGAGGTCCGGGGGTGGCGTTGATGGTGGCACACGAGGTGCCGACTTCATCGACCATGGCGGTGCCGCACGGGCCCGCCGGAGTCGGAGCGGCACGACGCCGGTTGCGCAGCGATCTGGGTGACCGTTCGGTCGACGAGACGGTGATCGACGACGCGGTCCTGATCCTGTCCGAACTGCTCAGCAATTCCTGTCGCTACGCCCGCCCGCTGGGCCGGCTGGCCGACCTCAAGGACGACGCGCCGGGCGGCTACCCGGCCCCGGTCCTGGTCGGGGCGGGGTGCGGCGAGGACGGCGAACCCGAAGGGGTGACGGTCCGTTGGCGGCTGCCCGGGGACGGCTCGCTCACCCTGGAGGTCACCGACGGCGGCGCGGCCACCCGGCCGCTCCCGGCCCGGCCCTCGCTCACCGCACGCGGCGGGCGCGGCCTGGCCATCGTCGGGCGGCTGGCCGTCGACTGGGGGGTGCGGGACGCCCCGGGGCAGGTGACGGTCTGGGCCGCGCTGGCCCTCCACCCCGACCGCGGGGCACGCACCGCCTGACCACCGCGGCGCGCACCGCCCGCCCCCGCCCGACACCTCGCCCGACACCCCGTCCGGGCCCTGCGGCGCGACACGGACGCGGCACCCGCCGAAAGCTCAGTAGGCTTCCGGGGCAAGCCAATCGCCGTACCGGGAGCCGCACCATGGCCAAGAAGGCCGCGAAGAAGTCGCCGCAGCGCCGTCCGTCCACCACCCTGACCTCGGGCGAGATCCCGGTGGTGGGAGCCCGTGAGGACTGCCCCTGCGGCTCGGGCCGCCGGTACAAGGCCTGCCACGGCCGGGAGGCCGCACACGCCGTCCAGGAGCTGGTGCACCGCCCGTTCGAGGGCCTGCCCGGCGAGGCCGACTGGGTCGCGCTGCGCGAGCTGGTGCCCGCCGCCACCGTGCCGCTGACCCTGGCCAAGGGCGTGGCCGACACCGCCAACGGCCCGGTCCCGTCCGTCACCCTGGCCACCGTGCTGCCGCTGGCCTGGCCCGCGCTGCGCCGCCAGGACGGCTCGATCCTGCTCGGCCTGCAGACCCAGTCCTCCTCCGGCGACCTGAGCCGTGACCTGGCGGACGCCCTGGAGCTGGCCCTGGCCACCGAGCCGGGCACCCCGGTGCCGGCCCGCCGGACCGTGCCCGGCGGCCGCCGCCTGCAGGAACTGCTGGACCTGGAGGCCGAGTTCACCCCCGAGGTGTTCACCGGCTTCGAGTTCTGGCTGGAGGACGCCGAGGCCGCCGAGGGCGAGGTGGCCGCCTCCCTGGAGCGGGCCAACGCCTCGGCCATCCCGACCGAGAAGATCTCCAGCGTGGCGTCCTCGTACTGGTGCGCCGCGGCCGACAAGAACCACCTGCGCTGGGTGATGACGGTGCCGGAGGAGCAGCTGCTGGACGCGCTGGCCCGGCTGGACGCGGCCGGCGAGTCCTCGCTGGGCGAGGAGACCCGCCTGGTCGGCTCGTTCCGCGCGCACGGCCTGACGGTGCCGGTCTGGGACCTGCCGCAGTCGATGACCGCCGCCGACTGCGAGGCGCCCGCCGCCGCGTTCGCCGAGCGGCTGGCCGGCGCGCTGGCCGCGGAGGCCCCGCTGACCGCGGAGGAGCGCAAGGCCCGCGCCAACCTGGTGAACCGTCAGGTGACGCTCAACTGAGGCCCCCGACGGGTGGAGTGACTCCGGTCACATTCGCCGCCCGGAGGAAGAAACCCCAGGTGACGGAGTCCTCGGACAAATTGGCGCGGACGAGGATCTTTGTTACCATTTAAACAGTCCGGTCGCTGGTGCATCCCCCGTCGCCAGCGGCCGGATTCACTGTTTCCCGAGGGAAGTTGAGGCGGCGTCAGCCGAACTCGCCGCGATCAGCGCGCCGAGCAGGCCTCCCACCTCGGGCAGCCAGGGACGCTCCCCGACCGGCGGCCGGACCCAGCGCACCGAGCCGGACCCGGCCCCGGTCCGCGAGGGCGGCAGCACCAGGTACCCGTCCGGCCCGTGGTAGCGCATCACCCCCGGCACGCACGGCTGTTCGGCCAGCAGCTCGCCCAGCTCGGCCAGCGAGTACGGCGCGACCAGCAGCAGGTACCGCCCCTGCCCCGCCAGCACCGGGCCGACCGGCAGGCCCATCAGGTCGAACCAGGCCAGTGCCCGCGCCCCCGCCCCGGCCGGAACGCTCACCGCGCTCACCGTCCGCCCGGTCGCCAGCAGCACCGGGGCGTCCGGGCTGCGCCGCTCCCACCACCAATTCACCATCCGGGCATCGGTGGTGGCCGCCGCCAGCGGCGGATCGTGCGGGTGCGCGCCGGGCGAGTGGCAGTCCTGGTCCGCAGCGGAGCAGGCCCCGGGCCGCCCCGGCAGCGGGGACGCGCCCGGCAGCACCGGCCAGCCCCGGGCGGCGGCCTCCAGTGCGGCCCCGCGCAGCGCGGCCCTGACCCGGCGCCGGCTGCCCGGCCAGCGCAGCCAGACCCGGGCGCCGGCGGGACCGCGTACTCCGGCAGTGCCCCGTCGGGGACGTGACCATGGCATCGGCGCTCGTTCCTTTCCGCTTCCGCGGCCGCTTCCTGGACCGCTGGGCCGGACAGGCTCTAGGGACAGGCCGGGGCGGGGCCTGGGCCGGTGTGGCCCGGAACGAGAATCCCGCATACGACCGGACGGACGCTCCTCGGGAGGCTCCGGTTCCACCGTACGGGTGAGTGACGCCCGGCCCGGGTGGACCGCGGACGGCGGAACCCTACGATCACCGACGGCACCTGACGGACCGTCGGCCGCAGCAGCCCGGTCCGGATCACCCCCGGCACCCGTCCGGGAGCCGCGTCCGGGCAGGTGGGAGCGGCCGAGAACCAGCCATCCGGCCTTGTCCCGATTCTGGACATGCCCCTTTCGGCCTGTGTACAAGTGGTGGATTGATGCCGAGTAGTGACATGGCAATCCTTTTGGGCGGTCCTGAGGGTCCTGCGTGACACGTACCAATGTGTGGGGAGTTGGGGCATGACCGACGCCAAGCCACCGGCAGCGGCGACCACCGCCGTGCTGCCGGACCTCGGCTTCCTGGCCACCAGCGGAACGGCCGACCTGCAGGACCGTTTGGCCGGACAGCTGTCCGATCTCACGGTGCTCCAGGAGCACACCGAGCTGCTCACCCGGGCGCGCGGCCTGGCCGGCACCCTGGCCGCCGTCCTGGCCTCCGGGGCCGCCCTGCTCGGCGCCCGGCGCGGCCTGATCACCACCACCGCCCGGGGCGCCGGGCGGCCGGTCGGCCTCGGCCTGGACCGGGCCGAGCTCGGCGCGCTGGAGACCGTCCCGGCCGAACACGGCCCGTTCGCCGGGCTGTTGAGCCACCCCGGCGAGCCCGGGCAGCTGCTGATCACCGACCTGGCCGAGGACCCGGCGGCCGGGCCGCGGTTCCGCGAGGTGGCCGGGCAGCTGGGCCTGGGCGCCTGCTTCGCCCTTCCGCTGGCCACCCCGGAGGACGGCCCGCTGGGCGCGGCCGCCTGGTTCTACGACGAACCGGCCGAGCCCGACCCGGGCCGCCGCCTGCTGGCCCGCCGGTACTGCGAGTTCGCCGCCCAGCTGCTGGCCCGTCAGCTGGACCAGGAACGCGCCGAGCAGCAGGCCGAAGCGCTCCGCCGGGGCCTGCTGCCGGACCGCCTGCCGGTCGGCGCCGGCCTGCGGATGGCCGCCCGCCACCTGCCCGCCGCGCTGGACCGCTCGGCCGGCAGCGACTGGTACGACGCCATCCCGCTGCCCGACGGCACCTTCGGCCTGACCGTCGGCAGCGTGGCCGGCGACGGCCTGGGCGCCGGCCCCGGCTCGGCGCCCGGCGCGGCCGCCGCGATGGGCCGGGTCCGGGCCGCGCTGCGGGCCTACGCGGTGCTGGAGGGCGAGGACCCGGTCTCCGTCCTCGGCGACCTGGAACTGCTGCTCAAGACCACCGAACCGGCCCGCACCGCCACCGCGCTCTACGCCTGGGTGCAGCCCGAGGAGCGCCGGATCACCCTGGCCGGGGCCGGGCACTGCCCGCCGGTGCTGGTGACCCGTCAGGGCGCCGAGTTCGTGGAGACCTCGCTCTCCGCCCCGCTCGGCATGCTCAGCTGCTGGGAGGCGCCCGGCGTGGAGATCGAGGCCGCGCCCGGCGACGTGCTGGTGCTCTACACCGAGGGCCTGGCCCGCCGCTGCGGCCCCACCCTGCACGCCGGGCAGAACGCGCTGCGCCGGGCCGCCGCCGACGCCCCCCGGGAGGTGCGGGCCGATCCGGACCGGCTCTGCGCCCACCTGCTGGCCGTCGCCGGGGCGGACGGCGGCACCGACGACCTGGTGCTGCTGGCGGCCCGCTTCGACTGATCCGCTCCCCGGACGGCTGACGGAGTACCGGACCTCCTGACGGTGCCCGCTCAGCCGTTCGGTGGCGATACGTACCATGGGGGCCGACGGCCGCCCCACGTGCGTCGCGATCCGACGCGCCCAGGGCGGGACCACATCGCAAGGAGGCGACGTAGTGACCGAGGACCGCAGCCCGGCGGCAGCCGAGAACCCCGAGGGTGCCGCAGGCGAGGACGCCGAGGAGCAGCCGATCAAGGGCCGTAAGAACGGCCTCTACGGCGACATCTCCGACGAGCTGGCGGCCTCGATGAAGTCCGGCTGGGCCGACACCGAGCTGCGCGGCCTGCAGCCCGTCGCCCAGGCCCCGTACGCGGCCGCCCGCCGCGCCGCGCTCTCCGCCGAGTACCCCGGCGAGCGCCTGGTCGTCCCGGCCGGCAACCTGCGCACCCGCGCCAACGACACCGAGTACTCCTTCCGCGCCGCCAGCGAGTACGTCCACCTGACGGGCGACCAGACCGAGGACGCGATCCTGGTCGGCGAGCCGCGCGAGGGCGGCGGCCACGACTTCCACCTCTACCTGCTGCCCCGGTCGAACCGCGAGAACGGCGAGTTCTGGCTGGACGGCAACGGCGAGCTCTGGGTCGGCCGACGCAACAGCCTGACCGAGGCCGAGCAGCTGCTCGGCCTGCCCTGCCGCGACGTCCGCAAGGCCGTCGAGGAGCTCCAGGCCGCCCCGGCCGCCCCGACCCGGCTGGTCCGCAAGTACGACGCCGCCCTGGAGGCCGGGCTGGCGGAGGTGCTGGACGAGGAGAAGGACGAGGAGCTCAAGACCTTCCTCAGCGGCCTGCGCCTGGTCAAGGACGAGTGGGAGATCACCCAGCTCCGCGCCGCCTGCGACTCCACCGTCAACGGCTTCACCGACGTGGTCCGCGAGCTCGGCCAGGCCGTCGCCACCTCCGAGCGCTGGATCGAGGGCACCTTCTGGCGCCGCGCCCGGGTCGAGGGCAACGACATCGGCTACGGCTCCATCTGCGCCGCCGGCCCGCACGCCACCACCCTGCACTGGGTCCGCAACGACGGCGACGTCCGCCCCGGCGAGCTGCTGCTGCTGGACGCCGGCGTGGAGACCCACACCCTCTACACCGCCGACGTCACCCGCACCCTGCCGATCAACGGCACCTTCACCCCACTCCAGCGGAAGATCTACGACGCCGTCTACGACGCCCAGGAGGCGGGCATCGCCGCGGTGAAGCCGGGCGGCCGGTTCCGCGACTTCCACGACGCCGCCCAGCGCGTGCTGGCCGAGCGCCTGCTGGCCTGGGGCCTGCTCGACGCCTCCGTCTACGACGTCGAGAAGGTCCTGGAGCTGGGCCTCCAGCGCCGCTGGACCCTGCACGGCACCGGCCACATGCTCGGCCTCGACGTGCACGACTGCGCCCAGGCCCGCCGCGAGGACTACGTCGACGCCGACCTCGTCCCCGGCATGTGCCTGACCGTCGAGCCCGGCCTCTACTTCCAGCAGGACGACCTCACCGTCCCCGAGGAGTACCGCGGCATCGGCGTCCGCATCGAGGACGACATCCTGGTCACCGCCGAGGGCAACGAGAACCTCTCGGCCGGCCTCCCCCGCCAGGCCGACGAGGTCGAGGCCTGGATGGCCCGCCTCACCGGCTGACGCCAGGTCAGCACCCGCGGCGGGGGGGGGGGGGGGGGGGGGGGGGGGGGGGGGGGGGGGGGGGGGGGGCGGGGGGGGGGGGGGGGGGGGGGGGGGGGGAGGAGAGGGGGCGGGGGGGGGGGAGGCCGCCCCCCCCGGGGGGGGCGCCGCCCCCCCCCCCCCCCCCCCCCCCCCCCCCCCCCCCCCCGCCCGGCGCCCCCCCCCCGCGGGGCGCGGCCCCCCCCCCCCCCCCGCCGCGGTTCAGCGCTTGGCCATGCTCACGATGTCCTCGACCTTGCCGACCGGCGTGAACTGCCCTGCCGCCGTGGGGAGATAGGCCTCTCCGACCATCTTGAAGCCGCCGAGCTGCCCGACGTTGGTGAGCTTCAGCCGGTAGGTGATGGTCCGGCTCTTGCCCGGCGCGAGCGGGAAGGCCGCGTCCTGCCCCGACATGGCGTAGTCCATGCCTCCCCCGATCCGGAGCATCGGCAGCTGCTTCCACTGGGTGCCGTCCTTGCGCTCCAGCGTGCCGACGGGCTGCTTGGCCACCGCCGCCGCGTCCACGGGGTCGGCCCCCTCCTTGCCGGCCACCACCGGCTCGATCGTGGCGTAGGTGGTGGAACTGACGTTGCTCCAGGTGACCGGGAAGGCCACCATCCGCACGTCTCCCTCCTGGGTCACGGTCGACGTGCCGAAGGTGACCTTCACGTCCGTGCCGTGTCCCGGGTCCTTGCGTCCGCTCAGGTCGAGGCCTGCCACGATCGCCTCCAGGTCCTCCTGGTACTCCGCCGGAAGGCCGTTGGCGTTGACCACCACCTGCTCCTTGTGGAAGCTCCACCCCTGGGCGGTGAACCGCTTGGTGGTGTCGCAGGCCACCTGCCAGCGGACCTTGTTCGCGTAACGGCTGCCGATCTTCACCACCGAGCGCTCCGGGGTCCCGATGAGCCCGTAACCGTTCCCGGGAAGCGCCTTCGGGTTGTCCGCCAGGAAGCAGTTCGGCTGGTTGAACCAGCCACCGTCGGAGTCGAGGAATCCCTCACTCGGCCAGTACTGCTCCTCGCCCGGCTCCCAAGCCGTGATCATCACGCCGTTCGGCAGGCACTGAGCCGTGGCCGGTGTGCCGGGCGTGCGCAGACAGAGCCTGATCTTGTCGCGGTCGTCGACCGTCCAGCCGGCCGGGACCTCGACCTTGACCTTGCGGAATTCCGCGGTGGTCGTGGCCGGCGGCGCCTCGGTCTCGGTCGCCGGGGCCGACGCCGATCCACTCGGGGAGAGTTCGGCGCTCGGGGACGCGGTGGGCGTCGGGGACGGGGACGGGGAGGGGGACTCGGAGGCGGTGACGGCGGGGGCCACGTCCTGGGCGACGGGGTGGCCGCCGGTGTTGAGGAGGCCGATGGCGAGGCTGGCGGCCAGGCCGAACATGGCGATGGTGGTGACCACGTGGAAGGGGCGGATCCGGCGCATGCGCCGGATGGGCCGGGCGGCGGGGCGCAGGTTCTGGGCCGTCACCTGCTCGGCGCGGGCGGCCAGGGCCGCCCGGAGCAGTTGCTCGGTCGGCGACTCGAGCCGGTCGGTATCGCTCGGCTTCTCACTCATCGGGCCTTCTCCAGTTG
This sequence comes from Kitasatospora sp. NPDC051853, assembly GCF_044452665.1. Lineage (NCBI taxonomy): Bacteria > Bacillati > Actinomycetota > Actinomycetes > Kitasatosporales > Streptomycetaceae > Kitasatospora > Kitasatospora sp. NPDC051853. Next base: position 471,566 of record NZ_JBITBY010000003.1, on the reverse strand, counting down.
CTTCTCCAGGGCGTCCAGGGCCCGGCTTGCGGTGGACTTCACTGCGCCCCGGGAGAGTCCCAGGGTCTCGGCGATCTGGGCCTCGGAGAAGTCGGACCAGTACCGCAGCACCAGCACCTCACGCTGACGCGGGGTCAACTCCTTCAGGGCCACCAGTACCCGGCGGTGCTCGTCGTTGAGGACGGCCTGCTCCTCCGCCGAGGCGGCGTCGGCCTCGTGCGGCGGCACGTAGTCGCGGGCGGTCCTGCGGCGGCGCAGCACGGACCGGGCGCCGTTCACCACGGAGGTGCGCAGGTAGCCGAGCGCGTTCTCCAGGTCGTCGAGGTTCTCGCCGTGGCGCTGGTACAGCGCGGTGAAGGCGTCCTGCACCACGTCCTCGGCCAGGTCCTGACGGTCCACCAGCAGGATCGCCATCCGCACCAGGCCGAGCCGGTGGGCGTGGTAGAGCTCGGTGAGCGTCGGCCGCTCGCCGCCAGTGCCGCCCGCACGGACGACCCTGAGGTTGGTACTCGTCTCGGCGGAGGAGTACGGCTCGGCGGCCTCCGCCCCGAACAGCAGCTTCCGGAACCCCCTGAGCACACCCGCGCCGGAGAACCCCCGGGCGGGTGCGATCGCTATGGACATGCTTGCTCTTCCGTTCCCCCCGCGGCACGGCCCGCTCGGCGGGCGGCGCAACGGCAAATGTCTGTTCGGATGGCTGTTGACCTGCGCGATTGTGCCCGGCTCAGAACGTGACGGGCGCACTGGGGTGCCGGTCGCCGACGGCGCCGGCGGCGTAGTCGAGGTCCCGGGCACGGCCGGTGCCGATCCGGAAGGTGTGGTCGTGCTGCGCGCCGGCGGCGAGCGGCCCGGCCAGGGAGGTGGTGTCGACCTCGACCCAGCCGCAGTTCTCGCGGACCGGCAGCTCGCGCCAGCCGTTGCCGTCCTCGACCTGGGCGACGACGTACTCGGGGCGCAGCCCGCCGACCGAGTCCTTCTTCTCCACCATCCGCAGGGTGGGGGCGGCCTTCGCCATCGTGGCGCCGGTCCGGTTGGCGCCCCGGAGGGTGAAGACCTTCTCACCGGACCGGGTGGAGGTCCCGCCGGTCAGCGCGGCGGTGGGGCGGTGCGCGTCGACCACCTGGACCTGCTGCACGACGGACTTGCCGAGCCGGCCGAAGGTGCTGTCGGCGGTGGTGCCGTCGAACGCCTGGGCCTCCAGGTTCAGCCGGCCGGTGCCGTTCCCGGCCGTCGGCTGGAAGCGGTACTCGACGGTGCGGCTCTCGCCCGGGTTCAGCCCGAACTGGCCGGCCCTGCCGTTCAGGGCGTGGTCCATGCCGGTGCCCTGGGAGAGGCCGGTCTTGATCCAGTCGTTCTGGTTCTTGCGCTCCAGGGTGCCCCGCACCACCTGCACCATCGGCATGATCTCGGTGCAGGGGTCGCCCTCGTGGCCCTGGGCCGAGACCACCGGCATCACGTTGGTGACGCGCTTGCCGGTGTTGTTCGTCCAGACCACCTGGAAGGCGACCTTGGCCCCGCCGACCTGGGCGCGGGTGTCCTCGCCGATGCCGGCGAAGGTGGCGACCACGCCGGTGTCCTTGACCGCGACGGGCTGCACGAGGGCGGGCTTCGCGGCGGCGGGCTGCGGCGGCGCGGCGGTGGTCGGTGCGGCGGCGGCCGGGGCGGCGGGCTGCGCGGTGGAGCAGCCCGCCAGGCCGAGCGAGGTCAGGGCGGCGAGCGAGATGGTGATGTTCTTCGCGAAACGCCGGAAAACGGGCGTTTTCATGGTGCAGGTCCCCCCGGGCGGTGTGATGCTTCGTCAATTGGCGAGAGCCGCCGGGCTGGGCCGTCTCCCGGCTCCCCTTGCTCTCACCCTGATAGACGTGCATCCCCCCAGGGGGTTGCAGGTGACTTCAAAACTTTTTTCCGCGGCACATCACCGCAGGTCAGAAGGGGTCAGCAGACCAGGCCGAGGTCGTTCGGGGTGGCGGTCTTCGGGTCGATCGGCCGCCGGCCCTCGGTCGGCCAGCCCTCGCGGACCCAGTACTCCAGGCCGCCGATCATCTCCTTGACCTCGCGGCCGAGCGCGGCCAGCTTCATCGCGGCCTTGGTCGACCCGTTGCAGGCGGGGCCCCAGCAGTAGACCACCAGCAGCCCGGCCGGGAGTTCGGCCACCCGCTCGGCGGTGATCTCGGCGATCGGCAGGCTGATCGCACCGGGCAGGTGGGCCTTGCGGTGGGCGCCCTCGGCGCGGACGTCCAGCACGGTGAAGTCCTGCTTGCCGTCCCGCATCGCGTACCAGACGTCGGCCGGGTCGGCCTGGCAGCCGAGGCGCTCGGCGTGGAAGGCGAAGGCCCGCTCGGGGGAGACGGTGGCGCCGAGCGAACCGTGGTAGGTCGCGGTGGTGGTGGCAGTGGTCATCTCTGGGCTCCCGGTGGGCTGTTGTGCGCTCTTTCCGACGTGACGATCTTCCGATCCGGACACCCGCCCCCGACAGTGGCGCCCACGACTACACTCGCCAAGATCCCGCCAACCCCGCACCGCCGCGCCAGGAGCACCGATGGCCGACCAGCCCGCCGCACCCCACGCCGCCGCCCGCCCCGTCCAGGTCACCATCGGCCCCCGCCCCGAGCCGGTGCACACCGTCGCGGTGTACGCCTTCGACGGCATGGCCCCGTTCGAACTCGGCGTGGTGGTCGAGGTGTTCGGCCTGGCCAGGCCGGAGCTGGCCGGGCTGCTGGCCGCGCCCTGGTACGGGCTGAAGATCTGCGCCGACCGGCCCGGGCAGCTGCTCGGCGCGGTCGGCGGCTTCTCCCTGATGGCCCATCACGGGCTGGACGAGCTGGCCGCCGCCGACACCGTGATGGTGGTCGGGGTGCCCAACGCCTTCAGCGGCGAGGTCTCCCCCGGGCTGGTCGCCGCGCTGCGCACCGCGCACGAGCGCGGGGCCCGGATCGTCTCGATCTGCTCCGGCGCCTTCGCGCTGGCCGCCGCCGGGCTGCTGGACGGCCAGGAGGCCACCACCCACTGGCGGTACGCCGAGCTGCTCCAGCAGCGCCACCCCGCGGTGAAGGTCAACCCCGACGTGCTCTACGTGGACAACGGCCCGGTGCTCACCAGCGCGGGCAGCGCGGCCGGCATCGACCTCTGCCTGCACCTGGTGCGCAGCGACCACGGCGCCAAGGTGGCCAACACGGTGGCCCGCCGCTTCGTGGTGCCGCCCCACCGGGACGGCGGGCAGGCCCAGTTCATCGAGGCCACGGTGCTCCCGGTGGAGGAGGAGGACGACGGCATCGCCCGTTCCATGCAGTGGGCGCTGGACCACCTGGCCACCCCGCTGACCATCACCCGGCTGGCCCGGGCCGCCCGGATGTCCGACCGCTCCTACCTCCGCCACTTCACCGCCCGCAACGGCACCAGCCCGATGCGCTGGGTGATCACCCAGCGCATCGCCGCCAGCCTGTCGCTGCTGGAGTCCCCGGAGGGGACGGTGGAGGAGATCGCCGCGGCCGTCGGCTTCGAGTCCGCCGCGACCTTCCGGCACCACTTCGGCCGCACCATGCGGACCTCCCCCACCGCCTACCGCCGGGCCTTCGGCCGGGGCGTCGCCTGAGGGCTCAACTCCCGGCGTGCGCATCCGCGTTGGCGACGATCGCGTCCCGCAGCCAGCGCGCCAGGCCGGGGGCCACCTGGTCGTACGTGGCGGTGAAGCGCGGGTCCGCGACGTACATCTCGCCGAGGCAGCGGTGCATCTCGTGGCCGCAGTCGTAGAACGCCCCGGTGATCTGCAGCCGGTGCTCCTCCGCCAGCGCCATGCCGTCCGCGCTGCCCGGCTCCACCCCGGCGTTCATCGCCGCGGCCATCCGCTCGTTCAGCGCGGACTGCTCCAGCTGGAGCCTGGCCCAGTCCTCCTTGGTGTAGCGGGCAGTGCGTCGCTGGGACTCCTTCCACGCGTCGGTGTCGCCCCAGCGCTGCTCGGCCTCGCCCTCCCAACTCTCCTGGTAGTCCCGGCCGAAGACCTCGAACTTCTCCTCCGGGGTCAGCTGAATGCCCATCGTGCTCGCCTCCATGGCGTGTTCGACCGCCGCGGCCAACTCCTGGAGCCTGGTGATCCGGTCCTGCAGCAGCGCGTGCTGCCGGCGCAGGTGCTCGGTCGGACCGGCCGAGGCGTCGTCCAGGATGGCCGCGATCTCCTCGAGGGAGAAGCCGAGTTCGCGGTAGAACAGGATCTGCTGCAGGCGGTCCAGGTCCTCGTCCCGGTACCGCCGGTAGCCGGCCGGGGTCCGCCCGGACGGCGACAGCAGGCCGATCCCGTCGTAGTGGTGCAGGGTCCGCACCGTCACCTTGGCGACGGCCGCGACCTGCCCCACCGAGTACTCGCCGCTCATCTCGGCACTCCCTCCTTCACTGGCCCCAGCCTCCGCCCTCACGTCGCGTGAGGGTCAAGCCGGTACGCGGGCGCACGCCGTACGAGTCTCCGAGCGCGGGCCCCGAACGGCCGCCGGCCTTGGGCGTACCGGCCAATTGTCCAGCTCAGCGGGGCACCCCGACCATGGCGGCATGACCACCCCCTCGCTGCCCCGGCGGCTGGCCGCCGAGGCCTTCGGCACCGCCGTACTGGCAGCCGTGCTGATCGGCTCCGGCATCCGGGCCACCGCGCTGAGCGCCGACGGCGGCGTGCAGTTCCTGGCCAACGTGCTGGCCTCGGTGCTGGCGCTGGCCGTGCTGATCCTCCTGCTGGGGCCGGTCTCCGGTGCCCACCTCAACCCGCTGGTCTCGGCCGCCGCCTGGTGGACCGACCGGCGCGGCCGCACCGGCCTGACCCTGCGCGAACTGGGCGGCTACGTCCTCGCCCAGCTGCTCGGCGGCGTGGCCGGAGCGGCCGTGGCCAACCTGATGCACCGGCAGCCCGTGCTGGCCGCCTCCTCGCAGCCCCTCTCCGGCCCGCACCTCTGGCTGGCCGAGGCGGTCGCCACCGGCGGCCTGGTGCTGCTGGTCCTCGGCCTGCTCCGGACCGGCCGGGGCCACTACGCCCCCGTCGCGGTGGCCGCCTGGATCGCCGCCGCCTGCTGGGCCGTCCCCTCCGGCAGCTTCGCCAATCCGGCCCTCACCCTGGCCCGCTCGCTGAGCGACACCTACACCGGCATCGCCCCCGGCTCCGTCCCCGCCTTCGTGCTCGCCCAGTGCACGGGCGCCGTCCTGGGCCTGGCGCTGGTACCGGTCCTGTTCGGCCGTTCCCGTCACCGGGCCCCGGACGACGCCCGCGAACTCGTCCCCGAACTACGGGGCTGAGCCGGCCTCAGACGCCCGAGAAGAAGCTCTCCGCCTCGGCGAGCGCGAGCTCGTCCCGGTGCACGTCACCCGGGCGGGTGCCGTTGCCGAGCAGGGCACCGCCCCAGGGCATGCCCATGTAGTCGGCGGTGAGCTTCAGGGTGCCGATCAGCGGGTCCACGTCGGAGCGCTCGCCCGAGTGCGAGGTGACGCTCCACAGGGTGGTGCCCTTCATCCGGGCGCGGAAGTCGGAGCCCGGGACGCGGAACCAGCCGGACCAGTGGTCGAAGTAGAGCTTGACGCTGGTGGAGAGGGTGTACCAGTAGAGCGGGGAGACGATCACCAGGTCGGTGGCCCGGGCGGTGGCCTCGAAGAGGGTCAGGGCGTGGCCGGTGAGCGGCGGATAGGTGCCGTCTCCGGTGTGCCGGATGTCGGTGAAGGGCTCCAGCGGGAGCTCCTCCAGGCGGAGCCAGGTCTGCTCGACCCCGGCCGGGAGGTGCTCGGCGGCCAGCCGGGCGAGCTGCTCGGAGTTGCCGTCCTCCCGGACGGAGCCGAGCAGGAAGAGGAAGCGACGGTCCGTCAGCCCGCTCTCGGGGACGGTGGATCCGGCGGAAGAGGTGGTCATCCGGCGATCGTACGGCGCGCCCCCGCGGGCCCGGTCAGTCGGCCACCCGGGCCACCGCGACCACCTTCTCGATCGCGATCCGGACCAGCAGCTCACCGGGCACCCCGTTGCGCGCCCCGTACTCCTCGGCCCGGTCCTCCCCCATGTAGCGGGCGGCGATCCGGCCCGCCCAGTGCCGCACCTCGTCGAGGTCCGCGCTGAGCCCCGCCCGGCCCCGGACGGTGACGAAGTCGAACGGCGGCCGGTCGTCGTCCACGCAGACCACCGCCCGGGGGTCCCGCGCCAGGTTGCGGCCCTTCACCGTCTCCGCACCGGTGTTGAAGACCAGCTCGTCGCCCTCCAGCAGGAACCAGACCGGCGCCACGTGCGGGCTGCCGTCCGCCCGGACGGTGGCGAGCTTGCCGGTCCTGGTCCCGGCTGAGAGAAAGGCACGCCACTCGGGCTCGGTCATCTGGGGCATGCCCCCATCGTGGCCGAACCGGCGGCCGGGACGGACCCGGCGCGCCGGTCGGACGCGTCCGCGCCGGGGTCAGGCCTCCACGGCGTAGTAGTGGAGGGCCTCGTCGGAGGAGGTGCGGTGCAGACCGGCCTTCTCCAGCACCCGCTGCGACCCGAGGTTGTCGTGGGTGGTGTCCGCCACCGCGCGGCGGGCCCGGCCCTCCGCGAAGGCCCGGTCGAGCAGGGCGCGGACGGCCTCGGTGGTGTAACCCCGCCCCTCCGCCTCCGGGGCGACGCCGTAGCCGAAGGCCACCGTGCCGGTCTCCTCGTCCGGCGGGCCGAAGAGGCCGATGCCGCCGATCACCTGACCGGTGCTCAGCAGCACGATCTGCAGCGGCCCGTACAACGGCTCGCCCGCCGGCAGGCCCAGGAACATCCGCGCCACGTCCCGGTCGTCCTCCCGCGGGTACCCCGCGCTCCACTCCGCCGACCGGCCGGTCCCCCCGGCCACCAGCCCGGCCTCCTCGGCCGTGTAAGGGCGCAGCCGCAGCCGCGCGGTCTCGATGGTGAAGTCCGTCATCCCCAACTCCGTGATCAGTGCCCAGGCCCGCCCCTCCGACGGGTCCCAGCGCGGATTCCCCCGCACGAGTACGACAGTATGACCGGCCCCCCATCGCCCGCCCTCAGCCCGCCGCAGGGCACCCCCACACCGGCCCACCAGCCTCCCCTTCCCGTCACCCCGCCCCGAGCCCACCGCAGGGTGCCCCCACGCCGGCCCACCAGCCTCCCCCTCCGGTCACCCCACCCCCAGCCCGCCGCAGGCAACCCCACCAGCCGACCGGTTGACCTCCTCTCTCCCCCGGTCACCCCACCCCTGTCGGCCCACCCCAAGCCCGCTGCAAGCGACCCCCACCAGCCGAGCGGTGGACCTCTCTCTCCCCCGGTCACCCCACCCCCAACGCCCACCCCCAGCCCGCCGCAGGCGACCCCCATCAGCCGATCGGTTGACCTCTCCCTCCCCCGACTCGGGTGAGGATGGAAAGGTGAGCGAGACGAGTGGCGCGGAGCGCAGCGGCAACCGGTTGACGGTGGTGATGTACGGCGCGTTCCTGTTGCTGCTCGTGGCCTCGCTCACGCGGTACCTGCTGCGGCACGGCGACAGCGGCCGGGCCGGCTGGGTGATCGGGCTGAGCGTCGCCCTGGCCCTGGCCCAGCTGCCCGAGCTGCCCTGGACCAAGGGCCTCCGCGGCGGCCGCGTCCTCCGGATCGCCCGCCTCGCCCTGGTGGCCGGCCTGTGGACCGTCCTGGTGCTGCTGGCCCCGAGCTTCGCCTGGTGCGCGGTCCCGCTGATCTACACGGCGCTCCGCACCCTGCCGGCCAAGGCCGCCGTCCCCCTGGTGGCGGTGCTGACCGGCCTGGTGATGTACGCCGAGAACAAGCTCACCGTCGGGATCGACCCGGTGGTCCTGCTGGCCCCGCCCGCCGTGGCGGGCCTGGCCACCGTGGTCTTCCTCCAGATGGAGCGCCAGGCCGAACGCCAGCGCGCCCTGATCGCCGACCTGGTCTCCACCCGCCGCGCCCTGGCCGACACCAACCGCCGCGAGGGCGTCCTGGCGGAGCGTCAGCGGCTGGCGATCGAGATCCACGACACCCTGGCCCAGGGCCTGTCCAGCCAGCAGATGCTGCTCCAGGCGGCCGACCGGGTGTGGGACAGCGACCCGGCCACCGCCCGCACCCACGTGCACACCGCCACCTCGATCGCGGCCCGCAGCCTCGCCGAGGCCCGCCGCTTCGTCCGCGACCTGACCCCGGCCGACCTGGCGGGCGGCGTCGGCCTGGACCGGGCGCTGCGCACGCTCGCCGACCGGGAGGCGGCGGAGAGCGGTCTGACGGTCCGTTGCCACCTGGAGGGCGCCCCGGCCCCGCTGCCGGACGCCGTCCGCAGCGCGCTGCTGCGGATCGCCCAGGGCGCCCTGGCCAACGTCCGCGAGCACTCCGGTGCCCGGACCGCCGCACTCACCCTCTCCTACCTCGGCGACCAGGTGGTGCTGGACATCGGCGACGACGGCCGCGGCCTGCCGCCCGCCCCGCCGGACTCGGACGCCGACCCGTCCCGGGGCCACGGCCTGCCCGCGATGCGGGCCCGGGTCCGCCAGCTGGGCGGCACCCTGACCGTCGAGTCCACCCCCGGTGAGGGCACCGTGATCACGGCGGCCATCCCGCTCGAAGGCCCGCTCGAAGGCCCCACGGACGACCAGTGACGACGACGACCGGAGGACCCATGACCGCGACCACCCCCGTCCGCCTGCTGGTCTGCGACGACCACGCGGTGGTCCGGGCCGGACTGCTGGCCCTGCTGGGCAGTGCCCCCGACATCGAGGTGGTGGGCGCGGCCGGCAGCGGCGAGGAGGCCATCGCACTGGCGGCGAAGCTGGCGCCCCAGGTGGTGCTGATGGACCTCCAACTGGGCGACGGGATCGACGGGGTGGAGGCCACCAGCCGGATCGCCGGGCGGCCGGGGGCGCCGTACGTGCTGGTGCTCACCACCTACGACACCGACGCCGACATCAACCGGGCGATCGCCGCCGGGGCCACGGGCTACCTGCTCAAGGCGGAGCGCCCGGAGGAGCTGTTCGCGGCGATCCACGCCGCCGCCGAGGGCCGGACCACGCTCTCGCCCCCGGTGGCCTCCCGGGTGATGGCCCAGCTGCGCACGCCCGTCCCCCAACTCACCGACCGGGAGCAGGAGATCCTCGCCCAGCTGGCCCAGGGCCTGGGCAACCGGGAGATCGCCCGCGCCCTGTTCATCAGCGAGGCCACCGTGAAGACCCACCTGGGCCGGATCTACGACAAGCTCGGCGTGGACACCCGCTCGGGCGCGGTCGCGGTCGCCAAGGAGCGCCGCCTGCTCCGCTGAGCGTCCGTCCGGAGGACGGAGCAGGGGCGCGGGGAACTGCGCGAAACGGAAGAAAGCGACCCGTGTGCCGGGTACGGAGACCCACTCGCAAGTGAGCGTCCGTCCCCGGCACACGGGTCCACACCTTCCGCAGCGCGCAGTTCCCCGCGCCCCCGAAAACATTGCCACCAGCCGCCTCAGAGGCGGTCGAACAGGTCCCCCACGCAGCGGTGGGCGTCGGCGAGCGCCCGGTTCGGGCCGCCGGGCGAGGGCACGTAGTGGTTGTAGAAGGTGGCGCCCTCGCAGAGCGGGCCGAGCACCCAGAGCCGCTCGTCCACCGTGCCGTCGGCGCCGATCGGCTGGTTGCCCCGGGTGACGTCCACGCCGCGGCTGCTCGGCGAGGACGGACGGTGCCGCCGGATCCGGCCGCTGTCGCGGAGCTGGCGCAGCAGCGGGCTGGCGGTGCGCTCCACGTCGGGCTGGCCGGAGGTGGCCAGGCAGAGCCAGTCGACCCACTCCTGGTGCGGGGTGGCCAGCTCGGTGGAGGAGACCACCCAGCCCACGCCGTCCCACTCCACGCTCGGCGCCGGGCCGAACGGGATCTTCACGATCCCGGCCTCCACCAGCGCCAACAGCTCTGCGTGCCGGTCGAGTTGGGGCCCGGTGACGTTGCGGTTGAGCACCCCGGTGTAGGAGCCGTAGAACTCCTCGTGGGACTTCTCGTCCAGCCCGCCGAAGTCCACCGCGTAGCGGATCACGTCGCGCAGGTCGCGGAGCACCTCCAGTGCGGCCTTCACCGGGCTGCCGGCCAGGCCGAGCCGGGCCTGCGCCAGGTCCTGGGCGATCCGGTCCAGGTACCAGCTCTGGTAGTCCTCGCGGTCCTCGGTGCCGCCGACCGGCGGGTGCAGCAGCTCGACCGGGTCGAACTCGCCCTGCTCGCCGTCGAGCCGGTCCAGCTCGGCACCGATCCGGCCGGCCGCGTGGGCATCGCGGAGCGCCCGCTCGACCACCGTCTCCAGTTCCTCGCCACCGTGCAGCGCGGCGGTGCGGCGGTGGAAGGCGATCCGCATCTCGGTCAGGATCAGCGGCTCGACCTGCTCGCGCAGGTCCAACTCCTGACGGGAGAGCCGCAGTTGGTCGATGGCCTGCCGGCTGAAGGCGATCGGCTGGTAGCCGCCGCGCCGGTTGTTCTCCGGCCGGGCCCGGAACGGCAGCCCGGTGCGGGAGTAGAGCAGGATGCGCGGCTCGCGGCCGCTCGGCAGGTAGCAGCGGCGGCCGTCGGGGCCGGGCACGTGCTCGCCGCCCCGGCCGACGGTGAGCGCGGCCAGCGCGTCCATCGCGGACAGGCCGGTGCCGCCGAGCGCGACCGTCTGGCCGGGCTCGATCCTGGCCAGCTGGCTGGGCAGCGGGTAGATCTCCCGCAGGTGGCGCTCGCTGCCCGGGACGGGGGCCGGCTCGGAGGGCGGGGTGTGACCGGTGGTCAGGAAGACGTGGTCCACCTCGACCCGGCGGCCGTCGTCCAGGGTGATCGAACGCCCGCCGTCCGGGGCTTCGTTGACCGCGATCGCGGTGGCCCGGTGCAGCTCCACCGAGACGTGCCGTGGGGCCCGGGCCAGGGTCCGGCGCAGGCACCAGGCCAGGTACTCGCCGAGGATCCGCCGGGGCAGGTAGTCGTCCGGGGCGACCGGACGGCCGAAGGCGCCGAGGGTGAAACCGTCCTCGGCCAGCCGCAGGCTGCGGCCGGTCACCCAGGTGTACAGGTCGGTGCCGCGGTCCACCACCGCGTCACCGACGGTGGCCTCCTCCGGGAAGTGCGAGACCTGGGCGGCCACGGTGTTGAGCAGCAGGTAGTCCGGCTGCTCCGGGTCGTGCAGTCCGCTGCCGTCGCCGACCGGGTCCACCAGCTCGATCCGGACCGGCCGCTCTCCCCAACTCTCCTGCGAGGCACGGGTGATGATGCGCTCCAGCACCCCGAGCCCGCGCGATCCGAGCCCGATGACGCCGATCCTGGTCTCCGTCGTCGCGTCCGTGGTCACCACCGCTTGGTCTCCCCGAAGAAGTCGGCGATCTCGACCGCCTGGCCGGACTTCTGGGCCTCCTGGTGCACGAACCTGCCGACCGCGAGGTCCAGCACCCCGAGGCCGAAGGGCGAGAAGACCACCGGCTTGTCGTCGCCGACGACGGCGTCGCCGTTGATCACCTGAGCCAGCGTCCCGGTGACGAAGTCCCGGTTGCCGACCAGCTGTTCGGCCAGGTGCGGGGAGGTGTTGGCCTTCATGCAGTGCTCGACGTCGTCCAGCACGTTGTAGGAGCCGAGGATCAGCTCGGGGGCGATGTCGCGCAGCGAGATGTTCAGCACCAGCTGGCCGGGGGCGAAACTGTCCGGCTCGGTCACGTACGGCTCGCCCGCCGTGGTGGCGAAGACCACCAGGTCGGCGCCCTTGAGCACCGGGGCCAGCTCGGGGGCGAACTCCGCCGCCCAGCCCAGCTCCTGGGCCGTGTGCTCCACCAGGGCCTCGCCGTACTGCGGGAGCCGGTCGTGCACCTGGACGGTGCCGAACTCCCACTCCTGGGACCGGAAGAACTCCAGGATGTTCCGGGCGATGATGCCCGCGCCGACCACGACCACCCGCTCGGCCCGGCGGCCGCCGGAGAGCACCTCGGCCGCCAGCACCGCCGAGGCCGCGGTGCGGGCCGCGCTGATCTGGGAGGCCTCCAGCACCGCGTACGGGTAGCCGGTGGCGTAGTCGTTGAGCAGCAGGGCCGCCGAGGCACGGGGGACGCCCTGCTCGATGTTGGCCGGGAAGCTGCTGATCCACTTGATGCCGGCCACGTCCTGGCCACCGCCGAGGTAGGCGGGCAGGGCGATGATCCGGGCGTCCGGCTTCTCGGGGAAGCGCAGGAAGTAGCTGTCCGGGTTGACCGACTGACCGGCCTCGTGGGTCAGGTAGGTCTCCCGGACCTGCTCGACGATCCGGGGCCGGCTCCGGCCGATGATCTCCCTGGCGGCCTTGCCGCCGATCACGCTGAACTCGAACACGCTGCTGCTCCTTGCCACTCGGGCACTGGGGAAGGTGGGGAAGGGTCGGGCGGGGGGAATCGTGCGGAAGCTTCAGTGGTGCGCCGGGGCGGCGGTCTCCAGGACGTCGCCGAACCGCTCGGCCACCCAGAGGTCGTCGTAGACGGTGTTGAGGTAGCGCTCGCCGAGATCCGGCCCGATCGCCACCACCGTGGCGCCGGACGGGAGTTCGAGCCGCTTGCGGTCGACCGCGGCGAGCACCGAGCCGGTGGAGCCGCCCATCGCCAGGCCCCGTTCGGCGGCCAGCCGGCGGCACATCCGGACGGCCTCGGCCTCCGGCACCATCACCACCTCGTCCACGCCCTCCGGGCGCAGGATCTCCGGGCGGCGGCTGGTGCCCAGACCGGGGATGTGGCGGCGGCCGGCCGGGCGGCCGAAGGTGACCGAGCCCTCGGTGTCGACCGCGATGATCCTGGTCCGGGGCGAGTTCGCCCGGAACCACTCCACGCAGCCCATCAGGGTGCCGGTGGTGCCGGCCCCGACGAACAGCACGTCCACGTCGAGGAACTGCTTGCCGATCGCGGCGGCGGTGCGCTCCCGGTGGGCGGCCGGGTTGGCCGGGTTGGCGTACTGGTTCGGCCAGACCAGCTCCGGGTCCTCCCGGAGCCGCTCCTGGATGTGGTCGATCCGGGACTGCAGGAAGCCGCCGTTGGCGTCCCGGCGGTCGACCATCGCGACCTCGGCGCCGAAGGCCCGCATCAACCCGATCGACTGGACGGAGGTGTTGGGGTCGATCACGCAGGTGAACGCGTACCCGCGGGCCGCGCAGACGGAGGCCAGCGCGATCCCGAGGTTGCCGGAGGAGGACTCGATCACCCGGCCCCCGGGGCGGAGCACCCCGCGGGCCTCGGCATCCTCCAACAGGCCCACCGCGGCTTTGAGTTTGATCGAACCGGCCGGGTTCAGGCCCTCGATCTTCAGGGTCAGGTCCACCCCGGGGACGAAGCCGCCGAGGTCCAGGAACAGGTCGTCGAGCACGATCTCGTGGGCATGCCGAAATAACATCGCGGAACCTGTCGGTAGGGAAAGTGGGGTTCGGACAGGTGCGGGAAGGGAGTTGGCGGCCGCAGCCTGCTCAGCAGCCCGTCATCCTGACGACCTGCCAGCTGTCCGCGACCGGCGCACCGCCGGTGTCCAGCAGCAGCGCCGAGCGCTCCCGCACCGCTGCGGCCAGTTCGACCCCGGTCACCCCGGGGCGGTCGGTCAGGGCACCGGCCAGCGCGGCCAGCGCGGCCCGGACCCTCGGCGCCCGGCCACCGGCCGGGCGGCAGAGCAGCGCCCCGGTCGCGGCCGTTCCGGCCAGCCGGGCGAACTCCGCCAGTTCACAGTCGTCGGGAAAGGCCAGCTGCCCGGTGTACCCGGACTCCCTGAGCCCTCTTGCCAGTTCGGCCGCCCTGTGGAACCGGGCGGCCACCACCACCGTGTGCAGCGAGGACGGCACCGGCCCCACCGGGCCGACCGTACGGACCGGCCGGCCGGGCTCGTCGGCGCCCAGCAGGTGGACCCCGAGCCGGTAGCCGTACGCACTGCCGTCGGTCAGCACCCCGACCCCGGTGGCGCCCAGCGAGTCCAGCGCCGCCAGCAGGGCCTTGGCCTGACCGGCCTCGTCCGGCGCCCAACTCAGCGCCAGCGGCTGCCCGCCGGTCCCGCCGCTCCCACCGCCCGGGTGTCCGGGACCGGTCGGCAGCGCCGTCACCGGCAGCAGACAGGGCAGCCCCGCCGCCCGGTAGAGCGGCAGCGCGGCAGCAGCGCCCCGGCTGCCCAGGTGGCCGACCACGGCCCGGTACCCGCCGCTCTCCACCACCTTGCGGGCCACCCGGCGGGCCCCGTCCAGTGCCGCCGACTCGTCGTGCAGCACCCACTCGATCGCCGGCCCGGTGCCGCCCCTGGCCACCGCCCGCAGCGTCCGCCCCCAGGCGGCCCGGGGGCCGGTGGCCGGCAGCACCAGGGCGATCCGGGGACCGCCCGCCGCGCCGCCCGCTCTCGCGAACTCCATCGGGGCTATCCCCAGATCGCCGAGGACTGCACCGGCTGCGCCAGCTGCACCCCGGCCAGCAGGACGGCACTCAGCAGCAGACCGGTCAGGATCCGCAGACGTCCGGCACCGGACACACCGCGCCCGCCGAACTCCCGCGCCCCACCGGACTTCTGACCGAGAACGCCACCCAGTAGGTCAGATCGCCGCATGACTACGCCTCCTCGTCGGACCATTCGTCAGGGAATCCGGCCTGTTCAGCGCCGTGCGCCGGCCGGTACGTCCATGGTCACCCGCCTCGGCGACTTGGAACAGTACGTACGCCTTTCCTGTACAGGCCACGGCCGGTCGCGGACACTTACTCGGGTGATCCAGCAGAGCGCTCAGAAGGCGGCGACCCCGCCCCACCAGCGCCGGACGGCCGAGCGGGACGGGCGGCCCACCGGCGCCGACCAGCCACTCACCCCGCACACCCCACTCACCTCGCACGCCTTGCACGCCCCGCCCGCCCCGCACCCCTCGCTCGCCGAGGACTACGGCACGCTGACCGCGGCCCTGGCCGAGGACAGCACCACCCTGGCCGACGCCCGCGAGCTCTACCGCCGCGCGCTGGCCGACCCGGAGTGGGACCCGTCCCCGGCCCGGGCCCGGCTCGGCTGGGACGACGACCGCTTCATCCGGGCCATCGAACTCCTCGACACCATGGGCCTGTTGGCCCCCGCCGCGACCACGCCCAGCGGCTGGACCACGCTCTCACCGACCAGCGCGATCAGCCGCCTGCTGGCCGACGAGGAGCGGCGCGTCAGCACCCGGCTGGCCGAGGCCGCCGCCGCCCGGCACACCCTGGCCCGGCTGCTCACCGACTTCCACCCACTGCACGCCGACCAACTGTCCGGCGCAGCAACCGAATTGGTGATCGGCCCGGCCCGGGTCACCGCCATGCTGGAGGACGTCGTCCGACGCGCCCGCTCCGACTTCCTCTCCCTCCACCCCGGCCCCCCGGTGGCCCGCGAAATGCTGGAAGCCGGCCTCTCCCGCGACAAGCTCCTCCTCGAACGCGGCGTCACCATCCGCTCCGTCCACCTCGGCTCCTCCGCCGCCACCCCCGCCCTGCACGGCTACCTCGCCGAACTCTCCTGGGCCGGGGCCCGGGTGCGCACCGCGCAGACCCTCCCCATGCGGATGATCCTGGTCGACGGCTCCCTCGCCGTGCTCCCCGCCCCCGCCGTCCCCGACGAGATCGCCGCCCTGGTGGTCCACGGCGAACAACTCGTCGCCGTCTTCCGCCAGCTCTTCGAGCACTGCTGGTCCCTCTCCGCCGACTTCGCCCCCACCCACACCGGCCCCGCCGCCCCCGACCCCGACCTCACCGAGCGCCACCACGAGATCCTCCGCATGCTCGCCTCCGGCCTCACCGACGAATCCATGGCCCGCCGCCTCGCCGTCTCCGAACGCACCATCCGCCGCCTGGTCGCCGAGATCACCCAACGCCTCGGCGCCGACAGCCGCTTCCAAGCCGGCGTCATCGCCACCCAACTCGGCTGGCTCGACCAGACCACCCCGGCCCGCACCACCACCTGACCGTCGCGAGCCACCCCGAACCAGGCACCCACCGCCACTCCGGGACGCCCCGAGGCCCTGCCCGAAGCCTGGCAGGACGGGCAGGGCGATGCAGGATCAACATCCTTGAGCACCAATGGACTTGCCAACATCCGTACTCCTGTGAAGCGCCGCCCCGCGCTGCCTATCGTGGGCACGAGCGGGGCCGACGGCGGCGGTCCACCGCGCCCGGCGGAGCCCCGCCCGGCGCGCCCTGGGCGAAGGAGTTGTCTCGTGGACCGCGTGTTCGGACACCGCGGCGGAGCAGACCGGGGGGTCACCGTCTCCCGGATCGGTGACCTGCGACGGATCACCCGCCCCCTGCACCCCGGACTACGGCGCTACCTGCGCGGCCGTACCGGCTACTCCCACCACGCCCCGCCCTACCGGGTCCGGATGGTGCCGACCGGCCGCGTCACCGTGAGCGTCAACCTGGCCGAGCCGTTCAGCCAGGTCCGCCGCCTCGGGGCGCCGGATCCGGGTACCGGGCGGATCGGTTCGATGGTGGTCGGCATGGAGGACCGGCCCGCGTGCTGCGCCCATGCGGGTGGCCTGCAGGAGGTGATCCGCCTGGAGTTCACCCCGCTCGGTGCCTACCGGCTGCTCGCCCTGCCCATGCGGGAGTTGACCAACCTCGCGGTCGAGCTGGTCGACGTCCTGGGCCCTGCGGCCGGCCTGCTGGTGGAGCGCCTGGCAGCCACTCCTGGCTGGGCCGCCAGGTTCGACCTGCTCGACGCCGTGCTGCTGCCGCGGCTCGAACACGGCCCGGAGCCGGCGGCCGAGGTCGCACACGCCTGGCACCTGCTCGCCCGCTCGGCCGGGACGCTCCCCGTCGCCCGGCTCGCCGAGGAGGTCGGTTGGAGCCGCGGCCACCTGGTGCGCCGGTTCACCGAGCAGGTCGGACTCACCCCGAAGACCTCGGCCCGGGTGCTCCGGTTCCGCCGCGCCGCCGACCTGCTCGCTCACGGGCCGGTTGATCTCGCCGCACTCGCCACCGACTGCGGCTACTACGACCAGGCCCACCTCACCCGGGAGTTCCGCGCGCTGGCCGGCCTCACCCCCGGCCGGATGGCGACCGCCGCCCGCCCGGTCGACGAAGCCCTCGACCTCTGATCCGAGGTCACATTCGTCCAATCCGAACACGGCCGCACCCCGCTACCTTCGGGCGCGGGGGCGGGTGCCGTGCCGGGATCGGGGGCCGGCCGGATCACACCTGCACGCCGTACCGGCTCGATTCGAGCGATCGTGATCTAGGGGGAACACGATGGACGTGGCACAGACGGTGGAAGCGGCGATGCCGGCCCTGCTCGCCGTGGCGGGGCCGGTCCTGGCGGGGGCCGGCGAGGCGGTCACCCGGACCAGCGCCGACCTGGGACGGCGCCTGCTGGAGCGGCTGTTCGGGGCGAGGTCCGGCGAGGTCGTACCTGCCTCGTCGGCCTCCCTGTCGCCGGAGGCCCACGAACTGGTCAGGGAGGCCGTCCGGCAGGCCTTGCTGGCGGACCCGGCCCTGCTGGGGCGGTTGGAAGCGCTGATGCGGGGCGGGAACGTGTTCAACGTCGGACAGGGCATGGCGGTGGGCACCAACCACGGCCAGGTCACGCTGAACTTCTCCCAGGGCACCTGAGTTGACCCTGGGAGCCCCCGGTCCGAGGAACGAGTTCGGCATCACCCAAGGCGCCGGCATAGACGTCAACGAGGGCACGGTCCACCTGCATTTCGACTCCGTCAGGATGTCGGTGCACTGGAACAGGCTGCTGGTCGGGCTGGCCGTACTCCTGCTCCTGGCCACCGCCGTCTGGGGCGGCCGGATCTGGTGGGAAGCCAACCGGGATCTCGACGTCACCTCACTCGCGCGGCTCGAAGGCGATCGTCCGACACCGGTCGACGGGGTGCTCACGCTCCGGCTGGACGGGCCGCCGAAGCGCAGTCACCTCCGGCTCACCCTGGCACTGGCCGAGGGCCGTCCGAAGAGTCAACTCTGCCTGCCGGACGCCTCCGTGGCCATCCGGTCGGACGACGGGACGGCGGTACCGGAGACCGCACTGACGACGAAGGAGGTCGCCACCGCGCTGAACGGCAAGCCGGTGGTCATCCCGCTCGCCGTCAGCGACCGGCCCCGCCTGCTGCTGACGGTGAAGGGCGGCCCGGGGTGCCACATCGACGTAGGTGTCGCGCGGATGGTCCTCACCAACGACTAGAGGGGGATGCGGTGCGGGGGAAAGGCAGGCTGCTCCTTGCCGGTGCGCTGGTGGGGCTGTTGGCACTGAGCGGCTGCTCGGAGCAGCAGGAGTCAATGTTCGAGCAGAAGGTCGTCCACGTGGGGACCAAGAACAACCAGCCGGGCACCAGCATGCTGAACACCGATCACAATTGGGAGGGCTTCGACGTCCAGATCGCGAACCGGATCACCAAGGCGCTCGGGTCGGCACCCTTCTTCAACGACGTGGCCTCGGCGGACCGGGAGCAGGTGCTCGTCAGCGGGGCCGACGACCTGGTGGTCGCCACCTACTCGATCACACCGGCCCGCATGGACGTGGTCCACTTCGTCGGACCGTACGCGGTCACCCGGCAGGGCTTCATGGTCCGGGCGGAGAACGGCGGGATCGACAACCTCGAAGCGTTCAAGGACAAGACCGTCTGCAGTTGGACCGGTACCACCTCCCTGGAGGAGCTCAAGATCCTGGCGAGCGGCGGGTTCATCAAGGTGATGGAGATGTCGGACGTGGAGCAGTGCCGGGTGGAACTGATGGCCGGCCGGGCCTTCGCGGTATCCACCGACCAGCTGCTGCTGTACGGACTGGCCCAGCGCGACCCCGGGCTGAAGGTCGTTCCGAAGGTGACCATCGGCGCGAAGAACTACTACGGGGTGGGCATCCGCAAGGACCGTACGGAGGACTGTCGGCGGATCAGGGACTTCTTCGAGGACTACGTGCCCGGCAGCGACTGGACCCGCGACCTGCAGTCCGTCATGCCCGACATCGAGGACCCCGAACGCTTCCGTCCACACCGGCTGGACATCACACGCTTCTCCTGCGTCGACAAGGCCGGTTGACCGGTGCACCGGTGGGGCTCGAGAGCACGAGGCCGCGAGAATCCGGGCCGAGGACGCCTGACTCCCGCCGGAATGACAGGATCCAGCTCAACGTCGTTGAGCTGGATCCTTGTCGGGTGGGCCGCCAGGGGTTCGAACCCTGAACCTACGGATTAAAAGTCCGCAGCTCTGCCAATTGAGCTAGCGGCCCGTTCGGCCTGCGCCACCGTGGTGCCTGGGCGCTGCCACGGTGATCCTACCCGGTGATCCCTCGGCGGCGGCCACCCGTTTGCCTCCGGGCGGTTCGCGCTGGTGGTCCGTCAGGCGGGGGTGGTCAGGCGGGGGTGAGGTGGGCGGCGCGGACGCGGCGGAGCCAGGCCTCGGCCGGCGCCTCGTCGGGTGCCTCGGGGAGGACGCCGGGGCGGGAGAAGCGGTCCTCGGCGTCGGAGAGCAGGGTGGTGGCCAGCGAGGCATCGTCGGCGATCCGCTCGGCCCGGGCGCGGACGGCGTCCGGGTCGGGGAGGCGGATCTCCAGGTGGCCGGTCTCGTGCAGGGTGACGCCCTGGCGGACCAGGCGGATCAGGTGGCGGGCGTGCTTGGCGGCCCGGGCGCGGGAGGCCGTGTCGGAGGGGTCACGGGTGGTCAGTTTCCGGAACTGCTGGGTGGCGTAGCCGAGGTAGGAGTTGCGGACCGCCCGGGCGCTGAGGAAGGAGGTGCGGATGCCGATCAGCTCCTCGCCGAGGGGCGTGCGCACCTCGTGGAGCTCCTCGGGCAGCCAGACCAGCTCGGAGGCGGTCGGATTGCCGCCGAGCGCGAGGCGGCACCACTTGGCGGCCTCATGCAGGGTGCGGTCGGGCGTGGTGGTGACGTGCGACTCGGCGGGGCGGTGCAGGCCGTGGAACTCCTCGGTGGGCGCGGCGAACAGGCCGAGCCGGTCGAGGTCGGAGCCGGCGTGCGCCAGGCCGTACGCGGTGGAACCGACGATGCCGGAGAGCAGGACGTTCACGGGTGTCGCCTCCTCGGCGGCGGGTTCGCGGGACCCGTTCAGTCTGGGGGCGGCCGGCCCGTCGAGTCGAACGGTTATCCGGCCGACCGTCCGTACCGGCCGTCCCGCCACGACCCGCCCGGGCGGCCGCTCCGCGCCGTCGCCGCACCTCGCGCCGATACTGACCCCATGGCGAACCCCGAGCCCGCGCCCGTCCCGATCGAGAAGCTCCGCGCCTGGTGGGCCCACCGGCAGTGGCTGGACGGGGCGCACACCGGAGCCACGCCCGCCGAGGTGCTGACGGCCACCGGCTGGGCCCGCTCGGTCGGCGGCGCGGCCCCGTACCTGGGCCTGTTCGCCCGGGCGGGGCTGGGCCGGGAGGCGGTCGACGGGGCGGTCGCCGCGCTGGAGGTGCACGAGCTGCCCTCCGCCCGGGGCTGCGCCTACCTGCTGCCCGCCGCCGACTTCGCGCTCGGCCTGG
Source organism: Kitasatospora sp. NPDC051853 (assembly GCF_044452665.1). Lineage (NCBI taxonomy): Bacteria > Bacillati > Actinomycetota > Actinomycetes > Kitasatosporales > Streptomycetaceae > Kitasatospora > Kitasatospora sp. NPDC051853. The sequence continues at coordinate 451,207 of NZ_JBITBY010000003.1, read as the reverse complement.
CCGCCGGCGCGGGCGCCCCGGAGGGCGAGCTGGCGGCGGCCGAGAAGCACCTGGGCGTGACCAGGCACGAGATCGAGAAGCTCTGCCTGGCGATCTCCCAACTCCTCACCCGGGAAGGTCCGTCGGAGCCGTCGGCGATCCGCTCCGGGGTCGGCGACGCCTCCCGGAGCCTGGGCGAGGCGGGGCGGAAGCGCGGCCAGTCCACCACCCTCCCGCTGGCCCTGGGCCTGCTCCAGGCGCGCGGACTGATCCGCCGGGTGCCGCTCAACGGCCGCCTGGACCAACAGCGTTACGCCTACGCGGCCTGGGACCAACCGGTGGTCGGCTCGGCCGCCGAACTGGCCGAACGGTACTTCTCCTGGGCCGCCCCGGCCTCGGTGAAGCACTTCCGCTGGTTCTCCGGCTTCACCGCCGCCACCGCCAAGGCCGCGCTGGCCCCGCTCGACCTCACCCCGCTGCCCGGCACCGACCTCCTCCTCCCCACCGAACTCGCCGAGGAGTTCCGGGAGTTCGCCGTCCCGGCCGACCCGTACCCCACCCTGCTCGCCGGGATCGACGGCATCCACCTGCTGCACCGCGACCTCCCCCGGCTGCTCGACCCGGCCGACGCCGCCCGCCCCTCCCCCACCGCCAAGGACGGCCGCGGCTTCGGCACCGAGGCCGACCCGCAGAGCCACCTCGTCCTCGACCGGGGCCGGATCGTCGGCCTCTGGGAGTACGACCCGGAGCGGGAGGAGATCGTCCACCAGCTCTTCGTCCCCGCCGACGAGCCGCTGCGCGAGGCGGTCGACCGCACCGAACGGTTCATCCGCGAACAGCTCGGCGACGCCCGGGGGTTCGGCCTGGACTCCCCCAAGAGCCGCGCCCCGAGGATCGCCGCCCTCCGCGCCGCCGCGTCCACCGGCTGACCCGCCGGTGCTCCGTACCCGCCCCGTGGACTACCGTCGCCCCATGAGCGACGAGAACGTGATCCTGATCACCGGCGCCGGCCGTGGCATCGGCGCCGCCACCGCCCTGCTGGCCGCCGAACGCGGCTACCGGGTCTGCGTCAACTACCGCTCCGACGAGGCCTCCGCGGCCTCCGTGGTCGAGCGGATCACCGCCAGCGGCGGCACCGCGCTGGCGGTCCGGGCCGACGTCACCCGCACCGCCGAGGTCGAGCGGCTCTTCGACACCGTGGACCGCGAGCTCGGCACCCTCACCTCCCTGGTCAACAACGCCGGCACCCTCGAGAAGCAGTGCCGCCTGGAGGACCTGGACGAGGAGCGCCTGGCCCGGATCTGGACCGCCAACATCACCGGCCCGTTCCTCTGCGCCGGCGCCGCCGTCCGCCGGATGTCCACCCGCCACGGCGGCAAGGGCGGCGCCATCGTCAACGTCTCCTCCGCCGCCTCCCGGATCGGCTCGCCCAACGAGTACGTCGACTACGCCGCCTCCAAGGGCGCCCTGGACACCATGACCACCGGCCTCTCCCTGGAGGTCGCCGCCGAGGGCATCCGGGTCAACGCCGTCCGCCCCGGCCTGATCCACACCGAGATCCACGCCCTCGGCGGCGAACCCCGCCGGGTCGACCGGGTCGGCCCCCAGCTCCCCATGCGCCGGGGCGGTCAGCCCGAGGAGGTCGCCGAGACCATCCTGTACCTGCTCTCCCCCGTCGCCTCGTACGTCACGGGCGCCTTCATCGACGTGGCCGGCGGCCGCTGAGCCCCGTCCCCGCCACCACCACCGCCACCCGGATAGCACCGCTACCAGGTGCCACCCGGCCGCTACCGTACGACTCATGACCGCTCGTGAGTTCGACGCCGCCCCGCCCGCCCTCACCGTCTCCGACGTCCGCAACTTCCGCGACGCAGGCATCGCCGGCCTGCGCCCCGGCCTGCTCTACCGCTCCGCCTCCCTCAACACCCTCACCCCCGAGGGCGCCCGCCAGCTCGAACGGCTCGGCATCCGCACCGTCATCGACCTGCGCACCACCGCCGAGCGCGCCGCCTGGCCCGACCTCCACCACCACCTCGACCTGGAGGACCTCCACCACCCCCTCCTCCCCGACCAGGACTCCGCCTTCACCTGGCCGAAGACCATGGAGGCCACCTACCGGGCGATGGCCGAACTCGGCGGCCCCTCCATCGCCGCCACCGTCCGCCACTTCGCCGCCGCCGAATCCGGCCCCACCCTCGTGCACTGCGCCGTCGGCAAGGACCGCACCGGCCTCACCATCGCCGTCCTCCAGTCCCTGGCCGGCCTCTCCGAAGCCGACATCCTCGAGGACTTCGTCCGCTCCAACCCCCACCTCGGCCTCGACACCGACGAGCCCGTCTACTACTACGACGAGCACGGCACCCGCCACCGCTCCCTCCCCGTCGCCCCCGAACTCCTCCACCTCGCCCTCGACCACCTCCGCACCACCCACGGCTCCCTCCCCGCCTACCTCGAATCCCACGGCGTCACCCCCGCCGAGATCACCACCGTCGGCGCCCTGCTGCGCGCCTGACCCGGACGGCCGGGCACCCCGCCCGGCCCCCGGACGTTGGGAACGGCGTAGCACCCTTCCAGCACCCAGGAGTTGAGCGGCATGGCGAACTTCCCCACCGGTACGGCCAGCACGGCGGTCGCGGCGGCCGGTCTGATCGGCGGCTACGGGGCGGCCCGGTGGAGCGGACGGCGGGAGCTGGGCGGGGCGGTGCTGGCGGCGGCCGGGGCGGCTGCGGCGGTGGGGTGGAAGCGGCAGTCGGGGGCGGCGGTGGCGGCCGGGCTGACGGGGCTGTACGTGGCGGCCTTCGGCGGCTCGCACCCGCTGGCGAAGAGGATCGGGGCCTGGCCGTCGGTGTTCGCGGTGACCGGGGTGGTGGCCGCCGCCTCGACCGTGGCCGGGGCGGCGGCCGGGCGCCGCTGAGCACGTACCGGAGCGGCTGCCAGGAGCCGCTGGGAGCCGGTTGCCGCTGAAGGAACGTCAGGAGGCGAAGCGGGCCTCGAAGGCGGCGCGGTTGGCGGAGACCGGGGTACGGTCCCAGACGGCGAAGACCACCCGGGTGAAGGGGGCGCCGTGGGTGGCCAGGGCCTGGTCGAAGGCCTCGGCGACCTCGGCCGGGTCGTTGGCGAAGACGCCGCAGCCCCAGGCGCCGAGCACCAGCTCCCGCACCCCGTGCGCCGCCGCGACCCCGAGCACCCGCCGGGCCCGCTCCACCAGCACCTCCCGCACGTCCACCTTCTGCCCCGCCCCCTCCGCCCGCCGCGCCAGCTGGCCGGCGTTGGGGGCGGGTGAGGTGAGGAAGGAGACGGTGTACGGCCGGGCGCGCAGGGCGCCGTGCCCGTCCCGGATCACCGGCACGTCCGGCGACCAGATCACCCGGTGGCTGTAGCGCAGGTCGGTGGAGGCCCGGTGCGCCTCGTAGTAGTCGGGGGCGGCCAGCAGGCAGTGGTAGAGCAGGGCGGACCGGCAGAGGTCCTCCTCCTGGGCGCGGGCGCCGCGCAGGTAGCCGCCGCCGGGGTTGCGGGCCGAGGCGAAGTTGAGCACCGCCACCGGGCCGCCGCCGCCCGGCACGGAGAGCCGCTCGGCGGCGGCCATGCTGCCCTCGGCGGTCACCTCCACCGCCCCGGTGAACGACCCCTCCCCGTCGAAGTCCTGTTCCGGCCCGTACGAGACGGTGCCGGCCCGCGCGGCCGCGAGCGCCTCCCCGATCCCGACGCCCTGCCCGCTCCCGGGCAGCCGGTACTCGCCCGCTGCGGCGATCTCCTCGTTCACGACGGCGACTTGGTGCAGTCTGCTACTCATACCGCCCGACGCTAGGGGACGTCCGACCCCCCGTCACCCGGATAAACGCGGACGGGCCCGCCCCACCGGAGTGGAACGGGCCCGTCGGGAACCTACGGAGCGTCAGCTCTTCCAACGCGGCTTGCGGTCGCCGCCGTTGAAGCTGCCCGAGCGGTTGTCGCGGTCGCGGTTGAAGCCGCGGTCGCGGTCGCCGCCGAAGGAACGGCCGCCACGGTCGTCACGGTTGAAGCCACCCTGCGGACGGCCACCGGAGCGGTGGTCGTCGCGGCGGGCGAACGGACGGCTGCCGCCGCCACGGTTGTCGCGGTCACCGAAGGACGGACGGTCGCCACCGAAGGAGCGGCCGCCGCGGTCGTCGCGGTTGAAGCCGCCCGAGCGGTTGTCGCGGTCGCCACCGAAGGAACGGCCACCACGGTCGTCACGGTTGAAGCCGCCCGAACGGTTGTCACGGTCGCGGTTGAAGCCACCGGAACGCTCGTCACGGTTGAAGCCACCGGTGCGCGGGGCACGGTCGCGGTCGCCACCGAAGGAACGGCCGCCACGGTCGTCACGGTTGAAGCCGCCCGAACGGTTGTCACGGTCGCCACCGAAGGAACGGCCACCACGGTCGTCACGGTCCCGGCCGAAGCCGCGGTCACGGTCGCCACCGAAGGAACGGCCGCCACGGTCGTCACGGTTGAAACCGCCGGTGCGCGGGGCACGGTCGCGGTCGCCGCCGAAGGAACGGCCACCACGGTCGTCACGGTCCCGGCCGAAGCCGCGGTCGCGGTCCCGGTCACGGTCGCCGAAGGACGGACGCTCGTTGCGCGCCTCGCGGTACGACGGGGTCCGCTCGGCGGCGGCCTCGGCGGCCACCGGGGCGGCGGTCTCGACGGCCGCGCCCTCCGGCGCCTCGGCGTCGGCCTCGGCGGCCGGCTCGTCCTCGATGCCCAGCTCGGCCCGCTCGCGCGCCGCACGGGCGGCCAGGCGGTCGGCCTCCTCGCGCAGCTCGGTGGCGCGGCGCTGCGCGCGCTCCAGCTGACGGGTCATCTCGGCGACCTCGCGCTCGGCGGCACCGGCGATGCCGGAGGCCGACTCGGCCTGCACCTCGACCAGCGAGCGGGCACCGGTGATCCGGGCCACCTCGGCGTCGAAGGCGTGGTCGAGGATGTGGCGCGAGGCGTCGACGCCCGCGTCCTCCATCAGGCGGAAGACGCCGCGGCGCTGGTGCGGGAGCACCAGGGTGACGACGGTGCCGGAGCGGCCGGCACGGGCGGTGCGGCCGGAGCGGTGCAGGTAGTCCTTGTGGTCACCGGCCGGGTCCACGTTGAGGACCAGGTCGATGCCGTCGACGTGGATGCCGCGGGCGGCGACGTCGGTGGCGACGACCACGTTGACGTAGCCGTCCTTGAAGTCGCCGAGGACGCGGGTACGGGCGCCCTGGGTCATCCCGCCGTGCAGCGCGTCGGCCTTCACGCCGGCCTCGATGAGCTGCTCGGCGACGCGGTCGGCGCCCATCTGGGTGCGGACGAAGATGATGGTGCGGCCCTTGCGGGCGGCGATCGCGTTGGTGATCGGCGCCTTGTCCTTGGGCTTCACCACGAGGATGTGGTGGGTCATGGTGGTGACCGCGCCGGCCGAGGGGTCGACCTCGTGGGTGACCGGGCTGTTCAGGTAGCGCTTGACCAGGGTGTCGATCTCGTTCTCCAGGGTGGCGGAGAACAGCAGGCGCTGGCCGCCGGCCGGCACCTGGTCGAGGATCTCGGTGACCTCGGGCAGGAAGCCCATGTCGGCCATCTGGTCGGCCTCGTCGAGCACCGCGACCTGGACGTCGTCGAGCTTGGCGGAGTTGCGGTTGATCAGGTCGCGCAGACGGCCGGGGGTGGCCACCAGCACGTCGACGCCGCGCTCCAGCGCGTAGATCTGGTTCGACATCGAGGTGCCGCCGCAGACGACCTTGAGCTTGAGGCCGAGCACCGAGCCGAACGGCTCCAGGGCGTCGGCGACCTGCATGGCCAGCTCACGGGTCGGGACCAGGATCAGGCCGCGCGGGTGCTTGGGCTTGGTGCGCTCGCCGTCCGCCAGGCGGGTCAGCAGCGGGAGGCCGAAGCTCAGGGTCTTGCCGGAGCCGGTGCGGCCACGACCGAGGACGTCCTTGCCGGCCAGCGCGTCCGGGATGGTGGCGGCCTGGATCGGGAACGGGGTGGTGACGCCGCGCTTGGCGAGCGCCCGGACGACGTCGTCCGGCAGACCCAGGTCACCGAAGGTGAGGGTGGGCTCGGCGGCCTCGGCCTCGGTGGCCTCGGTCTCGACGGCCTCGGGGGTGTCGATGGAGTCGGTGGCCTCGACCTCGGTCTCGAGGGAGGCGGTGTCGGCGGCGTCCGAACCGTTCGCGGGCATGCTGAAGCGGTCGTCGTCAACGAGAGACATGCAAAACCTTCCGGAAGTGGCACGCGCCAAAGTCCGGGGTTCTGTTCACAACCGCCTCTATGCGGTCAGCCACGGATCGCCGGAACGCGCCAAGGGCGCCAGATGGGAGTAGGGCGCCAATCAAATGGATCAAACTAACGATCTACCACCATACGGGAACCTCCGGATCAAAGGCAAACCTGCTGGCCAGGCCGTTATCAGCCAGCCGGACTGGCACTCGGGGCAGTGGTTCCGGGGTCGATCGGGGTGGGGTCCGGGGTCGGCGAGGCGGCCGGCGGGGTGGGGCTGGAGGTGGGTTCCGGGGTCGGGGAGGCGGCGGCCGTGGGCGAGGGACTGGGCTGACCGTGCTCGCCGCCCGAGCCCCTGGACGGCGAGGGGGAGGCCGAGGCGACCGGGTCGCCGGGGCTGGCCGGGGCGCTTCCCACCATCACCGGCACGGGCGCCGGCTGGCCGGCCCCGGGCACCTCCGCGCCGGGCGTGGCCCCGGGCGCTCCGGCCTGCGCCGAGGCGCTCGCGCCCCCCGCACGCTCCACCCGCTGGCCGGTCACCGTCTTCCCGGGGGCGTGCGTCCCGCCCGTGCCCTTCCCCGGCGCGCCGGTCTGGCCGACCGGACGGCCGCTCACCTGCGCGTCCGAGGAGGGCGAGCCGCCGACCGACATGCAGCCGGCCATGCCCACCCCGGCCAGCGCCAGCACCGCCCCGGCCCGGGCCGCCCGGACCACCCGTGCCATCCGCGCACCCTGGCCCGCCATCTGATCCGCCGTCACCTGGGCACCTCCCCTGCTCGGCGGCACGCGCCGACGCGGCACCCGCCGCGCCCGGTCCACCTGCGGTGACCAACGCGCACCGGTCGGCCAGGACACGGGCGTCCCCCGAACGCCCCACCAGGGCACCGGCATCCGACCGACCGTCAGAACACCCGTGCGCCAAGGCCGCCGCCGCCCCCGCACCGGACGAACGCCCGTACGGGACGGACGCCCGGGCGCCGGGTCAGAACGCCCCGGCCAGCGCCGCCCCGGCCCAGACCGCCGCCAGCCCGGCCGCCACCGTGCCGAGCGCGTTCAGCAGCGCCGCCCGCCGGGGCCCGGCCTCGGCCAGCCGCAGCGTCTCCCAGGAGAAGGTCGAGTACGTGGTGAGCGCCCCGCAGAACCCGGTGCCGAGCAGCAACTGCCCCCGGGCGCCGCAGACCCCGGCCACCAGCCCGAGCAGCAGCGAGCCGGCCACGTTCACCGCGAAGGTGCCCCAGGGCAGCGCCGCCCCGTAGCGGGCCCGCAGCGTACGGTCCGTCAGGTACCGCAGCGGGGCGCCGGCCAGCGCGCCCGCCGCCACCAGCAGCCAGTTCACCCCGCCCTCCCCCGCCCCGCCAGCCGCCTGGTCACCGCGGCCGCCGCCCACACCGCCGCCAGCGCCCCCAGCAGGGTGGCCGCCGCGTACGCCGCCGCGAGCGGCAGCCGGCCGCCGTCGGCCAGCCGGTGCACGTCCAGCGCGTAGGCGGAGAAGGTGGTGAAGCCGCCGAGCACCCCGGTGCCGAGGAACGGCCGGACCAGCCGGTGCGGCTGCCGCACCTCGGTGACCAGCACCATCAGCACGCCCATCGCGGCGCAGCCCAGCACGTTGACCGCCCAGGTGGACCAGGGGAAGGCCCCGGCCGCCGCCGGCCGGAGCAGCCCGGCCCCGTACCGCGCCAGCGCCCCGAGCACCCCGCCGAGCGCGACCACCAGGACGACCGGGCCCTCGCCCTGCCGCCACTCCCGCCGCTCCGCCCTCACCCGCACCACCCCAGTGAAGCACCGACACGCCGACCGTCCGGCGAACCACCGTCGCCGATGATCTGGCACACCGTCACCCCACGCCCGACAATGGACCGGTGGACATGACCCGGGACGAGTTCGAGACGCTGGTCGCCGATGCCCTGGACCAGATCCCGCCGCAGCTCGCGGCGATGATGGACAACGTCGCGGTCTTCGTCGAGGACGAGCCCGACCCCTCCGACCCCGACCTGCTCGGGCTCTACGAGGGCACGCCGCTGACCGAACGCGGCGAGTGGTACGCCGGGGTGCTGCCCGACCGGATCATCGTCTACATGGGCCCGACCCTCCGGATGTGCGACACCCGGGAGGAGATGGTGGCCGAGGTCCGCACCACCGTGATCCACGAAGTGGCCCACCACTTCGGCTTCGACGACCACGAGCTGCACGAACTCGGCTGGTCCTGAGCCCGCGACCCGCCCACCTCCGCCGTAACCGTTTTGGCGTTCCCGACCGGCATCCCATATGCTTCTCACGTCCCCGACCGGTGCGAGTCACCCGGACGGGCCGCAAGCCCTCATCGTCTAGTGGCCCAGGACGTCGCCCTTTCAAGGCGGTAGCACGGGTTCGAATCCCGTTGGGGGCACGCAGTACCCGTAGTACAGTCAGTGCAGCAAGACCGGACGCAAGTCCGACCAAGGTCCTGTGGAGCAGTTGGTTAGCTCGCCACCCTGTCAAGGTGGAGGTCGCGGGTTCAAGTCCCGTCAGGATCGCTCGTCCCGCGAGGGACGGTGCAGTACGGCCAGGTAGCTCAGTTGGTACGAGCGTCCGCCTGAAAAGCGGAAGGTCGCCGGTTCGACCCCGGCCCTGGCCACAGCGTGAGCCCCGAAGCGGAAGCTTCGGGGCTCTTCTGTTTCCCGGCTCCTGGCGCCCCGTCACCCCGCTCCGACCCGGGGCCCCGCAGGGCCCCGGCCGGCGTGCCGGGGGCGCTGAGGGTGCGTCAGAGGTCCTTGCGGCGGTAGAAGCCGTACTCGGTCCCCATGGTGGCCACCCGCGAGACGGTGCCGGAGCGGCTGGCGTTCTCGATCGCGATGTACTTGGTGTGGGACTCGTCCACCCAGCCGCCGAAGAGGATGGTGTGGCCGTCGTTGATCAGGGCGTCGCCCGGCTTGAGGTCGTTCTTGGAGATCTTCTCCGAGACGCTCGGGTCCATCAGGGCGGTGGTGTTGAGCCCGCCGTAGGAGCCGGGGTCGAGACCCCAGGCGGCGCTGACGAAGCCGGAGCAGTCGACCCGGTAGTGGTCGGTGATGGCGCCCTGGCTGTAGCCGAGCTTCATGTCGACGCGCTTCATGGCGCGCTCCAGGATGTCGTGCCGCTCGTCCGAGAGGCCGTCCATCTGGGGGCGGACCAGGGCGCCCTTGCCCTCGCCGTTGTGCGGGTGCTTGCCGTAGGAGTCCTTGCCGCGGGCCCAGTCCTCCCAGCTGTCACCGTTGATGTAGCGGACGTTCTTGTCCCCGGTGGTGTGGTCCTTGTACTTGCTGTGGTCGCCGTTGCCGTCGGGGCGGGTGCTGCCGCCACCGCCGCCGTCCCCGCCACCGGTCCCGTGGCCCCCGCCACCGCCGCTGCCGTGGCCGCCGCCACCGCCGTTCCCGCTGCCCTTGCCATTGCCGTTGCCGGCTATCTCGGTGGGGGCGGGGGGTTGCTGCTTCTCCTTGTCCTTCATCTCGTCGTGCACCTTCCGCTCCGCTTCGGTGTACTCCTTGATGACCGACTTGATCTTCTCGGCGTCCTGGGCGATGCCCTGGCTGAGCTTCTCCTTGGTCTCCATCAGGTGCCGAGCCCGCTTCTCCACCTCCTTCGCGTCACTCAGCACGTCGTACGCGATGGCGAAGCCGGCTATGCCGGCCAGCGGGCTGACCGACAGGTCGACGGCGACCGCCTTGGCCAGGGTGGACTGGATCTTCCCGAGCTTCGCCTGGAGCTCCGCCATCCTCCGACTGGTCTCCTGCCAGTCCTTCTGGATCCTGCCGAGCTCCTGCAACTGGACGCCGAACTGCTCACCGGCCATGGTCCCCGTACCCCTTGTCGTCCTGGTGAATGCGCTGTCGGTCAGAAGCTGGCGAGCCGCTTGACCGCCTGGCTCAGTCCTTCGAGCTCGTCGGCCACGCCGGAGATCTCGCGGACCCGGCCCTGGGCGTGGTTGACGAAGGCGTCGGCCGCCGGGCCGTGCCAGGTCAGGTGGCCGAGGGCGGTGTTGACGTCCTTGCCGAGCTTGTCGAACTCCTTGCCCAGCTCGGCCAGTTCGGCGGCGATCTGGTTCAGTTCGTCCTCGCCGCCGCCGAACATCTCGCCGAGCGCCCACCGGGCGATCTCGGCCGGGGCCATCACGATGTCCTTGACCAGCTTGGCGCCCGAGGTCACCAGACCCACGGCGTCGTCCCATGCCGCACTGAAGAAGTTCAAAGCCGCTCCCCCGGAACCTCACGTCGAAAAGAAAAGGATGACAATCCGTCAAAAGGCTATCGGACCGCCCTGCCAGTGCGGAGCACGCAGGGGTGGCCCGAGCCGCACGGCACTGCTACAACGAGCGGACCCCGGACGCCAGCACGGCGACCGCCTCCAGCGCGAGCCGCCCGTCCGGCCCGGCCTGGGCCGCGGCCAGCCGGTCGTACTCCCGCTTGAGCCCGGCGGCCCGCTGGGCCGGCAGTCCGGCCACCACCAGACCGATGTTGGCCACCCCGCCGGCCGGGCCGGCCCACCAGTCCTCCGGGTCCACCTCGTACGTCCAGGCCAGCTCCCGGCCGGCCGGCTCCGCCCAGCCCGCCTCCGCGAGCAGCCCGGCCAGCCCCTCCGGAGTGCGCTCGAAGGCCACCGGCACCGCCGGGAAGGCGGGGCGCTCCACCTCTCCGGCCTCCAGCGCCTGGTTGAACAGGTCCATCGCGTGGTTCCCGGTCGCGTGCCAGAGCGTGACGGCCACCCGCCCGCCGGGGCGCACGACCCGGCGCAGCTCGGCCAGCGCGGCCACCGGGTCGGCCACGTGGTTGACCACGAAGTTGGCCACCACCGCATCGAACTCACCGTCCCCGAAGGGGAGTTCCGGCAGCTGGGCGAGCGAGACCGGCACCTCGGGCAGCCGCTCGGCCGCCACCTTCACCATCTGCGGCTCGGCGTCCACCGCCGTCACCTCGGCCCCCAGGGCCAGCGCGGCCGCCGCCGCGTTGCCCGTGCCGGTGCCGACGTCCAGCAGCCGCACCCCGGGGCCGGCCCCGGCCGCCGCCAGCAGGGCCGGCAGCGACCCGGCGCAGAGCCCCGCGAACCCCCGGGAGTACGCCTGCGCCACCCCGTCGCCGCCCCACATCCGCCGCTCGTGCACGTCGAAGTCCTGCACACCCGCTCCTGCCGTCGATCGATGGTCCACCGGAAGAGGACGCAGCCGGACGCCGTCCGGCTCCCTCCCGGGCCGGCCGAACAGCAGGAACGCCCTGCGGGCGGAGGGTGCGGCGGGCGGTCTGTGACACTGGAGGGGCTCGAAAACCGAGGTGCGCCCGCCCGCTCCTCCTTGCGAACCTAGAGGGATGTCCGCAGTGAGTTCTCCCGTAGCCCAGCCCGCCGAGGCCCCGAAGGCGCCCAGCATCGGGGAGCTGGCCGCCCGGCTGCCCGAGCTGACGCTGCGTGACCAGCAGCGGATCGGCCGCCGCCTGGACGGCGCCCGCCGGGTCCGCAAGCCCGAGGCCCGGGAGGCCATCGCGGCCGAGCTGGCCACCGAGATCGACCGGGCCGAGCAGCGGATGGCCCAGCGCCGCGCCTCGGTGCCGGTGATCCGCTACCCCGCCGAGCTGCCGGTCAGTCAGAAGAAGGACGACATCCTGGCGGCCGTCCGCGACCACCAGGTGGTGATCGTCGCGGGCGAGACCGGCTCCGGCAAGACCACCCAGATCCCGAAGATCTGCCTGGAGCTCGGCCGCGGTGTGAAGGGCCTGATCGGCCACACCCAGCCGCGCCGGATCGCGGCCCGCACGGTGGCCGAGCGCGTCGCCGAGGAGCTGGACACCCCGCTCGGCGAGGCGGTCGGCTGGAAGGTCCGGTTCACCGACCAGGCCGGGCCGAACACCCTGGTCAAGCTGATGACGGACGGCATCCTGCTGGCCGAGATCCAGACCGACCGGGACCTGCGCCAGTACGACACCCTGATCATCGACGAGGCCCACGAGCGCAGCCTCAACATCGACTTCCTGCTCGGCTACCTCAAGCAGCTGCTCCCCCGCCGCCCCGACCTCAAGGTCGTGATCACCTCCGCGACCATCGACCCGGAACGCTTCGCCGAGCACTTCGACGACGCCCCGATCATCGAGGTCTCCGGCCGCACCTATCCGGTCGAGGTCCGCTACCGCCCGGTCCTGGAGGAGGACGAGGACGGCGAGGAGATCGACCGCGACCGGGACCAGGTCCAGGCGATCTGCGACGCGGCCCAGGAGCTCCAGGCCGAGGGCCCCGGCGACATCCTGGTCTTCCTCTCCGGCGAGCGCGAGATCCGCGACACCGCCGACGCCCTCAACAAGCTCAAGCTCAAGTTCACCGAGGTCCTCCCGCTCTACGCCCGGCTCAGCTCCGCCGAGCAGCACCGGGTCTTCCAGCGCTCCAACTCCCGCCGGATCGTGCTGGCCACCAACGTCGCCGAGACCTCGCTGACCGTCCCCGGCATCAAGTACGTGATCGACCCGGGCACCGCCCGGATCTCCCGCTACAGCCACCGCACCAAGGTCCAGCGCCTCCCGATCGAGGCGGTCAGCCAGGCCAGCGCCAACCAGCGCAAGGGCCGCTGCGGCCGCACCTCGGACGGCATCTGCATCCGGCTCTACTCGGAGGAGGACTTCCTCTCCCGCCCCGAGTTCACCGACGCCGAGATCCTGCGCACCAACCTCGCCTCGGTCATCCTCCAGATGACCGCGGCCGGCCTCGGCGACATCGCCGCCTTCCCGTTCCTCGACCCGCCGGACTCGCGCAACATCAAGGACGGCGTCAACCTGCTCCACGAGCTGGGCGCCATCGACCCGGACGAGAAGGACCACCGCAAGCGGCTCACCCCGCTCGGCCGCAAGCTGGCCCAGCTCCCGGTGGACCCGCGGATGGCCCGCATGGTGCTGGAGGCCGACCGCCTGGGCGTGGTCCGGGACGTCATGGTGATCGCCGCCGCGCTCTCCATCCAGGACCCGCGCGAGCGCCCGGCCGAGAAGCGCCAGGCCGCCGACGACCGGCACCGCCGGTTCAACTCGGAGACCTCCGACTTCCTGGCCTACCTGGCGATGTGGCGCTACGTCAGGGAGCAGCAGAAGGAGCTCTCCTCCTCCGCGTTCCGCCGGATGTGCAAGACCGAGTTCCTCAACTACCTGCGGATACGGGAGTGGCAGGACCTCTACACCCAGCTCCGCACCGTCGCCAAGCAGCTCGGCGTCACCTTCGAGGAGCCGCACGACGACCAGGAGCCGGACGCCGACCGGATCCACCAGGCGCTGCTCACCGGCCTGCTCTCCCACCTCGGCCTGTACGACGTGGAGAAGCGCGAGTACGGCGGCGCCCGCGGCGCCCGGTTCGCGATCTTCCCCGGCTCGGGCCTGTTCAAGAAGCCCCCGCGCTGGGTGATGTCCGCCGAGCTGGTGGAGACCTCCCGCCTGTGGGCGCGGATGAACGCCAAGATCGAGCCCGAGTGGGTCGAGCCGCTGGCCGGCCACCTGATCAAGCGCAGCTACAGCGAGCCGCACTGGGAGAAGAAGGCCGGCGCGGTGATGGCCTTCGAGAAGGTCACCCTCTACGGGATGCCGATCGTCGCCCAGCGCAAGATCAACTACGGCCGGATCGACCCCGAGCTCTGCCGCGAGCTGTTCATCCGCAACGCCCTGGTCGAGGGCGACTGGGAGACCCACCACCGCTTCTGGGGCGAGAACCGCACGCTGCTCAGCGAGGTCGAGGAACTGGAGAACCGGGCCCGCCGCCGCGACATCATGGTGGACGACCAGACCCTGTTCGACTTCTACGACGCCCGGCTGCCGGAGGAGATCGTCTCCACCCGGCACTTCGACTCCTGGTGGAAGAAGGCCCGGCACGAGCAGCCGGACCTGCTCAACTTCGAGAAGTCGATGCTCATCAACGACTCGGCGGACGGCGTCACCGAGGCGGACTACCCGGACTACTGGCAGCAGGGGAAGCTGAAGTTCAAGCTGACCTACCAGTTCGAGCCCGGCAGCGACGCCGACGGCGTGACCGTCCACATCCCGCTCCCGGTGCTCAACCAGGTCACCGCCGAGGGCTTCGACTGGCAGATCCCCGGCCTGCGGGCCGAGCTGGTCACCGCGTACATCCGGGCCCTGCCCAAGGCGATCCGGCGCAACTTCGTGCCCGCCCCGGACTTCGCCGCCGCCGCGCTGCGCCAGGTGAAGGACCGTCAGGAGCCGCTGCTGCCCACCCTGGAACGGATCCTCAAGCGGATGACCGCCATCACCATCCCGCCGGAGGCCTGGGACGACGAGCGCGTCCCGGACCACCTGCGGATCACCTTCCGGGTGGTGGACGGCAAGAAGAAGCTGGCCGAGTCCAAGGACCTCGAGGACCTGCGCCTGAAGCTCAAGCCCAAGCTCAAGGAGACCCTCTCCTCGGCCGCCTCCGGCCAGGGCATCGAGCGCACCGGCCTGACCTCCTGGCCGGCCGGCCTGCCGGTGCTCCAGCGCACCTTCGAGCAGCGCTCCCGCGGCCACTCGCTGCGCGCCTACCCGGCGTTGGTGGACGAGAAGGACTCGGTGGCCATCCGGCTGTTCGACACCCCCGAGGCCCAGCAGCAGGCGATGTGGGCGGGCACCCGGCGGCTGCTGATGCTGACCGTCAACTCCCCCGCCAAGTCCATCCAGGGCCGTCTGGGCAACCAGGCCAAGCTGGCCCTCTCGCACAGCCCGCACGGCTCGATCCCGGCGCTGTTCGAGGACATCGTCTCGGCCGCCACCGACCGCCTGATGACCCTTCACGGCGGGCCGGCCTGGGACGAGGCGGCCTTCACCAAGCTCTACGACAAGGTCCGCGCCGACCTGTACGAGCTGGCCGCCGACACCACCCTGAAGACCGCCACCGCCCTGATCGCCTTCCACAAGGCCTCCACCCGGCTCAAGTCGGTCTCCAGCCCGGTCCTGCTCAGCGCCGTCAACGACGTCCGCCTGCACCTGGCCTCGCTGGTCCACCCCGGCTTCGTCACCGACACCGGCTGGCAGCGCCTGCCCGACCTCAAGCGCTACCTGCTGGCCGTCGACCGCCGCCTGGAGGCCCTGCCCAACCACCCCCAGCGCGACCTCCAGCACCTGGCCAAGGTCCAGCAGCTCCAGGACGCCTACGGCGACCTGCTCGCCAAGGTCCCGGCCGGCCAGGAGCCCTCGGCCGAACTGCGGGCGGTCCGCTGGATGATCGAGGAGCTCCGGGTCAGCTTCTTCGCCCAGGGCCTGGGCACTCCGACGCCCGTCTCGGAGAAGCGGATCCTCAAGGCGATGGAGGCCGCGGCGAGCACGCTCTAGAGCCGGTTTTACCTGGACCCCAGGCATGCAGTACGATCTGTCTTGTTCGCAAGCGGGAGCAGGCGAACAAGACAGATCGACCAAGCAACATCCTGGTCCTGTGGAGCAGTTGGTTAGCTCGCCACCCTGTCAAGGTGGAGGTCGCGGGTTCAAGTCCCGTCAGGATCGCAGTGCAGGAGAGGCCCGGAACCGTCAGGTTCCGGGCCTCTTCGCGTTGCCCTCGCAGCGGCCCTGGCCGGTACGTCAGGAAGGTCTAGACCACAAGGTAACGGGCCTGTGACCGTCGTCACTTATCTTTTCTTGAGGCCGGACACTCCAGCCCCCCTCCGAGGGTCGTCTAATTTAATATGTAAAATTGCACATGTAATTACCCCTATTTCCCCCCACCCCCACACGCCCCAATAGGAACACTGCATTCCGGACATGCCGAAGGGGCCGCATCCCTGACCCGGCGGAGTCAGGCACACGGCCCCTTGCGGTGAACGTCTTAAAAGGCCCCTGAGGGCCCCTCTCAGGCCTCGGTACGCTGCGCCGGAATACCGGCCAGCAGGGCACGCACCTCCGCCTCGCGGTACCGGCGGTGGCCGCCGAGGGTGCGGATGGACGTGAGCTTGCCCGCCTTGGCCCAGCGGGTGACCGTCTTCGGGTCCACGCGGAACATGGTGGCGACCTCTGCCGGCGTCAGCAGGGGCTCGGCGTCAGGGGTACGAGCGGTCATGAGCGGCCTCCTCGGGAGAACCGAACCAGGGCGGTTCTATCCTTCAAATTCTGCACCTTGACCCGCGATGCCCGAAATGGCATAGACGGGCCGAGTCGGTAATAGGACGAACGGCTTGTCCTGGTGTCTACAACTACACCATTCGTCCAGCCCCATCGGCCAAACCGCCAAAATTGACCCCTCACGGGTTCAAGCGCGACGGATGGCCATGGACCACCCCATAACGGACAGTCACCAAATGGTGACAAGCGGTTATGGAGGACCAGACCCAACTGATTCCCCGCAAAGAGCGCACTGCCGTCAGATCCACCCAAAAGTGGACACACCCGAGTGAACTTGGGCTGGTTGTCCCATTTTTACACATAGGCGTAAGTAAGCGTCAACGGTGAGTAGTGTCACGTTCGAGGGGTATTGACCCGAACCGGGACCTAGGTCCCGACCATCGACACCAAAGGTCCCAACCATCATCACCCGTCCTGCTGACACCCCTGCCCGCTCCGGGGGCTGACCTACCGTCAGCTGGCGTACCGAAGTGCGTGGACCCGCCGCCAGCGATCGGTGACCGACTCGTACATCCGGGCCGCCTCGCGCCCGTCGCCGGCCCGCAGCGCGGCCACCCCGGCCTCGATCTCCCCCACCGAGTCCTCCTCGGCCAGCGCCGCCGCGCCGAGCAGGTGCACCAGGCCGCCGTAGTCCAGCTCCACCAGCGAGCGCGGGTGGAACTCCTCCAGCCAGCGCCCCAGTTCCTCCACCCCTCCCGCCAGCGCCGCGCTCGGCACCCGCTCGCGCAGCGCCCGGTACCCCCGGGCCACCCGGCGGCGGGCCTGCGCCATCGGGGTCAGGTAGAAGAGGGCGGCCGGCGGCCCGCCCGGCTCGGCCGGCAGGTGGCAGCGGTCCTCGGTGCCGAGCGGCAGGAACCAGCGCACCGGCACCTCCCAACGGCTCGTCAGGATCCACGGCCGGGCGTCCGGGTGCCCGGCCCGCCAGCGCTCCCGGTCGGCCTGCGCGGCGGCCCGCACGGCGGGTGGCAGCACGGTGTCCAGCAGCGAGGCCGGCAGCTCCTCGGCCAGCTCCTCCAACGCCTGCCAGCTGCGCAGCCGGGTGGCCCACGGGCAGACGTACGTCACCCCGTCCACCACCCGCACGAAGGCCCGCTCGCTCTCCCGCTCCGGCAGCGGCCGGGGCGTCCGGGAGAGCAGCTCGGCCAGCGCCGCGCGCTGCTCGGCCAGCACCGCCGGGGCCACCGCCTGGCCCGGTTCCGCCGCGTCCGGCCCGTAGCGGGCCGCGTAGGACTGCCAGCGGGCCCGTTCCGGCCCCTCGTAGGCGGCCAACGGCTCGTACACGCGCAGGTGCGCGGCGTAGGGCGGGAGCACTGATGTGCGCACAGCGGTCACGCCTCGCATCGTCGCACGGCGGACCGCCGCAGGGGGGCAGCTCGGGCACCCCCGCCGGAGCTAGCATTCCGGCAGGCGCCCACACCACAGCAGTGGGCCACAGATACTGGAGTCACCACAGTGACCGACGTACAGATCTCGTCCGCCACGCACCCCGCACCCGGTGTGCTGAGCAGGATCTTCCGTACCGAGCAGGACGGCGCCCCCGGCGACGGCCACGAGCAGGTCGTCCTCTGCCACGACCGCTCCTCCGGCCTGAAGGCCATCATCGCCATCCACTCCACCGCCCTGGGCCCGGCCCTCGGCGGCACCCGCTTCTACCCGTACGCCTCCGAGGAGGCGGCGCTCGAGGACGCGCTCAACCTCTCGCGCGGGATGAGCTACAAGAACGCGCTGGCCGGCCTCGACCTGGGCGGCGGCAAGGCCGTCATCATCGGCGACCCGAACAAGGTCAAGAACGAGGCGATGCTCCGTGCCTACGGGCGCTTCGTCGAGTCGCTGCGCGGCCGCTACATCACCGCCTGCGACGTGGGCACCTACGTCCAGGACATGGACGTGATCGCCCGCGAGACCGAGTTCGTCACCGGCCGCTCGCCCGAGCACGGCGGCGCCGGCGACTCCTCCATCCTCACCGCCTTCGGCGTCTTCCAGGGCATGCGCGCCTCCGCCCAGGCCCGCTGGGGCCAGCCCACCCTGCGCGGCAAGCGGGTCGGCGTCTCGGGCGTCGGCAAGGTCGGCCACTACCTGGTCGGCCACCTGGTCGCGGACGGCGCCACCGTGGTCGTCACGGACGTCTCCGAGGCCGCCGTGAACCGGGTCCGGGCCGCCCACCCGGACGTCGAGGTGGTCGCGGACACCGCGGCCCTGCTCGGCTCCCGGCTGGACGTCTACGCCCCCTGCGCGCTCGGCGGCGCGCTGGACGACCACACCGTCGCCGCCCTCGGCGAGGCCGGCACCTCGGTGGTCTGCGGCGCGGCCAACAACCAGCTGGCCCACCCGGGCGTGGAGAAGGACCTGGCCGGCCGCGGCATCCTCTACGCGCCCGACTACCTGGTGAACTCCGGCGGCGTGATCCAGGTGGCCGACGAGATCGAGGGCTTCAACTTCGAGCGTGCCAAGAACAAGGCCACGAAGATCTTCGACACCACCCTGGAGATCTTCACCCGGGCCGCCGCCGACGGCGTCCCGCCGGCCGTCGCGGCCGACCGCCTGGCCGAGAAGCGGATGCGCGAGATCAGCGCGCTCCGCTCGGTGCTGCTGCCCGGCGCGCGCCGGGGCTGACGCCCCCGGGCCCAGGGTCACGATGTGGAACCGGATTCTCGTTCGGTAGCCCGATCGGGCGATCCTGGGCCCCCCGCCGGGGGATAATCGGTCACGGAACAACGGACCTGGGCAGGCTCTGAACGGCCTGTGAAAGCCCGAAAACCCCCGTGTGACCTGGAAGGACCTGGTTTCGGGGGGTGTCGGTGCGCGCCACGTCACACGGGCGACGTACCGTTCGGCGACGGAAACAGGTACCGTTAATGCTCCAAGGGACGGTTCTCCCACTTCGGGTAGGACCGCACCTGATCATGGATACGTGTCAGACTCGGGGCCGTGAGCCCCATCGTTGAGGGGGTCGACCCATGGGGCGCGGCCGGGCCAAGGCCAAGCAGACGAAGGTCGCCCGCGAGCTGAAGTACAACAGCGGCGGGTTCGACGCAAACCGTCTCTCCAGCGAGCTGGGCGTATCAACACCGCCTCCCGCTCCGGTCAAGCCGGAGCCCATCGAGGAGGACGACGACCCGTACGCGGCGTACGCGGATCGTTACAACGACTACGACGACGAGGAAGCGGACTCGGGCAGTCAGCCCGGTCGTCGCTGACCACGCCTTCGGAAGACCGGCTCGACCACCCCGCAGGGTGACGGGCCGGTCTTCGGCGTTCCCCGGCACCGGCCTGCCCCGGACACGCCGAAGGGCCCCCGGAGGGGCCCCTCGGACCTACGGTCAGACCAGCTCGAAGCCGTCGTAGGAGTTGTACAGCGCCGCGCCGTCCGCGTGCTCGTCGGTGCGGTCCACCACGTCGCCCAGCAGCCAGGCCTCGACGCCCCGGTCCGCCAGGACCGAGAGCACCACGTCGACCGACTCCGGCGGCACCACGGCCACCATGCCGACGCCCATGTTCAGGGTCTTCTCGATCTCCAGGGCGGCCATGTTGCCGACCTTCGCCACGGTCTGGAAGACCGGCAGCGGGGACCAGGTGCCGCGGTCCAGGCGGGCGTGCAGGCCGGCCGGGATCACCCGGGCCAGGTTGGCCGCCAGGCCGCCGCCGGTGACGTGCGAGAAGGCGTGGATCTCGGTCGCCCGGGTGAGCGCCAAGCAGTCCAGCGAGTAGATCCGGGTCGGCTCCAGCAGTTCCTCGCCGAGGGTCCGGCCGAACTCCTCGACCTGGCGGTCCAGCGACCACTTGGCCTGGTTCAGCAGCACGTGGCGCACCAGCGAGTAGCCGTTGGAGTGCAGGCCCGAGGCGGCCATCGCGATCACCACGTCGCCGGCCCGGACGCGGTCGGCGCCCAGCAGCTTGTCGGCCTCCACCACACCGGTGCCGGCGCCCGCGACGTCGTAGTCGTCCGGCCCGAGCAGGCCCGGGTGCTCGGCGGTCTCGCCGCCGACCAGCGCACAGCCGGCCAGCGTGCAGCCCTCGGCGATGCCCTTGACGATCGCCGCGACCCGCTCCGGGACGACCTTGCCCACGCAGATGTAGTCGGTCATGAAGAGCGGCTCGGCGCCGCAGACCACCAGGTCGTCGACGACCATGCCGACCAGGTCGTGGCCGATGGTGTCGTGCTTGTCCATCGCCTGGGCGATGGCCACCTTGGTCCCGACCCCGTCGGTCGCCGAGGCCAGCAGCGGACGCTCGTAGCGCTTGAAGGCGGAGGCGTCGAAGAGCCCGGCGAAGCCGCCGAGGCCGCCGACCACCTCGGGGCGGTCGGCCTTCTTCACCCACTGCTTCATCAGCTCGACCGCGCGGTCGCCGGCCTCGATGTCGACACCTGCGGCGGCGTAGGTGGCACCGCTCTGGTTGCTGGTCACGTGCTGTGGCCCTTTCGGGTCAGGGGTGGGGGTACGAGAACTGCACCGCCCCGGCCTTGGGGGCCGGGGCGGCGGGTGGATCAGGGGCGACGGAGCGCGTCCGCCGCGCCGTGGCCGCCCAGCAGCGACTGGACGCCGTCCAGGTCGGAGCCGGTGGACTTGCCCCGGACGGCGGGCTGCTGCTTGCTGCCGGCGATCTCCGCCTCCAGCAGGAGCTTGCCGAGCAGCGCCGGGTCCGGCAGCTCCATCGGGTACTCGCCGTCGAAGCAGGCCCGGCAGAGCCGGTCCTTGGGGATGGTGGTGGCCTCGATCATGCCGTCGATCGAGATGTAGGCGAGCGAGTCCGCACCGAGGGTGCGGCCGATCTCCTCCACCGTCATGCCGTTGGCGATCAGCTCCGCGCGGGTGGCGAAGTCGATGCCGAAGAAGCACGGCCACTTCACCGGCGGCGAGGAGATCCGGATGTGGACCTCGGCCGCGCCGGCCTCGCGGAGCATCCGGACCAGCGCGCGCTGGGTGTTGCCGCGGACGATCGAGTCGTCCACGACCACCAGGCGCTTGCCCTGGATGACCTCGCGCAGCGGGTTGAGCTTGAGGCGGATGCCGAGCTGCCGGATGGTCTGGCTGGGCTGGATGAAGGTGCGGCCCACGTAGGCGTTCTTCACCAGGCCGGAGCCGTACGGGATGCCGCTGGCCTCCGCGTACCCGATCGCGGCGGGGGTGCCGGACTCGGGGGTGGCTATCACCAGGTCGGCCTCGACGGGCGCCTCCTTGGCCAGCCGACGGCCCATCTCCACGCGGGAGAGGTGCACGTTGCGGCCGGCGATGGTGGTGTCCGGGCGGGCCAGGTAGACGTACTCGAAGACGCAGCCCTTGGGCTTGGCCTCGGCGAAGCGGGAGGTCCGCATGCCGTTCTCGTCGATGGCGATCAGCTCGCCGGGCTCCACCTCGCGGATGAAGGAGGCGCCGCAGATGTCGAGCGCCGCCGTCTCGGAGGCGACCACCCAGCCGCGCTCCAGGCGGCCGAGCACCAGCGGGCGGATGCCCTGCGGGTCGCGGGCCGCGTAGAGGGTGTGCTCGTCCATGAAGACCAGCGAGAAGGCGCCCTTGACCTTGGGCAGCACCTGCTTGGCGGTCTCCTCGATGGAGAGCTCCGGGTAGCCCGCGAGCAGCGCCGTCACCAGGTCGGTGTCGTTGGTCGCGGCGGACCGGCCGGAGCGCGAGACGTGCTCCTCACCGGGCAGCTCGGCGACCATCGCGGCGAGCTCCGCGGTGTTGACCAGGTTCCCGTTGTGACCGAGCGCGAGCGAGCCGTGCACGGTCGCCCGGAAGGTCGGCTGGGCGTTCTCCCAGACCGAGGACCCGGTGGTCGAGTAGCGGGCATGTCCGACGGCGATATGCCCGTGCAACGACCCCAGGGAGGTCTCGTCGAAGACCTGGGACACGAGCCCCATGTCCTTGAAGACGAGAATCTGGGAGCCGTTGCTCACTGCGATGCCCGCGGATTCCTGACCGCGGTGCTGCAGGGCATAGAGGCCGAAGTACGTGAGCTTGGCGACCTCCTCGCCGGGAGCCCAGACCCCGAAGACGCCGCAAGCGTCCTGGGGGCCTTTCTCGCCGGGAAGAAGATCGTGGTTGAGTCTTCCGTCACCACGTGGCACGTCAACGAGTCTAGGGCAGTTCCGTACGCCTTCCCGAACGGGGGACCGTACGGGTATTGGGCGATCGAATAGCAACGCGCGTAGACAAAACCCCTTACCGGGGTGGGGCTTTTCCCGGACACAATTCGTTGAATGCGCGGCTCGCCTTGGCGTACGCGGACTCCGGCCATTCCCGATCTTCGGCGGGACAGCCGGCCGCGGGGTCGGACGTGACGCTGCTCACGCGGCCGGGACGAGGAGCTGCCAGACGCCCGGATGGAGGGTCCAGACCCGGGTGCGGACCGGGCCGACCCGGTAACCGTCGGCCTCGTAGCCGAAGCCGCGGCCGGCCACCGTGAGGCGGGCGGCGCGCAGGGTGCGCGGGCCGTCGGGGGTGTGCAGGCGGAGCTCCATCTCGCCGGCCCCGGCGGGGAGGCTGACCCGGAGGCGGTGCACGGCGTGCGGGAGGTCGGCCAGCAGGCGGCCGTCGGCCTCGATCCGCAGGCGGTGGGCGTCCGGGACGGGAGGGGTCCCCTGCTCGGCCGCAGCCAGTTTCGCCCATAGCGAACGCAGTGCCCCCGGGCGGCCGGACCAGCCGCCGTGCACCCTGACCTCCCCGAGCACCACTCCGCCGCCGTCGTCCACCAGCAGGTCGAGCTTGCGGGCACTGCCGCAGAGCACCGCCCGGGCGGCCGCCACCGGCTGGGCCGGGACGCCGAGCGCGCGGGCCGAGGCCACCGCCTCGGGGCGGCCGACCGGGACCACGCCGAGCGGGTCGGACCCCAGGTCCCGCTGGCGGTGCAGGGCTTGGAGCACCCGTTGCAGGGCCAGATCGGAACCGATCACCACCGGTCGGCGGCGGCCACGGTGCGCCAGCACCCGGTCGAGTTCGGACGGGCTCTCGGGCAGTGCCAGCTTCACGTCGGCCCCGCCGGCCAGCACGTCCCGGGCGATCCGGACCGACTCGCCGTCGGCCCGTCGGGCGGCCGGGTCGAGGAGGAGCAGCAACTGGCCCGGCGCGCCCGGGTCGACGGCACGGCCCTCGGGCGTGGACACAGACGACACGACCCGTCCTTCCTCAGGTAATCTCTCGGTGCAAGAGCCCCTTGCGCTATTGCGCCAGGGGCTTCGTCTATCTCGGGGCAGACTGCGGCCTACGCAGGATGCCCCAACCCGAAGGGGTGTACGCCTGTGCCGGCACTCGTGATCGTTGGTGCCCAGTGGGGAGACGAGGGCAAGGGGAAGGCGACGGACCTCCTCGGCGGCTCCGTCGACTACGTCGTCCGCTACCAGGGTGGTAACAACGCCGGTCACACGGTGATCATCGGCGATCAGAAGTACGCCCTGCACCTGCTGCCCTCCGGCATCCTCAGCCCGAACGTCGTTCCGGTGATCGGCAACGGCGTCGTGATCGACCCAGGCGTGCTGCTCTCCGAGCTCAACGGTCTGAACGAGCGCGGCATCGACACCTCGAAGCTGCTGATCTCGGGCAACGCCCACCTGATCACGCCGTACCACCGGACCCTCGACAAGGTCACCGAGCGCTTCCTCGGCAAGCGCCGGATCGGCACCACCGGCCGCGGCATCGGCCCCACCTACGCGGACAAGATCAACCGCGTCGGCATCCGGGTCCAGGACCTCTTCGACGAGTCGATCCTGATCCAGAAGGTCGAAGCCGCGCTGCACGACAAGAACCAGCTGCTGGTCAAGCTCTACAACCGCCGCGCCATCCCGGCCGACCTGGTGGTGCAGGAGTACCTGGGCTACGCCGAGAAGATCAAGCCCTTCCTGGCCGACACCACCCTGGTCCTGGACGAGGCGCTGAAGGCGAACAAGGTGGTCCTGCTGGAGGGCGGCCAGGGCACCCTGCTCGACGTCGACCACGGCACGTACCCCTTCGTCACCTCCTCGAACCCGACCGCCGGCGGCGCCTGCACCGGCTCGGGCATCGGCCCGACCAAGATCGACCGGGTCATCGGCATCCTGAAGGCGTACACCACCCGCGTCGGCTCGGGCCCGTTCCCGACCGAGCTGCTGGACGCCGACGGCGAGGCGCTGCGCCGGATCGGTGGCGAGCGCGGTGTCACCACCGGCCGTGACCGCCGCTGCGGCTGGTTCGACGCGGTGATCGCGCGCTACGCGACCCGGGTGAACGGCATGACCGACTTCTTCCTCACCAAGCTGGACGTGCTGACCGGCTGGGAGCAGATCCCGGTCTGCGTCGCGTACGAGATCGACGGCAAGCGCGTCGAGGAACTCCCGTACAACCAGAGCGACTTCCACCACGCCAAGCCGATCTACGAGAACTTCCCCGGCTGGTCCGAGGACATCTCGAAGGCGAAGACCTTCGCCGACCTGCCGAAGAACGCGCAGGCGTACGTGAAGGCGCTGGAGGAGATGTCGGGCGCCCCGATCTCCGCGATCGGCGTCGGCCCCGGCCGGACCGAGACGATCCAGATCAACTCCTTCATCTGATCGGGTAGTTGAGAGCAGGGCCCCACCTCCGGGTGGGGCCCTTTGCTTTTGCACTAGTACATAGCAGCCTTGCTGCTAGTGCAAAGCGGGGCTAACGTACCGGTACATGACCGCGAAGCTGCCTTCCCCCACCGTCCTGACCGGCCGTCACGTCCGGCTGGAGCCGCTCACCACCGCGCACGCGGCCGACCTGTTCGAGGCGGCCGGGGGCGACGAGGAGGTGTTCCGCTGGCTCCCGGGCCCGGTGCCGGGCACGCCCGCGGAGATGGTGGGGACGGTGGAGACGCGGACCGGTGACCCGGACTGCGTGCCGTTCGCGGTGATCGTGCCGGAGACCGGCCGGGCGATCGGCATGACCTGCTACTTCGACGCCTCGGCCGAGGACGAGCACCTGGAGATCGGCGGCACCTGGTACGCCCGGTCCGCCTGGCGGACGGCGGTGAACACCGAGTCCAAGCTGCTGCTGCTGACCCACGCCTTCGAGGAGCTCGGCATGGGCCGGGTCTGCTGGAAGACCGACCACCTCAACGAGCGCTCGCAGAACGCCATCCGCCGCCTGGGCGCGCAGTACGAGGGAACCCTCCGCCGGGCCCGCCGCCGCCGGGACGGCAGCTGGCGGGACAGCGTGTACTTCTCGATGCTCGCGGACGAGTGGCCCGCGGCGAAGGACCGGCTGACGGACCGTCTGCTCGCGGGCTGACGGTCCGTCGAGGGCGCCGCTACTCCATCCCGGCCAGCACCAGCGGCAGCCGGGTGGCGCCGCCGGACACCAGCTTCACCGGGACGCCCCAGTCCTGCTGGTGCACGTGGCAGGCCGGGTACTCGATCTCCGGGTCGTCGTCGCAGGAGGCGGCCATCGCCGAGACGTGCAGCACGCCCTCGGTGAGCTCGCCGTTGAGCACCAGCTCGCGGGTGAGGTCGCTCTCCGCGCCGGCGCCGGAGAGCAGCAGCTCGGGCGGGGTGGAGGAGACCAGCAGCCGGGTGGACGGGCCGTAGCGCTCGTCCAGCTTCTGGCCGGTGGGGGCCTGGAAGACCACGTCCAGGCGGAGCGGGCCGGGGGCCACCTCGGTGGCGGCGCGCTGGGTACGGTGGGCCACCGCCTCGACCCGGACGGCCTCCTCGGGCAGGCGGAGCCGGGTGAGCCGGTGCCGGGCCGACTCGACCACCACGATGTCGCCGCCGACCAGCACCGCGCCGGAGGGCTCGCGCAGGTCGGTGGCCAGGGTGGTGACCTCGCCGGTGGCGCCCTCCTCGGTCGGCGGGGTGAAGCGGCGCAGCGCGTGGTTGTAGGTGTCGGCGATCGCCACCGAGCCGTCGGGCAGCACGGTGACGCCGAGCGGGTGCTGGAGCAGGGCCTGGCCGGCCTCGCCGTCGCGGTGGCCGAAGTCGAACAGGCCGGTGCCGACGGCGGTGTGCACGGTCCGCGTCCCGCGCGAGACCCAGCGGACGGCCGAGGTCTCGGAGTCGGCGACCCAGAGCCGCTCGCCGTCGGCGGAGACCGCCAGACCGGAGGGCTGGGCGAACCAGGCCTCGGCCACCGGGCCGTCCACCAGGCCCTCGTTGGTGGTGCCGGCCGCCACCGCGACCTCGCCCGTGGCCGGGTCCCAGGCCCAGAGCTGGTGCACGCCGGCCATCGCGATCCAGACGCGGCCGTCGAAGAAGGCCACGTCCCAGGGCGAGGAGAGGTCGACCTCGCGGCCGGGGCCGGAGGTGGGCGAGCCCTGCCACCACTGCTTGCCGGTGCCGGCCAGGGTGGTCACCGAACCGTCGGAGAGCCGCACCCCGCGCAGCGCGTGGTTGACCGTGTCGGCCACCACCACGTCGTAGCCGAGGCCCTCGGGGGCGAGCGCCAGGCCCTGCGGCTCGCTGAACCGGGGCGCGGTGCCGTCGGTGAAGCCGCGCTCGCCGTCGCCGATCCGGCGCACCACGGTCTCGCCGTCCTCGGCCAGTTCGACCAGCGAGTGGTGGCCCGAGTCGGCGACCAGGTAGTTGCCGTTCGGCAGCAGGACGGCCTTGCCCGGGAACTTCAGGTCCCCGGCCACCGGCTCCGGCGCCACGTACGGGCCGTCGCCGCGGCGCAGGGTGCCCTTGGCGGCGTGCTCCTGCTCCAGCTCCTCGACCAGGCGGGCGATGGCGTGCGCGTGCCCCTCGCCGGCGTGCTGGGCGACCACGTACCCCTCGGGGTCGATCACCACCAGCGTCGGCCAGGCCCGGACGGCGTACTGCTTCCAGGTGACCAGCTCCGGGTCGTCCAGCACCGGGTGGTGCACCTCGTACCGGGCCACCGCGTCCACCACGGCCTGGTGCTCGGCCTCGTGGACGAACTTGGGCGAGTGGACGCCGACGATCACCAGGGTGTCGCGGTGCTTCTCCTCCAGCTCCCGGAGTTCGTCCAGGACGTGGAGGCAGTTGATGCAGCAGAAGGTCCAGAAGTCGAGGACCAGGATCTTGCCGCGGAAGTCAGCCAGCGACAGGTCCTTGCCGCCGGTGTTCAGCCAGCCGCCCTTCCCCACGAGTTCGGGGGCGCGGACACGAGCACGAGTAGCCATGCCCCCATCCAACCGCATGGGGGCACGGCCGCATTCCTCGTGGTGCGGGGCGTCCTACCAGTTGCCGTAGGTGCCGGAGGACCAGAGCGGCTGGCCGCCCCCGGTGTAGAGGACGAAGTTGCCGTCGTTCTGGAGCCTGGCGTAGGCGCCGTCCGACTGCGGGACGGACAGGGTCCAGGTCAGGACGCCGTTCTTGAGGCCGCGCAGGTACATGTTGCCCTTGGTGTTGGCCACGAACAGGGCCTGGTCCGGCTTGCCGTAGGTGCCGGTGGACCAGAGGGCGGCGCCGTCCCGCTTGCGGTAGAGCACCAGGTTGCCGTCCTGCTGCATGAGCAGCCAGACCGAGTTCGACCGGAGCCACTGGCCGGCCGTGAGGGCGCCGCGGTTCTGGTTGATGAAGCTCTCCTGGGAGGCGCCGTCACCCATCCTGACCGGGTTGAATCCTGCGTCGAGGGACCAGAGGCGCTGGTAGGAGGAGGGGTCGCTGATCGAGAGCTGGCCGCCCAGCATCGTCAGCTCGGCGCCCTGGTGGCCCCAGCTGCCGGTGTGCCAGACCGCGCCGCCCTGGTCCGGGCCGCCGTTCTGACGGTAGATCACCAGGTTGCCGTCGGGCTGCATGTACGCGTACGCGGCCCAGTTGTTGTACGTACCGCTGGCCCAGGCCTCGGGGCCGAGCTGCCCCTGGTCGTTCACCAGGCGCAGCACCAGGTTGCCGTCCCACTGCATCACCAGGGCGGCGTCGCCGCTGCGCAGCGTCTCCCCCGGGTTGAGGCGCTGGCCGGACTTCAGGTGGACGAACTCCTCGGCAGGGGCGGCCGAAGCCGTGACCGCCGGGGCCGCCAGGGCGATGGCCGCCGCGCTGAGCAGGACCGCGGTGGCCCGCTTGAAAACGTTCTTGCGCATGTGGTGGATCTTTCCTCGATTACCAGTTGCCGTAGGTGCCGGTGGCCCAGACCGCGCGACCCTGGCCGTCGTAGATGACGAAGTTGCCGTCGGCCTGGACCTTCGGCTGGGCGCCGGTGCGGTTGGTGACGTGGTTCGAGAAGAACGTGGCGGGCCCACGGCTCTCGAAGACCCGGAGCTCGCCCGTGGAGCTGACGGTCGCCACCGCGCCCGGGTGGCCCCAGGTGCCGGTGGACCAGAGGGCGGCACCGTCCCGCTTGCGGTAGAGCACCAGGTTGCCGTCGTGCTGCATCACCAGCCAGACCGAGTTGGACTCGGTCCAGTAGCCGGAGCCCAGGCCCGACATGTTGTCGAAGCGGAGGACCGAGCCGGTGTTGCTCTGCCAGGTGGCCGGGCCGCGCTGAGGGCTGTTCAGGTAGAGCGAGCCGTCCAGCAACTGGATGTACGCACCGGCGTCGTTCCAGGTCCAGGTCGACCAGAGCGCGCGGCCCGAGGCGTCGTAGACCACGAAGTTGCCGTCGGCCTGCATGGACGCGTGCGCACCCCAGTTGTTGTACGTCCCGCTGCTCCAGAGCGCCGGGCCGTTGGCGCCCTGGTCGTTGACCAGGTACAGCACCAGGTTGCCGTCCCACTGCATCACCAGACGGGACCGGCCGCTGGTGAGGCTCGCGCCGGGATCGAGCTGCTCCCCGCCGCGCAGGTAGGCGGAGTCCGCGGCGGCGGCCGGGGTGGCCGACACCGCGGGCACCGCACAGGCGAACACTGCCGCGCCGATCAGAGCCGCGGCCCGTCTGAGCATGGTCTTGCGCATTCCCGAACTCCCCCTTGTGATGGTCTTGTTGATTACCAGTTGCCGTAAGTCCCGGTGGACCAGAGGGCTTGGCCGCCCTGACTGTAGATCACGAAGTTACCGTCGTCCTGCAGTTTTCCCTGGACGTTGGTCTGGCCCCGGAAGGAGACCGACCAGGTCATCCTGGTGCTGTTGGGGACCCGAAGGTACATCTGGCTGCCGCCGTAGACGTCGGCGGCGTAGAAGGTCGAAGCCGGCTGGTTCCAGGTGCCGGTGGACCAGAGCGCGGCGCCGTCCCGCTTGCGGTAGAGCACCATGTTGCCGTCCCGCTGGTTGACCAGCCAGACCGAGTTCGAGCGGAGGAAGTAGCCGGGCGCCACGCCGCGGCCGGAGTTGAAGACGCTCTCCGGGTGCCAGCCGCCGTTCGACACCGCGATGGCCATGCCGGACTGGGTCTCCCAGGAGAAGCCGTTGCCGCGCAGGCTGCCCTCGTAGAGGCTGATGTAGCTGCCCGGGTGGCCCCAGCTGCCGGTGTGCCAGATCGCGCCGCCCTGGTCGGGGCCGCCGTTCTGACGGTAGATCACGAAGTTGCCGTCGGGCTGCATGTACGCGTACGCGGCCCAGTTGTTGTAGGTGCCGCTGGCCCAGAGCTCCGGGCCGAGGTCGCCCTGGTCGTTGACCAGGCGCACGACCAGGTTGCCGTCCCACTGCATCACCAGGGCGGAGCCCCCGCTGACCAGCTTCTCGCCCGGGTTGAGGCGCTGCCCGGACTGCAGGAACGCGGCCTGCACGCCGTCGGCCGAGGCCGTCACGGCCGGGGCCGCCAGGGCGATGGCCGCCGCACTGAGCAGGACCGCGGTGGCCCGTCTGAGGACGTTCTTGCGCATGTGTGGGTGCCCCTCGAATCATGGGCTCACGGACGTCCGTGAGCCCATGATTCATACACCTCGGCCAGGACAGAACCGTGGGCAGGGGGTGGCTTTTCACCAGTTCCCGGAAGTACCGGTGGACCGGAGCCCCCGGCGTCGTGGCCGACGGAGCCGACGCATCCCTGCGACGCAAGGCAGCAAGTCCCCTCCCTCTGACCATTTCTGACGCCGCGTCAGCGGATCAGGTGGGGGAGGAAGCGGGCGCCCTGGTGGGTGATCGGGGAGTCGTCGGTCTCCCGGATGCCGAGGCCGGCGGCCTCGCCGTCGACCACCCAGGTGCCGAGCACCGGGCGGTTGCCGTCGAAGTCGGGGAGGGGGCAGAGCTGCTGGTAGCAGAAGCCCTCCTTGCCGTAGCGGTCCGGATCTCCGGCCCACTCGGCCAGCCTGGTCTCGTGGCCGTCGGGTTCGACGATCCGCACGCCCGCGCCCTCCCGGCCGAGCAGCGGCTTCATCGCGTAGCCGGTGGCGGCCAGCTCGCGCGGGCCGTCCAGGTAGGCGGGGAGCAGGTTGGGGTGGCCGGGGTTGAGCTCCCAGAGGACCGCGAGCAGGGCCTTGTTGGAGAGCAGCATCTTCCACGGCGGCTCGATCCACAGGGTGTTGCCGGTGGAGCCGCCCAGGTCGATGCCGGAGAGCATGGCCGGGGTGAACTCCTCCTCGGTGAGCCACTCCCAGGGGTAGAGCTTGAAGAGCGAGCGGATGTAGCGCTGCTCCAGGTCGACGAAGCGGCCGCTGAGGCCGTCCAGGCCGATGTCCTCCATGGCGATGCCGACGGTCTCCAGGCCGGCCTGCTCGGCGGTCTCCTGGAGGTAGAGGGTGGTCATCCAGTCCTCGCCCTCGGTGTCGCCCCGGGAGTGGGCGAAGTGCACCGGGCCGGGCGGCAGCAGGTGCTTCTGCCGCTCCCAGGAGGCGACCAGGCGCTCGTGCAGCGAGTTCCACTGGTCGGCTCCGGGGAAGAGCTGCTCCATCCAGAACCACTGCGGGCCGGCCGCCTCGATCAGCGAGGTCGGGGTGTCCGCGTTGTACTCGAACAGCTTGGCCGGGCCGGTGCCGTCGTAGGCCAGGTCGAACCGCCCGTACACGGAGGGCTGTTCGTCCCGGCGCCGCCAGGACTCGGCGATCATCGCGGTCACCCGGGGGTCGGTCAGGCCGTAGTCGGCGTACCGCTCCGTCCGCACCACGTGGTCGGCGGCCTCCAGACAGAGCTCGTGCAGCTCCTCGACCACCTCCTCCAGCGCCTCCACCTCGGGCAGCGAGAACTCGTAGTAGGCGCTCTCGTCCCAGTAGGCGTGCGGGCCGCCCTGGTTGCAGGGGTCCTGGCAGACGGCGTAGATCAGGCCCTGGGACTCCACGGTGGGCTGCCAGTCGGGGCGCGGGGTGATGGTGTGACGGCGCATCGGCTGCTCAGCCCCCGCCGGAGCCGGAGGAACCGGACGGGCAGCCGAAGCCGCCGCGCTTGGTGTCGGCCTTGACGAAGGTGCCGCCGGTGGCGCTGAGCGAGCCGGAGCCGCAGTAGTACCAGCGGCCGGCCGAGGTCTTGCTGTCGGTGCAGGAGTGGTTGTCCAGCACCTTGAGGCTGCCCGGGTCGACACAGCGGCGGGGCGTGCTGCCGCTGGAGGAGCAGCCGGAGAGGGCCAGCGCCAGGGTGCCGACCATGCCGAGGGCGACGAAGCCCGATCTACGGCGCGCGGGAGGCGGAGAGGTGGTCATGGCCGACGATGCTACTGGGGTAGGGCTGAAAACCGACCCGATGGGATATCTTTTGCCGGACCTCGGGCAGCACCGACCCGTTCCGCACAGGGGGTTCACACGTGAGCGACATCGTCAACGGCCTCGGCCCGGCCGCCGTCTTCGGCGGGGTCGGTGTGCTGCTGCTGCTCCTCGGCTTCGGCCTGGTGGACCTGCTCACCCCCGGCAAGCTCGGCCACCAGATCTGGGTGGAGCGGAACCGGAACGCCACCGTGGTGCTCTCCTCGGCCCTGCTCGGCACCGGCGGCGTGGTGTTCAGCGCGATCAAGTACACCTACGACGACTTCGGCAAGGGCCTGGCCTCCACCGCGGTCTACGGCGTGCTCGGCCTGGTGCTGATGGCGGTCGCCTTCTGGCTGCTGGACATCCTGACGCCCGGCAAGCTCGGCGCCATCCTGGTCGACCCGGAGCCGCACCCGGCGGTCTGGGTGACCGCCAGCTGCAACATCGCGGTGGCCGCGATCATCGCCGCCTCGATCGCCTGACCCGGCACGACGGAACGACAGAACCCCCTGGAGCCGCGCTCCAGGGGGTTCTGTCGTTCCGTCAGCCCTCCAGGAAGGCCTTGAGGGCGGCGGCCAGCAGGTACGGGTCGTCGGCGCCGCAGAGCTCGCGGGCGGAGTGCATGGAGAGCGCGGCGATGCCGCAGTCCACGGTGGTGATGCCGAGCCGGGCCGCGGTGATCGGGCCGATGGTGGTGCCGCAGGGCATCGAGTTGTTGGAGACGAAGGTCTGCCACGGCACGCCGGCCTTCTCGCAGGCGGCGGTGAAGACGGCGCGGCCGAGCGCGTCGGTGGCGTACCGGTTGTTGACGTTGACCTTGAGGATCGGACCGCCGTTGGGCATCGGCTGGTGGCCGGGCTCGTGGCGCTCGGTGTAGTTCGGGTGGACGGCGTGGCCCATGTCGGAGGAGAGGCAGACGGTGCCGGCCAGCGCGCGGGCGCGGTCCTCCGGGGTGCCTCCCCGCGCGTAGACACTGCGCTCCAGCACGTTCCCCAGCAGGGGGCCCTGGGCGCCGGTGTCGGACTCGCTGCCGGTCTCCTCGTGGTCGAAGGCGGCCAGCACCGGGATGCAGCCGAGCTCGCCGCCGGCCGCGGCCACCGCGGCCAGCGCGGCGGTGCCGGCGTGCACCGAGAGCAGGTTGTCCAGCCGGGGCGCGGCCAGCAGCTCGCGATCCTTGCCCAGGTAGGCGGGCGGCTGGACGTCGTGGGTCATCAAGTCCCAGCCGATCACGTCGGAGGCGGCCAGGCCGGCCCGCTCGGCGACGTACTCGATCAGGGAGCCCTCGGTGACCTTGCCGAGCCCCCAGATCGGCGTGAGGTGGCGCTGCTTGTCGAGCTTCATGCCGTCGTTGACCTGGCGGTCCAGGTGGATGGCGAGCTGCGGGACGCGCAGCAGCGGCTCGTCCAGCTGAACCAGCGTCACGCTGCCGTCGCGCAGGGCGAGCCGGCCGGAGAGGCCGAGGTCACGGTCCAGCCAGGTGTTCAGCGGGACGCCGCCGTAGATCTCGACCGCGACCTGGCGCCAGCCGGCCGAGCCGGTGTCCGGCACCGGCTTGACCCGCAGGTTCGGCGAGTCGGTGTGGGTGCCCACCACCCGGAACGGGGTCTCCGGGCCCGCGCCCTCCGGCACGTACCAGGCGATCAGCGCACCGCCCCGGACCACGTACCGGCCACCGGCCGAGGCGTCCCAGGCGTCGGTCTCGGCCACCCGGCGGAAGCCGGCCTTCTCCAGCCGCTCGGCCGCGCTGGCCACCGCGTGGAACGGCGACGGCGATGCGCTGAGGAAGGCGATCAGGTCGTCGGTGTGCGTTCGGTCGAAGGAGGCCGGGCGGACGGCGGTCGACATGCTGCTCCTGGGTCGAGGGAGGGCTGAAGCCCGATGGGGGACCGGTCTTCGCACCTGAGCATATGCCCGTACACGGACATGACGCTGTGAACTCAACAACGGTGACACAACGGTGAAGCGGCCGTGTCCTACATCGTCCCATCGGCGTCCTGACAGTGGTGACGCCCGGGCCCGTCCGGCCCGCCGGACGCAATCACCCCGTTCCCCCCTCCAACTGACCGCGCATCAACAACAATTCCCCCGGAGCGGCCCGCGTACACGGCCGCGGGGCCGCACGGGGGGACGACGGTGTTCGTGACGCGCAGGAACGACCGGCCCGGCCCGGACGCCGGCGAACTGCCCGAAGGGGCACCCCGGCCCGAACGGACACCCCGGCCCGGGCGGTCGCGGACCGCCCGCCGGCAACGGGCCGTCCTGGTGGTCGCGGTGGCCTCGGCCCTGCTATCGACCGGCGGGCTGGCCGCCACCGCGCTGGTCAGGTCCCCGGCCGAGCGCGCCGCCGGGGCCGCGCCGCCGCCGCGCACCCTGCTCACCGCCCCGGTGGTCAGCCGGGTGCTGAGCCCCTCGGTGACGGCCCGGGCCTCGGTCTACCCGCCGACCAGGTACGACGTGGTGCCGTCCGCCGCCTCGACCGAGATCACCCAGCTCTTCCTGTCCGGGCTGCACGTGCGGACCGGCGAGGCGGTCACCGCCGGCCGGCTGCTCGCCGAGGTCTCCGGCCAGCCGCTCTACGTGCTGCGCGGCCCGGTCCCCGCGTACCGCGACCTCAAGCCGGGCTCGACCGGGCCCGACGTGGCCGAACTACAGGACGCACTGCGGGAGTTGGGGCACTCCAGCGGAGAGGACGAACGGGGCGGCTTCGGACCGGGCACGAAACAGGCGGTGGCCTCCTTCTACCGCGCCCTCGGCCACCCCGTGCCGCTCACCGGGGCCGCGACCCAGCAGGCGGTGGACGCCGCGCAGAAGGCGGTGGACGCCGGACGCCGGACCGTGGAGGCGCTGACCGCCCGGAAGAACTCCGGCCGGCCGGCCGCTCCCCCGTCCACCGCTCCTCCGTCCGCTTTCCCGTCCGCGCCCGCGGCCGAGCAGCCGGACGGCGCGCCCGACCTCGACGAGCAGCTCAGGGCGGCCGGCCGCCAGCTGACCGCCGACCGCGCGGCGCTGGCCCGGGCCGTCGCGGTGAACGGCCCGATGGTGCCGGCCGCCCACGTGGTCTTCCTGCCCGCGCTGCCGGCCGCCGTCACCGCGGTGAACAGCTCGGTCGGCCTGCCGGTGGCCGGCACCCTGCTCTCGCTGACCAGCGGCGGACTGACCGTCACCGGCCAGCTGACGCCGGCCCAGGCGGCCGCGGTCCGGCCCGGCATGGCGGTGGAGCTCCTGGACGAGGAGACCGGCACCAGGCTCACCGGCAGGGTCGCCGAACTGGGCGCGCCGACCACCGCCCCGCCCGCCGGGAGGGTGGTCCCGCTGGGCGGGGCCGCCCCGGCGCCCGCCCCCGGCCAGGCCCCGGGCGGCGCACCGGCCGGGCCCTCGTACGTCCCGGTCACCGTCACCCCCGACGCCCCGCCGCCGGCCGCGCTGAGCGGCCGGAACGTCCGGATCACCGTCCTCAAGGACGCCGCCGGCCCCCCGGTGACCGCCGTCCCGGTGGCGGCGGTCTTCACCGGCGCGAACGGACGGACCTCGGTCACCACCGTGGCCGCGGACGGCCGGCGGGCCGACGTGGAGGTCACCACCGGGGTCACCGCCGACGGACTGGTCGGCGTCGTCCCGGACGTCGAGGGCGCGCTGAAGGCCGGCGACCGGGTGGTGGTGGGCACGTGACCGGGACGCCCGTCATCCGGCTCTCCGGCGTGGGCCGCAGCTTCCCCGGCCAGCCGCCCGTGCCCGCCCTCCGACCGACCGATCTGACCGTCCACCGGGGCGAGTACCTCTCGGTCACCGGCCCGTCCGGCTCGGGGAAGTCCACCCTGCTGCACCTGCTCGGCCTGCTCGACACGCCCACCCGGGGCCGGTACGAGCTCGACGGCATCGACACCGGCGCGCTGCGCGACCGGGACAGGTCCGCGCTGCGCGGGCGCCGGATCGGCTTCGTCTTCCAGTCCTTCCACCTGCTGCCGCACCGCACCGCCGAGGAGAACGTGGTGCTGGCCCAGGTCTACCACCGGGTGCCCCGGGCCGAGCGGGCCGGGGCGGCCCGGGAGGCCCTGCGGACGGTCGGGCTGGGCCACCGGCTGGACGCGCTGCCGGCCACCATGTCCGGCGGCGAGCGCCAGCGGGTCGCCATCGCCCGGGCCCTGGTGAACCGGCCCAGCCTGCTGCTCTGCGACGAACCGACCGGCAACCTGGACTCCGCCAACGCCGAGGCCGTGCTCGCGCGGTTCGACGAACTGCACGGCCTCGGCTACACCCTGGTGGTCATCACCCACGACCCGGCGGTCGCGGCCCGGGCCGGGCGGCGGGTGGCGATCCGGGACGGCGTGCTCTCCGAACCCGCCGGGGCGGTGCTCTGATGGCCCGTGGCGTGCTGCCGGGGCCGGGCTCCCGGCTCGGCCTGCGGGACCTGTGCTCCGAGGCGCTGGCCGGCGTCCTCCAGCGGCCCGGCCGGTCCGCGCTGACCGTGCTGGGGACGGTGCTGGGCATCGGCGCCTTCGTGGCGGTGCTGGGCCTGACCGCGACCGCGGCCGGCCGGATCGGGGAGCGGTTCGACCTGACCAAGGCCACCACGGTGCACCTCGCCGACCGCCCGAGGACCGACGGCGTCCGCCCCGGCACCAACCCCCCGCCGAGCTTCCCCGAGGACGCGGACGCCCGGCTGGCCCGGATCGACGGCGTCACCGCGGCCGGCGTCTGGTGGCCGCTCCCCGCCGACCCGGTGCTCTCCGCCCGGCCCACCGGCGGGCAGCAGGCCGGCACCGGCCTCACCGTCTTCGCCGCCACCCCGGGCGCGGTCGCCGCGATGGCCCCCGTCCTGGTGGGCGGCGTGACCATGGACGCCTTCGCGCAGCGCACCGCGCAGCCGGTGGTGATGCTCAGTCAGGCCGCCGCCCGCAGGCTCGGGGTGAGCCGCCTGGACGTCCGGCCGGCCGTCTTCCTGGACGGGCTGCCGTACACCGTGATCGGGATCTACTCGGACGTCCGGCGGCTGCCCGCCACCCTGCTCGGGGCGATCGTCCCGGCCAGTACGGCGCTGGAGCGGTACGGCAACCCCGGTGCCGATCCCGACCGCGCCGCCCAGGGCCTGGTCGCCACCCGGCCGGGCGCGGCCCCCGTGGTGGCCGCGCAGGTCGCGACCGCCCTGCGCCCGGACTCCCCCGGCTCCTTCGCCGTCACCCCGCCGACCGACCCGCACGGCCTGCGCGACCGGGTGACCTCCGACCTGACCGGGCTCTTCCTGGCCCTGGCCGCCCTCTGCCTGCTGGTGGGCGCGGTGGGCATCGCCAACACCACCCTGGTGGCCGTGCTGGAGCGCACCGAGGAGATCGGCCTGCGCCGCGCGCTGGGCGCCCGGACCAGGCACGTCGCCGCCCAGTTCCTCACCGAGTCGACGGTGCTGGGCACCCTCGGCGGCCTGGTCGGCACCGGTCTCGGCGTGCTGACGGTGCTGGCGGTGGCGGCCGCCCGGGACTGGACGGCGGTGATGCACCCGGCCGCCACCCTGCCGGCCCCGCTGATCGGCTCCGCGACCGGTCTGCTGGCCGGGCTCTACCCGGCCCTGCGGGCGGCCCGCACCGACCCGCTGAAGGCCCTGCGCGGCAGCGGCTGAGCCGGGGCCCCGCCCGGCCCCGGACGCACCGCGGGGCCCGGTCCAGTCGGACCGGGCCCCGGGTACTGAGGGTGTGTCAGGCAGTCTTGCGGGAGGCCTAGAAGGCCTCCTCCGCCAGCTCCATGAGCTCGTTGTCGATGCCCTCGGCGATCAGGCGCTGCGGGGTGACGGTCGGCAGGACGTTGCGGGCGAAGAACTTCGCGGCCGCGACCTTGCCCTGGTAGAACGGCACGTCCTTGGCGGTGGCACCGGCCTCCAGCTTGGCCAGCGCCACGGAGGCCTGACGGAGCAGCAGCCAGCCGACCACCACGTCGCCCGAGGCCATCAGCAGGCGGGTGGTGTTCTGGCCCACCTTGTACATGTTCTTGACGTCCTGCTCGACCGCGGAGAGGTCGGCCAGCAGCTTGCCGACGATCGCCTCCAGGTCACCGGCCGCCTTGCCGAGCAGCTTGCGCTCGGCCTCCAGCGCCGCGCCGCCCTCGTTGGCCGCGAGGAACTTCTTGATCATCTCGGAGACCACGGTGAGCGCCTGGCCGCCGTCCTTGACGATCTTCCGGAAGAAGAAGTCCAGGCCCTGGATCGCGGTGGTGCCCTCGTACAGGGTGTCGATCTTGGCGTCGCGGATGTACTGCTCGATCGGGTACTCCTGCAGGAAGCCGGAGCCGCCGAAGGTCTGCAGGGACTGGGCGAGCTGCTCGTAGGACTTCTCCGAGCCGTAGCCCTTGACGATCGGGAGCAGCAGGTCGTTCAGGCGCTCGGCCGCGTCGTCGTGCTCGCCGCGCAGGCGGGCCGCCATCACGTCGTCCTGGACCGAGGCGGTGTAGAGCACCAGGGCGCGCATGCCCTCGGCGTACGCCTTCTGGGTCAGCAGCGAACGGCGCACGTCCGGGTGGTGGGTGATGGTGACGCGCGGCGCGGTCTTGTCCAGGAACTGCGAGATGTCGGCGCCCTGCACGCGCTCCTTGGCGTACTCCAGCGCGTTCAGGTAGCCGGTGGAGAGGGTGGCGATGGCCTTCGTGCCGACCATCATCCGGGCGAACTCGATGATCTTGAACATCTGGCGGATGCCGTCGACGGTCTCGCCGACCAGCCAGCCCTTGGCGGGGTGCTTGGCGCCGAAGGTCATCTCGCAGGTGTTCGAGGCCTTGAGGCCCATCTTGTGCTCGACGTTGGTGGCGTAGGCGCCGTTGCGCTCGCCCAGCTCGCCGGTCTCCCAGTCGAAGTCGAACTTGGGGACGATGTACAGGCCCAGGCCCTTGGTGCCCGGCTTGCCGCCCTCGGGGCGGGCCAGCACCAGGTGGATGATGTTCTCGGACATGTCGTGCTCGCCCGAGGTGATGAAGCGCTTGACGCCCTCGATGTGCCAGGAGCCGTCCTCCTGCTTGATCGCCTTGGTGCGGCCGGCGCCCACGTCCGAACCGGCGTCCGGCTCGGTCAGCACCATGGTGGCGCCCCACTGGCGGTCCACCATGTGCTTGGCGACCTTGTGCTGCTCCTCGGTGCCCTCGTCGTAGACGACGCCGGCGAAGGCCGGGCCGGAGGAGTACATCCAGATGGCCGGGTTGGAGCCCAGGATCTGCTCGGCGTAGGCCCAGATCAGCGAGGACGGGGTGACCTGGCCACCGATCGCCTCCGGGATGCCCAGACGCCACCACTCGGCGTCCATGTACGCCTGGTAGCTCTTCTTGAAGGTCTCCGGGATCGGAGCGGTGTTGGTCTCCGGGTCGAAGACCGGCGGGTTGCGGTCGGTGTCGGCGAAGGAGGCGGCCAGGTCGTTCTCGGCCAGCCGGGAGATCTCGCTGAGGATGTTCTTCGCGGTCTCGACGTCCATGTCGGCGTACGGACCGGTGCCGTAGACCTGGTCACGACCGAACACCTCGAAGAGGTTGAACTCCACGTCGCGCAGGTTGGACTTGTAGTGACCCATGACCGTTTCTCCGGTTCGTCGCTTCCGCGGGTCCGCCACCTTCGAGCGCCCCACTTACCCACCAGTAGGCACCATGATGCTACCCGTAAGTAACATGCACAAGCCCCTGGAGCCCAAGGGGCTATGAAGAGGGTCACGTCCGCCGATAACCTTGACCCCGTGTACGGCTACGAGCAGACCGGGTACCAGGGCGACCCCTACCAGCAGCAGGCGCAGCAGCAGCACGCCCAGCAGCAGGGGATGAACGGCATGCCGGGCCCCGGCCAGTACAGCGAACAGCCTCCGCAGGCCGCCCCCCAGCAGTCTCTCTACCCGGAACCCTCGCCGCCATCCCTCGCGGACGCGGTCCGGGCCTTCACCACCGGCGCCATGCCGGTCGAGGACTTCCAGGCGATCTTCATCACCTCCAAGGTGCACTGCCCGCGCGGCGACCGTCCCGGCTTCCTGGCGCTGCACAACACGCCGACGCCGGTGATCCCGATGTTCAGCTCGCTCAAGGAGCTGCGCCGGTACGCGGGCAAGGACTCCAAGCACTTCAGCGTCACCGGCGCCGAGGTGCTCGACCTGCTGCCGACCGGCTACGGCTTCGCCCTGGACATGGAGGGCGAGCACCGGATGGTGTTCGACGCCAAGGCCGTGGAGCAGATGGTCGACTTCACCATGCGGCGGATGTACGGCTGAGCCCCTCCGGGGACCCCTCAGGGGCGACCCATGACCCAATGGTTCAACTTTCAACTTGATTGTTGTTGAGAGTTGAACTACATTGGCCGACGTAGGCCAGAGAAACCGAAGAAGGAGGCCGACATGCCCGCCGTGACCGTCGAGAACCCGCTGACCCTTCCGCGCGTCGCCACCCCGGACGCCGCGACCAACACCCCTCGGCCGGTGCTCGCGGTGGTCACCGCCCCGGAGGGCTTCGAGGGCGAGGGCTTCCCGGTCCGCCGGGCCTTCGCCAAGATCAACACCAAGTACCTCGACCCGTTCATCATGATGGACCAGATGGGCGAGGTGGAGTACGCCGCCGGAGAGCCCAAGGGCACCCCGTGGCACCCGCACCGCGGCTTCGAGACCGTCACCTACCTGATCGACGGCGAGTTCATCCACAAGGACTCGCACGGCGGCGGCGGCCACCTCGGCGGCGGCGACACCCAGTGGATGACGGCCGGCTCGGGCATCCTGCACATCGAGACCCCGCCGGAGTCGCTGGTGCTGACCGGCGGCCTGTTCCACGGCATCCAGCTCTGGGTGAACCTGCCGGCCGCGGACAAGATGACCCAGCCCCGGTACCAGGACATCCACGGCGGCCACGTCAAGCTGCTCACCACGCCGGACGGCGGCGCGGTGCTCCGCCTGATCGCGGGCCGGCTGGACGGCCACGAGGGTCCCGGCATCACCCACACCCCGATCACCCTGCTGCACGCCACCGTCACCCCGGGCGCGGAGATCACCATCCCGTGGCGCAAGGACTTCAACGCCCTGGCGTACGTCCTCAACGGCGACGGCACGATCGGCGCCGAGCACCGGCCGATCCGCACCGGCCAGTCGGCGGTCTTCGGCGAGGG
Source organism: Kitasatospora sp. NPDC051853 (assembly GCF_044452665.1). NCBI lineage: Bacteria > Bacillati > Actinomycetota > Actinomycetes > Kitasatosporales > Streptomycetaceae > Kitasatospora > Kitasatospora sp. NPDC051853. The sequence continues at coordinate 410,407 of NZ_JBITBY010000003.1, read as the reverse complement.
CGACACCCTCACCATCGCGGCCGACGCCAAGCAGGACTCCCGGCACCCCAACCTGGACGTGATCATCCTGGGCGGGCAGCCGATCCGGGAGCCGGTCGCGCACTACGGGCCGTTCGTGATGAACAGCCACCGCGAGCTGGAGCAGGCGATGCGGGACTTCCAGTCGGGCGCCTTCGGGCAGCCGACGGACTGACCCGCCGTCAAGCCGGCGGGCCTTCAGGCCGCCAGGCCGTCGGAGCGGAGGCCGGGACCCTGGACGGGGTCCCGGCCTCTGGTGTTGCGTCAGATCCGGGCGTAGAGGGCGGAGGCGTCGTCGTGGGCCTTGCCGCGGGGCCAGCGGCGGCAGTGGGCGTCGGAGTGTTCGGTGGCGCGGACCTGGGAGATGAGTTCGGCTGGGCCCTGTTCGGCGAGCAGGTGGACGGCGTCGGACCAGCTGCCGAGGCCGAAGCGTTCGGTCCAGCGGGAGGCGCCGTCGCTGAGGGCGGCGACGGCGCGCAGGGCGGTGAGGCGGACGAAGCCGGTCTCGGCGTGGCCGGCCGCGCGGGGGGAGGCGGCGGCGATCCAGGGGCCGTGGCCGGTGTTCCGGGCGGCCCGGACGGCGTGGGCGTAGCGGAGGTGGAGTTCGGCCCGTTCGGCCGAGCCCGGGACGGTGGACCAGATCTGACGGCGCAGCAGCTCACCGGCGGGGAAGCGCTGGTTGTCCCCGATCACCCGGGGCGGGCCGTCCTTGAGGTCCAGCACCAGCAGCGAGTCGCCGAGCACCAGGTACTCCAGCGAACTGCCGTGCACCCGGGCCGCCACCACCATGGCGGCCGGGGTGTTGGGATGGGCCAGGTCGCAGCGGCCGCCGTGCAGCGCGGCCGTCTCCACGATCGCGTCGGCCAGGCACTCGGCGATCGAGCGGTCGGCCCGGTCGGTGAGTCTGGCCAGGAGGTGGACGCCGAGGCGCCGGACGTACCAGGGGGTGCCGTGGCGGCAGCCGGACTCGAAGTCCTCCGGGCTGCTCGACCCGTCCAGCAGTACCAGTGCCTCCGGACTGGCGGCGGCGAAGTCCTCGCTCTCCCGGCCCGGTTTCTGCGGTTCGCCCGCGAGCTCTACCTGCATCCCGACAGTGTGGCGGCGGAGCGGGCGAGCGGACAGGGGACCGACGGGATAGCGTCGTGAATGTCCTGTTCTGTCACCTTTTCAGGAGCCTCACGTGATGGTGCTGGAGTTCTTCGTCCTGCTGATCGCCTCGATCGGCTTCCCCACGCTCGCCCTGCTCTACCTGATCGGCGGCCCGCAGTACCGCGACCGGCCGCACTGACCCGGGCCGCCGCCGTCGGCTCGACGGGAAATGGCCAGCCAGGAGGGCCCGGGCGTGACAGGGTGGCCCCGTAACACCGGTACCGGTTCCTGGAGGTCACACATGAGCGCCACACCCGAGCCCGTCGAGCCGACGGCGGCGGCCGAGGAGACCGTCGCCGAGGCCGACGACCAGAAGGCGAAGTTCCTCGCCGCGCTCGCCCGCAAGCAGGGGGCCAAGGGCGGCAACGGTGGCGGCCAGGGCGGGGAGTCGAAGATCCACGGCACCCACGCGGCGGCCGGCGGCAAGCGGAACTTCCGCCGCAAGAGCGGCGGCTGACGACCCTTCGGGACGCAGCAGGGCGGTCCTCCCTCCGGGGAGGGCCGCCCCTTTCCGTGTTCAGGGAGTGGGAGTAGGGAGGGGTTCGGCGGGGAGGGGTTCGGAGAGGAAGCCGAGCACGTTGTCGAGTACGGCCGGCTCGGTGAGCACCCGGTTGTGCCCGAGCCCACGGGTGGTCAGCAGGCGGGCGCCGTAGGGCTCGTAGGCCGCGTGGAGCGGGCCGGACTGGTCGTACGGGATGACGCGGTCGTCCTCGTCGTGCACCAGGAGGACGGGGAGGGCGAGCTCCTCCGGGCGGTGCACCGGGCTGAGGCCCGGGTACTCCAGGCCGGGCGGGAGCATGGCGGTGATCCGGCGGCGCAGTTCGGGGACCGCCCAGCCGCCGAGCCCGAGGCCGGCGGAGAAGGCCCGCGGGAAGAGGTCGAAGTCGCCCGGGCCGGCGATGGCCACCAGGCGCTCGGCCTTGGCGGTGTCGCGCAGCGCGAGGACGGCCGCCGGGACCGCGAGCGAGTGGGCCACCACCGCCTCGAACGGCCCGTGGCGGTCGTGCAGTTGACGGATCGCCTCGCGGTAGTCGAGGACGGTGACCGTCCGGCCCGCGGACTCGCCGTGCCCGGGGGCGTCGAAGGTGACCACGGTGAGGCCGAGCACGCGCAGGCGGGGTATCAGGGCGGCGTAGCGGGAGGCGCGGGACCGCCAGCCGTGCAGCAGCAGCACCGGCCGTGCGCCGTCGCCCCAGCGGTAGGTGGTGACGGCGGTGCCGTGCACCTCGATGCGTTCGACTGCGGCGGCGGCGTGCAGTTCGCGCTCCTCGGGGCGCAGGCGGCTGCGGCGGACCGGACGGCGGAACACCGCGAAGGCGGCGCGGCCGGCCAGGAGGGGCGAGAGGGCCGCCGTGGCGTTCAGGGTGGTGCGGATCAGGGCGACGGACAGGTCCATGGGCACTCCCCGGTCGGGCCGCGGCATGGGTGTGCGGCCTCTCTGTGGGGAGATATTAGCACGACCGTTCGTGCAGTTTTTGAGACAGGAGGGCCTTCGGAGGAGGTGCGTCGGTCAGGAGGCGAAGGTGGTGAGGGTCCGGTCGATGACGGCGGCGGCGCGGTCGAAGCGGGACGGGTCGTCGAGCAGCAGGCTCTGCGCGTTGGCGGTCTCCATCGCGGCGACCAGGAGGAAGGCGAGCTGCTCGGGCTCGGCGGCGGGGGTCAGTTCGTCGGCGGCGCGGGCGGCCCGGATCAGGTCGAGGAGGAGGCCCTCCCAGTCGCGGGCGGCCTCGGCGAGGGCGTCCCGGATCGGGCCGGGCTGGGTGTTGAACTCCGCCGAGACCGACTGGAAGAAGCAGCCGCCCGGGAAGACCCGGTCGCGGGCGTACCCGACCCAGCTCGCACACAGGGCACGCAGCTTCGGCAGACCGGGGGCCTCCTGCTCGTGCGGGGCGATCACGGCGTCGTAGAAGATCCGGCGGGCGGCCCGGACGGTGGAGAGCTGGAGTTCCTCCTTCGACCCGAAGGCGGCGAACACCCCGCTCTTGCTCAGCCCCAGGTCGGTGGCCAGGCGCCCGATCGACAGCGCCCCCAGGCCCTCGATCGAGGCCACCTCGACGGCCCGGCCGAGCACCGCGCGACGGGTCTCGTTGCCCCGCTGCACCCGCCCGTCGGTGGCTGTTCCGGCCACTGCTCCCACCTCACTCCGCATCAGGCCCTCCAGGGTAGGGCTTCGCTGCGGCCCGCAGGGGCGCGGGGAACTGCGCGCGGGGGAACGGCAGCACGTGCAACTGGCTCGTGTACCCCGATCCAGCGGTGGGCCGCCTTCCGCACTCGCGCGGTTCCTCGCGCCCCCGGCCTCACCGCCTGCGTCCGCCGCACCCCCCGGCCCAGGTGCGACGGGCGGGACCCGGCTACGCCCACGGAGGCGCGGGGGAACGGCAGCACGTACAACTGGCTCGTGTGCCCCGATCCAGCGGTGGGCCGCCTTCCGCACTCGCGCGGTTCCTCGCGCCTCCGGCCTCACCGCCTGCGTCCGCCGCACTCCCCGGCCCAGGTCAGGAGGCGTTCGTCGTGGTGGGCCGGGGCGATGAGTTGGAGGCCGAGGGGGAGGGAGTCCGCGGGGGTGGTGGGGAGGGTCAGGGCGGGCCAGCCCAGGGCGCTCCAGGGGGTGGACATGACCGGGTCGCCGGTGGATTCCAGGCCGGGTGGGGGCGGGCCGGTGGCCGCGGGGGTGGCCCAGAGGTCGATGCCCTCGGTGGTGGTGAGGGCGGTGAGGTCGCGGCGGTGGCGGGTGAGGTCGCGGTGGGCGGCGGCGTACTCGGCCGTGGTGATCTCCTGCCCGTGCCGGATGGCCGCCGCCGTCTCGGGCCGGTAGAGGCGGCCGAAGCGGGGGAACAACTCGCTGTGCACCCGGGCCAGTTCGTACCGGGTGACCACCTCCACGGCCTCGACCAGCGGATCCAGGCCACCCGCCGGGGCCAGCCGGCGCACCGTCAGGCCCAGTTCGCCGAGGACCGTTTCGAAGACCGCCAGCGCGGCCGGATCGACCGGGTCGAGGTAGGGGTCGGGGACGCCGAGCACCGGCGCGGGCAGGCTCCCGCGCACGGGGGCCCAGCCGTCGCAGAGCAGCGCCGCCGCCCGTTCCGCGTCGGCGAGGCCGGCGGCCAGGACGCCGATGGTGTCGAGGGAGGGGGCGCAGGCGATCATCCCGTCCGGGGGGATGCGTCCGTAGGTGGGGCGGAAGCCGACGACGCCGCAGTAGGCGGCGGGGCGGATCACCGAGCCGAGGGTCTGGGTGCCGAGGGCGAGCGGGACCAGTCCGGCCGCGACCGCCGCCGCCGAGCCGCTGCTGGAGCCGCCCGGGGTGCGCGTCGGGTCGTGCGGGTTGCGGGTCGGGCCGGGGGCGCCGAGGGAGAACTCGGCGGTGACGGTCTTGCCGGCGACCAGGGCGTCGGCCCGCCGCAGCCGCCGCACCGCCGTGGCCTCCGGCCCGGCCAGGACGCCGGGCGGCAGGGCGGAGCCGGCGTGGGTCGGCAGTCCGTCCACGTGCAGGACGTCCTTCACCCCGACCGGCACCCCGTACAGCGGGGGGCGGTCGGGGTGGGAGTGGGCCAGCGCGCGGGCCTCGGCGGCGAGGCGTGCGTAGCGGCCGGGCTCCGGGGTGAAGGAGCGCAGCATCGGGTCGAGCCGGTCGATCCGGGCGCAGAGCGCCTCGACCGCGCCCTCCGGGTCCACGGCTGCCGGGTCCGCGTCTGTCCGGTCCGCGCCTGTCGGGTCCACGGGCGCGGCGGGCTAGGGCTGCTCGGTGTAGGTGTGTTCGCTGGGGAGGTACGGCACCTCGCGGAGGAAGAGGGCTCCGCAGGTGTGGCAGTTGAGGTCGGGCTGTTCCGACCACCGGGTCGGCTCCCGGGTCTCCGCGCCGCTCTCCAGCTCGTGGCCGCACATCGCGGTGGAGGTGCCCACCGTGGTGATGTGCCAGCTCTTCACGCCACCGGACTGACCGTCAGGACCGTACTCGGCCCGCATCTGGTGCTCCATGCCCCAAGGCTGCTCCGCCCGCTCCGGACCGGCAATTCCTGAGCACCCGTCAGGACGGTCGCCCCGGCTCCCGGCCGCCAGGGGCCCCGCCCCAGACTGGTACCCACCATGCAGCGACCGACCCCGGAGGACCCCCGCATGACCGCCGCGTTCCGCCCCGCCCGCACCGTGATCCGCACCCGGCCGGTCGAGGCACCCGCCGTGCGGCTCTTCCTCTTCCACCACGCCGGGGGCTCGCACCTGTTCTTCCGGGAGTGGTGCGCGCTCTTCCCGGCCGACTGGGACGTGGTGCTGATGGAGGCCCCCGGCCGTGGCCTCGGCGGCAGCGAGCCGCTCATCACCGAGCTGGACGCGCTGGTCGAGCGCTTCCGGGCCGACCTGCGCGGCAGCCTGGAGGGGCCGTACGCCTTCTTCGGGCACAGCATGGGCGGCCTGGTCGCCACCGAGCTCGCCCGGCGGATACGGGCGGACGGGGAGCCGGGGCCGCGCTGGCTCGGCCTCTCGGCCTGGGCGGCCGACCTGGCCCGTCCCGGCGACGCGGAGGAGCCCCGCTACCTGCGCTCCGACGAGGCGCTGCGCGAGTTGCTGGCCACGATGGGCGGCACACCCGCCGAGCTGCTGGCCGTGCCGGAGCTGTGGGACCTGTTCTCCCCCGCGATCCGCGGCGACTTCCAGCTGGTGGACACCGCCCCGGCGGGGCTGCGCGCGCCGCTGCCCGAGCTGCCCCAGTCCCTCTTCGGCGGCCAGGACGACCCCGTGACGCCCGCCGCCGCCGTGACGGTGCTGGCCGGACGGCTGCCCCGCCTCACCGGCCTGCACCTCCACCCCGGGGACCACTTCTACCTGCGCGAGCACCGCGAGGTGATCGCCCGTCAGATCACGGCCGACCTCACCGGCGTCCTCCGGGAGGACACCCCCTGACCCTCACGGCCGACGGGCCGTCAGCTCCTCGTGCAGCCCGCGCACGGCGTCCACGGCGGACCTCAGGGTCCGCGGGTCGGTCGAGAGCCCGCTCAGGGCGGCCTCGGTGCGGGGCCGGTAGCCGGCCGGGGTGCGGGGCATCGCGGCGGCCTCGGCGAGGGCGCCCTTCTCGTTCAACAGGAAGCGGCCGTTGTGGGCGAAGACCACCTGGTTCAGGCAGGCCACCGCGCGGTGCAGCAGACCGGTGACCTGGTGCAGGTCGCCCCGGCGGGCCGGTGAGAGCGCCCCGTCGAGGGAGAAGCCGGCCTCCCAGCCGAAACGGGCCACCACGGCCTCCGCCAGCGCCTGCGGGTACGGGTCGACCAGGGCGCGCAGCGCGGCGAGCCGGCCCTCGGGGTCGTGCAGCGGGAGGTTGTGCCGCACCTCGCCCGCGTAGACGGTGGAGACGAAGCCGTGCGGGTGGCCCGGTTGGTAGTCGACGGTGAAGCGTCCGGCGGCCGCCTCGCGGACCACCCGCTCCACCCTCGCGTGGTCGCGCAGCAGGACGTCGGTCTTCAGCCCGTCCACGGCGAGCCAGACCCCGCCGTTGATCCACGGCCCCCACTCGCCGTACCCGCCGTGCCCGGCCGGGGCTCCTTGGTCGTCCAGCTCGGCCGCCGCCGCCAGCACCTGTCCGAAGTCGGGCACGGCGGCGGGGTCGTAGTACAGCCCGATGTCCAGGTCCGAGTCCGGCCTGGCCTCTCCCCTGGCCCGCGAGCCGCCGAGCACCACCCCGGTGATCCCGGGCAGCCTGGCCAGCCGTTCCCCGATCCGGTGCAGGGTGGCGGTGGGTTCGGGCAGCTGCGCGTTCGTCATCCGGCGAGCGTACGGCCGGAGCTGACGGGAGGTCGGGGAGTTTTCAGGAAGCAGCCCGCAGCAGGGCGTCGTCCTGCCACTTGAGGACCTTGTCGAAGCTCACGATGGCGCCGCGGAGGGGGTGGTTGCGGAGCTGGACGTGGTCGGTGAGGGCGTGGATGAGGAAGAGGCCGCGTCCGCTCTCGGCGGAGAGGTCGGGGAGGGCCTCGAGGTCGACCGGGCGGGCCGAGGTGGGGCGGCCGGCCGGGAGGACGTGGGTGTCGTAGGGGGCCGGGCGGCCGTCGCCGCGGGGGCGGTGGGGGGTGAGGACGGGGGCCGGGAGGGTGGCGCGGCCGCGGCGGGTGCGACAGCGGCCGCGCGGGCGCACGGGGGCGGGCGCGGCGGCCCGGCGGACGGCGGGCAGCGGAGGGGTGCGGACGGGCACGGTGGCCGGGGGCAGGCCCGGGCCGGAGTCGGTGACCTCGATGCGCAGGGTGTCGCCGGAGATGGAGGCCGTCACCTGGAAGCCCTCGTCGGGGCGGGCGCAGGCGGCGTGCTCGACGGCGTTGGCGCAGGCCTCGGTGAGGGCGATGCCCAGGTCGAAGGCGATCTGGGGGTCGACCCCGGCCGAGTCCATGGCGCCCAGCAGGATGCGGCGGGCGAGCGGCACGCTGGCCGGGTCGCGCTTGAGGTGCAGAGTCCACCAGATGTCCACGGGAGGTCCCTCCTGGCTGCGGCTCCACATACAACTAGGTATCTCCGGCACATTCGCGGGTGAACCGTGCCCGAGCCCCGGGACCGCCCGTTCGGCGGATGGACTGGTGCAGCGGGGTGTGCCGGGCAGCGCACTGCACGGCGCGCACGCCGGGGCCGAACGGGGCAATGTGATGTATTTTCCGCCCCTCTCCGTGGCGTCCGTGTAGGCGGTGAGAGGATGGGGCAGCCATGACCAGCCATCAGCCCGCCCGGACACCGGGAGCCGCCACCGGGAGCCGCCGCGCCCCGGACGCTGCCGCTCCCGCTGCCGCGTGGGACCTGCGGCTGGCCCGGGCGGTGCCGTTCGCGCTGGTCTGCACCGTGATCGCGGCGGCCGGGCACACCCTGGTCGGCAGCGGCGAGGTGGCGTTGCCGACGCTGGCGCTCGGCTTCGTGCTGGTCTGCGCGGTGGCCGCCGCGCTCGGCGGCCGGGAGCGTTCGCTCGGGTCGATCGCCGGGGCGCTGGGCGCCGGGCAGTTGGGGCTGCACCTGCTCTTCCACTCCGCCTGCGGCGGGCTCGCCGGGACGGCGGCCGGGATGGCCGGCATGCACCACGACGGGCTGACGCTGCCTCAGGTGGCCGGGCGGCTGGTCTGCAACGAGACCGGGCTCCCGCTGGCCGGGGACCCGGCCCAGCTGGTCCGGGCCGCCGGGCTCGACCCCATGGCCTACGCGCTGCCCGCCCCCGCCCCCACCGGCGGCTTCCTCGGGATGACCGTCCCGATGCTGCTGGGCCACCTGGCCGCCGCCGTGGTGGCCGGCTGGTGGCTGCGCCGGGGCGAGGCCGCGCTCTGGCGGCTGCTCCGGCTGACCGCCCGGGCGGCGCAGGAGTGCGCCGCCCCGCTCCGCACGGCGCTGGCCCTGGTGCTGGCGCTGCTGCTCGGCCCGCTGCCCGCGCCGCGCGCCCTGCGCGCGCCCCGGGCGGGTGACTGGCGGCTGCCCGCCGCCGTCTCGCTGCGGCACAGTCTGCTCCGGCGCGGCCCTCCCGGGTACGGGTTCGCGCGCTGACCGAGGGCCCCACGGGGCTCCGTACGGCGTGCGACGAGCGCTGACCACCCGTCAGCCCATCGGGGCCGACCGCCCGTCAGCCCACCGACCTCCCGTACTCCGGGCCCGCGCGCCGTCGACCACGGCCGGCGCGGCCGCCCGCCGTCTCCGTCTGGAGCCCACACCCATGCGCATCTCTCCTGCCCGTCGTCTCGCCGGTGCCGCCGCCGTCGCCGCCGCCTCCGTGCTGGCCCTGGCCGCCCCCGCGTTCGCGCACGTCACCGTCCAGCCGGGCTCGGTCCAGCAGGGCGGCTACACCGCCGTCGACTTCCGGGTGCCGAACGAGAGCGACACCGCCTCGACCGTGAAGCTCGAGGTCAACCTCCCGCTGGACCACCCGATGGCCTCGGTCCGCGTCCTCCCGGTGCCGGGCTGGACCGCCGTGCTGGAGAAGTCCAAGCTCGACAAGCCGCTGAACTCGCACGGCAAGGACATCACCGAGGCGGTCTCCAAGATCACCTGGACCGCCGAGGGCGGCGCGAAGATCGCCCCCGGCCAGTTCCAGGAGTTCAAGGTCTCGCTCGGCGCGCTGCCGACCGACACCGAGAAGCTCACCTTCAAGGCGCTCCAGACCTACGACAACGGCGACGTGGTCCGCTGGATCGACGAGGCCAAGGACGGCCAGCCGGAGCCGGCCAAGCCCGCCCCGGTGCTGAAGCTCACCAAGGCCCCGGCCGCCGCCGGCGCCGACCACCACGCGGCCGGTTCGGCCGACGCGGCGAAGGACAAGGCCACCGGGACTGCTGTGGCCAAGGCCGACGACTCCACCGCCCGCACCCTCGGCGTGGTCGGCATCGTGGTCGGCGTGATCGGCGCCGCGCTCGGCGTCCTCGGCCTGCGCCGCAAGAGCAGCGCCTCCTGAGTCAGGGCCGGTCCGGGCCGCCGCACGCCAGGCGGCGGCCCGGACCCGGCCGCAGCACGTCCCACGAACGGATCCCCATGGCACCCCGTACCACCCGACGGACCTCCCCCCGGCTGCTCGGCGCCGCCGCCCTCGCGCTGACCGCCGCCCTCACCCTGACCGCCTGCGGCTCCTCCGGTTCCTCCGGCTCCGACGCCGGGGGCCCGCTCAAGGTCTCCAAGGAGAGCAGCAAGTCCCCGTACCAGGCCACCGTGCTGAGCAAGCACTTCGACAAGCCCGACCTGGTGCTCAACGACACCTCCGGCCAGCCGTACGACCTGCGCGCGAAGACCGCCGGCCGGGCCACCCTGCTGTTCTTCGGCTACACCAGCTGCCCGGACGTCTGCCCGACCACCATGGGCGACATCGGCGTGGCGATGTCCAAGCTCTCCCCGGAGGAGCAGCAGAAGATCGACGTGGTCTTCGTCTCCACCGACCCCGAGCGGGACACCCCGAAGGTGCTGCGCACCTGGCTGGACTCGATGGGCAAGAACTTCACCGGCCTGACCGGTGACCTGGAGAAGGTGAAGGCCGCCGCCAAGACCCTCGGCGTCCTGGTCGAGGACCCGATCGTGAACAAGGACGGCACCGTCACCTCCTCGCACGGCGCCCAGGTGCTGGGCTTCCTGCCCTCCGACGACAAGGCCCACCTGCTCTACCTGAGCAGCACCTCCACCCAGACCTTCGCGCACGACCTCCCGCTGCTGGCCAAGGGGGTGGCCGCGTGACCGGCTTCGGCCGCAGCGCCCTGCTCGGCGCCGGCGTGGCCGCCGCGCTGACCGCCGGGACGATACTCGTCGGCTGCGGGTCCGACGCCCCGTCGGCCGACGCCGCTCCCCGGCTCAGCGTGGTCGACTCCTACATCCCGATGCCCGCCAGCCCGAACGGGATGGGCGCCGGGTACCTGACGGTGCGCAACGAGGGCGGCGCCGACGAGCTGGTGAAGGTCTCCAGCCCGGCGGCCAAGTCGGTCACCATGCACCGCTCCACCGAGAAGACGATGGAGGAGGTGGAGTCCTTCCCGGTGCCCTCCGGCGGCGAGCTGCAGCTGGCCCGGGGCGGGAACCACCTGATGATCATGGGCTGGGAGAAGGCGCCCGCCGTCGGCGACCAGCTCGAACTGGACCTCACCTTCAAGAAGGGCGGGACGGTGGCCGTCAAGGTCCCGGTCCAGCCCCTCACCTACCGACCGGGAAGCTGACGACCCATGAAGAGGCTCGGTGCTCTGCTCGCGGTGGCGGGTGCTGTTCTGGTGCTGTTGATCGGCGGGGCCGGGACGGCCTCCGCCCACGCCGCGCTGGTCACCACCGACCCGGCGGCCAACACGGTGCTGCACGACGCCCCGGCGGCCGTGACGCTGACCTTCAGCGAGGGCGTCTCGCTCTCGCCCGACTCGGTGCGGGTGCTCGGCCCTGACGGGGCGTCGGTGGACAACGGCGCGCCCGGCCACGTGGACGGCAAGGCCGCCACCGCCCGGGTCGGCCTCAAGGGCGGCCTGGCGAACGGCACCTACACCGTCGCCTGGCGGGCCGTCTCCGAGGACTCGCACCCGATCGGCGGCGCCTTCGTCTTCTCCATCGGCGCCCCCTCCGCCACCACCGTCTCCGCCAGCGCCCTCCAGAACGCCGACGCCGACTCCACCGTCGCCTTCTTCTACGGCACCGGCCGGGCGATCGCCTACGGCGCCTTCGCGCTGCTGGCCGGGGCGGCCGCGTTCGTGCTGATCTGCTGGCCCGCCGGGGTCGCGGTGCGGGCGGTGCAGCGGCTGCTGATGGGCGGTTGGGTCGCGCTGCTGGTCTCCACCGTCGGGGTGCTGCTGCTGCGCGGCCCGTACGAGCGGGGCACCGGGATCGGGCAGGCGCTGGACCTCTCGCTGGTGCGCGCCACCCTGGACGAGCGGATCGGCACCGCGCTCTCGGTGCGGCTGCTGCTGCTCGCCGCCGCCGGGGTCTTCCTCTCGCTGCTGGTCGGGCAGCTGGGCCAGGCCCGGCCGGCCGTGCCGGTGGCCGTGGCCGCCACTGGCGCCGGTGGCGGTGACGGTGACGGTGACGCGGAGGAGGACGAGCTGCGGCGGCTGGAGCGCAAGGCCGCCGAACGTCCGCTCCGGGACGCCCGGTTGGGCCTCGGGGTGGCCGGTCTGGTGCTCGCGGTGGCGCTCTCCGCCACCTGGGCCGGGGCGGACCACGCCTCGGTCGGCGAGCAGGTCTGGCTGGCCCTGCCCAGCGCGATGGTCCACCTGCTGGCGATGGCGCTCTGGCTGGGCGGGCTGGCGGCCCTGCTGATCGGCCTGCGGGCCGGCGTCGGGGTGCGGGCGGTCGAGCTCTTCTCCCGGCTGGCCTTCTGGTCGGTCGCGGCGCTGGTGGCCACCGGGCTGTACCAGTCCTGGCGCGGGCTGGGCGGCTGGGCCGCGCTGGTGGACACCGAGTACGGGCGGCTGCTGCTGGTGAAGACCGGCGTGGTGGTCGCGATGGTCGGGGTGGCCTGGTTCTCCCGGGGGTGGGTGGCGCGGCTGCGGGCCGAGCCCGACGCCGCGGTGGAGACGGCTGCGGAGGAGCGGAGCGAGGTCGAGGCCGAGAACGAGGTCGAGGCCGCGGTCCGGGAGAGCGTGCCCTCGACGGGCGGCTCCTCGGCCGGCGGTGCCGGGGCCTCCGGTGGTGGCGGGGCCGAGGAGGAGGACCCGGTGCGGGCCGCGCAGCTGGCGCTGCAGCGGGCCGCGCGGGCCGAGGCGACGGAGCGTCAGGAACGGGCCGGCACACCGGCCCGGGCCGGGCTGCGCCGTTCGGTGCTGGTGGAGGCCGCCGTGGCGGTGGCCGTGCTGGTGGTCACCACGATGCTGACCAACACCCCGCCCGGCAAGGTCGCCGAGGCGGTGGCCGCCTCCCCCGGCGGCGGCTCCAGCGCCGCGCAGACCACCGACCGCAACCCGGTCCGGGACGGCTCGGTGCCCGGCCGGACCGTGGAGCTCAAGCTCCCGTACGACACCGGCGGCCGCACCCCCAACGCCAAGGGCACCGCCACCGTCACGCTCAACCCCGCCGGGGTCGGGCTCAACACGGCCACGCTGACCCTGACGGACACCGCCGGGCAGCCGGTCGAGGTGCCGGAGATCCAACTGGCCGTCACCCTGCCGGACCGCGACCTCGGCCCGCTGCCGGTGACCCTCCAGGCCGCCGGCCCCGGCAAGTGGACCGGGCAGGCCCAACTCCCGCTGGCGGGCAACTGGGTGGTGTCGGTGACCGTACGGTCCTCCGACATCGACCAGGTGACCGAGGTGAAACCCCTGAAGATCGGCTGAGCACCATGACCGCGACCCCCCTCTCCCGCCGTGCCGTCCTGGGCGGTGTCGGCGCCGCCGGGCTGACCGTCGGGGTGGCCGGCGGCGCCCTGGGGCGGCAGACGCTGACCGACGGCCCCGACGACCCGGCCCCGGCCGGGGCGCTGGGCCGGGCGGCCGTGCCGTTCTTCGGCACCCGGCAGGCGGGGATCGTCGAACCCGGCCAGGCCCGGGTGCAGTTGGCCGCCTTCGACCTGGCCCCCGGGGCCGGCCGGGACGGGCTGCGGCAGCTGCTGCGGCGGTGGTCGGCGACCGCCGCCCGGCTGGCCCGGGGGGAGACGGCCGAGTCGGCGGAGAACCAGGTCGCGCTGGACGCCGGCCCGTGCGGGCTGACCTTCACCTTCGGGTTCGGGGCGTCGCTCTTCGACAAGGCCGGTCTGACGGACCGTCGGCCGGCGGCGCTGACCCCGTTGCCGGCCTTCCCGGAGGACGCGATCGACCCGGCGCGGAGCGAGGGCGACCTCTGGGTGCAGATCGGTGCGGACGACGCCCTGGTGGTGTTCCACGCCTTCCGGGTGCTCCAGCGGCAGGCGGCCGGAACCGCCTCGCTGCGGTGGCAGATGGCGGGCTTCAGCCGCACGCCCGGCGCCACCGAACGCCCGATGACCCCGCGCAACCTGATGGGCCAGATCGACGGCACCGGGAACCCGAAGCCGGCCGACGCCGGCTTCGGGGAGAAGGTGTTCGCGGGCGGGACCGACTGGATGCGGGGCGGGACGTACGCCGTGGTGCGGCGGATCCGAATGCTGCTGGACAACTGGGAGAACCTGCCGACGGACCGTCAGGAACGGGTCATCGGACGGCGGAAGTCCGACGGCGGCCCGCTCTCCGGCGGCGGCGAACACACCCCCGTGGACCTCACCGCCACCGGCCCGGACGGCGGGCTGCTGATCCCCGCCGACGCCCACGTCCGGGTGGCGGCGCCCGCCGCCAACGGCGGTGCCACCATGCTGCGGCGGGGGTTCTCCTACTCCGACGGCGTGACCGCGGACGGGTCGCCGGACGCGGGCCTGCTCTTCGTCGCCTACCAGGCCGACCCGCTGCGGGGGTTCGTCCCGGTGCAGCGGAAACTGGCCCGGGGCGACGGGCTCTCGCGGTTCCTCCGGCACGAGAGCTCGGGCCTGTACGCGGTCCCGCCCGGCGCCCCCGAGGGCGGCTACGTCGGGCAGCAACTACTCGAGGGCTGACGGGAAGTGGCTACGCCTTCAGGGGCGCGGGGAACTGCGCGGGTCGGAAGGCGGCCCACCGGCAACTGAACCACCGTCGGCCAGTTGCCGGTGCTGCCTTTCCACTGAGCGCAGTTCCCCGCGCCCCCGGCATCACCATGTACGTCCTCGCGCCCCGGCGTGACCGCTTTCGTCAGCGCCGCGACGTGATCGCCCGACCCGGGAGGACGGTGGCGGTCACCGCGAGGAGGACCACACCGGCGGCCAGGGGGAGGGCGAGGGCCGGGGGGACGTACGGGGTGCCGCCGGTGAGGCCGCGGGCGATGGGGGTGAGGGTGGCCCAGGCGATGGCGCCGCCGATCAGGAGGCCGGCCGAGGCGACCAGGAGGCCCTCCCAGCGGAGCATGCCGCGGATCTGGCGCCGGGTGGACCCGGCCAGCCGGAGGAGGGTGAGTTCGCGGCGGCGGTCGAGGACCGTCATCACCAGGGTGTTGGCCGCGGCCACGGCCGCGAAGCCGCCGAGCACCGCTGCCATCACGGAGTTCGCCCAGCCGCTGGCCTCGCGGTCGCGGTCGGCCTGCGCGCCGTGCTCGGCCGCGTCGGTCACCGTCACCCCGCCGAGCCCGGCCAACTCCCGTGCCACCGTGGCGCGGTCGGCCCCGTCCGCGGCCCGGACCAGCAGCCGGCCGTCGTAGCCGGTGGTGACGTGGGCGGCCAGGTCGGCCCGGGGCAGGACGGCCTGGCCGAGGCCGAGGCCGCGCTCGTAGGTGGCCACCACCAGCGGTTCGACGGGGGTGCCGTCGCCCAGCCAGAGCTCGGCGCGCTGACCGACCGTCACCCCGAGCTCCTCGGCCACCCCGGCGTCCAGGGCGACCGTGCCGGGGCGGGCCAGACCGCCCAGGTCACCGCTGCGCAGGCCGAGGTCGAGCACCCGGCCGTAGCCGGCGGGGTCGCCGGAGAGGCCCAGCGCGGTGGCGGTGACCGGGGCGTCGCCGGAGCGGTAGGCGACCGCGGTGTCCAGGACGCCGACCGCCGTGCCGACGCCGGGCAGGCGGGCCGCCCGGGCGGCCGTGTCCGGGGAGAGCCCCGGGCCGGTGGAGGTGACCACGTGGTCGGCGAGCAGGCCGCGGCGGGCCTGGTCACCCGCGGCGTGGGTGAGGGTGCTCTGCAGGAAGAGCAGGGTGCCGCAGAAGGCGGTGACCATCACGATCGGGGTGATCGCCGAGGCCAGCCGGCGGGCGTTGGCCCGGGTGTTGTCGGCGGCCAGCGAGGCGGCGGCGCCGCGCAGGCGGAGCGGTCCGCCCAGGACCGCGGCGGAGATCCGGGCCAGCAGCGGGCCCAGCAGGCCGACCGCCAGCAGCAGGCACATCACCACGCCCAGCGCGGTGTTGGCGGCGTCCGCGCCGCCGAGCCCGGCCGCGACGCCGGCCAGGGCGATGCCACCGGCCAGGGCCAGCAGGCCGCAGAGCATCCGGACCCGGCCCAGCCGGGGCTGCTCGACCGCCGACTCGCTGAGCGCCAGGCCGGGCCGCAGCTTCGCCGGGCGGCGGGCCGCCAGCCAGCCGCCCAGCAGGGCGGAGAACAGTCCGGCACCGACGGCCGCCAGCACCGGGACCGGCCCGGTGCTCAGCCGCACGCCCTCGGCCACCATCCCGCGGTCCGTCATCTGCCCGAACCACCAACGGGCCAGGCCGAATCCGGGGAGCACGGCCAGCGCCCCCGCCACCGGCGCCAGCAGCGCGGCCTCGGTGGCCACCGTGCGGCGGATCTGCCCCGGGGTGGCGCCGACCGCGCGCAGCAGGGCGAACTCCCGGGCCCGCTGGTTGGTGGCCAGGGCGACGGTGCCGAGCACCACGAAGACCGCCGTCAGCGCGGTGATGCCGCCGAAGGAGCCGCCGAGGGCGGTCAGCATCTCGCGGGTGAACAGGAGCTGCGGCTGCTCGGCGGCGGTGCGGTCGTCACCGGTTAGCACCTGGGCGCCGGACGCCACCGTCCTCACCCGGTCGGCCAGTTCGGTGGTGCTGACGCCGGGCTTCGGCTGCACCGCGACGGCGTCCACCCGGCCCGGGTGGCCGGCCGCGCGGGCCGCCTCGGCCGGGTCCAGCCAGAGGCCGGTGCGGCCGGGCAGGGTGCCGGTGACCAGGTAACTCCGCTGTCCGCTGGGCGTGCCGACGGCGATCCGCTCGCCGGTGCGGTACGGGGTGTCCGCGCCGGCCACCAGCTCGCCGGCGGCGGGGGCCCGGCCCTGGAGGCCGGTGGTGGTGGGCAGCGCGGCGGCGGTCTCCGGGCCGGAGGGGGCGGAGACCGGGAAGGAGAGCTCCGGAACGGCCGAGGCCACCCCCGGCAGCGCGGCGATCCGGCCCACCGACTCCAGGTCCACCCTTGCCCGTTCGGGCAGGGTGGAGCGGACCGGTTCGGGCTGCTCCCCCGGCACCTGGACCGCCACCTCCGCGACGGCCTCGGCCGCCACCACTACCGGCGCCCCGGCGTACTTCACCGGCGGGAGGGAGGCGGTCAGGCCGGTCTGCAGCAGGACGCCGCAGGCGATGGTGACGACGGCGCCGAAGAGCAGCGCGACGAAGCTGCCGGCGAAGGCCGCCGGGCGGGCCCGCACCGAGGCGGCCGCCAGACCGAGGCTGCTCATGCCGCCACCGCCGAACCGGCGCCGGTGGCACGGGCGGTGAGGCGCAGCAGGTGGTCGGCGACGGTCTGCGGGTCGGGACGCTCCAGGGCGGAGACCAGCAGGCCGTCGGCGAGGAAGAGCACCCGGTCCGCGTGCGAGGCCGCCACCGGGTCGTGGGTGACCATCACCACCGTGGCGCCCAGCTCGTCCACCGCCCGGCGGAGCAGGCCGAGCACCTCGTGCGCGGTCCGGGCGTCCAGGGCGCCGGTCGGCTCGTCCGCGAAGACCACCTCCGGGTCGGTGACCAGCGCGCGGGCGATCGCCACCCGCTGCTGCTGTCCGCCGGAGAGCTCGTGCGGGCGGCGGCCGCCGTGCTCCGGTAGGCCGACCCGGGCGAGGAGTTCGTCGGCGCGGCGGCGGTCCTGGCGGACGCCGGCCAGGCGCTGCGGGAGGAGGACGTTCTGACGGACGGTCAGGGAAGGGAGCAGGTTGAAGGACTGGAAGACGAAGCCGATCCGGCTGCGGCGGAGCTTGGTCAGCTTGTTCTCGCCGAGGGTGGCCAGGTCGGTGCCGCCGAGCAGCACCTGGCCGGCGTCCGGGCGGTCGAGGCCGGCGGCGCACTGCAGGAAGGTGCTCTTGCCGGAGCCCGACGGGCCCATCACCGCGGTGAAGCCGCCCCGGGGGAGCACCAGGTCGATGCCGCGCAGGGCCTGCACGGCGCCGTAGCGGCGCTGCACGCCGCGCAGTTCGACGGCGGCGGCGGGGTGGGCGGGGCGGTCTTGCTGGACGGCCATCACGGTCCTTCCGGGGCGGGAGCTTCGGCATCTCCCAACCTAGGAACGCGGCGCCTTCCGGACCATGGAGTCCCCTGGCCTCCCCGAGGTGGGGATAACCCCCGGGGCAAGGAGTGCGCCCCGCAGGGGCGCGAGGAACTGCGCGCAGGGGAACGGCAGCACCTGCAACTGGCTGACGTGCCCTCAGGTGCAGGTGAGTGGTCTTCCGAGTCGCGCAGTTCCTCGCGCCCCCGGTGTAACCACGTGCGTTCCCCGCGCCCCGGGATGCCCACTCGGCGGACGGGGCGGTGGGGGCTCCCGGGACTGGCTAAGGTGGGTCGGTCGGGCTGATGCGATGCGTTCGGAGGCGGTATGTCGGCCACCCGCTACACCTACCTGGGCCCCGAGGGGACGTTCACCGAGGCGGCGCTGCGGACGCTGCCGGAGGCGGCGACCCGGGAGTTGGTGCCGTTGGCCTCGGTGCCGGCGGTGCTGGACGCCGTGCGGGGCGGGGAGGCGAGCGGGGCCTTCGTGCCGGTGGAGAACTCCGTGGAGGGCGCCGTCACCGCGACCAGCGACGAACTCGCCAACGGCGGGCCGCTGATGATCTACCGCGAGGTGCTGCTGCCGATCTCCTTCGCGCTGCTGGTGCGCCCCGGCACCACCCTGGAGGACATCAAGACGGTGACCAGCCACCCGGTGGCGCAGCCGCAGGTGCGCAAGTGGCTGGCGGCGAACCTGCCGGACGCCCGCTGGGAGTCGGCGGCCTCGAACGCGGACGGCGCGCGGCTGGTCCAGGAGGGCCGGTTCGACGGGGCGTTCGCCGGGGAGTTCGCGGCGCCCATCTACCAGTTGGAGCCGCTGGTCACGGACATCCACGACGCCGCGAACGCGACCACCCGGTTCGTGCTGGTCGGCCGGCCGGGGCGGGTCTCCTCGCCGACCGGGGCGGACAAGACCTCGATGGTGGTCTGGCTGCCGGACGACCACCCCGGCGCGCTGCTGGAGCTGCTGCAGGAGTTCGCGGTGCGCGGGATCAACCTGATGCGGATCGAGTCCCGGCCGACCGGCGAGGGGCTCGGGCAGTACTGCTTCCTGATCGACTGCGAGGGGCACCTGAGCGAGCGGCGGGTGAGCGAGGCGCTGATGGGCCTGCGGCGGATCTGTCCGCAGGTGCGTTTCCTCGGTTCCTATCCGCGGGCGGACCACGGGGCGCCGACCGCGATCCGGCCGGGCACCACCGACCGGGATTTCAGCGCGGCCGCCGACTGGCTCTCCCGCTGTCTGGACGGGCGCGGGGAACTCTGAGGCCCTTCTCCGCGGTCTTTGCCCGGAACTGATCCGGGCGGACCGCTTTCGACCGTTCAGGTGCCATTGCCGACACGCGAGACGCTTCACCCGCGCGGTGCAGTGAGCGTCCCGGACCGCCGTCCGCCCCACCGGGCGGGCGGCGCGCTTCGTCCACAGGCCCGTGGGGGCCTTCCACAGGCGGTCTTCCACCGGGTTATCCACAGCCCTGGGGACGAGTCGACAAACCGGCATATCCACTGGGAGAGCTGGTCAGATCATCTGCTTCCCGGTCGGAGCCGACTAATCGGACCAGAGTCACCCCTGATCCGGCAAATCACCCGACCGAGTGGGGAAATTCCCTTACCCGTGTGGGTGTATCGAGGTTTCAAACCTCAATTCCTTGGCAGATCGGCATCACAGCCGTCACATCCACCCCATCCACAGGACGGCCGCCAGGCCTGTGGAAAGCGGGCTCCGGAGCGGTTCTCCACAGCGGTTATCCACAGGCTCGGCGGGGTTATCCCCAGCTACCCGACACAGTCCGGGGCCCGACCTGACACCTGCGCGGGGACATAGTGCCACAGAAACAGACATAAAAGAACGAACCGGACAGTGTCCGACACCGGAGAAACCGGTTCCGGCCGGGGCCCCCCACCCCGGTAGGCTGGGCCCCGTGATTGACCTTCGCCTGCTCCGTGAGGACCCCGACCGAGTGCGCGCCTCGCAGCGCGTCCGTGGAGAGGACGTCGACCTGGTCGACTCCCTCCTCGCCGCCGACGAGCGGCGCCGCTCCTCCTCCACGCGCTTCGACGAGCTGCGCAGTGAGCAGAAGAGCCTGGGCAAGCAGATCCCCAAGGCCCAGGGCGAGGAGAAGGCCGGCCTGCTGAAGCGGACCGGTGAGCTGTCCGCCGAGGTGAAGGCCGCCGAGGCCGAGCTCCGCGAGGCCACCGAGGAGGCCGACCGCCTCGCCCGCGGGCTGGCGAACCTGATCGACCCGGCCGCCCCGGTCGGCGGCGAGGAGGACTTCGTCACCCTCGAGGAGATCGGCACCCCGCGCGACTTCGCGGCCGAGGGCTTCGAGCCCCGCGACCACGTCGAGCTGGGCAAGATCCTCGGTGCGATCGACACCGAGCGCGGCGCCAAGGTGGCCGGCGCCCGCTCCTACTACCTGACCGGCGTCGGCGCGCTGCTGGAGCTCGCCCTGGTCAACATGGCGATCGCGCAGGCCACTTCGGCCGGCTTCATCCCGATGATCACCCCGGCCCTGGTCCGCCCGGCGGCCATGGACGGCACCGGCTTCCTGGGCCAGGCGGCGGAGAACGTCTACTTCCTGGAGGAGGAGGACCGCTACCTGGTCGGCACCTCCGAGGTCCCGCTCGCCGCGTACCACATGGACGAGATCCTGGACGCGGACAAGCTGCCGCTGCGGTACGCCGGTTACTCCTCCTGCTTCCGCCGCGAGGCCGGCACCTACGGCAAGGACACCCGCGGCATCATCCGGGTGCACCAGTTCGAGAAGGTGGAGATGTTCGTCTTCACCACGCCCGAGGACGCCGAGGCCGAGCACCGCCGCCTGCTCCAGTGGGAGAAGGACTTCCTGAACGCGCTGGAGCTGCCCTACCGGGTGATCGACGTCGCCTCCGGCGACCTCGGCGCCTCGGCGGTCCGCAAGTTCGACATCGAGGCCTGGGTCCCGACCCAGGGCAAGTACCGCGAGGTCACCTCGACCTCGAACACCACCGAGTACCAGTCCCGCCGCCTGGCCATCCGCCTGCGCGACGAGAACGGGGTGCGCCCGCTGGCCACCCTGAACGGCACCCTGGTGGCCGTGCCGCGCACCATCGTGGCGCTGCTGGAGAACCACCAGCAGGAGGACGGCTCGGTGGTCGTCCCCGAGGCGCTGCGGCCCTACCTCGGCGGGCGTTCCGTCCTGGAACCCGTCAAGTGACCCCGCTCCCCCGCCTGGTCGCGACCGACCTGGACGGCACCCTGCTGAACTCGGCGGAGACCGTCTCGGAGCGCAACCGCGCCGCGCTGGCCCTGGCCGGCGCGGCCGGTGCGCGGCACATCATCGTGACCGGGCGGGGAGCGCGCTGGACCAGGACGGTCTTCGACGAGATCGGCTACACGGGTCTGGCGGTCTGCGCGCAGGGCGCCCAGGTCTACGACGCGGGCGAGCACCGGCTGCTCACCTCGCTCACCCTGGACCGGCGGCTGGCCGCCACCGCGCTGGCCAAGATCGAGGCCGAGACCGGCACCCTGGCGGTCGCCGCCAGCCAGGACGGGCTGGACGGCGAGGTGATCACCGGCCCCGGCTACGCGCTGGAGATCGGCACCGGGCTGCCCGTCCGCAGGGTGGAGCGGGACGAGCTGCTGACCGAGCCGGTGAGCAAGCTCTACCTCCAGCACCCGGGCCACACCGACGACGAACTGACCGCCGTGGCCGAGCGGTTGGCGGGCGACCTGGTGACCATCACGATGGCCGGCCCCGGCGTGGTCGAGATGCTGCCGCTGGGCCTGTCCAAGGCCACCGGCCTCGCGGTGGCCGCGCACCGGCTGGGCGTGAAGGGCTCCGGGACCATCGCCTTCGGCGACATGCCGAACGACGTCCCGATGTTCGGCTGGGCCGGGCACGGGGTGGCGATGGCCAACGCCCACGAGCAGCTGCTCGCGGTGGCCGACGAGGTGACCACGAGCAACGACGAGGACGGCGTGGCCGTCGTCCTGGAGCGGCTCTACGGCTGAGCCGGGAGCCAGGGCCGCGGGGCCCGTCCGACGGACCGTCAGCAGGGGCCCGGTGCACGCGCACCGGGCCCCTGACGGCTTGTCAGCCGTAGGTGAGGTCGTCGCAGGCCGGGGCGTCGGCGGAGCGGGCCGCCTGCGAGATGCTGCTGGGCAGCGCGCTCGGGGTGGCACCGGCGCCGCCCGGGGTGGAGCCGCCGTTGGCCGCCGCGTAGTCCTGGCCTAGCACCAGGTTGATCCCGGACTTGGTGGAGGACTCCAGGGTGGCCCCGGGGAACAGGTCGGCCACCAGCTGGGCGCCGGCCTTCTGCCCCGGGCCGTACTGCACGGTGGTCCCGGTGTGGTTCTGGGTGGCGGCGTTCCCGGTGGTGCCGACCGTGAACTTGGAGTCCTTCAGCTTGGTCACCGCGTCGTTGGCCAGTCCGGCCGTGGTGGTGCCGTTGTAGACGTTCACCTTCACGCCGGCGCCCTTGACCGCGGACGGGGCGGCCGGGGTCGGCACGGCGGTGGGCGACGGCGGGGCCGAGGGGGCCGGGGCGGGCGAACCGCCGCCCGCGGCGGGCGCGTTGGCGTCCTGGCCGTCCAGTGTGCGGCCGCTCTTCAGCGCGGCCCAGAGGGCGTCCACGTCGGGCTTCTGGAAGGCCACCCGGGAGCCCTCGAAGCGCCACGGCGGGGTGATGAACTTGATGTTCTTCAGGTCGATGTTCTTCATCTGCAGCGCGAAGGAGAGCAGCTTGGCCGGGGAGCCGAGCGCCTCGTCCACGGTGATCGACTTGGTGGCCGCGTCGGCCAGCGGGAGCAGCGTCCCGGCGTCCATGCCCTTGGCCTTGACGTCCTTGATCAGCGAGCCGAGGAAGGCCTGCTGGCGTTTCATCCGGCCGATGTCGGAGCCGTCGCCGATGCCGTGCCGGAGCCGGACGTAGTCCAGCGCCTTCTGGCCGGAGACCTTCTGCTCGCCCTTGGGGAAGATCTGCTTGCCCTTGCGGTGCAGGTTCGGGTTGAGGTCGCCCTCGTTGATGGCGTTGGGCAGGCAGACGTTGACGCCGCCGACCGCATCGGTGATGGCGGCGAAGCCCTGGAAGCTCACCACGATGGTGTGGTCGACCCGCAGACCGGTGAGCTTCTCCACGGTGTTCTGGGTGCAGGCCGGGTTGCCCTCCTCGGTGCCGCCCACGGAGAAGGCGGAGTTGAACATGACCCCGGTCTCCTCCTTGGTCCACTTCCCGTTCGGGAGCTTGCACTTGGGGCGGGTGACCAGCGCGTCGCGCGGGAAGGAGACGCCCACCGCGTGCTTCCGGTCGGCGTAGACGTGCAACAGGATCGTGGTGTCGGAGCGCGCGCCGCCCTCCTCGCCGCCGCCCAGGTTGGCGTTGTCGCCGGCCCGCGAGTCGGAGCCGATCAGCAGCACGTTGAGCGGGGTGTTGCCGTTGGCGTCGGGCGCGGCGGCGTCCGGGCGGTCCTCGTTCAGGCCGTCGCTGCCGAAGGTGTTGAGGTTGCCGTTGAACTTCAGGTAGAGCGCGCCGCCGGCACAGACCACCAGGGCCATCGCCCCGGCCGCCACCCAGGCGACGGCCTTCTTCCGGTTGCGCTTGGGCGCCCCCTTGGCCGCGGCGGCCCTGGCCGCCGCCCGGCCGGGCCCGGCCGGCGGCACGCCGTCCTCGGCGCCCGTGCGGCCCTGCGCGGCCAGGGCGGCCGCCTGCTGGGCCCGCCGCGCCTCGGCCCGGCCCCCGGTGGGCTGCCGGGGCACCGGCTCCTGGTCGGAGTGCTCCGGCACCTGCTCGGGCTCCGGGGCGGCGCGGTGGGTCCGGTCCTGCGGCGGGACCTGCTGGGGCACCTGCTGGTACTGCGGCTGCTGGTACACGTCCTGCTGCGGGTACTGCGGCTGCTGGTAGTACCCCTGCTGGCCCTGCTGCGGGTACTGCTGGTACTGGCCCTGCTGCTGGCCCTGCTGCTGCGGGTACGCCTGCTGCTGGTAGGGGTCCTGGTAGGCCCCCCCGTGGGCGGCGTCGTCGCGCCACCATTCGGCGTGGTCCGGGGACCCCGGCCTCTGGCCAGACATTCGCACACCCTCCACCAGCAGCCAGGTACTACTCCGTCAGCTCACGCCCCAGGGCCCCGGCGGCCGAGAAGGACCGCATACAGCCGTAGAGAGCTTCTGCGGAGCATATAAAGGCAACATTGCGGAGTCACGGGGCGGGCTCCCGATTGCAGGATCCCCCAAGCCCCGTGACCCCGTCCCCACGGTCCCCACCGTCCCGGCCGGACCTTCCGGCGGCGCCGCACGGTCACCGCCGCCAGGACCGCGGGGGCAGTGCGGGCGGACGGTGACACCCCGTCAGGCCATCGGCCGGATCAGTCCTCGAAGGCCTCTTCGAAGGCGTCCTCGAACGCCTCCTCGACCACCTCGTCCATGAACTCCTCCACCACCAGGCCGCCGACCGCACCGACCGCCGCCCCGGCCACCAGGCCGCCGCCGAAGCCGTGCCCGCCGTGCCCGTCGCCGTGGCCGTGCCCGCCGCCGTGGCCGTACGAGCCCTTGGCCAGCGCCTCCTGGATCCAGCCGTCCACCAGCCCGGTCAGGTCCTGCTCGGCCGCCGCGTGCTCCACCACGTGGTGGTTGATCACGTCGCTGCCGCTCCGGTCGAACTCCAGCACCACCTCGACCCGCTCGGCCGAGGTGATCAGGGTCAGCTCCAGCGCGCCGAACCGGCCCGCGTACTGCGGCGCGGCCAGGTACTCGATCTCCTGGTAGAACGGCAGGTCCTGCGCCGTGCCGTGGATCCGCCCGGCCTCCAGGTCGGCGCCGTGGAAACGGAAGCCGAGCGCCGCGAAGGCCTCCAGCAGCCGGCGCTGCACCGGCAGCGGCTCCACCCCGAGCGGGTCGGCGTCGCCCTTGTCCCGGGCCCCGGCGATGTCCACCTCGGTCCGCACGCCCAGCGCCATGCCGTGCAGGTGCTGACCGGCCAGCTCGGTCACCGGGATCTCGTACGGGGCCGCGAAGGAGAACGGGAGCGAGCGCTGCTCGCCCGCCGCCAAGGTGAACGGACCGGTGACCACGTGCCGGGCGAAACCGGCCAGGCCGTTCGCCTCGCCCTCGGCGTGCTCGATCTCCACCCGGGCGACCAGGTCGAGGGTGATCGCGTTGACCTTCGACTCCTGGGTGCCGCCGGTCAGGTGGACCTGACCCTCGATCAGGCCGCCGGGCCGCACCACGGGCGTGGACAGCACCGTGTCGACGGTCGGGCCACCGACACCGAGGGCACCGAGCAGCTTCTTGAACACCATGGGGTGGTACTCCAACTCCGGAAGAGGGGAACGGCGAACGGAGAAACGCAGGGGACGGCGGCCCGGTTCCTCCGAAGTGCTCCACCCGCGCACCGGGCTGGTCAGACCTCGATCCCCGCGGCCTTCAGCCGGCCGGCCACCACCGCCCAGTCCGGATCCAGCGCCTCGGCCCGCTCGGTGCCCACCCGCAGGTCCTTGAAGCCGCTGGAGGTGGAGACGCAGACCACCGGACCGTCGAAGGCCGCCGGCCCGCCCAGCTGCCGCAGCCCGGCCAGCCCGATCGCCGAGGAGAACTCGGTCCACATCCCCTGGGCCGCCAGCTCCCCCTGCGCCGCCCGGACCTCCCGGTCCGTCAGCAGCAGCGGGGCACCGCCGCTCGCGGTCACCGCCCGCACCCCGCGGTGGCCCCCGTTGGTGACGTCGATGGCGTACGCCTCCGTCGGGCCGACCTCCACCACCGCCGCCGGGGTGCCCGTCCGCACCGCCGCCGCCAGCGGGCCGCCGACGGCCGGCTCGCAGCTGAAGACCCGCGGCACCCGGGCCGCCACCCCCAGCCGGTACAGCTCGGCGAAGCCCTTCCACACCCCGTACAGCAGCTCCCCGTACCCCGTCGGCACGAACACCGCCGCCGGGGTGCCGACCTCGGCGTGCAGCTCGTACGCCACCGTCTTGTAGCCCTCGGCGCCGAAGCCGTGGCCGGTGTGGGTGCGGGTGTGGTTGCTGACGGGGTGCAGGCCGGTCCGCTCGGCGATCAGCCGCAGCAGCGGCCAGCGGGCCTCGGCCGGCACCGGCAGCACCACCGCCCCGTAGGCGTTCAGGAAGGACTGCACGGCCGGCGGCGAACTCGCCGAGGCCAGCACCACGCAGCGCAGCCCCGCCCGGGCGGCGTACGCGGCGGCCGAGGCGCCGTGGTTGCCGGAGGAGGCGACCACGATGCCGCCCGCGCCCTGGTGGACGGCGGCGCTCACCGTGACGCGGTTGAGGCGGTCCTTGTGGCTCCAGGTCGGGTTCCGGGACTCGTCCTTGACCAGCGTGGAGTCGGGGAGGGCGAGCAGCGGGGTGCCGCCCTCCCCGAGGGTGGGCGCGTCCAGCGGGGGCAGCAGCGGGGCCCAGCGGTCCAGCCCCGGGCCGGGCTGCTGCTCGAACAGCCCGGCCGGGACGGCCGCGTAGTCGTAGTCGACCTCGACCGGGTACGCGGTCTCGGGGGTGCTGGTGGCCGGGCACCCGGCGGTGAGGGCGGGCCAGAGCGGGTACCGGACCTCGGGATCGCCGAGCGAGACCTGCGAGGTGGCCAGGGAGGGGGCAGCTGTCATGCCGCCAACCGTAGGGACACGGAGGGTGGTCGCGGGCCCCTTCGCGCGCTGCCCGGGCCGATCGGCACCCCGACTGTGTCAGGTCGCGGGGACGGCGCGGCGGCGGGGCGGCGAGGCACCGCGGGGACGGGGCGGCCGCGGTCAGAGGACCTGGTTGCGCCCCGCGCCCCAGCCGGCCACCGCCGCCACCGCCGCGAGCGCCAGCAGCAGCGCGAGCGGCAGGTCCCACCCGCCCGTCAGCTGGTGCAGCGCGCCCGCGCCGACCGGCCCGGCGGCCGCCACCAGGTAGCCCACCGCCTGGGTCATGCCGCCCAGCTGGGCCGCGCCCAGCGCGCTGCGGGTGCGCAGCACGATGAAGGCCAGCGCCAGGCCGAGCGAACCGCCCTGGGCGATGCCGAGCACGCCCGCGGCCAGCCAGGCACCGGAGACCGGGGCCAGCAGCAGGACGGTGACGCCCACCGCGTTGAGCCCGGCCATCACGACCGCGAGCCCGCGCTGACGGGTCATCCGGCCGGCGATCAGCGGCACCAGGAAGGCGCCGGCCACCTGCACCAGGTTGCTGAACGCGAAGACCAGACCGGCCTCGCCGCGGTCCATGCCGTGGTCCGCCAGGATGGTCGGCATCCAGGCCACCAGCGTGTAGACCATGAGCGAGGAGACGCCCATGAAGACGCTGATCCGCCAGGACAGCCCGTTCCTCCAGATGTTCGCGATCGGCGTCCCGGTCGGCGCGGCCGCGACCACGGCCTTCTCCTGACGGGACTTCAGCACCTGCGGCAGCCAGGCCACCGCCGCCACCACGGCCAGCACCGACCAGGCCGCCAGCGAACCCTGCCAGCCGCCGCCGAGCACCCGCTCCAGCGGCACCGAGGCACCGGCCGCGAGGGTCGCGCCGACCAGCATGGTGGTGGAGTAGACGCCGGTCATGGTGGCGGCCTTCTCCGGGAACTCCCGCTTCACCAGGCCCGGCATGGAGACGTTCAGCACCGCGATCGCGACCCCGATCACCACGCAGCCGGCGTACAGCGCCGCCACGTGCGGCATCACCCGCAGCAGCACGCCCGCGCCCAGCGTGAGCACCGCCCCGAGCACCACCTTCTCCGCGCCGAAGCGCCGGGTCAGACGGGGCGTCAGCGGCGCGCCCAGGCCCTGGAACAGCACCGGCACCGTGGTGATCAGGCCGCTGGCGGTGGCCGAGAGGCCGAAGGTGCGCTGGATCTCGCCGACCAGCGGGGAGATCGCGGCCAGGCAGGCCCGCATGTTGAGCGCCACCAGCACGATGCCGATCAGCATCAGCGCGGGGTGGGCGAGCCTGGTACGGGTACGGACCGTCGGGGTGGTGAGCTGCTGCTGGGCGTGGGTGACCGTCATGACGGTGGTGTCTTCTCCGGGCAAGGACGAGGCAGGAACGAGGAAGGAGCCGCCCGGGGGCGGCGGAGAACGCGGGTCACGACCTGGGCTGAACGGTCGTCACTTCCGCGCGGCGATGGCGGCGAGCAGCTGCTCCACGGCGGCCGTGGGCTCCGCGAGCAGCCGGCGACAGGCCGCCTCGGCCAGCTCCGGGTCACCGCTCTCGATCGCGTCCACCAGCGCCTCGTGGGTGGCCACGACCACCTCGGGCATCTCGTGGTCGCCGAACGCCGTCCGCATCGACTCGCGCACCGAGGCCCCGAAGTACCGGTAGACCTCGGTCAGCGCCGGGTTGTGGGCGGCCTCGACCACCGCGGTGTGGAACTCCAGGTCGTGCTCGACGGTGGCCTCGCGGCCGGCCCGGTCGGGCTCGGTGGCGATGATCTCGGCCTCGCGGGCCAGCGCGGCCCGCATCCGGGCGACGTCCTCGGGGGTGTGCCGCACGGCGGCCAGCCGGGCCGCCTCGGCCTCCAGCGCGGCCCGGACCTCCAGCACGTCCCGGACGCCGGAGCGCTGCACCCCGCGCAGCACCGCGGCCGGGTCGGTGGTCGAGGTCACGAAGGTGCCCTCCCCCTGGCGCGAGACCAGCATCCCCGCGTGCACCAGCACCCGGATCGCCTCCCGCACCGTGTTCCGCCCCACCCCGAGCCGCTCGGCCAGCTCGTGCTCGGTCGGGATCCGCGCCCCGACCGGCCAGCTCCCGGCACTCAGCTGCTCCCGCAGCTGCTCGATCGTCACGTCCACCAGCGAGCGCCGCCCGGCGGCCTGCAGCCCGTCCGCACTCATCAGGGGGGCTCCTTCCGGGATCGCTCAGCAGTGGACGCCAGTCATCCTACAACCTCTTGCCCGGTCATCCTACAACTGCCCCCAGGAGGCTCCGTCCCGCCGCCGGGCCCACCCGGAGCGCGCCGGGGAACACGACAGTGGGCGTGGGGTCCGGTCGGATCCCACGCCCACTGCACGAAGCACCTCCGGGAGGTCAGGTCGCCGGCGTGAGCCGGTACCTGCGGGCCACCAGGGCCAGGCGCTGCTGGAAGTTCTGCTTGTAACTCGGGCACGGGGTACCCCCTTCGGACCAGAGCTTCGGACACGATCCACCACAGATCCCCAGCATGGGACAGCCCGCGCACGGGGCCTTCCCGCTCTGGACCCGGTCGTGCCAGTCGTCGAAAGGCCCCGTGGGGCGCCTGTCGTCCGGGGCGATCTCCGTGATGTGGGCCAGCACCTGGTTCGCCTCGGCCTCCGGCACCAGCGGCTGCTCACTGCACGAGAAGATGGCCCCGGTGCTGCTGACGATCTCGGAGTTCATCGTGACGGCGGCGCACACGACGGGCTTGGAGGCGGTCGGCAGGACCATGAAGTTGAGACCGAGGTCCGTCATCGTGGCGAGCCAGCCCGCCTCGCGCTCGGCGTACGCGGCACTGCTGAGCGCGATGCCGGAGACGTCGTTCGACCAGGAGTGGACGGGCTCCAGCGCGAAGGACACCCGCGGGTGCGCGAAGCCGAGCGCGGCCATCTGCCGCAGGTACTCGTCGATGTGGTCCGCGTTGGACGTCGTCACGTTGGTACGGAGCTCGAAGGAGACTCCGGCCAGGTCCTCGTCGGCCAGCGCCTGGGCGATCACGGTGGTGATGTGCCGGAAGGAGACGCCGCCGGACTTGAGGAGCCGGCTCCGGTCATGGATCCGCTCGGGTCCGTCCAACGTGATGCAGAACCGTGAGACCCGCGCCTCGTCCTGCAGTCGGCGGAGCTTGCGGAGGGTGAGCAGGGAGCCGTTGGTGACCATCGTGGCCCCGTACGAGACGTCGGCCGCCCCGGCCGCTTCGACGAAGCGACGGCTGAGGTCGAGGACGACGGCGTAGCCCATCATCGGCTCCCCGCCGAACCAGCGGACCCGCACGTCACGGATGCCGTCCGCGGCGATGGTCCGCTCCACCCGGGCGGCGATCGCGTCACGGTGGCTGCCGGGAAGACGGCCCTTGGTGTGCTCCTGGCCGCAGTAGGTGCAACCCATGTTGCAGTAGGAAGTGGGCATCAGCGTGAAGGAGCGGTGGGTGTCGTCCCTGACCGCCCGGCGCGAGCGGTCGACGATGACGCCGAGCTCGTCGCTGCCCGCCGGCACCACGAGCTCCACGTCGACCAGGCGCTGGAGCAACTCCGGGTCGCCGGAAGGGACGTGGCCCGCCCTCAGGAGGTCCGCGGTGTCCTCGGCGATCGCCATGGTGACGGCGCGCCGGGTTCCGTAGACCAGCCGCAGCCGCTTGCCCGCACTGTTGGTGTAGGCGTTGTCGCTGTGGACGGCGTAGCGGCTGGGAGCCAGGTCACTCATGCGGGGTCCGGGCACCGCAGCAGTCACCGTCGATGTCCTCGTCGTTGACGTTGGCGGGGTGCGGGAGGGCGCTGGGCGTGAGGGTGCGCGAGGTCAGCGGGACCGGGTCGCCGTCGATGTGGATGGTGGCGTCACTGGTGATCAGGTCGATGTGGATGTCGGTGAAGTAATCGACGACGTCCAGGAGTTGACCGTGCTGACCGAAGCCGAGGTGGACGCCGGGGTGACGCTCGTTGATGTGGGAGTTCATCCCGATGAAGTCGTCGATGCCGATGTTCGTGCCGAACCCGAGCTCTCCGACGTGGTTGCCGTGGTCGCTCTGGATGCAGCGGCCGAACAGCGTGGCGATCTTCTCGTCGGCACAGGAGTAGGAGACGACGTCGCTGTTCTTCAGCTCCACGGTGAGGGGGTTCTCACCGAGACGCGCGTCCATCCGCACGGCCTTGTTGACGTTGAACGCCCCGTCGGCGACGATCCGGCCCGAGACGGACGCGGGATAGGTGGCGACCTCCCCGGCGGGCAGGATGACGAAGGAACCGGGACGCCACACACCACGGTTGCTCAGCCAGCGGTAGCGGTCGTTGTCCAGGGTGATCTCGAGTTCGCTACCGGAGCTGGTGGTGACCGCGAGGTGCTTGGCGGCCAGGAAGCGGTGCAGCAGACCGGCGTTGATCGCGCTGAGCTCGGCGGGCGTGGGCCCGAGCGCGAGCCGGAAGAACTCCCAGCTGCCGTTGATGATCCGGATCGGCAGGACCCGGTCGCCGTACGCTTCGATCTCGTGGCGCAGGATGTGCGCGTGGGACATGGTGTCGCGCTCGATCGTGATGACGACCAGTCGGCCGGTCAGGCTCTCGGGGGACGGGAGCGCGGCCTTGAGGCGCCCGTGGAACCCGAGGTCCTCGACGGGGGCCATGCCGAGCGCGCCGGCGGCGACGCCCCTGTCCTGGGCGGCGAGCACGAGCAGCGAGGCCTGGTCCCGGCAGTCCGGGGTGTAGATGACCATCAGCGTGTCGTCCGTGCTCAGCTGCGCGTATCCGTCGAACAGCGTCTCCACGCCCTTCAGGACGCGGGCGTCGATGGTCGTCTCGGCTGGTGCGATCGTCATGACGGGAATCTCCTCTGGCTCTGGTCTACGGGAGGGGCCCGGGGGATGCCGGACTTCGAAGTGCCCGGCACCCCCCGGCGCTGGGCGTACTAGAAGCAGCCGCCGTTGAGGATGTTCCACAGGCCCGGCAGGTTGTCGTCCGACAGCAGGTCGCCGGCGGTGACCACCTTGTCGTCGTGGATCATGACCGGCTCACCCTGCGCGAGCTCCGCGCTCATCGCCTGCAGCCGCATCTCCAGAGTCGTCATTCTGAACTCCCCCTCATTACACAGTGGTTGACGTGATGCAAAAGGTGTTACCAACAGAGCCCGCAGGGCAGGCGATCAGGCACAGCCCCAGTTGAGGATGTTCCACAGGCCCGGCAGGCTGTCGTCCGACAGCAGGTCACCGGCGGTGACCACCTTGTCGTCGTGGACCATGACCGGCTCACCCTGCGCGAGCTCCGCGCTCATCGCCTGCAGCCGCATCTCCAGAGTCGTCATTCTGAACTCCCTTCTTTCTCTCGGTAGTTGATGATTCGTGAAAGGTGGTGCTGGCAGAGCCTGCCGGGCGCGCGAACGCACCGCTCCAGGCCCGCCGAGATCCAGCCGCCGGACGGCGAACGGATCAGTCCATGGGTGACGCCGGAACCGGCGTCGTGGTCCGGCCGCGCGCGGCGCGTGCCGGGGGCCTCTCCTCCTGGCGGACAGGCCGGTACAGGTGCACGGCCACGAGGGCCGCGAGCAGGACGCCGCCCGCGACGGCGTAGACGGTGCGTGGTGCCACGAGGGTGGAGACGAGGCCGGCGCTCATCAGGGCGAGGACCGTGGCGGTGCTCAGCACTGCCGAGTGGGCAGCCGCGGCGCTGCCTCGTCCGGCCGGGTCGATGGCCCGCCCGAGGGCCGTCTGACGGGCGACGCCGAACGCTCCGTTGGCGGCGCCCGCGAGCACCGTCAGGACGAACAGTCCGGGCAGGCTGTCGAGAACGGCGATGGCCAGCAGGGCCACGGCCACGGTCAGGACCGTGAAGGTGGCGGTCCGTCCGGTGGGCCGCTCCGAGAGGGCTCGGCCCGCGCCGCCGGTGCCGATGATCTGCGCTCCGGCCCACACCATGGTCACCAGGCCGAAGACGGTGGCGCTGGCACCGTAGCCGTCGCGCACCAGGTAGACCTCCACCACGTTGGTGACCTGCAGGGTGAAGGTCAGCACCGCTCCGACGACCACGATCCGCGCTTCCGCGGCCTGTCGCAGGAGGAGCCGCAGCCCCGGCAGCAGGCCCGACGCGCCGGACGGAGGCGCGCCGCCCCCGCTCTCCGGGGCCTCGGCCGACGCAGCGGACCGGGGCAGGAACAGCGCGACCAGGGGCACGGCCAGGTAGGTCACCGCGTCGGCCAGGAGCACGCCCCGCAGGCCGACGGCGTCCATGAGGACGGCACCGACAGCCGGGCCGATCAGGAAGCCGAGACTGGAGGCCATCGAGATCCGGGCGCCGGCCCGGCTCATCAGGGGCCCCGGTGAAGCGTCGAGCACGGCCTTCACGAAGACCGGCCCCGCGACGGCCATCAGTCCCGAGAGCACCGCGAGTCCGGCGACGAGCAAGGGGACCGTACGGGCGAAGGACATCAGGACGCAGACCGCGACCAGAGCCACCCCCAGTGGCAGGAGGGTCCGTCCGGCGGGGTGGCGGTCGGCGATCCGTCCGGCGAGGCCGGCCAGCAGGATCGCCGGTACGGACATCGCCGCGAAGAGTGCGGCGATGCCGGTTCCCCCGGTCCCCCGGTCGTGGAAGTCGAGCATCAAGGCTGTGATGGCGAGCCCGTCCCCCAGACACGAGACCAGGAACGTGACGGCGATCGCCGTCACGTGACCGGGGAGACGGTCGCTTGTGGCGGCCGAAGTCATGCTTCGAAGTTATTACTTCGAAGTTGGCAGTGGCAAGCGTTTTTCGAAACTTCTACTTCGAAGTTTTGGCCTCCGGGACGGCCC
The DNA here is from genome assembly GCF_044452665.1 of Kitasatospora sp. NPDC051853. Lineage (NCBI taxonomy): Bacteria > Bacillati > Actinomycetota > Actinomycetes > Kitasatosporales > Streptomycetaceae > Kitasatospora > Kitasatospora sp. NPDC051853. The sequence continues at coordinate 377,468 of NZ_JBITBY010000003.1, read as the reverse complement.
TCAGCGAGATCGTCACCGGTCGACGCCCGGACTCGGCACCCTCTCGCGCCTTGCCCGTGTACGCCTCGAAGAGGGCGTTGATGTCGCCGATCAGCTGCGCCAGCTCCGCGGGGTGCACCTCCACGCGGGCGTTGACGATCGACAGGGCCTCGCGCCACTCCTGCGGCTGCGACTCCTCGACGTCGAGCCACTGCTCCAGCTGGCGGTCGCTGCGGTTGAGCAGTTCGCGCAGCAGGTGCCGGCTGGCCACACCGCCGTCGTCCTCGCTCGCGCCCACCACCATCCGCGACGCCCTGGCCCGCCACAGGTGCTTGCGCCCGTCGGTGTGCTCCGCCTCCTCGATGAGTTCGGCGTCCGCGAGCGCTCGCAGGTGGTAGCTGGTCGCGGAGGGGGAAAGGCCCGTGACCTCCGCACACTCGGTCGCCGTCCCCGGGCCGACCTCGGAGAGGCGCGCCATGATCGCCAGCCGTGCCGGGTGGGCCAGCGCCCGCATGACCTTCGGGTCGTCGATGTGGATGGATGCCCGCGAGGGGCCGTTTGGTGGCTGCATAGCGTCAGAATATCCGAAGTTTTTCCTTCTGACCTAGCCTTCGGAGCGGGCAATCCTGGCAAACCTGAATCAAATCGCAGACGATGCAAAGGACTTGTGGTCACGTGGGGTAGCCGTGGACATGCAGGCCGGCCCCTCGGGCGACCGGCCCGGAGAGCAGGGGCGACGGGCGGGGCCGCGCTCGCCGGCACCCGCACCCGGCAGCACGCGCTGGACCACGGGAAATGCGGCCACCACTAGCTGACAGCCCGTCTAGCACGGGGCGGCCCGGGGCACACCCCGCCGAACGGGGGTGGTGCGGGTGATCCACGCGGTGTGAGCATGTGGTCACCTTCGGGGGTGCGGCACGGCCGTCGGGGGAGGTGGCCTGGGCCACCCCCGAAGGGTTCCGGGTGGGTGCCCGAGAACGAGGAGGGCCCCGGCGGTCGCCGGGGCCCTCCTCGTTCTCGGTGCGGGGTGGTGCGGGCTACTCCTCGGAGGCCAGGGTGAGGCCGGCCAGCTTGACGGCGGCCAGGGCGGTGGCGCCGAGGATGACCACGATCAGCAGGGGGACGGCGACCGAGGTGGCCACGGTGGCGTCGATGGCGCCCTCGGCGGCGACCGACTCGGCGATGCTGCGGCCCCACTGCTGGATGCTCAGGGTCTTGGCGCCGTCGACGAAGTTGCCGATCAGGCTCTCCCAGATCAGGGCGTAGCCCAGGCCGGCCACCACCGCGTTGCGGGTGACCACCGAGAGCAGCAGGAAGACCGCACTGTAGACGGCACCGGCGACCAGGGTGCCGACCGCGTAGCCGGCCGCGAGCTGGTCCTCGGTGCCGACCAGGACCAGCCCGGCGACCAGGGTCGGGACGGCCGCGAAGACCCAGGTGGTCACCACGGCCACCGCGAGCTTGGTGGTGATGATCTGCCAGCGCGGCAGCGGCTTGGCCAGCAGGTAGACGATCGAGCCGTCGTCGATCTCGGTGGCGATCACGCCGGTGCCGACGATCAGGCCGAGCAGCGGGACCAGGGTGCCCAGCGAGAGCTGGCCGAGGATGGTGGTGGCCAGGTCGTGCTTGTCCCCGCTGCCGCTGCGGGCGATCACGGAGATCACCAGCAGCAGCACGGGCGCGGCCAGCAGCAGGAGGCCGCGGCGGCGCCCCAGCAGGCCGCGTACGGTCAGCCTGGCGACGGTCAGGTTCACAGGGGTCAGCCTTTCGGGTGCGACGGGGCGTCAGCGACGGAGCGTCGGCGGTGGGGCGTCAGTTGGCGACGAGGTAGGAGAAGACGCTCTCCAGCGACTCGTCGGCCGGGGAGACGGTGTAGAGCCGGATCCCGGCCTCCTTGGCGACCTTCGGCAGCAGCGTGGTGAACTGCGGGAAGTTGATCGCCTCGATGCGCAGCGCCCGCTCGTGCCAGTCCAGTTGGATGCCGGCGGTGGAGCTGTCCGCGATCAGCGCGGAGGCCAGCCGGCGGTCGTCGCTGGAGCGGACCAGGTAGCGGTGCGGGCGGTCGGTCATCAGGCGGCGGATCTTCCGGAAGTCACCGGAGGCGGCGTGCCGGCCGGCCACCACCACCTCGATGTGCCGGGCCAGCTGCTCGACCTCCTCCAGGATGTGCGAGGAGAACAGCACCGTCCGCCCGGCCGAGCCGAACTGCCGCAGGAGCTCCATGAGTTGCAGTCGCTGACGCGGGTCCATGCCGTTGAACGGCTCGTCCAGCAGCAGCACCTCGGGGTCGTGCACCAGCGCCGAGGCCATCTTGACCCGCTGCTTCATGCCCTTGGAGTACGTCCCGGTCTTCCGGTCCTGGGCGTACTCCATCTCGACCAGCCCGAGCGCCTTCTTCGCGGCCGCGCCCGGGTCGGCCAGGCCGTGCAGTTCGGCGTTGGCCAGCACGAACTCCCAACCGGTCAGGTAGTCGTACATCGACTCCCGCTCCGGCACCAGGCCGATCTTGCGGTAGACCTCCTGGTTGCGCCAGATCGGCACCCCGTCCAGGGTGACCGCTCCGGCGGAGGGCGCCAGGAACCCGCTCATCATGTGGATGAGGGTGGACTTGCCCGCGCCGTTCGGCCCGAGCAGACCGGTGATGCCCGGCCCGATCTCCATGCTGACGTCGTTGACGGCGACCACGTTGCCGAACCAGCGGGAGACCTTGTCGATGGTGATGACGGCCATGACGTTCCCTCAGATCTTCCGGTAGCGGCGCAGCAGCGCCCAGTACGAGCCGCCGATCATCGCGACCACGGCCAGCGCGAAGACCACCACGCCGATCCCGTCCGGGGCGGTCAGCTGACCGGCCGTCCGGATGTCCAGCACCTGGTTCAGCAGCGCCTCGGTGGCGGAGCTCGGGGAGAGCAGGAAGGCCCAGTGCGCGGACTCCGGCGGGTCCATCCGGTCGCCGCCGAGCAGCAGGTAGACGATGCCCGCGAGCACCGAACTCACCAGCAGCACACCCATGATGGCGGCCACGCCGAAGCCCCGGCGCGGGGTCAGCGCGGAGATCGCCAGGCCCAGCGCGGCGTACACCAGCGAGGTGACCACCGCGACGGCCAGGCCCTGGAGGAAGTGCCCGGTGTTCTTGCCGAGCGGCAGCCCGCCCAGGATCGAGCCCAGGTAGAGCACCAGCAGCGGGACGACGGTCATCAGCAGCATGGCCGAGGTCATCGCGGCGAACTTGGCCCGGACGTAGTCGCCCCGGGTGATCGGCCGGGAGAAGTACAGCGGCACGGTGTGGTGCCGCAGGTCCCGCGACATCAGCACCGGGGACTGGGCGGCCACGAAGATCTGCACCAGCACGCCGAACGCGGAGAGGAACTGCGGGTAGTCCACCGGGAACAGGTCGGTCTTGACCGGCCCCTGGAGGAACAGCCCGATCGCGACGATCACCACGGCGGCGGCCGTCAGCCCGGAGGCCACCAGCATCGGCAGCACCTTGGACTTGCCCGAGCGGCCCAGGCCGTAGGCGGCGCGCAGGCTCTGCACGTAGAGCGAGCGGGTGGCGTAGCCGCGGCCGAGCCGGGGGCCCTGGTAGCTGCGGTAGCCGATGTTGTGGATGACCCCGCCGTCGGCGGGCCCGGCCCCGGAAGGGAGTTGCTCAGACATCGGCACGGCCTTCCGTGGTCGCGGCGGAGTCGGTCGTGAAGATCTCGGAGACCCGGTGGCGGCGCTGCTCCAGCCGGACCAGGCCGAGGCCCAGGTCGGCCACGGTGTCCCGGACGGTGTCGTAGGTCTCGTCGCCGGCGATCTCCACCAGCAGGATCTTGGCGCCGTCCTGACGGACCACCAGCCCGGCGGCGGCCAGTCGCTCCCGGACGGCCTCGTCGGCGTCGAAGGCCGGGTCGTCCGGACGGTCCGTCACCTCGACCGCCAGCAGCTGGGTCGCCTCGGTGAAGGAGGCGGTGGAGGAGGAGCGCAGCAGGCGGCCGCCGTCGATCACCACCAGGTGGTCGCAGGTGCGCTCCAGCTCGCCCAGCAGGTGGGTGGTGACCAGCACCGAGATGCCGAAGTCGGTGTGCACCCGGCGGATCAGGCCGAGCATCTCGTCCCGGCCGACCGGGTCCAGGCCGTTGGTCGGCTCGTCCAGCAGCACCAACTGCGGGTCGTGCACCAGGGCCTGGGCCAGCTTCACCCGCTGCTTCATGCCGGTCGAGTAGCCGCCCATCGGGCGGTAGCGCTCCTCGTACAGGCCGACGTGGCGCAGCGTGTCGGCGGTCCGCTCGCGCGCGGCGGCCGGCGGCAGCCCGGCCATCCGGGCCATGTGCACCACGAACTCGGTCGCGGAGACGTCTGGCGGCAGGCAGTCGTGCTCGGGCATGTAACCGACCCGCTCGCGGATCGCCGACCCCTCGGTGGCGATGTCCAGGCCGAGCACCCGGCCCGTGCCGGAGGTCGCCGGGGCCAGCCCGAGCAGGATCTTGATGAGTGTGGACTTGCCCGCCCCGTTCGCCCCCACCAGACCGACCACACCGGGCTGCACCTCTACGGTGAGCTGGTCCAGTGCGGTGACCCGGGGGAACTTCTTGGTGAGGGCGTCCGTCTTGATGACAGTGGTGGACACCGTCCCAACCTAGTGGCCCCGCCCGGCACGCGGAATGAGCTGGCGAGAGGAACCGGGCCCCCTACCCCAGGATGACTCCGGGCCGCCCTCCCCCTAGGGGTCGGACGGCCCGGCACCGGACGCGTGCGTCAGCCCAGCATCCCGTACTGGCCCATCGCCACCTGGCGGAAGGCCTGGACGGGGACGCCGTCCTGATTGCTCGTCAGCACCAGCGCCGTCACGTCACCGCGCTGGAAGTACGCGGCCCGGGCCACCGGCTGGGGGTCCTGGCCGGGCTTGCCCGCCTTGGCGGCACTGGCCTTGACGGTGCTGTGCCGGTCCATCTCCGGGTCGATGGTGTCGACCGAGGCCTCCAGCCCGGCCGGCTCCTTCAGCGAGCCGTAGTTCATCTTCAGGTAGTGGCCCTTGGCCTCGTCCTCGGAGCCGAACCGGAGCAGCCAGAGCTCGGTCCGGGTGCCGTCGGCCGCCGTCCAGACCCGGCGGACCGCGTCGCGGCAGGCGTTCTCCAGCAGGATCGCGCGCGCCTCGGCCGGCTCCTTCTCCAGCTCGGCGTAGTCCGAGCAGCTCTTCCGGTCGGCCGCCGCCGTCACCCCGGTCGGCGCGGGCAGCAGCAGCTGCCGCAGGTCGGCGTGGTGCCGGTTGCCCGCACCACTGGCACTCGGGGCGGGCTTGCCGGAGGGCAGCGGAGGCAGCGCCAACTGCGGGAAGGCGTACCGGCCGTCGTTCGGCGTCTCCAGCCCGGGCAGCTCGGTCCGCTCGGGGGCGATCACCGCGGCGGCGGTACCGCCGCCGGTCAGCACCGCCACCAGCACGGCGGCCACCCAGCGGGCCCGCACCTTGCGGCGGGGGCGGCGCAGCTGCTCCGCGACCAGCACCTCGGTGGCGGCCGGGGACTCCGCCGGGGCGGACTCCTCCGGAGTGAGCGGCGGGGTGGAATCCTCCGGAACGAGCGGCGGGGCGGGCGGCGGGGCGAGGGGCTGCTCGGTCCGTACCGGCTGCTCCGGCTGCTCCGGCTGCGTGTTCTGCTCGGTCATGCGGACGCTCCCGGGCGGGCCAGCCGGTCCAGCTGACGGCTGAACAGTTCCACGGTCTTCTCCTTCGGCAGCGGGGCGATCCCCTCCACCTCCATCTCCACCCGGAGGTCACCCTCGGCCGCCGAACAGACCAGCCGGTCGATCTTCGCCCCGGGGGCGGCGTACGGCAGGAAGCAGCGCGCCTTGTCGTGCCCCGGCACGCTCGGGCCGATCCGGTACAGGCCGGAGTCCGAGCCCAGCACGTTCTGCCAGGCGGTGTCCGCCTTGATGGCCTCCTGGTGGTACCTCAGCAGCCAGATCGTCACCACGTACGAACGGTCGGACGCCACGTAGCTGCGCACGCCGGCGCCGGTCAGCGGCTGGTCCTGCCACTCCTTGCGCAGCGCGTCCCGGAGCTTCTCGGGAAGGCCGTGCAGCTGGTCCTCGACCCAGCCCTTGCGCTGGTCCTCGGTCAGCTCGGTGTCGTTCCCGTACGCGCCCGCGTCCGGGCCGACCCGGTGGTCGTCCGGCAGCGGCAGTAGCAGGTCGCGGAGCGAGCCGAAGTGGCTGCCGTTCTCCCTGGTGCCGAAGGACGGGCTCGGCGAGGCCGAGGGCGAGGGCGAGGCGGCCGCCGTTCCGGACGGCTGCCCGGACGGCGCGGCCGCCACGGCCCCGCCCTCCGGGTACTGGGTGCGCAGGATGCCGATCCCGATGCCGACGCCCAGCAGCGCGGCCGCCACCACGGCGGCACCGGCCCGCAGTGCCGTGCGCCGGGCCGGGCCCGGGTTCCGCCCCGCCGGACGGTCCGTCACCCGCTCGTCCTGCTCCGGGGTTCCGGAGTTCTCGAGAATGCTCATACCAGCCGCTCCCACTGCTGCTTGGCGATGCCGGCGAGCTCGTCCCGGTCGACCTGGGAGGGCGAGAACACGACGATCCGCATCACCACGTCACCGCGCCGGGCCAGCGCCTCCCCGGAGTAGTACTGCTCGGTGCTGTCCACGTACGTCTGCGCCTTGGTGTCGGTCTGGTAGACGCCACCGGAGACCCCCGCCAGCGGCAGGGCGCCCGGCCCGTGGTCCTCCACCTCGCGCTGCGCGGCGACGGCCCGGTCCGAGTGGAACTGGATGAGCTCCACCCGCCACTTCACGTCCCCCTTGCGCCAGGTGGCCACCGCGTCGCGGCGGAACCCGTCCTGGAGCATGGACTGGAAGTACGAGGCGGAGTTGCCGACCGACAGGGCCTTCCCGCCCACCGTGAACCAGCCGGAGCCGGAGGCGTAGTCGTAGTCCCACTCCTCCGTGCCCTGCGGCCGGGGCAGCAGCAGGGTGCGCAGGTCACCGTCGATCTTCAGCGGCGCGACCGCCGCCTCGGCCACGGCCTGCGGGTCCGCCGGGGTGGCCGGGTAGGTCGGGGACGGCACCGCCAGCGCGGGCAGCGGCGTGGGCGGGCTCCCCGCCTGGACGGCGTAGCCGACCGCCCCGCCCAGCAGCGGGCCGACCAGCAGGGCGGCCAGCAGCAGGCGTGGGGTGGAGACCGGGCGGCGCGGCGCGGCGGGCTCCGGCTCGCCGCCGGCCCCGAGCAGCTCGACCTCGGTGGTCCCGGCTGCGGCGGTCCCGGGCGTGGTGGCCTCGGCCGCGGCGGTCTCGGGTGTGGTGCCCTCGGGCGTGTTGATCGGTTCAGCCACCGGAGGACAACCTCTCTCGCTGACGCTTCATCGCATCGTGCAGCGCGGCCTTGTCCGGCGTGCCCTTCACGTACACGGTGACCTGGTACTCGACGTCGCCGACGGAGGAGATGCCGACCATCTTCCCGGTCCACGCCTCCTGTTCGGGCTTGAGCATGATGCCGCGGCCGTCGGGGTCGCCCTCGATGCCGAAGCTGTCGCCCTTGCTGATCTTCATGCCCTCGGCGAAGTCCTTCGCCATCTGCCGGGACTTGAAGCGCAGCAGCCGGACGTTGACCTCCTGGCGGCCGTCGGCCGTGCGGTAGCGGCGCGTCGCCGCGTCGTTCTTGTAGCCGTAGGAGGCGAGCACCTCGCCCATCTCGTCGGCGTTGGAGAACTGCGCCGACACCTCCTCGGTGCTCAGCTTCACGCCCTCCGCCGGGCCGTAGGACTCGGCGCCCTCGGGCATCGGCAGCAGGAAGAACCGCAGGTCACCACCGTGGGTGGCACCGTCCACCGTGCCGTGCAGGGTCGACGACGGCGTGGGCTTCGGCGTGGGCGTCGGGCTCGCGGACGGAGTCGCCGACGCACTCGGGCTCGGGCTCACCGTCGGACTCGCGCTCGGGCTCGGGCTCGCCGGGGCCGCCGCGGCGACGACCGCCTTCGGCTTCCCGACCGCCACGGTGACGGCGGCACTGGCCGCGGTCACCGCGACCAGCCCGGCCACCGCCAGACCGACCCCGAGCGCCCTCGGCACCCGGCCACCGGCCGTCCCACCTGATCCACCCTCAGGCCCGGCCGCCTCCACGGAGGCGGTTTCGGGCACGGGTGCTGACGCGTGCTCGGACGCGGACAAGGCACTCCCCCGGAAGAACGGAACGCGGGACCCCGGCTTCCCACCGATACCGGCCCTCGCGTGTGACAGCACGGATTATGGTTCGCATTCCCCCCACCCCCCAATCCGTTTTCCCCGACGATCCGTCACAATGCCCACCCAACCGGACACCCCGTGACCGAACCGCAACGGACCCCCGCCCGCCGGCGCCCCGGCCCGGGTCACGCGGACGGCAGGGGCCGGCGGCCCGGCGGGCACCGCTGCGCCGCCGGCCCCTGGGGGTCGGCGGCGCGGCGGTCAGAGCCGTACTACATGGTTTCGTAGTAGTGGCTGGCGAAGACGCTGAAGCACGGGTACTTCGCGTCGAGCTCGGTCTCGGGCTCCGACTCGGGCGCGAGCACCTGCAGGGCGAGGACCTCGGTCATCGGACGGACTCCTCTCGGGAGGGACGGGGCCGACCCCGGTGATCAGAAGTCGGACTGGGTGATGGTGCTCTCGTAGATGCTGAAGCAGGGGAACAGTCGGTCCTCCGACTCCTCCTCGTCCTCGAATGCGAGCTGCTGCAGGGCGAGAACCTCGGTCATCGTCAACTCCCTTCTCTCTGCGATCGATTGGCGGGATCCAGGGTGAACCAGTCGTCACCCGGGCCATGGAGGGCTCGGCACAGTGCCAGCAGGATCCCCGCGCTGCCACTGGCCAGATCCGCGCTGAACCGGAGCGAGCCCGTTCCGAGCCAGCGGACGCCGTCCCCGTGCGGGACGGCGTACTTGAGGAGCCCGGTCGCCAGCCGCACCGCGTGCCCGCGGTCGGCGTCGTCCCGGGTGAAGTCGGCGTGCTCCACGGCCAGGTGGACCAGGCCGGCGAAGCCGTCGTGCAGGCCGGGCTGCACCGCGCTGACCTTGCGGACGTCCGCGACGACCCGGGGCAGGGCGGTGGCGCAGCGTTCGTCGGCAGCCGGGCCGGCCGCGTAGCGCAGCAGGACCGTTCCGATGCCGGCGGACCCGGTGGCCAGGTAGGGCATGACCCGCCGGTTCACCGCGTTGTCGGCGAACGACAGCGAGCCGTCCGGCAGTTCCACCGCGCGGTCCAACTCTTCGTGGAGCAGGGCGAGTCCGGCCGCCCGGTAGTGCTGCTCACCGGTGGCGTCGGCCAGGTGGTGCAGGAAGAGCGCCGGCCCGGAGCGGCCGTGGAACAGGCCGCGGGCGTCGTGGGCGCCGAGCGTCGGCACCGGGTCGGCGGTGTGCAGGACCGCGTCCCCGGCGGCGACCGCCCGGTCCAGGTGGCGTGGGTCTCCGGTGCGCCGGTGCAGGGCGAGCCAGGCGAGGCCCACCCCGGCCCGACCGCCCGCCAGTGTGCTCGTCGTCCGCGTCAGTGGGTGGTCGTCGGCGGTGCGCAGCAGGTCGGCCGCCTCGTCGAGGTGCCCGGCCTCGGCCAGCACCCGCGCGACACCGGCCGAGCCGACCGCCAGCCCGGGCGGCAGCGCGTCCGCCGTGGCGAGCGCGTCCCGCCGCAGCCGCTTGCCGACCTCCTCGGGGACCGGCAGGCCGGCCCGGTGCAGGGCGTGCACCACACCCGCCGTCCCGTAGGCCAGGCACACCGTGTTGGTGCCGAACGCCGAGGGCGACGGCGGGAAGACCCAGTCGGTCCGCTCGGGGGCCGCCAGGTCGAGCAGGCCGGTGGCCGTCCGCTCGGCGAGCCGTGCCAGGCAGCCCAGCGGGTCGGCCTCCACCTCCTCGGGGTCGGGCAGGCCCGCGGCCGCGTCCGTGCCCGGCCGGTGGAAGGCGGTGGCCCGTCGCCACAGGTCGTCGGGCACCGGCGAGACGGCCGCCAGGTCGCGGCGCAGCAGCGCGAAGTTGGCCGGGGTCAGCTGCGGCGCGTTGGGGAACGGCACCAGCAGGGTGAGCGCCACGGCCGCCATGCCGTAGTGGTCGGAGAGGAGGGGGTCGGGGTGCCCGGCGACGAGGTCCCGGGGCGGTACGAAGCCCGGCGTGCCCATCCGGACGGGGGCGGCGGACGCGGGGTTCACCGTCTCGAAGTCGACCAGCCTGGCGTCCCCGGCGGGGGTGACGATGACGTTCCCCGGGTTCATGTCGCCGAACCGGAGCCCCAGTTCGTGCAGGCGGCCGAGGGCCCCGTCCAGCGAGGCGAGCAGGCGGCGGCAGGCGGCGTGGTACCGGTCGAAGTCCTCGGCGGGCCGGCCGGCCAGCAGGGCGGGCGAACTGCGGTTGATCCACTTCACCAGCGGGAGCCCCTCGACGAGCTCCATGACGAGGAAGTCGTGCTCCCACTCGGTGAAGTGGTCCAGCGGTTCGGGGCACACGCCCGGAGCGGCCGCGTGCACGGCGGTGAGGGTCTCGTACTCCCGCCGCAACCGCTCCTGGGCACCGACCCCGTCCCAGGTGTAGCCGTTGTGCGGACGGGCCTCCTTGACCAGGACCAGGCGTCCCGTCCGGGTGTCGCGGGCCTGGTAGGCCCCGCCGGCGTTGCTCGGCTGCAGCACCTTGACGACCTCGTAGTCCCGGATGCGGATCGCACCCCGGTGCGGGGCCGGCTCCTGGGCCACGAAGGGGTCGGTGATCCCGTCGGGCAGGGTGAAGAACGGCAGTCGGACGTCCGGCACCTCGCGGCCGTGCCCGTCCCGCACCAGCGGCTCCGAGGTGCCGTCGGCCAGCAGCCGGCTCAGCGGGCCGAACGCGCCGTACCGGTAGTGCACGGTCCGCGAGTCGGGGTACCGGCGGTCGGTGAGGACGTACGCGCCCTCCTCGCCGCGCAGGTCCTCGGCGAGGGCGGCGAGGAGCCGCCCGGCGGCCTCGGTGTCCGGCGGGTAGACGGCACAGAACTTGCCCGACTGGGGCCGGGCCGCGTGCTTGTGGTGCAGCGCGAGGTAGAAGAAGTGCGCCGACACGTGCTTGAACGGCACCCCTTCGGCGAAGCACCTGGCCGCCACCACGTCGAGGACCTCCTGGGCCCGCTCCAGCCGCGCCGACACGTGGATCTTCCAGCCCTGCCCGGCCCGGCGGACACCGGGGCGGCTCCACCCCGTCCAGATGTCCCGGTCGGTGCCGCGCCAGCCGTCCGGCACCCGGGCGGGGGCGAAGCGCCGGCCCGGGTCGGCCATCGTGCCGAGCGGAGCGTAGAACTGCTCGTCGGCAAAGGCCTCGGACATCGCGTCGAACAAGGAATCTCCTCCTCCGAAGGGGACCGGCCCCGGCGGTGGCCGCCGGAAAGACGGTGGGCGCGGTGCGTAGGGCAGCGGTGCATCGGGCAGCGGTCAAGCCGCGGTACGGCACCGCCTTCGCCCCACGGGCTGGGACCGTCCCGCGGCGGCCGGAGAGGGCGTCAACTGCCGTGCCCGCTCCCGGCCTTCCCCCGCAACGGCGAGGCCGGCGGGCGGCCCGGCACGGGGGACGGGGCGCAGCCCGACCAGCTCTGCCGGTGCCATCTCCCACCCCCGTCCGTTCGGTCCGCCCCCGTTCGAGCACGGCACCCGCGTGACACAGCCTGACACCGGGTAGTTGTGCGGAGGTTCGCTGAGGGTTCAGAACCGGTATACCCGCAGCTCGGGCCGGTCCGGCCCGGCACCGACGTCATCAAGTCCCTTGTGCAGAAGCCGTGGTGGCCTGTGCACTGTCCGATTCCCTACCTCCGCTTGACCGTTGCCAACCCCGGCTGCCCGGATTCCCGTCCCGCCGGACCGGTTTCCACACCGCTCACACCTGTGACCATCTGTCCTGGCGGTCCTTCCCCGACAGAACACGCAGAGGCGCAACTGGCCCGGGCGCGGCAGCACTTGGCCTCCGCCGTTCGGTCGCATGCGTGTCCGCCGGAACGAGGGCGAACACCGATCTGCCGAAGCTCCGCCGGTCTCCCCCGAGGAGGCCAGGGGAGACTTTCCGAAAGTACAGGCGATCGTCGAGCCGGCGGAGAGGACCATGCCGCACACGGGTCGCTACTGATCGCCGCAGGCCGGGTGTGCGGTTACCGGTGATCGGGCCGGTGCGGTACGTGCCGCGCTCTGCTGAGCTTCGGCCGTCGGCCGCCGGCGGCGAGTTCGCTGAGGCGCTCGCCGATCACGGAGACGCCAGGGCGGGGCTCGCTCTCGTAGTACCAGGGCTTGCGCCGGCGCAGCAGTTCCTCACCGTGCTCGGTCCAGGTGAATCCGGGCTTCCGCAGCAGCTTCCGGAACACCGCGTCAGCGGCTTCCGGGTAGGCGGCGGCCAGTCGGCGGATCGGCAGTGGCGCGATCGACTCCTCGCGCAGGTACACGCGCAGCAGGTCCTGGTGCTGCTTGCGGCCCGCGAGGGCCGGGTCGGCGAAGAGGTCCCGCAGCTTCCCGTAGTCGGCGTAGAAGTTGAGTCCGTCGACCTCGTCGTAGATGACACCGACGGTGTCCGAGTCCGCGAGGTCCTGCAGGAGTTCGAAGGCCGGGAAGTCGAGGTCCGGAAGCTCCCTGCCCCGCGTGCACTCCGGGTGCTGGGCGATGGCGGCCTCCTGCCGGTGCCGGTAGTAGGCGTTGAGCCGCTCCTCGGCTTCGGCCGGGGAAAGGACCAGTTCGTCGCTGCCGCAGAACTCGACGAACGCGGCCCGGTCCTCCCGCATCGACTCCCATCCCCGCTGGATCTTCTCGGGGTTGCGGAAGACCAGTTCGGGGTAGCTGGTGGCCAGTTGGAGTGCGGCCTGCGCGATCTCGGTGGCGCTGGACTTCGGGTAGGACGACATCATCCCGGAAACCAGCCACACGCCGTCGGCCTGGTGGACGGGCACCAGGCAGGCGAGGAGGAATCCGCCCTTGGAGACTCCGCGGAAGGCCGCCCGCCCGACGTTCGAATACGTGCGGTACTCCAGGTCGTCGACGAGGTTCAGCAGGACGACGGCTTCCCCGTCCTTGCGCCGGATCTCGAAGACGCCCTCGACCGGGTCACGCCAGCCCAGCAGCATCGCCCGATCGGCTTCGCTCAAGTCCCTTCGCCCGGCGACGAACCGGTCCACCACGGTCGCACCGTCCGGCAGGTGGTAACGGAGAATGAAGTTGTCGATGATCCGGATCGCGTCACCCTCGTCCAGCAGCCCTTCAGGGCCTGCCGCCTCCAGCAGGAGGGGCGTCAACCACCGGTCGAAACGCGCACTCTGGGCGAACTCGACCAGTTCGCCCTTCAGTTCGGCACAGCGCTCGATCAGATCTCGCAACGACGCCTCGTCCTCGCTCCGTACGCCCACAGCCATGTGACCCCTCCCGGACACGAACGTTCCTACGCTCACTGCGCCCAGTGGTGACGGTACGCCTCGACCCACTCTGCTCCGTCCGGAGCCGGGTCCGGCAGTGGAAGGTCCAGCAGCCCGATCGCCTGCCGGGCCCCGCCGCGGGTGCACAGGGCAACGATCCTTCCGTCCTGTGAGAGGTCGATGCCGTGCACGGTCACCTCGACGCCCAGCACCGAAGTGCTGAACGGCACCGCCAGGTTCTCCTCGACGGCGGCGAACAGAGCCGACACCTGCTCGTGCTCGTCGTAGGTGTCGACCGTCGCCTCATCGACCAACGCGTCCAGCTCTCGCCTGCTCAACGTGCCCATGGCGCCACGTTAGCCAACCTGCCCGTGCCGATGCGCGAGCGGTGCGAAGGTCCGCCGAAAGGCGTGCGTGTCGTCGTCCCATGTGCTTGAGCACCGTTGTCCTCCCCATCCACCGATGGGGCGAGGGGCAGAAGATCTGGCGGCGGGCCGAGGACCTCGGCTCCCACACCGCCTACACCTACGACCACCTGAGCCGGCGGTCGTTCCGCGACGAGCCGTGGTTCGGGTCGGTGCCGACGCTGACGGCGGCCGCGACGGCGACGGCGACGGCGACCGAGCGGATCCGGCTGGGGACCCTCGTCACGTCAGTCAAGCCTCGTTCACCTATCGCAGCCTGACCTGCCGAGACACCCACCAGAAGCGTTCCGGCTCCGCTCGGAGTCAGATCGCGATGAGCCGAATCCGGCTGCCGCAGAGCTTGGCCATGTCGTCGACGTCCGAGGTCAGCATGGCCACCGGCCCCGGCTGGCGAAGCGCCATCTCGGCAACAGTGGCGTCGATGGCGTACTTGTGACCGTGTAGACCGGCCTGCTTGAGCAACGCCGCGGAGACGCTGGCCGCGTGCTCGGTCACGGGCTCGATCCTGACCTGCGAGAGCACCCAGTTCAGCCGGGCAGTGTTCGCCTTGGCGTGCGAGATCTCCACGATGGTGTTGGCGCCGATCACCAGGCCGGCCCCCATCGAGTGGAAAGCCTTGATCATCGCGAGCACGTGCCGGTCCTGTGAGATCCAGGCGGACATTCCCTGGGAGTCCAGTACGACGGTCTCGATGCGCGCACTCACGCGGCGGCTGCTCCGCTGCCCGGCTCGGACGAACCGAAGATCCTCGTGTGTGCGGCAGCGAGTTCCTCTTCCGTGAATGCGCCGTGTTCTTCCTCGTACCGGCGGAGTTCCTCACCGAGCAGTTGGTGCCTGATCTGCCGGGCCACCGCCTCGGCGACGTAGCCGGAGATGTTGTCCGTGAGCTTCTTCAGCTCGGCCACCTGCTCCGTGGGCAGAGTGACCGTGATGCGCGTGGTGGCCGCCATGAGGCAAGCATACTGCCGGTATGCGACCCTGTCGGGCTTTCGCCGTCGTAGGGTCGCAGGCATGCGACTGAGCACGGTGATCCTCCCCATCCACCGGTGGAGCGAGGGGCAGAAGATCTGGCGGCGGGCCGAGGACCTCGGCTTCCACGCCGCCTACACCTACGACCACCTGTCCTGGCGGTCCTTCCGCGACGAGCCGTGGTTCGGGTCGGTGCCGACGCTGACGGCGGCCGCGACGGCGACCGAGCGGATCCGGCTGGGGACCCTCGTCACGTCGCCGAACTTCCGGCACCCGGTGACCCTGGCGAAGGAGCTGATCACGCTGGACGACGTGTCCGGCGGGCGGCTGACCCTGGGCATCGGGGCCGGCGGGTCGGGCTTCGACGCGACGGCGCTGGGGCAGGAGGCGTGGTCGCCGAAGGAGCGGGCGGACCGGTTCGGGGAGTTCGTGCCGCTGCTGGACGAGCTGCTGCGGGAGGACGCCACCACCCGGGAGGGGACGTACTACTCGGCGGTGGAGGCGCGGAACGTCCCCGGGTGCGTGCAGACGCCCCGGGTGCCGTTCTACGTGGCGGCGACCGGGCCGCGCGGGCTGCGGCTGGCAGCCGAGTACGGGCAGGGCTGGGTGACGTACGGCGACCCGCGCGGGCCGGCGGACGTGCCGGTGGAGCAGGCACCCGAGGTGATCGCCGGTCAGCTGGCGAAGCTGGCGGCGGCCTGCGAGGCGAAGGGGCGGGACGTCGCGGAGCTGGAGAAGGTGCTGCTCCAGGGGTCGACGGCGGAGAAGCCGCTGCAGTCACTGGACGCCTTCGTGGACTGGGCGGGCCGGTACCGGGAGATCGGCATCACCGAGCTGGTGATCCACTGGCCGGTGCCGGACTCGATCTTCGCCAACGACCTCGCGGTCTTCGAACGGATCGCCACCGAGGGCTTGGCCCAACTCGGCTGACCCACCCGGGCGGAGGGCGCCCCGCCCCGTGACCCTCCGCCCGGCCGTCCCCCACCCGCGAAGCCGACCCCAACGAAACCGTGCACTCGTTCGTGGGAACCGGTGAGAGCGAAAGAGGTGTGGGGTGAGCTGGCACGACGTGCTGTCCGACCTGCTGGAGACCCGGGGATCCGCGCTGAAGCGGTACGGGTACCTGCTGTGCGGCGACCGGAGCGAGGCGGACGACCTGGTGCAGGACGCCCTGGTCCGGGTGTTCACGCAGCCCCGGCGCGACTGGACGGTCGACGCCGCGGAGCCGTACGTCCGCCGCGTGATGCTCAACCGCTACCTGGACCAGCACCGCAGGCGGTCCCGGTGGAGCCTTCTGCTCCCGCGCCTCGCCGCACCGGACACCACCGCCGACTTCAGCCCGGCCACCGGCGACCGGCTGGACGTGGTGAGCGCCCTCTCCATCCTGACGCCGCGTCAGCGCGCCTGCACGGTCCTGCGGTTCTACGAAGACCTGACAGTGCCCGAGGTCGCGGGGCGGCTGGGATGCAGCACGGGAACGGTCAAGCGGCACCTGAGCGACGCCGCAGCAAAACTGGGCGAGGCCCTGGGGCCCGCCCGTCTCGAAGGGGTGGATCAAGGTGAGTGAGTCGACGACGACCCGGCAGCTGCTGTCCGACGCGGCGGAGCAGGCCGGCCAACTGGAAGCCGATACGAACCTGATCGTCGCGCGGATCCGAAGGCGTCGCCGGGCCCGGACCGGCGCGGCCGGGCTGGTCACCCTCTGCGCCGCGACCGCGGCGGTTCTGCTGATGTTCGGCCCGGCCGGGTCCGTGACCCCGGCCGCCGCACCGCCTGCCGGCCCCGCCCCGGTCGGCCCCAGCGTCGTGGAAATGCCCTGCTGGAGCACTGCCGTGGGCATCCCGGCCAACGCGCCCAGCCTCGGATTCCGCGGCAGCTCCTGCCACTACTTGGGCCTCACCCTGGACGCCGCACGCACGCTGGCCGCGCAGGAAGGTCTCAAACTCGAAGTGCTGGTCCCGGGGCAGGGCATCACCTACGACCTGAACTTCACGCGGCTCCGGGTGAGGGCCGTCGACAACATCGTGGTCTCCGCACACATCGGCTGAGGCAGAACCGGGGGTCCGGACGCGGGCGTCCGGGGTGGTGGGTAGCCTGTCCGGTCGTCGGACGTCGTGGATGGAAGTACGGGGGAGTCGTCGGTATGTCAGCTCGTGGACTGGTGACGGGTGTTGCGGTGGTCTCGGCCTTGGTGCTGGGGCTGACGGGGTGCCAGAAGAAGGACGAGGGCGCCGGGAAGACCGTCGCCGCCGCCCCGGAGACGGCGAGCAGCGCGCCCTCGGCCGCATCGGGCGCCACCGGCGCGGGCACCGCCACCGGCAGTGCGAAGGCCACCCCGAAGGCGGGCGCGAGCAAGAGCCCGACCGCCGCGGCGAGCACCGACGCCGGGGAGGACGTGGAGGGCTGCAGCACGCCCGCGCCGAAGCCGAACTGGAAGTACGTCCAGGCGGTGAAGCCGCCCAAGCAGGACACCCTCTACGTGAAGGACGCCAAGTTCGTCTGTGACCCGAACGACGGGCACTACGAGGGCGCCGGGGCCGAGAAGACCTACATGTTCGCGACCACGGTGAAGGCGCAGATCTCCACCGGTGCCGGCAACGCCAAGACGGTGCCGGTCGGCGAGCTGTGGCAGCACATCGGGGACTGCCTGGTGGAGCGGGCCCAGGTGAAGGACCCGTACAGCTGCTCCGGCGGCATCTACGAGATCGCGCTGGACGGCAGCGGCAAGATCACCCAGATCCGCGAGGTCTGGCACCCGTAGTCCCGGGAGCGGCTGGGCGGGCAGGGCGATCGGCCGGGGCGGGCGGGCAGGGCGGGCGGTGAGCGAAGATGGAGCGGTGACCGACTCCTCCCGCCCGCTGCCCCGCCCGCCCCGGCTGATCGCCACCGACCTGGACGGCACGCTGCTCTGCTCGGGCGGGGTGGTCTCCGAACGGACCGCCGCCGCGCTGGCCTCGGCCGAGCGGGCCGGGGTGCAGGTGGTCTTCGTGACCGGCCGGCCGCCGCGGTGGATGGAGCAGGTCAGCCCGCACATCGGCGGCCACGGGGTGGCCATCTGCTCCAACGGCGGGGCGGTGGTGGACGTCCACCGCGGCGAGCTGCTGCGGAGCTTCCCGCTGGCGCCGGCCGACACCCTCCGGGTGGTCGAGCTGCTCCGGGCCGAACTGCCGGGCAGCGCCTTCGCCTTCGAGTTCCCCGGCGGCTTCGCCCGGGAGCCGGAGTACTCGCTCTTCATGTGGGACTCGCAGAACGAGCACCCCGTCGCCCCGGCCGAGCGGCTGCTGGCCGAGGGCCGGGTGGACGGCCTGTTCAAGGTGCTGGTCAAGCACCCCGAGCTGGACCCGGACGTCTTCCTGGACAAGGCCCGGGCGGTGGCCGGCCGGTACGCCGAGATCACCCGCTCCGCCCCGGTGGCGCTGCTGGAGATCAGCGCGCTCGGGGTCACCAAGGCCACCACGCTGGCCGGCTGGTGCGCCGAGCAGGGCATCGACCGCAGCGAGGTGGTGGCCTTCGGCGACATGCCGAACGACCTGGAGATGCTGGCCTGGGCCGGCCGCTCCTACGCGGTGGCCAACGCCCACCCGGACGTGCTGGCCTCGGTCGCCCGGCACACCCTCAGCAACGAGGAGGACGGCGTGGCCCGGGTGGTGGAGGAGTTGCTGGGACTCGGCTGACGGCCCGTCGGATCCGGGTGTCAGAGCCGGGCCGACCAGCGGACCCGGGTGCCCCGGCCGTCCGGGCCGGGCTCGTGCCAGGCGTCGCCGCCGAGCACCTCGGCCCGCCGGGTGAGGTTCTTCAGCCCGCTGCGCCGCCCCCCGTCCGGGATGCCCACCCCGTCGTCGGTGACGGTGAGCAGGACGGCGGGCCAGCCGGGGCGGTCGGCCGCCTCCGGGTCGCCGGAGAGCGGGTGGCCCTCGGCGTCCAGGTGGACGGTGGCGTCGATCTCCACACCGACCCGGGAGGCCCGGGCGTGCCGGGCCGCGTTGGAGAGCATCTCCCGCAGGGCGGCCAGCAGCTGACGGCCCGTCTTCTCGCCGACCAGGCTCTCCACCGGGCCGGTGAAGGTCATCGAGGGCTTGAAGCCGAGCGCGGCGGCGGCCTGGCTGCCCTCCCGCAGCACCCGGGTCCGCAGGTTGTCGGGCTCGTCGCCGTGGTCGTCGTGCTGGAGGGCGTAGATGGTGGTGCGCACCTCCTGGATGGTGGCGTCCAGCTCGTCCACGGCCTTGCCGATGCCGACCTTCACCTCGGGCACCAGGGCCCGCCGGGCGGCGCCCTCCAGCATCATCCCGGTGGCGAACAGGCGCTGGATGACCAGGTCGTGGAGGTCGCGGGCGATCCGGTCGCGATCCTGGAAGACCGCGAGGCGCTGCTGGTCGCGCTGGCCCTCGGCCAGCCGCAGGGCCAGCGCGGACTGCGAGGCGAAGGCCTCGGCGAGCTGCTTCTCGGACTCGGTGAACGGCGGAACCCCGGCGCTGCGCCAGACCGAGAGGCCGCCCAGCACCCGGCCGGCCGCGATCATCGGCACCGCCATCGAGGCCCCGAAGGAGCGGGCCAGCCGGATCACCACGGTCGGGTCGGTGGACATGTCGTCGAGGTGGACGCTCTCGCCGCGCAGCAGCTCGGCGGCGAAGCTGCTGGGCGGCAGCAGCTCGCCCTGGACGAACTCGGCCTTCTCCCCGGAGGCGTGCGCCACCCGCATCTGGCCGTCGCCGGTCGGCAGCAGGATCATCCCGAGCGCGGCGTCGGCCAGTTCGCGGACCTGCTCGGCGGCCACGGTGAGCGCGACCTGGGCCCGGTCGGTGGAGAGCAGCGCGGTGGTGACGGCCGAGGCGCCGGCGATCCAGCGCTCGCGGCGGCGGCCCTCCTCGTAGAGCCGGGAGTTCTCGATCGCGACGCCCGCCGCGGCCGCCAGGGCGTGCACCACCTGGGCGTCCTCGGGGGTGAAGGCGCCGGTGGTGGACTTCTTCTCGGTCAGGTAGAGGTTCCCGAAGACCTCGCCGCGGACCCGGATCGGCTCGCCGATGAAGGACCTCATCGGCGGGTGGTGCGGCGGGAAGCCGACCGAGCGCGGGTCGGCCGAGAGGTCGGCCAGCCGGAGCGACTCCGGCTGCTCGATCAGCGCGCCCAGGATGCCGCGCCCGGCCGGGAGTTCGCCGATCGCGGCGGCGTCCTCGTCGTCGATGCCGACGTGGATGAAGTCGGAGAGCCCGTCGGCGTGCGGGGAGATCACGCCGAGGGCGGCGTACCGGGCGTCCACCAGCTCGGCCGCGGCAGTGGCGATCCGCTGCAGGGTGGCGTGCAGGTCGAGCCCGGCGCCGACCGAGACGACCGCCTCCAGCAGGCGCTGCATCCGGTCGGTGACGGCGGCGGCCGACTGGAGGCGTTCGGAGACCTCGGTGACCAGCGTGTCCAGACCGAGGGAGGCGATCTCGGGCACGCGGTGTGCGGTCGGGTCGGTGCTCTGCTCCGGATTCTCCATGGTTTGAGACTAGTTTGTGGCGGTTTGCAGAGCGGTGTGCGCAGGCTCGTGGCGGGTCCCGGGAATCCGCGCGGGGGCCCCGTCGGCCAGCTGCTCGCGCTGCCACATGGCGGTCAGCCGACCGTCCGGATCGGCCGTCAGCTCCCGCCAGCCGCCGCGCTCGACGACCTCGCCGCCGTCCAGCACCAGGATCTCGTCGACCTCGGAGAGCCCGGCCAGCCGGTGGGTGATCAGCAGGGTGGCCCGGTCGGTGGTGGCGGCCAGCAGGTCGGCGGTGAGGGCGTCGGCGGTCGGCAGGTCGAGGTGCTCGGCCGGCTCGTCCAGCACCAGCACCGGGAAGTCGGCGAGCAGCGCCCGGGCCAGCGCGAGGCGCTGCCGCTGGCCGCCGGAGAGCCGGGCACCGTGCTCGCCGACCATGGTGTCCAGGCCGTCCGGGAGGCCCTCGGTCCAGTCCAGCAGCCGGGCCGCGGCGAGGGCGGCGCGCAGGTCGGCGTCGGTGGCACCGGGGCGGGCCAGCCGGAGGTTCTCGCGCAGCGAGCTGTCGAAGAGGTGGGCGTCCTGGGCGCAGAGGCCGATCGAGCGGCGGACCTGGTCGGAGTCCATCCGCCGGGTGTCCACAGGCTGTGGACAGTGCAGCTCGACCCGGCCGGCGGCCGGCTCCAGGAAGCGCAGCAGGGCCAGTGCCAGGGTGGTCTTGCCGGAGCCGGACGGCCCCACCACGGCCACCCGGCGGCCCGGGGCCAGGTCGAGGTCGACGCCGTCGAGGGCCGCCCCGTCCCGGCCGGGCCAACGGACCGTCAGACCGCGGACCGTCACCCGGGAGCCCGGCGCGGCCGGGACCACCGGGTCGGCGGGCTCGGCCGCCGGGGGCTCGGCGCTCAGCAGCTCGTCCAACCGGGCGGCGGCGCCCCGGCTGCGGGCCCGGGCCTGGACGGCGAGCGGCATGCCCGAGACGGCCTCGAAGGCGGCCAGCGGGGTGAGCACCACCAGGGCCAGGCAGACGCCCGCGAGCGCCCCGGTGGAGACCGCGTGCACGCCGACGGCGGCGGCCGCCGCCACGGTCAGGCCGGTCACGGCGGCGATCAGGCCACTGCCCAGGGCCAGCGCGGCGGCCGACCGGGCGGCCAGCGCGGTCAGCTTCCGGTCGGCCTCGCGGGCCACCGCCAACCGGGCCGGGAGCGCCCCGGCCACGGTGAGCTCGGCGGTGCCGGTCAGGGTGTCCACCACGGCGGTGGCCAACTCGCCCCGGGCGGGCGCCTGCTGACGCTCCGTCCGGGCCGACAGGCGGGCCGACAGCGCGGGGACGGCGACCCCGGCCAGCAGCAGGCCGAGCGCCAGCAGCAGGCCGGCCGCGGGCAGGAAGAGGCCGAGGCCGACCGAGGCCAGGAGGGAGACGGTGGCGGCCACGGCGGCCGGGAGCCGCCAGCGGAGGTGGTGGTCCTGGACGGCGTCCACGTCGGCCACCAGCCGGGAGAGCAGGTCGCCCCGCCGGAAGGCCGGCAGGCCGGTGGGGGCGAGGCGCTCCAGGCGGCGGTAGACGGTGGTGCGGACCGCGCCGAGGGCGCGGAGCACCGCGTCGTGCGAGACCAGCCGCTCGGCGTAGCGGAAGACGGAGCGGCCGATGCCGAAGGCCCGGACCGAGGTGACGGCCATCATCAGGTAGAGCACCGGCGGCATCTCGGAGGCGTACGAGATCAGCCAGCCGGAGGTGGCCATCAGCGCCACGGCGCAGCCCAGTGCGAGGCTGCCGAGCACGGTGGCCAGGGTGAGCCGGGGCCGCACGGCGGAGGTCCGGACGGGCTCCGCGGGCGCCTCCGGCGCGGGCTCGGTTTCACGTGAAACAACGGCACCCGCCCCGACCGGGGCGACCGGCTCCGCCGGGCCCGGCGCAACCCCTGCGGGAACGACCGAGGCCGACTCCACGCCGCCCGCACCCGCACCCGCACCCGCACCCGGCGCAGCCTCGTCCAGAGCACCCCGGCCCGGCGCAGCCGTCTGCTGAGCCGCCGTCAGGTGGTGGTGCCGGTCGGCGATGGCGAGGAGGGCGGGGCGGTGGGCGACGAAGAGGACAGTGCGGCCGGTGGCGGGGAGGGTGGCGAGGGCGTCGACCACGGCCTGCTCCCCCGCGCCGTCGAGGTTGGCGGTGGGCTCGTCCAGCAGCAGCAGCGGACGCTCCGTCAGGAGGGCCCGGGCCAGGGCCAGCCGCTGCCGCTGGCCGGCCGAGAGGCCGGCGCCCTGCTCGCCGAGGACCAGTTCGGGGGTGGCGAAGTCGGCGGCGTACGCGGCCGCCAGGGCCGCCCGCAGCTGGGCGTCGGTGGCGTCGGGGCGGGCCAGCCGGAGGTTCTCGGCGACCGTCCCGGCGAACAGGTAGGGGTGCTGCGGCACCCAGGCGATCTGGGCGTGCCAGCCCGCCCGGTCCAGTTCCTCCAGCGGCACGCCGCCGACCCGGACGGTGCCGCCGTCCGCCGGCACGAAGCCGAGCAGCGCGGCCAGCAGGGTGGACTTCCCGGCCCCGCTCGGACCGGTCAGCGCGGTCACGGTGCCGGGCTCCAGCGCGAGCGAGACCGGTGCCAGGCGGTCCCTGACGGTCAGTCCGTCCAGCGAGACCACCGCGGTGCGCAGGTCGGGGGCGGGCCGGGTGCCGCCGGCCGGCAGCGGGGTCTCCAGTACCTCGAAGACCTCGTCGGCCGCGCTCAGGCCCTCCACGCTGGAGTGGTAGAGCGCGCCGACCTGGCGGATCGGGAAGTACACCTCGGGGGCCAGCACCAGTACCAGCAGGCCGGTCTCCAGCGGCATCGAGCCGTTCACCAGCCGGAAGCCGATGCCGACCGCGACCAGGGCGACCGAGAGGGTGGCCAGCAGTTCCAGCGCGAAGGAGGAGACGAAGGCGATCCGCAGGGTCCGCAGGGTGGCCCGGCGGTGTTCGTCGGTGATCCGGCGGACGGTCTCGGCCTGGGCCTTGGCCCGGTTGAAGACCTTGAGGGTGGGCAGCCCGGCCACCACGTCCAGGAAGTGGTGGCTCAGCCGGGCCAGGCTGCTCCACTGACGGTCCATCCGGCTCTGGGTGGCCATCCCGATCAGCACCATGAAGAGCGGGATCAGCGGCAGGGTGCCGGCGATGATCGCGGCCGAGGTGAGGTCGGCGCCGAGGATCCGCAGCAGCACCACGGCCGGCACCACCACGGCCAGCGCCAACTGCGGGAGGTAGCGGGCGAAGTAGTCGTCCAGCGCGTCGATCCCCCGGGTGGCCAGGGTGGCCAGCTCACCGGTGCGCCGGGTGGAGAGGTGGGCCGGGCCGAGCGCGGTGGCGTGCTCCAGCAGCCGCCGCCGCAGCTCGGACTTGACCCGGGCGACCGAGCGGTGGGCGGTCAGTTCGGTGAGCCAGGCGACCAGCGCCCGGCCCAGCGCGGTGGCCGCCAGCAGGAGGAGCGGGCCGGTCAGCCCGTACTCCCCCCGCTGGAAGGCCCGCACCACGATCTCGGCGATCAGGCTCGCCTGGGCCACCGTCAGGAGGGCCCCGACCCCGCCGAGCAGGACCGACCCGGCCAGGAAGACCCGGGTGGCCCGGGCCTCCCGCAGCAGTCGGGGATCGACGGGCCCTCGGCGGTCCTTCGGCATGGCTCGGCTCTCCAGGAGGGCGGAAGGGTCAGTGCGCGGCGGGGATGTGCTGGGTGCCGATCCGCTTGCGGAACACCCAGTAGGTCCAGCCCTGGTAGAGCAGTACCAGCGGGGTGAAGACCGCCGCCACGATGGTCATCAGCTTCAGGGTGTACGGCGAGGAGGCCGCGTTCTCCACGGTGAGCGAGTACGCCGGGTCCAGGGTGGAGGGCATCACGTCCGGGAAGAGCACCAGGAAGAGCATCGCCACGGCCGCCGCGACGGTGACGCCGGAGAGCGCGAACGACCAGCCCTCGCGCCCGGTCCGGATCGCCGCCAGCGAGCCGACCAGGGCCAGCACCGCGAGCACCATGGCGCCCAGGCTCCAGCCGTTGCCGCCCTCGGCCTGGGTCCAGACCAGGAAGACCAGCGCCAGCACGGCGGTGAGCAGCCCCAGTTGGACGGCCAGGCCACGGGCCCGGTCCCGGATGTCGCCGAGGGTCTTGAGCGAGGCGAAGACCGCGCCGTGGAAGGTGAAGAGCGCCAGGGTGACCAGCCCGCCGAGGACGGCGTACGGGTTGAGCAGGTCCCAGAAGCCGCCCACGTAGTTCTTCTCGGCGTCGATGTCCACGCCCTGCACGATGTTGGCGAAGGCCACGCCCCAGAGGAAGGCCGGGATCAGCGAGGTCCAGAAGATGGCCTGCTCCCAGTTCCGCTGCCAGCGCTCGCCGTCCCGCTTCACCCGGTACTCGAAGGCCACGCCGCGGACGATCAGGCAGACCAGGATGATCAGCAGCGGCAGGTAGAAGCCGCTGAACAGGGTGGCGTACCAGTCCGGGAAGGCCGCGAAGGTGGCGCCGCCCGCGGTGAGCAGCCAGACCTCGTTGCCGTCCCAGACCGGGCCGATGGTGTTGATCAGGACCCGGCGCTCGGTCCGGTCCTTGGCCAGCAGCCTGGTCAGCACGCCGATGCCGAAGTCGAAGCCCTCGAGGAAGAAGTAGCCGATCCACAGCACGGCGATCAGCACGAACCAGACGTCGTGGAGTTGCATCCGAGATCCCCAGTCAGCGAATCAGTAGGCGAAGGCGAGCGGCTTGTCGGCGTCCTCGGGGTCCCCGCCGCGCAGGGTGGGGTCCTTGGCCGGCGGTTCCTCGCTGGTCACCGGGCCGGCCTTGGCGTACTTGGCCAGCAGCTTCACCTCGATCACCGCGAGGATCGCGTAGAGGGTGGTGAAGGTGGTGAGAGCGACCACCTGCATGGTGACGCTGACGTTGGGGGAGACGGCGTCGGCGGTGGTCATCAGGCCGAAGACGGCCCAGGGCTGACGGCCCATCTCGGTGAAGATCCAGCCGAAGCTGTTGGCCAACAGCGGGAAGCCCATGGTGAGGATGCCGATCCGCCAGCTCCACTTGGTGAGGAACGGGCCCAGTTCCTTGTTCTTCCAGAGCATCAGCCGTGGCGGTTCCTCGTCGCCGGTCCGGTGGGCCCGGTCCAGGAAGAACTTCTTCCGGGTGGTCCAGAGCCCGATCAGCGCGGCCACGAAGGAGGTCATCCCGAAGCCGATCATGAGGCGGAAGCCCCAGTAGGTGACGAAGATGTTCGGGATGTAGTCCTGCGGCTGGCCGCCGTACTTGGCCGCCTCGCTGGCGGCGGTCTCGTTGATGCCGGGCACGGCCGAGGTGAAGTCGCTGTTGGCGAGGAAGGACAGTATGGCCGGGATCTCCAGCGCGACGCTGTTGTGGCCCTCGTTGACGTCGCCGACCGCGAAGATCGAGAACGGGGCCGGCGCCTCGGTGTCCCAGAGCGCCTCGGCCGAGGCCATCTTCATCGGCTGCTGACGGAACATCACCTTGGCCAGGCTGTCGCCGCTGAGCGCGGTGCCCAGGCCCGCGATCACCGCGACCACCAGGGCGAGGCGCAGCGAGGTGCGCATCACGGCGGTCTTCTTCGGGTCGTTCTCCCCGGTCCGCTTGGCCTTCCAGAGGTGGTACGAGGAGATGCCGACCATGAAGGCCGCGCCGGTCAGGAAGGCGGCGGTCAGGGTGTGCAGGACCACCACCACGGTGGTGTCCTGGAACAGCACCCGGGCGATGTCGGTGAGCTGGGCCTTCCCGGTCACCGGGTCGATCGCGTAGCCGACCGGGTGCTGCATCCAGGAGTTGGCGGCCAGGATGAAGTACGCGGAGAGCACGGTGCCGAGGGCCACCATCCACATGCAGGCGCAGTGGATCCTCTTCGGCAGCTTGTCCCAGCCGAAGATCCACAGGCCGATGAAGGTGGACTCGAAGAAGAAGGCGATCAGCGCCTCCATCGCCAGCGGGGCGCCGAACACGTCACCGACGAAGCGGGAGTAGTCCGACCAGTTCATCCCGAACTGGAACTCCTGGACGATGCCGGTGACCACGCCCATGGCGATGTTGATCAGGAAGAGCTTGCCCCAGAACTTGGTGGCGTGGAAGTACTTCTCCTTGCCGGTCCGCACCCAGGCGGTCTCCAGACCGGCCACCAGGGCGGCCAGACTGATCGTCAGCGGCACGAAGAGGAAGTGGTAGACGGTGGTCACACCGAACTGCCACCGCGCGATGGTCTCGTGAGCGACTGCTAGGTCCACTTCGCCTTCTTCCTGACCGATGCTCACATAACGGACAAAAGGCACTTTTACCAGGTCGCCCCAGGAAAACCGGCAAAGCTTGCCCGCTTGTGAACGTGAACACGTTCACAAGGTGAGTATCCCCGATGCTTACAGGGGTTCGAACACCGGGGGTACGTGGTCGGTGTCACACCGACTGACGCTCGGTCAGACCGCGGGCAGGAGCAGCCGGAAGACGGCGCCCTCACCGGGCTCCGAGCTGACGGTCAGCTCGCCGCGGTGGGCCTGGGTGAGCGCGAAGGCGATGGCCAGGCCCAGCCCGGCTCCCCCGCCCTCCTGCCTGGTCCGGGAGGCGTCCACCCGGTAGAAGCGGTCGAAGATCCGCTCGGCCTGGTCGGTGGTCAGGCCCGGTCCGGCGTCGGCCACTTCGAGCACGCAGCCGTCCTCCGTCCGGCCCACCCCGATCCGCACCGGAGTGCCCGAGGGGGTGTGCTTGGCCGCGTTGCCGACCAGGTTGGTGATCACCTGGCGCAGCCTGGCCTCGTCCCCGAGCACCGGGGCGGGCCGCGGCACGGTGCCGCCGCCCGGGCCGGTCAGGGTGACCGGACGGCCCGGGTCGAGCGCGGTCAGGTCGTGCAGGGCGTCCGCCGCCAGGGTGCGCAGGTCCATCGGCGCCAGGTCGAGCGGACGCTCCTCGTCCAGCCGGGCCAGCGTCAGCAGGTCCTCGACCAGGGTGCCGAGCCGGACCGCCTCGGACTCGATCCGGTCCATCGCCCGGTCCACGTCCTGCAGCGCGCCCATCCGGTGCAGCTCGGCGAAGCCGCGGATGCCGGCCAGCGGGGTGCGCAGCTCGTGCGAGGCGTCCGCCACGAAGCGGCGCATCCGCGCCTCGGAGCGGGCCCGGGCCGCGGAGGCCGCCTCCAGCTGGGCGAGCATGCTGTTGAGCGCGGCGGTCAGCCGGGCCGCCTCGGTCCGGCCGGGCGGCTGGGCCATCCGGTGCGAGAGCCCGCCCTCGGCGATCAGTTCGGCGTCCTGCTCGATCCGGCTGAGCGGCTTCAGCCCGGCCCGGACCGCGAACGCGCCGATCCCGGCGATCAGCACCAGCACCACCGCGCCGATCGCCAGGAAGGCCGCCTCCAGGCGGTCCACGGTGTCCTCCACGTCGTCCAGCGACATGGCGACCATCACGTAGCGCGGTGCCTCGGAGCCGGCGGACGAGCCGGTGGACGAGCTGCCGGACGCGGAGGAGGCGAGCGCTGCCTTGCTGAGCGGCAGCACCAGCACCCGCCAACTGCCGTGCCCGCGCTGGGCGGGCGCGTCGAAGGCCTGCCCCACCGTCCCGAGCCCCGTCACCCTGGGCCCCGGGACGTCCTCGCCCATCGGCATCTTGTTCTCGGGCTGCACCCGCCCGTCCGCCTCCAGGTAGCGGAGCGCGTACTGGCTGGGCAGTGCCAGGGCGACCCGGCGCTCGCCCAGGGGGCGGCCGCCGTCCAGCACCTTGTCCGGCGGCCGCCGGGAGACCTGGTCGCCGAACCGCTTCAGCTGCTGGTCGGCCCGGCCGACCAGGTTGCCCCGGACGGTGCCGAGCACGACGACGTCGCTGACGGCCAGTCCGGTGGCGGCCAGCAGCAGGACGAGCACCAGCAGACGGGTGCGGAGCGAGACCTTGGAGAACACGGCGGTGCGGCTACTGCGGCGGCCTGCGCAGGGCGTACCCGATGCCGCGCACGGTGTGGATCAGCTTGGGGCCGTGCACCGCCGGGCCGGCGTCGAGCTTGCGGCGCAGGTAGGAGATGTACGACTCGACGATGGAGAGGTCGCCGCCGAAGTCGTAGGCCCAGACGTGGTCCAGGATCTGCGCCTTGGAGACCACCCGGCCCACGTTGGCCATCAGGTAGTGCAGCAGCTTGAACTCGGTGGGGGAGAGGCCGACGGCCTCCCCGCCCCGGGTCACCTCGTGCGCGGTCGGATCGAGCGTCAGGTCGGCGACGGTCAGCCGCCCGTCCTCGGTCGGGCCGCCGGCCCGGCGCAGGATCGCCCGGATCCGGGCGATCAGCTCCTCCAGGCTGAACGGCTTGGTGACGTAGTCGTCCGCCCCCGCCGCCAGGCCGTGCACCTTGTCGGTGGTGCCGTCCTTGGCGGTCAGCAGCAGCACCGGCACGTGGTCGGCCGGCTGCGGCCACTGCGTCTGCTCGCGCAGCCGCTCCACCACCGTGAAGCCGTCCAGGTCCGGCAGCATCACGTCGAGCACCACCAGGTCGGGGCGCTCGGCCGCGATCGAGGCCAGCGCCTCCTCACCGGTGGCCGCCGACTCCACCCGGAACCCGGAGAACCGGAGCGAGGCGGAGAGCAGCTCGCGGATGTTCGGCTCGTCGTCCACCACCAGCAGGTACGCCTCACCGCCGGTCGTGCCGGCCGGCTGGCCCGTGGCCCTGGTCGCTGTCCCGTGCACCGTAGATCCGCCTCCCGGTCTGCCTGTCCCCCGGTTGTCCTCCGAAGGACGATAGCCCGGCGAGGCTACGCGCGTTTCATGAAGGCCCAATGAGGGCCGTTTCCAGTACCTCCCGGAGGCCGCTCCGGCGGCGGCCGGGCGGGAAGGGCCGCACCCCCGGCAGCCCGGCCAGCACCCCGGCGAGCTCCGGTCCGCCGAGCGCCGCGAGCCGGCCCGCGGCCCCGAGCGCGGTGAACAGCTCCTCCAGCACCGCGGGGTGCCAGCGCTCCTCCACCCGCGGCACGCCGAACCACCAGGCCAGCCGCTCGCCGCCGGCCGTCCCGATCCGGAGCACCGAGTCCCTGCGCAGCAGCGACCCGGCCGGGGCGGAGCCCAGCGAGCCGGCCACCGAGAGGGCGCCCTCCAGCGCCCTGCTCCACGGGCTCGCCGCCAGCTCGACCTCCAGGGTGCGGACCCCGGCCCAGGGGATCAGCCCCGACGCCTGCCGTCCGACCCCCTCCGGGGTGAAGTACGGCGTGTACCCGGCCGGCTCGCGGCCGCCGAGCACCGCCCGGTCCCCGTCCCGCCGCAGCGGTCCGTACCGATCCATCGTCACCTCCACGGTGCGAGAGGCCGGATGGCCGGGCCCGTGACGGGCCCGGCCATCCGGTCAGTGCCTCCGCCTAGCGGTGGAAGCGGCTGCGGGCCCGGTCGATGGGCCTGCGCCACCAACCGTAGTGGACGTACTCGTACTTGCTGATGTACTGGCCGCCGCCCTTGATCGCCCAGCCGGAGTAGGTGTGGAACCGGTACCGGCCGCTCTTCTTGGGGTAGGCGGCGCGGCTGCGCTTGATGTGCGAGGCGATGCCGCCGCGCCAGGAGCGGGTGGCCCGGTTGTACCGCCCGGCCAGCCCGGTGACGGCCCGGAAGCGGCCGAAGCCACCGGTGGCCACGCTGATCGCGGTGGACCGCAGCTGCCGCCCGGCCGCCGAGTAGTGGCCGCCCGAGGCGTACACCCCGGCCGCCGCCACGCCCAGCACGGCCGAGGCCGCCCGGCACGGGACGCAGACCAGACCGGCCACCCCGGCGATCGCCGAGGCGCGGCCGAGGGTCTTGCCGACCACCTTGGAGATGCTCTTCCAGCTCCACCGGCCGTCCAGGTCGAAGCAGGTGAGCGGGTCGCCGCTGCAGTAGTCGTAGGCGTTGGCGTTCCCGCCCGGCACCGGGTCGGTGGAGAGGAAGCGCCCGGTGGCCGGGTTGTAGAGCCGCACGCCCATCAGGGTGAGCCCGGTCAGGGTCTCGCTGGAGCGCTGCTTGCCGCCGATCCAGCCGTACCGGCTCGCGGCCTGGCCGGCCCGCGGGTTGCCGTACTCGTCGTAGTCGAGCACCGTCGGCGCCGAGCCGTCCAGCGGCAGCTGGAGGGCGATGTCGCCGTGCAGGTCGGCGAGTTGGAGCACGGTGCCACCGGTCTTGGTGGTGGTGGCGCCGAGGTTGCCGTCCGGACCGTCCACGTTGCGGGTCAGGTTGCCCGCCGCGTCCTCGGTGATCCAGCGCGGGTTGTCGCCGTCACCGTCGAAGTGGTTGGTCTTGGTCCCGGTGACGCTCCAGGTGCCGGCGTTGTTGGCCTCGGTGGTCCAGCCGCGCAGCCGCTGGGCCGAGTCGAGGGTCCAGGTCTGCCGGTTGGTGCCCGCGACCTGCTGCTGCACCAGATCGCTGGTGTAGTACGAGAAGGAGCTCCCCGGCATGGCGGAGGTCCGGCCGAAGGCGTCGTAGGCGTACCCGGCGTCGGTGAGCCGGTCCGCGCTGTCGTAGCCGCTGGTGACGGTGGTCGCACCGGTGCCGGAGCACTCCTGGCCGCGCGCGGCGGCCGCGGTGGACTTGGTCAGCCGGTTGCTGTTCCGGTCGTAGCCGTAGCCGCGGGTGGTGCAGATCGCGTCCGCCGAGGTGTCCTGCACCTTGGTCAGGCGCCCCGCCTTGTCGTAGGAGAAGGTCTGCGAGGCGGTCACCCCGGGCGTCCCGGTGCGGCCGAGCCACTGGCCGTGCACGCTCTCCGAGACGGCGTCGGCGACCAGCACGGTGCCGTCGGAGTCCCGGGTGTAGTTCCGGGAGACGACCGTGCCGGCCGGGTCCTGGAGCTCCGTCAGGGTGTAGCCGCCGGGCAGGCCCTGGGTGGCCAGGTCGCCGTCGGTGTCGTACCGGGCGGTGAAGGTCCCGGCCACCGAGTCGGTGACGGAGGTGACCGCGCCGCGCGGTTCGATCGCGGTGTCGTAGGTGTAGGTGGTGGTGGACGGCACGCTGTCGGTGACCTTGGTGGGCCGGTTCAGCGCGTCGTACTCGGTGGTGGTGGTCCCGCCGTCCGCGTCGGTGTAGGAGATCACCCGGCCGAGCGCGTCGTAGGCCTTGGTGATCGTGCCGCCGGTGGACGAGGTCTGCTTGGTCAGCGCACCGGTCACCGGGTCGTACGTCACGGTGGTGTTGGGCACCGCGGCGCCCAGGCCGCCGCTGACCGTGGTGGTGACCGGACGGCCCGCCGGGTCGGAGGTGATCACCGTGGTGGTGGTGACCCCGTTGGCGGTCTCGTCGGTCCGGGCCACCTGGCCGAACTGGCCGTACTCGGTGGTCTTGGCGGGCAGTTGGACCGGGTTGGTGCCACCGCCGGTGACGTCCCCGCCGGGGGCGGTGCGGCAGACCAGGTCGGCCCACTCCGGGCGGCCGTTGCAGGCACCGGTGCCGGTGGCCGACCAGTAGGTGGTCCGGGTGGTGCCGGCGTCCGAGCCGTTGGAGGCCGGCAGCGCGGTGGAGGTGATCCGGCCCTGGGTGTCGTAGCCGGTGGTGGTGGTCAGGTTGAGCCCGCCGGCGTCCTCCACCTTCTGGGTGACCTCGCCGATCGCCCAGTCGTAGACGCTCTTGTCGGTCCTGGTCTCCACGAACAGGTCCGGCCAGGAGCGGAGCTGACCACCCGTCACGGTGGTGGTGGCCTGGTCCTTGACCTTCGCGGTGCCGTCGGTCGGACGGCCCTCGTCGTAGCTCTTCACCGTCCGGGTCCGGGCCATCGCCTGGGTGCCGGCCTTGGCGAGCACGGTCTGGCCGGAGAGCACGTCGCCCTCCAGCGTCACCCGGTGCAGCGGGCCGAGCGCCTCGGTCTCCCGCTGGCCGTCCGCGCTGTAGGTGCTGCTGCTGGAGAGCAGCCGGGCCCGGTCGGCCGAGGCCAGGGTGTCGATGCCCAGGTCGGCCAGCTGGGCCTGGAGCGCGGGGGTGCCGCCGAGCGCGAGCTCGCGGTTGCCGGCGGCCAGGGTGCGCAGCTGGTTGCCCCAGCGGTCGTACTCGGTGGTGGTGATCCGGTGGCCCGGCAGGGCCTGGTTCACCCGCTGCCCGGGGGCGTTGAGGTAGTGCACGGTGGCCCGGCCGTAGTCGCCCGCGGTCAGGTCCGCGCCGTTGTTGGAGGCGGGTGCCCGGTCGGCCGGGAAGACGGCGGTGGCGTCGGTGGGCAGGTCGGTCTGGCCCCAGCGGCCGGCGGTGGCGGCGGAGAGGTCCTCCGGCGCCTTGGCGCCCGACAGCGGGACGCCGTAGACCACGTTGACGTTGGCGGTGCCGTTGACGGTGCTCGCGGTGCCCGGGGTCAGGGTGTTGGTCCACACCTTGGTGAGCATGCCGTCGCCGGCCGCCGGGCTGCTCGGCACGTTGCCGTAGGCCATGTGGTAACCCCCGCTGACGCCAGGGGGGTTGACCGCGTAGAGCCGGCCGTCGGTGCTGCCGCCCACGTAGTAGGCGTAGCTGGTCTCGGCGGTGCGGCCGAGCCGCGGGTCCCAGACCTGGCGGAGCCGGCCGTCGATGTCGTACTGGTAGCCCGCCACGTCGGTGGCGGTGGCGGCGGCCGCGCCCGGGGCGGTGGCCCAGAGCTTGATGCCGCTCACCTGGCCGGCGAAGTCGCCGGTCTGGCCGTAGGCGGTGCCGGTCGCGGTGGTCGCGGTGGCGTAGCCGAACTGGAGGACGCGGCAGCCCTTGGTGGTGACGTCCGCCGCGCAGGCCGCGGCGGAGACCGCGGAGCTGGGGGCGATGACCAGCTTCGGGCGGGCCAGGGTCTTGCCGTTCGCGACGACCTTCTCGGAGACCACCGTGGTGGTGGTGTTGCCGAGTCCGTCGAGCAGGCTGGAGCTGACCGTCCAGGTGGCGGCGGCCGGGTCCACCTTGGTGAAGGTGGTGACGGTGCCGTCGGTGTCGGAGAGCGTGAAGTCACCGGCGGCGAACGAGCCGCGCAGCGTCAGGTCCTCCTCGCCGGGCTGCGGCACCCAGCCGTTGTCGGCCGCGTTGGCGGTGAAGGAGGTGGTGCCGCCGTCGGCGTTCACCACGTCCAGCGAGGTGCTGGAGGTCTTCCGGATCTCGGTGTAGTCCGAGGAGGAGATGTCCGAGGATATGCCGGAGATCCAGTGCGGGCCGAAGATCGGCGCCTGGCCCTCGCGGGCCGCCGCCGCGTTCGGCTCGCGGGAGGAGTGGGTGCGGCCGACGCTCATGCCGAACACCGAGACGTCGGTGGTGGAGACGGTGAGGTCACCGGTGAGCAGGTTGACGCTGCCGGGGCCGATGTCCTCACTGGCGGCGCCGTCGGCCTTGCGGTCCACGATCAGCTTGACCGGCTCGGTGGAGACGGTGCCGCCCGGGCCGGTGAAGTCGGCGCGGAGCTGCACGGTGCCGTCCGGGTTGACCGTGCCGGCCGCGTTCCAGCTCAGCGCCGGGGTCTTGCCCGCGGTCAGCGCGACCGGCCAGGAGGCCAGCGCGGCACCGGAGTTGGTGACGTCCGCGGGCGGGACCGGAGCCCAGGCGTCGGCGTCGGAGCGCCGCCAGGAGAAGCTCGCCCTGTCGTACTTGGAGCCGTCCGCCTCGGC
Source organism: Kitasatospora sp. NPDC051853 (assembly GCF_044452665.1). NCBI lineage: Bacteria > Bacillati > Actinomycetota > Actinomycetes > Kitasatosporales > Streptomycetaceae > Kitasatospora > Kitasatospora sp. NPDC051853. The sequence goes on along the minus strand of NZ_JBITBY010000003.1, from coordinate 343,769 downwards.
GGCCAGCGGGACGCGGGCGGCGGTCCGCGAACCGTCGTTCGGGGAGGTCACGCCGCCCGCGCCGACCTGGAAGGCGTAGGAGAGCGCCTCGGAGCGGTTCTCGGCCCGGTCGGTGGTCCGCACCCGCAGGGTGTTGCCACCGGCCTTGTCCGGGGTGACCGTCAGGTTGACCGGCGTGGTGGTGCCGTTGGTGGCGACCTTGGTCCAGGTGGCGCCGTCCAGCGACCACTCCAGCCCGTTCTGGTCACCGGCGGGCGGGGTGACGGTGAAGACGCCGGACTGCCCGGCGCCCTTGACCCACTGGCCCGACGGGTAGTCGGCGGAGGTGACCGCGGCCGGGGCCGAGGGCGCCGAGGCGTCGACGGTGAAGGTCGCCCACGGCGACCAGCCCAGGTTGTAGTGGGTGCCGTCGTAGGGCGAGGTGCGGAACTTGTACGTCTTGCCGTTGGTCAGCACCCCGGCCGGCACGGTCACCGACGCGGGCTGCCCGCTCGGGACCCACGGCGAGACCAGCACGTTGCCGACCTGGGTGTCGGTGGCGGCGTCGAAGATCTGGAAGCTGCCGTTGACCTTGTCGTTGTTCGGGTCCGCGAAGGTGTCCCGCAGGGTCGGCGTGGCCGAGTTGACCCACCAGGTGCCCGCGGCGTCCTTGAAGAACGGCGAACCGGCCTGCTGGTCGGTGCCGGTGCGCGGCCGGTAGTTGTAATTGACCGTCAGCTTCGGCACGTTGGAGCCGGCGTTGGCCGAGTTGAAGCGCTTCCAGCCGCTCACGCCCGCCTCGGAGGCGGCCCGCAGGCCCAGGTCGGAGAGGCCGTTCTTCGCCGAGGCCCAGATCTGCACCAGGTTGGTGACGTCCGCGTTGACCCAGCCGTCCGGGGCCGAGGTGCAGGACGGGTTGCCCTTGGTCTCGTTCGAGGTGGCGTACTTGGTGTTCCAGGTGGGCTGGGCGGTCCAGCGGCTGGCGGTGCTCGCCCGGCCGGTGGCCCACACCTCCCAGTCGTACGGCTTGCAGTCCACGTTGTTGCCGGAGTGGAAGTTCCACAGGCTCAGCGTCGCGGAGGACACCAGCGCGTCGGCGATCGGCGCGGTGTTCCAGGTCATGAACGAACGGGCCGTGCGGAAGCTGCCGTCCGCGTTCTTGGTACCGGGGTTGCCCAGGTCCAGCTCCACGTCGGTGGACCAGTCCACCGTCTCGCCCTGCTGCACGTAGGTGTCGAAGACGTTGCCCAGCGCCGCGGTGGCCGGGTCGACCGTCACCGGGAACCGGGTCGCCGGATCCGCCAGGAACGCGGCGTCCGGGGTGTACACCAACTCCAGGTCACCGCCGCGCTGTTCGACCCTGACCTGGACCTTGGCCTTGCGGACCTTGTCCCCGGCCGACGGATCCACGGTGGAGTCCCACATCACCGGGGCCGGCATCACCGCCCGCTGCTCGCCGCTGTTCGCGTCGCTGAACACCACGCTGCCGTCCGGCTGCGCCTGGGCCCGCAGACCCTTGGCCTTGAGCGGCATGGTGTAGGAGAAGCCGTCGGCGGCGGGCCGCTGCTTGAGCGTGACGAACTGCTCGAAGCCGGTCCGGGTGGCCTCCACCACCAGGTCCGCGGCGCCGTCGGCGACCGCGTTGCGGTAGGTGGCGACCGTGCCGTTGAGCTCGGGCTTCGGCAGACCGCCGCGCCACTGGAGCTCCACCTGCTGGTCACCGGAGCCGAGCGTCACCAGCGGACGGCCCTGGCCCTGGCCGGCCTTCGCCTCGCGCAGCGAGCCGACCGGCGTGCCGCCCGCGCCGCCCAGCTTCAGGCCGTGCGGGTGCGCCTTGGGCGCCACCGAACCGTCCTGGGCCTGCTGGAGGGTCAGGTCGACGTCGGCCCACTGGCCGTCGCGCTGGAACCGGATCGGCGCCGCCGCCAGCTCGGTGGTGAGCGACCCGTCCTTGTTCACCCAGGTGGTGGAGGTCTCGGTGCGCTCCCCCAGCACCTCGACCCGCTGCCCCGAGAGCCGCGCCAGCACCCGCGCGGACGCCAGGTCCTGGGCCGAGGTCGCGTACTGCTGCTGCCCCTTGGCGGCGGCGGCCGCCGCCCCGGCCGGAGCGGCGAACACCGTCTCCGACCCCGCCAGAACCGACACCGCGACCGCGAGCGCCAGGGCGGCGCTCATCGGCCGCAGCCCCGGGAGTGCGCCGGTCAGGCGCCTCCCGGGCTCGGTCGTCCCGTTCTCCATCGTGCTCTCCTCGACTCGCACCTCTGACGCGAGGTGACTGGATCGGGGACACTATGTGATGGACATATGGGGAACTGATGACAAATCAGTCAATCGGGGCAGACCTGACAGTTCATCAGACAGTTTTTATGCGATCGTTAGTGATCATCCGGCACTCTGCCGGGGCGCGCCGCCCCCCGGGAAGCCGCCCGCACCCTCCGTGAGCTGGGTGGCCGCGTAGCCGCCCGAGCCGTCCGGGGTGCCGACCACGGTCACCGACTGGCCGGGGGTCAGGTCGGCCGCCTTGCCCTGCTTGGAGAGCTGCACCTTGGTGGCGTCGGTGGTGGTGACCTTGACGGTGTTCCCGTTGGCGTCGGTGAGGTAGACAGTGCTGCCGTCCACCTGCTTGACCGTGCCCCGGGTGAAGCCGCCCTGGCCGCCCTGGCCGTTGGGGAGGCCCTGACCGTTCTGGCCGTTCTGGCCGCCGGCCCGGCGGTTGGTGCCGCCGTACCCGCCCGGGAACTGGCCCTGGTTCGCACCGGCCCGCGGGCCCTGGGCGTTGGTGGCGCCGCCGCCCTCGCCCTTCTGGTACTGGACCCCGCCGACGAAGCCCAGGGTGGCCACCACCGCGCCGGCCAGCACCAGGGTCGGCCAGGGCAGCTTGCGCCGGGGCGGGGCGGCCAGCTCGGCCGCGATGTCCCGGGCGTCGGGCGGGGAGGCCAGCGGGTCGGTCTCGTGCGCCGGGCCGTTCTGTGGAGTGCTCATCGGATTCCTATTCGTGTCGGAGGGCTTCGATCGGGCGCAGCCCGGCGGCCCGGTTGGCGGGGTAGCTGCCGAAGAACAGCCCGATCGCGACGGCGATGCCGAAGGCGCCCAGCACCGACTCGGGGATCACCACGGGCGTGATCCCGACGATGGTGAAGCGGGCCCCGACCAGCCCGGCGGCCACGCCGAGACCGGCGCCCAGCACCGAGAGCAGGGTGGACTCGGTGAGGAACTGCCCGAGGATGGCCGCCCGGGGCGCGCCCAGCGCCTTGCGGATGCCGATCTCCCTGGTCCGCTCGGTGACGGTCACCAGCATGATGTTGGTGATCCCGATGCCCCCGACCAGCAGGGAGATCGCGGCCACCGCGCCGAGCAGCACGGTGAAGGTCTTGGTGGTGGACTCCCGGGCGGTCAGCAGCGAGGCCTGGTTGGAGATCCGGAAGTCGGCCTTCGAGGGGTCGGCGATGGCGTGCGAGGCCAGCAGCACCCGGCTCACCTCGGCCTGCGCCTCGGTGGTGCTCTCGGCCGAACTCGCCTGCACCAGGATCTGGTTGACGGACCCGAAGCCGGTGAAGGCGTTCTGCACGGTGGGCAGCGGGGCGATCACCACGTCGTCCGGGTCGTTGAATCCGCTGGCGCCCTTGGTCTTCAGCACGCCGGTCACCGTGAACGGGGTGCCGCCGATCACGATCCGCTTGCCGACCGGGTCCTCCTGCGCGAACAGCTGACCGGCCGTGGTGGAGCCGATCACGGCCACCTTGCGGGAGTTGAGCACGTCGTCGTTGGAGAAGTAGTCGCCCTTCTCCACCTTCTGGTTGGCGGTCTCGAAGTACGCCGGGTAGGTCCCCACCACCGAACCGGGGGTGTGCGAGACGTCCCCGTAGGTGGCGGCGGCCGAGGTGGTCACCACCGGGGCGACCGACTTCACCGAGACCGCCCCGGCCTGCGCGATCGCCTTGGCGTCGTTCACCGTGAGCGGCTTGGCCGCCGTGGTGGAGCCGCGCAGGTTGGAGGCGCTGACGGTCAGTGAGTTGGTGCCGAGCGCGGTGATCGAGTTCTTCACCGCGACCGAGGAGCCGTTGCCCACCGCGAGCAGCAGGATCACCGCCGCGACGCCGATCAGCACGCCGAGCATGGTGAGCGCCGAGCGCACCTTGTTGGCCGCCAGCCCGCCGAACGCGAACCGCACCATCTGCCAGACGATCACACCGTCACCTCCTCGTGCTGCCGGACGTCCGAGACGACCGCCCCGTCCACCAGCCGGATCACCCGGCCGGCCCGGGCCGCCACCTCGTCCTCGTGGGTGATCAGCACCACCGTGCGGCCCGACCTGTTCAGGCCCTCGATGATGCCGAGCACCTCCTCGGTGGAGCGGCTGTCCAGGTTCCCGGTCGGCTCGTCGGCCAGCAGCATGGCCGGCGCCGTCACCAACGCCCGTGCCACCGCGACGCGTTGCTGCTGGCCCCCGGAGAGCTCGTTGGGCTTGTGCCCGGCCCGGTCGGCCAGGCCGACCCGCTCCAGCGCGGCCAGTGCGCGGCTGCGGCGCTCCGCCTTGCGCACCCCCGCGTAGGCCAGCGGCAGTTCGACCTGGGCCAGCGCGGTGGTGCGCGGCACCAGGTTGAAGGACTGGAAGACGAAGCCGATCCGGCGGTTGCGCACCAGCGACAGCTGACCCTCGTCCAGGTGGCCGACGTCGGTGCCGTCCAGCAGGTACCGGCCGGAGGTCGGCACGTCCAGGCAGCCCAGGATGTTCATCAGGGTCGACTTCCCCGAACCCGAACTGCCCATCACCGCGACGAAGTCGCCCTCCGCGATGTCCAGGCTCACCCCGAGCGGCTGCCCGTCGGGGCCGTCCGGGCCGCGCAGCGCGTACACCGTGGCATCGCCGCTGCCGTACCGCTTCACCACGTTCCTGAGCCGGATCACCGGACGGGCCGGCACACTCCGGCCTGCCACGATCAACGCCCGCCGCCCGTACCGCCGTTGCGGGTGCCGCCACCGCCCGCGCCGCCGAAGCCACCGGCCCCGCCGGTGCCACCGCCCAGGCCCGGGAACTGCCCGCTCGGGAAGCCGTTGCCACCGCTCACCGTGGTGCTCACCAGCTGCACCCTCTCGCCCTCGGCCAGACCCTCCGTCACCTGCACCGTGGAGTCGCCCTCCACGCCCACGGTGACCTGGACCCGCTCGGTCGAGCCGTCGTCCTTCACCACCGTCGCGGTCCGGGTCGAGCCGGTGCCGGAGAGCGCGGCGGTCGGCACCGCGAGGGCGTTCTGCGCCTCGCCGGTGACCACCGAGATGGTGGCGCTCAGGCCGGTGCGCAGCCTGCTGGTGTCACCGGTGATCTCCAGGACCGCCGCGTACTGCACCGCGCTGCCGCCCTGGCCGCTTCCGCTGCTGCTGTTCGGCAGCGAACTCACGCTCAGCACCTTGGCGTTGAGCTTGGTGTCGGACTGCGCGTTGAGCGTGACGGTGGCGGCCGCGTCCTTCTTCACCTTGAGCGAGTCCAGCTCGGAGAAGTTCGCGGTGACCCGCATCCCGGTCGGGTTGGTCAGCACGACGAACCCGCTGAGCGAGCTGCCGGTGGTGCCGGTGCTCGTCCCGGTGCTCTTGGCCCCGCTGCTGCTGCCGGTGCTGCCACCGGTGCCGGAGACGGTGTCGCCGACCTTGCCGGACACCGAGGCCACCGTGCCGTCGGCCGAGGCGGTCAGCGTGGTACCCGCCAACGCCGCCTTGGCGTTGGTCAGTTGGGTCTGCGCCGTCTGGACCTGCTGCTCGGCCTGGGCCACCTGGGCGTCGTCCACCGTCACGGTGGTCGTGGTGGTGGGCTGGGACTGCTGACCGCGCTCGTCGGTCCTGCCCGGCGTGGTGGTGGTGACCTTCTGGCCGGCCTCCGCCTTGGTGAGGTTGGCGTTGGCGGTGGTCAGCGCCCGCTGCGCCGCGTCCACCTGCTGCTGGGCGTCGGTGGTGGCCACCGTGGCCAGGACGTCGCCCTTCTTCACCACGTCGCCGACGGCCACCTTCACCGCCGTCACCTTCCCGCCGGTGACGAAGTCCTGGCCCGCGTCGCTGGGCGAGGACAGGGTGCCGGATCCGGACACGGTGGCCAGCACCGTCCCCTTGGTGACCGTCGCGGTCCGGGTCTGCGGCTTGCTCGCCGCCACTCCGCTCTCGCTGCCCACGGTGGAGTACGCCACCGCGACACCACCCACCAGGGCCACCACGAGCGCGGAGTTCACAAGGACGGCGGCCCGCCGCCGAGGAAGCACCTTCATGGCACACCACCCTGCCCCCCGGCGCTTGCCAACCCCTGTGGCCCGCCTGGGAACTGGCTGGGAGATTCACCGGGGGGAGCCCCGCGCACGGCCGCACCCGCCTCCCGCCCGCCGGGCGGGATCCACCGGGGCTCCCAGCCGCCTACCAGCCTCCGCCCGGAACCCTTCATGGTGCGCCGGACGTCCGACGGGCCCGCCACCGGCCGGTGACGGGCCCGTCGGACGGAGCGTCAGAGCGACTTGCGGAAGGCCTCGGCGGTGGCCAGGAAGATGTCGTTGCCCTCGGGCTCGCCGATGGTGACGCGGACGCCCTCGCCCGGGAAGGGGCGGACGACGATGCCGGCGGCGGCGCAGGCGGCGGCGAAGTCGAGGGTGCGCTCGCCGAGGCGGATCCAGACGAAGTTGGCCTGGGTCTCGGCCAGCTGCCAGCCCTGGGCGGCCAGGGCGGCGGTGACCCGGTCGCGCTCGCCGACCAGGTGCTCGACCCGGACCAGCAGGGCGTCCTCGGCCCGGAGCGAGGCGACGGCCGCGTCCTGGGCCAGCTGGGAGACGCCGAAGGGGACGGCGGTCTTGCGCAGCGCGGTGGCCACCGGCTCGTGGGCGACGGCGAAGCCGACCCGCAGGCCGGCCAGGCCGTAGGCCTTGGAGAAGGTGCGCAGCACGCAGACGTTGGGGCGGTCGCGGTAGAGGTCGATGCCGTTGGGCACCTCCGCGTCGCGGATGAACTCGATGTAGGCCTCGTCGACCACGACCAGGACGTCGCTCGGGACGGCGTCCAGGAAGCGCTCCAGCTCGGCCCGGTGGATCACGGTGCCGGTGGGGTTGTTGGGGTTGCAGACGAAGACCAGGCGGGTCCGCTCGTTGATCGCGGCCAGCATCGCGTCCAGGTCGTGCTCCTCGCCCGCGGTGAGCGGGACGGGCACGGGGGTGGCCCCGGCGACCTGGGTGATGATCGGGTAGGCCTCGAAGGAGCGCCAGGCGAAGACCACCTCGTCGCCCGGGCCCGCGGTGGAGAGCACCAGGGACTGGGCCACCGAGACCGAGCCGGTGCCGACCGCGACGTGCTCGGCCGGGACGCCGAAGCGGGCGGCGAGCTCCTCGACCAGCTCGGTGGCGGCCATGTCCGGGTAGCGGTGGAAGGAGGCGGCGGCGGAGACCGCCGCGTCCAGCACGCCGGGGAGCGGCTCGAACGGGTTCTCGTTGGAGGACAGCTTGTACGAGTCGGCGCCGGCCGGCTTGCCGGGCTTGTAGGTGGGGATGCCGTCCAGCGTCGGCCTCAGGCGGGGGCCCTGTGCTGCCGTACCGGTCACGGTGCGCTCCTTGTCGAAATCGTGGTGCCGTGCGCGGCCGGGATCGCCGTACGCGCGCCCGGCCCCGTGGTGCGTACCCGTCCCACCCGGTCGGGTGCCCCGAACGATGGCGGGCACGCTCACCCGTGCGGGTGAGTTGCTCGTTCGGGGTACGGGTACCGATCAGCCATTCTGCCGGGTTCCCATGGCACATGTCAGAGGTAAGACGGCTGGATTGCGACCGGTATCGAAGGGATGCGCGGCCGAAGGTTCATGGAGAAACGGTTCTTCTGACTCTCTGTCGGTACCGGTCACACAGCGCGGTCATGCGCCATACGATCGGTCCGCCATGACAGCAGCAGCCAACCAGAGCGGTCGGCGACCCACCACCTCGCGGCGACTGGAACGGGCCGGCATCCGGGATGTGGCAGCAGCCGCCGGAGTGTCGATCACCACGGTCTCGGACGCCCTCAACGGTAAGGGCCGCCTTCCCGACGAGACCAGAAGCCGAGTGCGCGAGGTGGCCGAGCGCCTCGGCTACCGCCCATCGGCCGCCGCCCGCACCCTGCGCACCGGACGCTCCGGCCTGATCGGACTGACCGTCACCACCTACGGCGAAGAGCCGTTCACCTTCACCGAGTTCGCCTACTTCGCCGAGATGGCGCGGGCCGCCACCAGTGCCGCGCTCAGCCGCGGCTACGCGCTGGTCGTGCTGCCCGCCTCCTCCCGGCACGACGTCTGGGGGAACATCGCGCTGGACGGCACCGTGGTGATCGACCCGCCCGACCAGGACCCGTTGGTGAGCGAGCTCTACCGCTCGGGCGTCCCGGTGGTGAGCGACGGCAAACCGGGCAACTGCCCGGTCACCGCCTGGGTCGACAACGACCACGAGGCCGCCGTGCTCGGCATCCTGGACCACCTGAGCGAGGCCGGCGCCCGCCGGATCGGGCTGCTCACCGGGACCTCCACCGACACCTACACCCGGCTCTCCACCGACGCCTACCTCGGCTGGTGCGAGCGGGTCGGCCAGGAGCCGGTCTACGAGACCTACCCGGCCCACGACCCGGCCGCCGGGGCGCTGGCCGCCGACCGGCTGCTGGCCCGGCCGGACCGGCCGGACGCGGTCTACGGCCTCTTCGACCCCAACGGCACCGACCTGCTGGCCGCCGCGCGGCGGTACGGGCTCCGGGTGCCGGAGGACCTGCTGCTGGTCTGCTGCAGCGAGAGCGACGTCTACGCCGGCACCGAGCCGCCGATCACCACGCTCTCCCTGAAACCCCGTCGGATCGGCACCACCGTGGTCAACCTGCTGATCGACGCCATCGAGGGAGTCGACTCGTCCGGGGTCGCCTCCTCCGATCCGGTCAAGGGCACCCGGCTCTTCCCGCCCCGCTACCGGACCGCCTCGGCCGGGCCGCCGCCCGGCACCCTGATGCCGACCGAACTCATCGTCCGGGCCTCCTCCCAACGCCGGAGCCCACGCACCACGGTGAGCCCGCCCCGGCCACCGGGGGAGACGTAGGACCGGCCGACGGACGATTGGTGGGCACCAGGTGGGGACCAGGGGAGAGCGGTCTTCCTATGATGGGCGAATGACACCCGAGGACCGCCTCCCCGGGCCTGAGCTCCCCGAGTCAGGCCCCCGCCAGCCGCAGGACCTCGACGTGCTCCCGTACGGCTCCTACTACGAGCCTCCCGAGCCGCCCGGCGGCTACGGCTACGACGCCACGTACAGCGGCTACGGCGGTGCCCGGTTCCTGGAGCAGCACTGGCCGACGGTCAGTCAGGCCGCCCCCGGCTACGGCCCGGAGGCCGTCCAGGAGGCCGTCCACGAGTACGGGCACGGGGCGGCGGCCTCCGACGACCCCCCGACCATGGAGCTGGCCCAGCCGGTCCCGCCGGAGGAGGTCCACTACCCGTACCCGCAGCCGGAGCCCGGCGAGGCGCCCGGCCCGCTGTACGTGGTCGGCGACGTGCACGGCTACCTCGACGAGCTGCTGGCCGCACTGCACCAGCAGGGCCTGATCGACGCCGAGGGCCACTGGTCGGCCGGCCGCTCCCGGCTCTGGTTCCTCGGGGACTTCACCGACCGGGGCCCGGACGGCATCGGCGTGATCGACCTGGTGATGCAGCTGGCCGCCGAGGCGGCCGCGGCCGGCGGCTACTGCCGGGCCCTGATGGGCAATCACGAACTGCTCTTCCTGGGCGCCGCGCGGTACGGCGACGAGCCGGTGCAGTCCACCGCCGGAACGGCCTCCTTCCTGGCTGCCTGGCGGCTGAACGGCGGTCAGCAGAGCGACCTGGAGCGGCTGGAGTCGCACCACGTCAGCTGGCTCTCCCGGCTGCCCGCCATCGCCCTGGAGGACGGCCACCTGCTGCTGCACTCCGACACCACCGCCTACCTGGAGTACGGCTCCACCCTGGACGACGTCAACGAGGCGGTGCACCGGCTGCTCGCCGACGAGGGCGCCGACGAGTGGTGGGACGCCTTCCGGCGCTTCACCAAGCGCTTCGCCTTCCGCGGCCCGGCCGGGGCGCAGGCGGTGCACGAGCTGCTCGGCGCCTACGGCGGCCACCGGGTGGTGCACGGGCACAGCCCGATCCCGTACCTGACCGGCTCCACCCACGCCGAGGACGGCGTGCCGCCGCACGTGCCGGGGCCGTACATCTACGCGGACGAGCTGGCCGTGGCGATGGACGGCGGGGTCACCATGGAGGGCCGGCTGCTGGTCGCCCGGCTGCCGCTGGACTGAACCACCGTCAGAACGCCTCCCGAACGGTCGCGTTCACGTACCGACCACGCACCGGAACGTGTGGAAAACCGGAAAGCGACTGTGTGCCGGTCGCTTCCGGCCCCTACCATCGAGGCGATCTCGCACACCCGCACCGCACCGCTTCGCACCGCACCACTTCGCACCGCGACGACGGAACGGGGGTTCCCCGATGGACCAAGCCCCGATGGACCGAGCTCCGCAGCACACCTCGCGGTTACTGCCCGAGGACCGGCCCGACTTCGACCGGGCCCTGGACGAGGCCCTGCGCGACTCCGCCCTCACCGGCGCGTTCGCCGCGCCCGGGCCGCACCTCAACCCGGCCCAACTCCGCACCAAGGCAGCCCTGCTGGCCGACCGGGTGGCCGCCCCGGCCGACCCCGAGTACCAGCACTACACCGCACTCAGAGCGGCCGGGCCGCCCGCCCCGCGCGGCCTCACCGACCGGCTGCGGAACGAGGAGGGCGCCGGGCTGTTCCCGGTGCTCACCGTGCTCACCCCGATCCTGGCCGGCACCGGCGGGCTGCTGCTCCTGGCGATCGGCTACGCGGTGCGCGGCGCCTCGCCCGAACTGGCCCTCGCCCAGGCGGTGGTGACGGCCGGCTGGATCTCCCTGGCGGTGGCCGTCACCGCGATGGTGGTCGGCATCGTCGGCCTGCTGCTCACCGCCCTGCGGGACGGCGCCGCCCCCGCCCAGGACACCGCCCTCGCCGAGGCCCGGCAGGCCTGGCTGACCGCCCTGCACCAACGCGCCCTGCTGCCCTGGCTGGTGGCCAACCTCTACACCGACCCCGCCCCGGCCCCGCCCGCCGTCCCGCGCCCGGGCCCGCGCCCCGGCTCCCCCGGCTACTCCAGCCCCGGCTTCACCAGCCCGGGCGTGGAGGGCGTCACCACCCCCGACGGCCGCACCCAGCGCCCGGCCGACTTCACCGGCCCCGGCTACAGCTCCCCCGACTTCGCCTCGCCGGACTTCACCGGCCCGGACGAGGTCTGACCCCACGTCAGCGGCCCGGCACCCCGGAGGCCGGAGCGCCGGGCCGGACCGTCAGCACCATGCCGCGCCGTCGTGGCTCGCGGTCACCTCCAGGCCGTACTCCATGACGTTCGCCGGAGGCTCCCCCGCGATGTCGTAGGAGCTCGGGAACCACACCCCCAGATGGGCGGTGACGGTGCCGTACGGCTTGGAGAAGCAGAGGCCGTCACCACGCCCGTCCCCGTCCGGCTGCCAGCCGTCCTTCGCCGCGGCCGCACGGTAGAAGGCGAGCAACTCCTCACGCGTACCCGTGTGCTCGTAGTACTGGCCGGCGACGGCGAAGCCGTCGTCCTCGTCACAGTCCGAGTAGCGCCTGCCCGACTGCCGGGCATCCGGCCGGCGGACATCGAGGATCGCGAACGTCCTCAGCTCGTCAGCCAGTTCCTCGTCCCTGGAGGTGCAGCCGTAGAACCCTCCGAAGACGGCCCAGGCACCCATCACACTGCAGCTCGCCATGACGGTGAGACCCAACAGCCCCAAACCGATCGCCTTCCACACCTTCACGGCGCGGAGCCTAGCGATCACCTCCCCGGCACCTGCCGCCGGGGCGGACGCCGGCGGGCCGGTGAGCGGCAGGGCCCGGGGCACGCCGAAAGCGCCGTCCTGGGAAGCCCCCTCTTCCTCCCAGAACGGCGCGGTCTGGTGACGCCGGGTCAGTCGGCCAGCGGGAGGTAGACCCGGTTGCCGGCGGCGGCGAACTCCTCGGACTTGGCCTGCATGCCAGCCAGGGCCTCGGCGTCGAAGTCGGTGGCCACGGCGCTGGAGCCGTCGCCGTGCTCGTCGCGGATCTTCTGGGAGATCTTCATCGAGCAGAACTTCGGACCGCACATGGAGCAGAAGTGCGCGGTCTTGGCCGGCTCGGCGGGGAGGGTCTCGTCGTGGAAGGCGCGGGCCGTCTCCGGGTCGAGGGCCAGGTTGAACTGGTCCTCCCAGCGGAACTCGAAGCGGGCGTCGGAGAGGGCGTCGTCCCAGGCGGAGGCGCCGGGGTGGCCCTTGGCCAGGTCGGCGGCGTGGGCGGCGATCTTGTAGGTGATCACGCCGGTCTTGACGTCGTCCCGGTTGGGCAGGCCCAGGTGCTCCTTGGGCGTGACGTAGCAGAGCATCGCGGTGCCCCACCAGGCGATCATCGCCGCGCCGATGCCCGAGGTGATGTGGTCGTAGCCGGGGGCCACGTCCGTGGTGAGCGGGCCGAGGGTGTAGAACGGCGCCTCGTCGCAGATCTCCTTCTGGAGATCCATGTTCTCCTTGATCTTGTTCATCGCGACGTGGCCGGGGCCCTCGATCATGACCTGGACGTCCCGCTCGCGGGCGATCCGGCCCAGCTCGCCGAGGGTCTGCAGCTCGGCGAACTGCGCCTCGTCGTTGGCGTCCGCGGTGGAGCCCGGCCGCAGGCCGTCACCCAGCGAGAAGGTGACGTCGTAGCGGGCCAGGATGTCGCAGAGCTCCTCGAAGTTGGTGTAGAGGAAGTTCTCCTGGTGGTGCGCCAGGCACCAGGCCGCCATGATCGAGCCGCCGCGCGAGACGATGCCGGTCTTGCGACGGGCCGTCAGCGGGACGTAGCGGAGCAGCACGCCGGCGTGCACCGTCATGTAGTCCACGCCCTGCTCGCACTGCTCGATGATGGTGTCCCGGTAGACCTCCCAGTTCAGCTCCTCGGCCTTGCCGTCCACCTTCTCCAGCGCCTGGTACAGCGGCACGGTGCCGATCGGCACCGGCGAGTTGCGCAGGATCCACTCGCGGGTGGTGTGGATGTTCCGCCCGGTGGAGAGGTCCATCACGGTGTCGGCGCCCCAGCGGGTCGCCCAGGTCATCTTCTCCACCTCCTCCTCGATCGAGGAGGTGACGGCGGAGTTGCCGATGTTGGCGTTGATCTTCACCAGGAAGTTGGTGCCGATGATCGACGGCTCCACCTCGGGGTGGTTCACGTTCACCGGGATGACCGCGCGGCCGCGGGCCACCTCGGAGCGCACGTACTCCGGGTCCATGCCCTCCCGGAGCGCCACGAACTCCATCTCCGGCGTGACGATCCCGCGCTTCGCGTAGGCGAGCTGGGTCACCGCGCCCTCGCGCCCGCGCAGCGGGCGGCGCGGGCGGCCGGGGAAGACCGCGTCCAGGTTGCGCAGGTTGCCGCCGCGCGGCGAGGTGTGCTTGATGCCGTCGTCCTCGGGGCGCGCCTCGCGGCCCTCGTACTCCTCGACGTCGCCGCGCTGGCGGATCCAGGCGTCGCGCAGCACGGGCAGGCCGCGGCGCACGTCGGGCTGGTAGGCGGGGTCGGTGTACGGGCCCGAAGTGTCGTACAGCGGAACGGACTTGCCGTTGGTGAGGACGACCTCCTTGAACGGCACCCGCAGGTCGGGCCGGGAACCGTCGCGGTAGGCCTTGCGCCATGCCGGGGTCGGGTAGCCGGTGGTGGCGCTGGTGACGGCGCTCTCCACCTGGGCCGGGGCAGACTTCTGCTGTGCATCGAACGTGGTCATGAGACCTCAAACTCCCTACGCCGGCATTACCCGGTCAGGTTCCTGCGGTCGACGCAGCGGTCGGTACGCGGCTCGCACGTACCTTTCAGCGCCCTCTCAGCCCGGTGCTCCGAGCTCCCGTGTCCACAGGCGGTTTGCCTGCGACAAGACGTCCAACACCGTAGCGGTCAGGTTGCGGATGGTCCAGAGCAGACCTGACGGTCTGTTCACCACGTGAGACGGCCCGGCCCCCCGAGGGGGGCCGGGCCGTCCGTCGTCGTGCGGGGCGTCAGCTCTTGGCGGCCTTCTTCACCAGGATCACCACACCGGCCGCGACGCCGACCACGATCAGGGCCTTGAACAGGAAGGCGAGCAATGAGGTCACCGCGCCGACCACGAACCAGATCAGGTTCCAGGCCAGGATCACCGCGATGACCGGGACGACGATGTTGCGCACCCAGGAGGGCAGCGACTTCCAGAGCTCGGCCATGTCCGTTCCTTCTCTCCCCTCGGGCCGGTGACGGCTGGTCCGTCGCGTCCCGTTGCTTCGATACTTCGACCGTACCCGGCCGGGGCACGGCTTCCGAGGGGTGGCGGCCCGGAGAGAACCCGGAGATGCCCCCTAGGTCCGGGCCGGTCCGACCCCGACTCCGGGAGGAGTCAGACCGGCCAGGTCTCGCGGCGCCAGGCGGCGTCCCAGAACATCCACTCGTACCGCGAGGTGGTCACGAAGTGCTCGACCACCCGGGCCCGCTCGGCCGGGGCGAGCTGCTCGCCCAGACGGTCCGTCAGCTCCAGCACCCGGCGGACCACGGACTGGAAGGCCTCGTCGCCGTAGGTGGCGATCCACTTGGCGTAGAGCGGGTCGGGGGAGGAGGAGGCGAGCAGCTGCTCGCCGACCCGGGCGTAGATCCAGTAGCAGGGCAGCACCGCGCCGACCGCCTCGGCGAAGGAGCCGCCGTAGACGGTGGCCAGCAGGTAGCTGGTGTAGGCCCGGGTGGTCGGCAGCACCGGCTCGGCGGCGGCCTCCTCGGCGCGCTCGCCGAAGGCGGACAGGAAGTCGGCGTGCATCTCCTGCTCGGCCGCGATGGCGCCGACCGCGTCGGCGGCGAAGGCCCGCACGCCCTCCTCGTCGGGGGCCTTGGCGGCGCAGACGGCCAGCGCCCGGGCGTAGTCCCGCAGGTAGTGCGAGTCCTGGACCACGAAGTGCCGGAAGGCCTCGCGCGGCAGGGTGCCGTCGGTCAGGCCGGAGATGAAGGGGTGGGCCAGGATCTCCGCGTGGATCGGCTCGATCGCCGACCAGAGTTCCTCGGTGAAGGTCATCGTTGCTCCAGGGATGGACGGGTCGGGCCTCGGCCGACCCTACCCGGAGCGCTCCGGACGGCCCGTCAGTCCTCCGGCGGGGAGAAGACCACCAGTACCCGGAGCTCCTCGGTGACGTGGTGGAAGCGGTGCGGCGTGCCGGCCGGCACGTAGACCACGCTGCCCCGGCCGACGGTGGTGGTCTCGCCGCCGACGGTCAGTTCGGCCCGGCCGCTGATCACCTGGTAGAGCTCGTCCTGGGCGTGCGCGGTCTGGGTGTCGGTCTCGCCGGGGGAGAGCGCGTAGAGCCCGGCGGACATGTGACGCTCCTTCAGGAACCGCAGGTAGGCGCCGCCGCCCTCGGAGCGTTCGGCGTCGAGCCGGTCCAGCCGGAAGACCTTCACGGGGGCCACCCTCCTGTTGTGATGGCCACATTGAACAACATGCGCCCGGGGAGCTTCCGCCGGGCCCGGCGGCCTGCCACCCTCGTGGCCATGAAGAACTTCGTCATCAAGACGCTGATCAACGCGGCCGCCATCTGGGTGGCCGCCTGGATCGTGTCCGGCATCACGCTGTCCGGGGACGACTGGCAGAGCAAGACCGTGACGGTGATCGCCGTCGCCCTGATCTTCGGGGTGGTGAACTTCCTGATCAAGCCGGTGGTCAAGCTGTTCTCGCTGCCGCTGTTCATCCTCACCCTGGGGCTGATCACCTTCGTGATCAACGCCCTGATGCTCTGGCTGACCTCCTGGGCCTCCGACAAGCTGGACCTGGACTTCCACGTGGACGGCTTCTGGGCCGCCCTGCTGGGTTCGCTGATCATCAGCCTGGTGTCCTGGGGCCTCAACCTGGCCTTCGGCGACGACGACTGACGCGGGGTCACTCCCCCGCACACGGAAGGGCCCACCGCCTCCGGACGGTGGGCCCTTCGTGCTGCCGGGCGCGGTGGCGCCGCCTCAGCCGAGGTTCTCGCAGCCCTTGGCCAGGATGGCGGCCAGTGCCTCGTCCAGCTCGCTGCCGGTCGGCTCCTGGCCCATCGGCACCAGCCGGTCGGTCCGGGCCAGGAAGGCGATCAGCGGCGGGGCCGAGGCGACCAGCCGGGCGTCGCCGTCCGGGGAGTGCAGCACGATGCAGACCTCGGAGAGCTCGTCGCCCACGGGGTGGATGTGCACGTCCCCCTCGCCGGTCGGGCGGCTGATGCCGTCCAGCAGCAGCTCGCGGGCGAAGTACCAGGTGACCGGGGCGTCGCCGGGGAGGTGGAAGGTGAACCGGACCGCGAACGGGTCCACGGGGTCGTAGTCGAGGTCGACCACGATGCGGAAGGAGAGCTCGTGCGAGACCACGAGGTTCATCACCACGTGGCCCTGGACCGTGCTGTGCATGCGCCAGTACCTCTCGTTCTGCCCGGTGTCCGGTGGTTGAGGGGACCGCCGGTGGCCGGGCATGCGATTCCTGCAGTGGTCCTCAAGGTCCCCTTCCGGCTCCATCGTGGTGCTTCGGGGACGAAGGGGACAAGACGCGCTTTTTCAAATGGTGAGCGGACACACCCGACGGGGTCAGTGGACGAACGAGGGGGACATCGCCCCGACCAGCGAACGGAGCCGCTCGGCCTTCGCGGGCAGTTCCCCGTCGCGGGCCGCCGGGAGGGAGATCGCCATGGTGGCGACGGCCGAGCCGACGGTGATCGGGACGGCGGCGCAGACCGTGCCGAGCGCGTACTGCTGACGCTCCAGCACCGGCCTGCTCGGCTCGGCCGCGGCCAGGCGGCGGAGCAGCAGGGTGCGGTCGGTGACCGTGGACGGGGTGAGCCCGACCGGGGGGTGGCGGCTGAAGTGGTCCTGGCGGTCCTCCTCGCCGAGTTGGGAGAGCAGGCACTGGCCGACCGCGTGGGCGTTGGCGGTGACCTTGAAGTCGGCCCACTCCGTGACCGCGGGCCGGGCCGGGGCGTCG
This sequence comes from Kitasatospora sp. NPDC051853, assembly GCF_044452665.1. Taxonomy (NCBI): domain Bacteria; kingdom Bacillati; phylum Actinomycetota; class Actinomycetes; order Kitasatosporales; family Streptomycetaceae; genus Kitasatospora; species Kitasatospora sp. NPDC051853. The sequence continues at coordinate 326,735 of NZ_JBITBY010000003.1, read as the reverse complement.
ACCACGTCGACCACCCGGACCTCGCCGTCCTCGTAGACGGCGTAGTAGACGGCGGTGCCCAGCTCCAGGCCGATCTGCTCCATCCGGTCGCGCAGGCCGGCCCGTTCGGCCTGCCGGCCGCCGTCCCGGCCGATGCCGTCCACCGAGGCGCCGTAGAAGAACCGGCCGTCGACGCGGCACAGGTAGGCCTCGTGGGTCAGGGTGCGGAGCAGGTGGTACGTGGTGCCCAGCGGCAGCCCGGCGGCCCGGGCCAGCTGCTTGGCGGTGGCGCCCTCGCGGTACTCGCCGACGGCCTCCAGCAGCCGCAGCGCCCGCTGGACGGAGGCGATCAGGGTCGGCTCCCGCGTACCCCCGGTCGGCGACCCGGCGCCCCGTATGCTCCGTGCGGCGTCCGCGATCTGATCGACTGTCATGCCCTGCCCCCTGCCCGGTTTCAGTGCAGTTGTGCCCGAATGGCGCTCATTGCAGCACAGGGCGCCCATGCCTGCAATCATTCCGGTGAGCAATGTCGGCTTTTGACCTTCGATTCGAAGGCACCTGTGGCGGAATGTGACTCTCCGGTAGAAGCATCTCCGGCGCCCGCCTTGCTATCGAAGATCCAAAGGCCCTCACTGCCCACTGCGGCCCCGAAGCGCCCGGGCACGCCGAATCAACCGTTCGGCGGAACCGGTCCGCCCGGTTCGCCCGTCTGTACGAGTTTCACCGACGGGCCGCGGCGGGAGACTCAGGCACAACGCTCCCGTCCCGGAGGTGGTCATGACCGGCCCCGTCCGCCCCGTGGTGAAGCGCACCGCGCGGGCGATCCTGCTGGAGCTGGACCCGGACGATCCGCACCGCCCCGCCTCGATCGTGCTGATCAAGCGGACCAGGCCCGGCGCCCGGCCGTACTGGATCACCCCGGGCGGCGGGGTGGAGCCCACCGACCGCAGCGTGGTGGCCGCCCTGCACCGGGAGGTGGACGAGGAACTCGGGGGCAAGGTCGAGGGCGTGGTGCCCGCCTTCGTGGACACGGTCGCCCACTCCCACCACGAGGACGGCTCACTCGCCCACCCCCACGGGGTCAAGGTCCAGCACTTCTTCGTCTGCCGGCTCACCGCGATGGACCCGTCCCGCCGGCACGGCCCCGAGGTGGACGAGCCGCAGGGCGAGTACGAGATCGTCCGGCTGCCCTTCACCCGCGAGGGCGTCACCTCGGTGAACGTCGTCCCGCCCAGTCTGCGCGCCTACCTGGCCGCCAACATCGAGGGCGTCCGGGCCATGCTCGCCCCCGACCTCGGCGCCGCCGAGCGGCACTGAGCGGGCCCCGGCCACCTCAGACCCCCTCGCCCAGGTCGTGGAAGACCCGGCCCGGCGTCACCCCGGCCCGGGTCAGTGCCCGTGCGCCCCGGCGGACCATGGCCGCCGGGCCGCTCAGGTACGCGTCCCGGCCGGCCCAGCTGCCGTAGCGGGAGACCGCGTCCGGCAGCTCCCCCGCGAGCAGCCCGACCGCCTGCTCCTCGGAGACCACCGGATGGACCGTCAGCCACGGGTTGCCGGAGGCCAGTTCGCGCAGCCGGTCCAGCTCGTACAGCCCGTCCTGCCGCCGGGCGCCGTAGAAGACGTCCACCGCGCGCCCGCCCCGGCCGTGCTCGGCCAGCTCCTCCACCAGCGCGGTGACCGGGGCGATCCCGGTACCGCCGCCCAGGCAGACCAGGTCGGCCCCGTGCTCGTGGTCCAGCACCATCGAGCCGGCCGCCGGGCCGAGCCGCAGCACGTCGCCCGGCCCGGCCCGGTGCACCAGCGCGTTGCTCACCCAGCCCGCCTGCACCGCCTTGACGTGCAGGGTCAGCAACCCGTCCGGCCGGGGCGCGGTGGCGAAGGAGAACGGCCGCCAGACCCGGGGCCACCAGGGCGTCTCCAGGGTGGTGTACTGCCCGGCCCGGTACGGGTACGCCTGGTCCGGACGGAGCGTCAGCACCGCCACGTCCGGCGTGCGCAGCTGGTGTCCCACCACCTCGGCCTGCCACCACGGCGGGGAGGTCCGGGCCGCCTCCTCGGCCGCCTCCGACATCACGGTGGCGACCAGCCCGTAGACCCGGCGCCAGGCCAGCTCGGTCTCGGCGTCCCACTTCGGACCGCAGTACTTGGCCAGCGCGGCCACCAGGCACTCCCCGACCGGGGCGTAGTGGCCCGTCAGGGTCCCGTACTTGCGGTGCCCCTGGCCGAGCCGGGTCAGGTAGGCGGTCAGACCCGGCAGGTCGTCGGCGCTCCGGGCGGCCATCAGCAGCGAACGGAACAGCCGGTCCCGCTGGACGTCCATGGCGGCCGGGAAGAGCGCCCGCACCTCGGGGTGGTGCAGGAAGATCAGCGCGTAGAAGTGCGCGGTGGCCCGGTCGGCGAGCGGCTCCACCACCGCCAGACTGGCCCGGATCAACTCGACGTCCCGGGCGGTCGGCGGCTCCTCCGCACCGGCCGGGGGCGCGGCGGCGGGGGCCTGGGGCGCACCCCCGAGGGTGTCCATTGCCCAGGCCCGGCTCCAGTGGTCGCCCGGCCCGGCCCAGTTGAGGCCGGGGGCCTCCGGGAACAGCGGCGCCGCCGGCAGCGCGGGAGGGACGACCGGCGGATGGGCCGGCTTCGGCGGGATCACCAGGGCCGTCGGCGCCGACTCCGGCTCCGGTTCCGGCTCCACCACGGCCACGGGTTCCGGCTCCACCGGAACCACCGGCTCCACCACCCCTGCGGGTGGCTCGGCCTCCGACTCCGGCATGCCCGGTACGGCGGCCACCGCGACCGAGCCGCGCCCCGCCCGGACCCTCAACGGGGCTGTCTTCACCGCGATTTGACGAGTGCCCAAGAGAATCGTTTCGCTTCCGGTCGTGCCAGTTGCTGAGGCTCAGCAGAGTGGCACGACCGTGAAGCTCATCCGACAAATCCTCGGAAGCCCGGACACGAGGCTCCCGAAGCGCTACCCTCCCGCACGCACAACCGTCGTCACAGCTGCCGCAGCAGCGTCCCCGGCTGCTCCACGCAGTCCGCGACGAACCGCAGGAAGCCACCCGCCGTACCGCCGTCGCAGACCCGGTGGTCGAAGGTGAAGGAGAGCTGGGTGACCTGACGGACCGCCAACTCCCCGTTGTGGACCCAGGGTTTGGGCGTGATCCGGCCGACGCCGAGCATCGCCGCCTCGGGGTGGTTGAGGATCGGCGTGGAGCCGTCCACCCCGAAGACCCCGTAGTTGTTGAGGGTGAAGGTGCCCCCGGTCAGCTCGGCCGGGGTGATCCGGCCCTCCCGGGCCGCCTCGGTCAACCGTGCGAGCTCCGAACCGAGTTGCTCCGTCCCGAGCGCGTGCGCGTCCTTCACCACCGGCACCACCAGACCGCGCTCGCTCTGCGCGGCGAAGCCCAGGTGCACGGCGGTGTGCCGGACGATGCCGGACCCGTCGGGCGTCACGCTGGAGTTGAGCTCCGGGAAGCGGGCCAGCGCGGCGGTGGAGATCCGGGCCAGCAGGGCCAGCACGCTGATCTTCGGCCCGGCCGCCCGGTTGAGCTCGGCCCGCAGCTCCATCAACGCGGTGGCGTCGGCGTCCACCCAGCAGGTCGCGGCGGGGATCTCCTGGTGACTGCGGGTCAGCTTCTCGGCCACCGCCTTGCGCAGCCCGCGCAGCGGGACCACGCCCTCGGCCACCGGGGCCGCCGCCACCGGGGCGGGAGCGCTCAACGCCCGCTCCACGTCCCGCCGCAGGATCAGCCCCTCCGGACCGGAGCCGGCCACCGTCCGCAGGTCCAGGTCGTGCTCGCGGGCGATCCGCCGCACCAGCGGCGAGATCACCGCCACCACGCCCGGGGCCGCGGAAGCCACCGGAGCCGGAGCGACCGGAGCCGCCACGGCCACCGGCGCGACCTGGACGGCCTGGGCGACCGGGACGGCCGGCGCCGAAGCACCCCGCGCCCCGACCCGGGCCCGCCGCGCACCGGCCGGCCGCTCGGCCACCCCGTACCCGACCAACGGCCGCTCCACCGGCGGGTCCTGGTCCGCCAGCGGCTGCGGGCCCTCGCCCGGCGCCACCGCGACCGTCACCAGCGGGGCCCCGACCGGGATCTCCTCGCCCTCGGCGCCGTACCGGGCCGTCACCACCCCGCCGTACGGGCAGGGCACCTCGACCACCGCCTTGGCGGTCTCCACCTCCACCACCGGCTGGTCGACGGCGATCACCTCGCCGACCTCCACCAGCCAGCGGACCACCTCGGCCCCGGTCAGCCCCTCGCCCAGGTCGGGGAGGGTGAACTCGCGCACCACCGGCATCATCTGGTCAGTCCTCCCACTGCAGCCGGGCCACCGCGTCGAGGATGCGGTCCACACCGGGCAGGTGGTGGTGCTCCAGCATCGGCGGCGGGAACGGGATGTCGAAGCCGGTGACCCGCAGCACCGGGGCCGCCAGGTGGTGGAAGCACTTCTCGGTCAGCCGGGCGGCGATCTCCGCGCCCGCCCCGCCGAAGCCGGAGGCCTCGTGCACCACGACCGCCCGGCCGATCGAGCGGACCACCTGACAGGCCGTCTGCTCGTCGAAGGGCACCAGCGAGCGCAGGTCCAGCACCGCCAGGTCCCAGCCCTCGGCCTTCGCCGCCTCGGCCGCCTCCAGGCAGACCGGCAGCGAGGGCCCGTACGTCACCAGGACCGCCGAGGTGCCGGGGCGGCGCAGCACGGCGCGGCCGATCGGCTCCACCGCGGCGGCGGTGTCCAGCTGGTCCTTGCCCCAGTAGAGCCGCTTGGGCTCCAGGAAGACCACCGGGTCGTCGGAGGCGATGGACTCGCGGAGCAGCCCGTAGGCGTCCGCCACGGTGGCCGGGGTGACCACGTGCAGGCCGGGGGTGTGGGCGTAGTACGCCTCGGAGGAGTCGCTGTGGTGCTCGACCCCGCCGATGCCGCCGCCGTAGGGGATGCGGATGGTGATCGGCAGCGGGAGCTTCCCGGAGGTGCGGTTGCGCATCTTGGCGACGTGCGAGAAGAGCTGCTCCATCGCCGGGTAGGCGAAGGCGTCGAACTGCATCTCGACCACCGGGCGCAGCCCGTACATCGCCATGCCGACGGCGGTGCCCAGGATGCCGGCCTCGGCGAGCGGGGTGTCCAGGCAGCGGTCCGGGCCGAACTCGGCGGTCAGGCCGTCGGTGATCCGGAAGACGCCGCCCAGCTGGCCGACGTCCTCGCCCAGCACGTGGACCGTCGGGTCCTCGCGCATGGCGTCCTTGAGCGCGGAGTTGAGGGCCTGGGCCATCGTGCTGGTCCGGCTGGTGGTGGCGGTGGTCATCGAGAGTGCTCCTCGGCGGCCAGCTCGGCGGCCAACTGCTCGGCCTGCTCCCGCAGTTGCTGGGTGGGCTCGGCGTAGACGTGGGCGAACAGCGACATCGGGTCGAGCTTCGCGTCGGCGTGGAACTCGCTGCGCATCCGGGCGGCCAGCGCCTCGGCGGCCTCGGTGGCGTCCTGCGCCAGCGCGGCGTCCATCAGCCCGGCGTCCCGGAGCTGGCGCTCCATCAGGAGGATCGGGTCGTGGTCGCGCCAGGCGGCGATCTCCTCCTCCTCGCGGTACCGGGTGGCGTCGTCGGCGTTGGTGTGCGCCTCGATCCGGTAGGTGACCGCCTCGACCAGGGTCGGGCCGCCGCCGGAGCGGGCCCGCTCGACCGCCTCGGTGAGCACGGTGTGCATGGCCAGCGCGTCGTTGCCGTCCACCAGCCGGCCGGGCAGGCCGTAGCCGACGGCCTTGTGGGCCAGGGTCGGCGCGGCGGACTGCCGGGTCAACGGGACGGAGATGGCGTAGCCGTTGTTCTGCACCAGGAAGACCACCGGGGCGTTCAGCACGGCGGCGAAGTTCAGCGCCTCGTGGAAGTCGCCCTCGCTGGTGCCGCCGTCGCCGAGCATGGCCAGCGCGACGGTGTCCTCCCCGCGCAGCCGGGCCGCGTACGCCAGGCCGACCGCGTGCGGGGCCTGGGTGGCGAGCGGGGTGGAGAGCGGGGCGGTGCGGGTGGCCCGGGGGTCGTAGCCGGTGTGCGCGTTGCCGCGGAGCAGGGTGAGCGCCTCCAGCAGGTCGACGCCCCGGCTGACCACGGCCAGGGTGTCCCGGTAGCTGGGGAAGAGCCAGTCGTCCTGACGGAGCGCCAGCGCGGCGGCCACCTGGCAGGCCTCCTGGCCGGTGGAGGCCGGGTAGACCGCGAGGCGGCCCTGCTTGGTCAGGGTGGTGGCCTGCTGGTTGTACCGGCGGCCCGCCACCAGGCGGCGGTACAGCTCGGTGAGCAGCAGCGGCTCGGCCTTCTCGGCGGCCGGGGTCCCGAGCATCCGGTAGGGCTCGTGGTCCGGCAGCAGGGGAGCCGGGTCGGTCCGCGGGCCGGAGGCGCCGGGGCGCCAGCCGGGGACGTCGCCGGCGAGGTGTCGGTGGTCGAGAACGGTCATCTCGGGCACCTCCAGAGGGTGGGGGGAGGGTGCGGCAGGGGCGGGGTCATGCCGGTGGTGCACGAGGGGTGGCAGGGCTGGTCGCCGGAGCGCCTCCTCCCTACCGATTGTTCGGTTGTCTGTTCAATCTGGCCACAGCTGCGCCGTAGTGGTGGACAATCGGCCCGAACAGCAGTCTGCTGGTGACAGCATGTCCACAGCGGGAGGGTCGGGGGCCGTGTCCACTGAACAGACGTCCAGACTGGACCGGATCGACCGGTCCATCCTCAGGCTGCTCCAGCAGGACGGACGGGCCTCGATACGCTCCGTGGCCGAGCGGGTGCACGTCTCCCGGGCCAACGCCTACGCCCGGATCTCCAGAATGGTCGAGGACGGCGTGATCCGCGGGTTCACCGCCAGGATCGACCACGAACGGGCCGGGCAGGGCGCCTCCGCCTACATCACCCTGAAGATCGTGCAGAACTCCTGGCGGACCGTCAGGGAACAGCTGCTCGGCCTCCCCGGAGTGGCCCACATCGCCCTGGTCGGCGGCGAGTTCGACGTGCTGCTGCTGGTGCACACCGCCGACAACCAGGCCCTGCGGGAGCTGGTCCTCGGCCAGATCCAGAACATCCCGCAGGTCCTCGCCACCCAGACCCTGCTGGTCTTCGAGGAGACCGACCAGGTACCGCCCGTCTGAGAGGGTGTTCGATAGGGGATTCCCCCTAACTGTCCGGCTTTGATCAACGTGGCACGGACTCGGTTCCAGGATCTCGTGGCGGCCGGGTCCGTGTCCGCGATATTGATCAACTGTGACGGAACGACGCCGGTACCCCTCGGACCTGAAGGACGATCAGTGGGAGCTCATCGCGCCCATGCTGCTGGAGTGGCGACGCACCCGCGCCGAGGGGCGTGAGCCCACGACCGAGCTGCGCGAGGTGGTCAACGCGATCCTCTACGTCGCCCGGACCGGGATCGCCTGGCGCTACCTGCCGCACGACTTCCCGCCCCACACCACCGTCTACGGCTACTTCAAGGAGTGGGAACGCGACGGCACCACCGAGCGGATCCACGACACGCTCCGTGACGAGCTGCGGGCGAAGAAGGGCCGCCGGATCCCGCCGACCGCCGCGGTCATCGACGCCCAGTCGGTCAAGGCTTCACCCAACGCCCCGGCCGGCAGCCAGGGCTGGGACGGCGGCAAGAAGGTCAAGGGCCGCAAGCGCCACATCGCCACCGACACCCTCGGCCTGCTCCTAGTTCTGATCGTCACCGCCGCCGGCGTCCAGGACTCCGCCGGCGGCAAGCAGGTCCTGGACGCTCTCGCCGTCCAGTGGCCCACGGTGACCAAGGCGTGGGTGGACGCAGGCTACAACAACGCCGTCGTCAAGCACGGCGCCGAACTCGCCATCGACGTCGAGGTCGTGGCCCGGGACAAGGAGCAGAGGGGCTTCGTCGTCCAGCCGATCCGCTGGCGCGTGGAGCAGACCTTCGGGATCATGTCCCGGTACCGGCGGCTCCACCGTGACTACGAGGAACTCCCGGACCGGTCACGCTCGATGATCCAGTGGGCCATGGTGAACTCCATGACCGACCGCCTGACCGCGAGCCCGGACAGAACCGGGCAATACCTCCGCCCGAAACCGCTCGCGGCAGCCTAAACCGGTATCGAACACCCTCTGAGGACGCGCCGGCCACCCTCGGGGCGGTGGTTACACCGGGGGCGCGAGGAACTGCGCGCGGGGGAACGGCAGCACCTGCAACTGGCTCGCCTGCCCCGACCCAGCGCTGGTCCGCCTTCCGATTCGCGCAGTTCCCCGCGCCCCTGAGGCCGCTGCCCTACCGGGCCGTCGTCCGTCAGTAGCCGGTGGTGCCGTCCAGGCGCTCGCGGAGCAGGTCGGCGTGGCCGTTGTGGCGGGCGTACTCGGCGAGGGTGTGGATCAGGATGCGGCGCAGCGAGATCGGCTGCCCGGAGGCCCGGTGGGTGCCGGTGACCTCCAGTGACGCGGCCTCGGCGACGATCCGGCGGGACTCGGCGACCTCGGCGCGCCAGGCCTCGACCGCCTCGGCAACGCTGCCGTCCAGGCGCTCGAAGTCCTGGTCCGGGTCCTCGTCGGAGTAGTACAGGAGCGGGAGTTCCTCGCCCGCGAACTGGATCCGGAACCACCAGCGCTCCACGCCGGCGAGGTGGCGCAGCAGCCCGTGCAGGCTCAGGCCGGAGGGTTCGACGGCCCGGGTGGAGAGCTCGGCGTCGGCCAGGCCGGCGCACTTGAGCAGGAAGGTCTCCCGGTGCCAGTCCAGGAAGGCGGTGAGCAGCTCCCGCTCGGAGCCGGTGAGCGGCAGCGGCTCGCGCGGGTCGTCGAGCAGGGGCGGGGCCAGGTGTGCGGGCATCTCGGTCATGCCGGCAGCCTGCCACCCGCCACCGTCAGGCCCGCAGCCCGTCGAAGGCCAGGTGGACCAGTGCCTCGGCCACCCCGTCGGTGTGCTTGCCGCCGGGGCGGTACCACTCCACGATCGAGTTGATCATCCCGAACAGCAGCCGGGTGGCCAGCCGGGGCTCCACGTCCGAGCGCAGCTCGCCGGCGGCCACCGCCTCGCGGACCAGCTCGGCCACCTGGTGGTCGAAGTCGCGCCGGCGCTCCAGCGCCCACTGTTCGGTCGCGGTGTTCCCCCGGACCCTCAGCAGCAGGGTGACGTACGGGAGTTCGGTGATCAGCACCTCGGCGGTGCGGCGCACCACGTGCTCCAGCCGGTCCACCGCGCGGCCGGTCAGCGCCTCGGGCTCGGCCAGGATGCCGAACAGCGCGTCCAGCGCGCGGCCGACGGCGAGCTTCAGCAGCTCCTCCTTGCCGCGCACGTGGTGGTAGATCGAGGACTTGGAGATCCCGGCGGCCCGGGACAGGTCCTCCATCGAGGTGCCGTCGTACCCGCGCTCGTTGAAGACCCCGACCGTGACGGCGAGCAGGGAGTCGACGGTGTAGGCGGTGCGGGTGGTGTTCTCGGCCATGTGAACGAGTATCACCCGCGCGCCCCCGCGTCACTCCACCGCCCCATTGACCCGACCGATCGTTCGGTTACCCTGAGGGGTGACCAGTCCGCCCCAAAAGGAGCGCGTCATGACCGCAGCGGCCAGCCACCCCGTCGTCGCCGAGCTGATCGAACGTCACCAGGCCACCCTCACCCGTGCGGTGGAGGCCACCGGGTCCCGCGACTACTGGTCGCCGTACCCGGAGTTCCCCAAGGCGTACGGCGAGACCGGGCAGGCCGACGGGCAGGCCGCCTTCGAGGCGCTGCTCGGCAGCACGGTGGCCCTGGAGGGCCAGCCCGGCGACGGCTCCACGGTGGGCGGCGAGACCTCCCCGTACGGCCCCGAGCTGGGCGTGCGCTACCCGAAGGCCGAGGCCGAGGCGCTGATCGGCGCGATGGAGCAGGCCCGTCCGGCCTGGGCGGCGGCCGGGCCGCAGGCCCGCGCGGCGGTCAGCCTGGAGATCCTGGCCCGGATCAACGCGCGCTCGCACGAGTTCGCCCACGCCGTGATGCACACCACCGGCCAGGCCTACGGGATGGCCTTCCAGGCCGGCGGCCCGCACGCGCAGGACCGCGGTCTGGAGGCGGTGGCCTACGCGTACGCCGAGCAGACCCGGCTGCCCGCCCAGGCCCAGTGGACCAAGCCGCAGGGCAAGCGGGACCCGCTCTCGATGGTCAAGGAGTTCGTGCCGGTGCCGCGCGGCCTCGCGCTGCTGGTCGGCTGCAACACCTTCCCGACCTGGAACGGCTACCCGGGCCTGTTCGCCTCGCTGGCCACCGGGAACCCGGTGCTGGTCAAGCCGCACCCGCGGGCCACCCTGCCGCTGGCGCTCACCGTGCAGATCGCCCGCGAGGTGCTGGCCGAGGCCGGCTTCGACCCCAACCTGGTCACCCTGGCCGCCGAGGACGAGGGCGGCACGCTGGCCGCCACCCTGGCCGTGCGGCCCGAGATCAAGCTGATCGACTACACCGGCTCCACCCAGTTCGGCGACTGGCTGGAGGAGAACGCCAAGCAGGCCCTGGTCTACACCGAGAAGGCCGGCGTCAACTCGGTGGTCATCGAGTCCACCGACAACTACCGCGGCATGCTGGCCAACCTGGCCTTCGCGCTCTCGCTCTACAGCGGCCAGATGTGCACCACCCCGCAGAACGTGCTGATCCCGCGCACCGGCGTGCGCACCGACGAGGGCGGCAAGTCCTACGACGAGGTGTCCGCCGACCTGGCCCACGCGATCGAGAAGCTGCTCGGCGACGACGCCCGGGCCGCCGCCCTCCTCGGCGCCGTGGTCAACCCCGGCGTGCTCGGCCGCAGCGTCCGGGCGGCCGAGGGCGAGTACGGCGAACTCGCCCTGGCCCCGCGGGCGGTGAGCTCCGAGGAGTTCCCCGGCGCGACCATCCGCACCCCCGCCCTGGTCAAGGTCGACGCGGACAAGCCGGACGACCGGACCGCCTTCGCCGGCGAGTGCTTCGGCCCGGTCTCCTTCCTGGTCGCGGTGGAGTCCGCCGAGGCCGCGGTGGAGCTGCTGGCCCGCACCGTGCGCGAGCAGGGTGCGATGACCGCCTCCGCGTACACCGTGGACGCCGAGGTGGAGGCCGCCCTGGTCGCCGCCGCCCTGGACTCCGGCGTCTCGCTCTCGCTCAACCTGACCGGCGGCGTCTACCCGAACCAGACCGCCGCCTTCTCCGACCTGCACGGCACCGGCGCCAACCCGGCGGCCAACGCGGCCTACTGCGACGGCGCCTTCGTGGCCTCGCGCTTCCGCACGGTCGAGGTCCGTCGCCACAACTGACCGGGCCCGCCGGGTGGGGGTCCCTGCACGGACCCCCACCCGGCGCTCCGTCACCTGCGGGGGTTGAAGACCCAGACCCGCAGCAGCACGAAGCGGACCAGGGTGGCCAAGGCGTTCGCTCCCACCAGGGCGGCCAGTTCGGCCTGGTGGGAGGCGTCGTCCGGCAGCAGGGCGACGGCCCCGCTGCTCAGCGCCAGCCCGATCAGGAAGGCGAAGCCGCCCTCGACCTGGTGTTTCAGGGCGTCCTGACGCCCCGTCACCCCGAAGGTGAACCGGCGGTTGAGGGCGGTGTTGCCGACCGCCGTGACGGCCAGCGCGAAGGCGTTCGCCCAGAGTGCGGGGGCGAGTTGGCGGCTCAGCAGGTAGAGCAGCAGGTAGGCCAGCGTGGAGAGGGTGCCGACCACCGCGAAGCTGGCCAGCTGCCAGCCGAGCCCGGCCGGCATCCGGGCCTGCCGCACCCTGGTCGGCAGCTGCTCGGCCCGCTCCGCGCCGCTCAGCGAACGGCGGGCCACCCGGACCATGCCCCGCAGGTCGTCCAGCGCGGTGCGGACGATGTCCACCCGGCTGTCCGGGTCGTCCACCCAGTCCACCGGCACCTCGTGGATGCGCAGCCCGGACCGCTCGGCCAGCAGCAGCAGTTCGGTGTCGAAGAACCAGGCGTTGTCCTCGACCGAGCCCAGCAGCCGCCGCACCACCTCCGTCCGCGCAGCCTTGAACCCGCACTGGGCGTCGGAGAACTTGGCCGCCATGGTGGCCCGCAGCAGCACGTTGTAGGTGCGCGAGATGAACTCCCGCTTGGCACCCCGCACCACCGCCGAACCCCGGTGCAGCCGGCTGCCGATGGCCAGGTCGCTGTGGCCGGAGAGCAGCGGCGCGACCAGCGGGAGGAAGGCCTCCAGGCCCGTGGAGAGGTCCACGTCCATGTAGGCCACCACGTCCGCCTCGCTGGCGCCCCAGACCTGACGGAGCGCCCGGCCCCGCCCCTTGAGGTCCAGGTGCACCGCGCGCACCCCGGGCAGCTCGGCGGCCAGGCCGGTGGCCACCCGCCAGGTGTCGTCCGTGCTGGCGTTGTCCGCCACGGTGATCAGGAACGGGTAGGGGAAGGTCTCGGCCAGGTAGGCGTGCAGCGTACGGACGCACTTCTCCACCGTGTGCTGCTCGTTGTAGACCGGGACGACCACCTCGACCAGCTTGGTCCGGATCGGGGTGGCGCTGGCGGGAGCGGGGCCGACCACGGTCGTGCCCCGAGCTGCGGGCTCAGTCATGTCAGTGACATTCACAGGGACTGATGGGCCCGCGATGATGGAAGGCTGAGAGGAAGCTTAGAAGGCCCGGACGTGTGCGGGCCTTGCTCGAACGCTGGTCCGATCAACGGGAGATGGGCATGTCCGAGAAGCAGCTGGCATCCGATGTGGTGGTGGTCGGCGCGGGCCCGACCGGGCTCCTGCTCGCGGGGGACCTGGCCGCCGCCGGGCTGCGGGTGACGGTGCTGGAGAAGCGGGCCGCCGAGTCCAACCTCACCAGGGCCTTCGCCGTGCACGCCCGCACCCTGGAGCAGCTGGACGCCCGCGGCCTGGCCGACGAGCTGATCACCACCGGCACCGCCCTCGACCACCTGCGGCTGTTCGGCGGCCTGGAGGCCCGGCTCGACCGGCTGCCCAGCCGCTTCCCGTTCGTCCTGATCACCCCGCAGTACAACGTCGAACGGCTGCTCCAGGAGCGGGCGGTGAAGGCCGGGGCGGTGATCGTCCGCGGTGCCGAGGTCTCCGCCCTGCGGCAGGACGGCCGCCAGGTCGAGCTCGACACCCGGGACGGCCTGACGTACACCGCCGCCTACGCGGTCGGCACCGACGGGGTCCGCTCCACCGTCCGCGACCTGCTGGGCATCCCCTTCCCCGGCCAGTCCGTGGTCAACTCCGTCCTGCTCGCCGACGTCCGGCTGGAGCGCCCCCCGGCCGACACCCTGACCGTCGGCACCGGGGACCACGGCTTCGCCTTCCTGGTCCCCTTCGGCGACGGCTGGCACCGGGTGATCGCCTGGAACCGCGACCGCCAACTCCCCGACGACGCACCGGTGGAGCTCAACGAGATCGCCGCCATCGCCCGCGATGCCTTCGGCGAGGACCACGGCCTGCACGACGCCCGTTGGCTCTCCCGCTTCCACAGCGACGAACGCCAGGTCCCCAACTACCGCTCCGGACGCGTCCTGCTGGCCGGCGACGCCGCCCACTGCCACTCCCCGGCCGGCGGGATGGGCATGAACACCGGCCTCCAGGACGCCGCCAACCTCGGCTGGAAACTGGTCGGAGCCGTCCGGGGCTGGGCCCCTGACGCCCTGTTGGACAGCTACCAGACCGAGCGCTGGCCGGTCGGGAGGGCGGCGGTGCTCAGCTCCGGCGCCCTGGTCCGGGTCGCCCTCGGCGGGTCGGCCCCGGCCCGGCTGCTGCGCGGCGCTGTCGGCGTCCTCGGGGACCGGCTCGGGCCGGTCGGCGAGGCCGGGATCAAGCGGATCTCCGGCATCGGCATCGACTACCCCGCCCCCGGCGGCACCCACCACCTGACGGGCCGTCGCATCCCCGACCTGCGCCTCGCCGTCGACACCCCCGGCACCCCCTCCCGCCTCTACGAGGCACTGCGCGCCGGCAAGGCCGTCCTGGTCTCCAACGACGACCTCAGCACCGTCCTCGAACCCTGGTCCGACCGCGCGGTGGCCGCCGCCCCCGCCTCCCCCCACGGCAAGCTCCGCGACACCGTCCTGCTGGTCCGCCCCGACGGCCACGCCGCCTGGGCCGGCGTCGACCCCAGCCGGGCCGAGATCCGCCGCGCGCTCGCCGCGTTGCTGGGGCCGGAGGACTGACCGTGGTGGCGCTTCGCGAGGCCGAACCATGCAGCGACCCGGGGGTGCGAGGAACCGCGCGCTGCGGAAGACGATGACCCCGGTGCCGGGTACGGACAGCCACGTGCACGTGAGTGTCCGTACCCGGCAGACGGTCAGCGCCTTCCGCCGCGCGCAGTTCCCCGCGCCCCCGGAGTGACCAGTCTCGTTTCCAGGCCGTCGAGGACGACGTTCAGGCCGTAGGTGAACTTGGTCTCGCGGACGGCCACCGGGTCCGGGTCGACGGTGCCGTAGGCGGCGGTCAGGTGGTGGTGGTCGGCGGCCGCCTGCGCGGCCGCGGGCATCCGCTTGGCGACGAACTCCGCCTCCGTCTCGCCCGAGCGGGCGATCGTCGCCAGCCAGGCGGCCTCGGTGGTGGTCATGCCGATGACGTACGCGAAGACCACGTCGATGGCCCGCGAGGGCTCCTCGAAGCCGACCCCGCTGACCAGCGCGGCCAGCTTCTCCGAATAGTCCATCAGGTTCGGCCCCAGGTAGGCGAGCCCCGCCTGTCCGAGCTGCGAGGACAGCCACGGGTGCCGGAGCGAGGCGTCCCGGAAGGACCGGGCCGCGGCCGTCACGTCGGCCCGCCAGTCGGCGCCGCCGGGCGGCGGCACCGACATCTCGGCCGCCACCTCGTCCACCGCGAGCTCCATCAGCTCGTCCTTGGTGGCCACGTGCCGGTAGAGCGAGGTGGCGCCGGCGTTCAGGCGGGCGCCGAGCTTGCGCATGCTGAGCGCCTCCGCGCCCTCCGCGTCCAGCATGGCGATCGCCTCGCGGACGATGCCGGCCCGGCTCAGGCCCGGCTGGTCGGGTTCGCGCTTCTCCCGGGCCCAGACAGATGCGACGGGTGCGGCCTTGGCTGCCATGTCTGCGTCCTCCTCCGTGCGTACGGCGTTCGCTCCAGCGTACACAGCTCGCCCCTTGCGAACACCGTACGCATCTGCGTACAGTGTTCTCACCGAAGGAACAGTGTGCGCAGCCGAGAGGGCAGAGTGATGGAAACCCGCAATCCCCACCGCTGGTGGATCCTGGTGGTGCTCTGCCTGGCCACCCTGGTGCTGGTGGTCGACAGCATGGCGCTGACCGTGGCCGTCCCGGCGATGACCGCCGACATCGGGGCGAGCGCCCAGGACATCCAGTGGATCCTGGACTCCTACGTCCTGGTCTTCGCCGGCCTGCTGCTCACCTCGGGCAGCCTGGGCGACCGCTTCGGACGCCGCAAGGTCATGATCGTCGGCCTGCTGCTGTTCGGCCTGGCCTCGCTGGCCGCGACGGTCTGCACCAACCCCGGCGAGGTGATCGCGGCCCGGGTCGCGATGGGCGTCGGCGGCGCGCTGATCATGCCCTCCACCCTCTCCATCCTGATCACCGTCTTCGAGGAGGACGAGCGCGGCAAGGCCATGGCGGCCTGGGGCTCGGTCTCGATGCTCGGCCTGGTCGGCAGTCCGGTGCTGGGCGGCTTCCTGATCGACCACTTCTCCTGGCACTCGATCTTCTTCGTGAACGTCCCCGTGGTGGCCGTCGCGATCACCGCCGCCCTGCTGCTGATGCCCGAGTCCAAGGGCGCCTGGCGCAAGCCCGACCCGATCGGCGCGGTGCTCTCGGTGGTCGGCATGACGGCGCTGGTCTGGTGGATCATCGAGATCCCGCAGCACGGCGCGTTCGAGGGCCGCGGTCTGGTCACCCTGCTGGTCGCGGTCACCGCCCTGGTCGGGTTCGTGGTCTGGGAGAACGTCCACCCGGAGCCGATGGTCCCGCTGGTGCTGTTCAAGCAGCGCAACTTCAGCGGCGGCTCGCTCTCCCTGACGCTGGTCCAGATCGGCAACGGCGGCCTGCTGCTGGTGCTCACCCAGTACCTGCAGTTCGTGCTGGACTACTCGCCGGTCAAGGCCGGACTGGCCTTCGTCCCGCTGGCCGTCGCCGCGCTGATCGGCAACGGGGCCGGCGCCGGGCTGGCCCCCAAGCTCGGCAACCGCCCGCTGGTGGTGGCCGGCCTGCTGGTGATGGCCTCCTCCTTCTTCCTCTTCACCACCGTCGACGCGGACAGCGGCTTCACCGTCCCGGCCGTGGCCCTCGGCCTGCTGGGCCTCGGCGCCGGCATGGCGATGCCCGCCGCCGTCTCCGCCCTGATGGGCACCATCCCCGAGGACCAGGCCGGGGTCGGCTCCGCGCTGAACGACACCATCCAGCAGTCCGGCACCGCGCTCGGCATCGCGATCCTCGGCTCGCTGCTGACCAGCCGCTTCGCCGCCGAGATGCCCGCCGGGTCCTCGGAGCTCGCCAAGGGCTCGATCTCCGGGGCGCTGGCCGTCGCCGGGGGCGACGCGGGCCTGGTCCGGACCGCCCGGGAGGCCTTCACCGCCTCGATGTCCACCACCCTCACCATCAGCGCGGTCGGCGTCCTGGCCGCGGCCCTGCTGGCCGGGCTGGTGATGCGGGACAAGAAGAAGGACGCCCCCGCCCCGGCCGCCGAGGCCGAGCTGGTCGCCTGACCCGAGCACCCCACCGCGGAGGCCGGCCCCACCCCGGGGCCGGCCTCCGGTCGTCCCCCGGTGCGGCACCGCCGCCACTCCGAGAAAATTCACAGCTTTTCAGGTGATATGTCGGAATCTGACGGTGGAACACATCCCCTCCGGTACACCCCAGGAGAGGAAGGCTCCCACCGTGCTGATCGAGTTCACCGAGATAGAACCGGACCGGGACTGCGGCTGCGGCGGCTGCGCGGCCCGCCGGCTGGCCCGGCTGCACGCCGCCCCGGTCGCCGAGGGCGGTCACCGCTCCGCCCACGGGGCGCGGCGGGCCGCGCTGCTGGTCGCGGCCGTCGGCTCCGTGCTCGGCGGCGGCTCCGTCGCCGCCGCGGCGCCGTCCCCCTCCCCCGCCCCCGCCGGGACGGAGAGCGGCTCCACCCCGCAGGGCTCCGTCGCCCCGCTGCGCGACGCGGCGGGCGCCGAGACCCGCGGGCTGCGCTCGGTGCGCACCACCACCCGGGCCGAGATCATGGCCCGGGCGCAGCGCTGGATCGACCAGCAGGTGCCGTACAGCATGGGCAGCTACTGGTCCGACGGGTACCGGCAGGACTGCTCCGGCTTCGTCTCGATGGCCTGGGGCCTCGGCAGCAGCCAGACCACCTGGACCCTGCCGGACCACGCGACCCGAATAGCCCGGACCGACCTCCAGCCCGGTGACATCCTGGTCTACAACAACGCGGCCGACCCGGCGGGCGGCTCGCACACCGTCATCTTCGGCGGCTGGGCGGACTCCGCCCGCTCCAAGTACCTGGCCTACGAGCAGACCAGGCCCGCCACCCGGAAGCGGACCACCCCGTACGCGTACTGGAACAACTCCGCCTCCTACGTGGCCTACCGCTACCGCGGCCTGGACGGACCGTCCCCGGCCCCCGCGCCGGACGCCTTCCCGGGGGCGGACGCCTTCGGCCCGGGGCAGCGCAACGAGTACGTGAAACGGCTCGGCGAGATGCTGGTGCAGCGCGGCGGCGCCCGGTTCTACGGCGAGGGACCGGACCCGAGCTGGGGCGAGGCCGACCGGCGGGCCACCGAGGCCTTCCAGCTCGCCCAGGGCTGGCGCGGCTCCGAGGCCGACGGCTACCCCGGCAAGGACACCTGGGACCTGTTGGTCCGTCACCAGGGCAGGGACATCCCGCCCGCGGCCAACCAGCCGGTCCCGCCCCCGGCCACCCCCGCCCCGTCGGCACCGCCGTACCCGGGCGCGGACCGGTTCGGCCCCGGGCAGTCCAACGCGTACGTGCAGCTGCTCGGCGAACAGCTCGTCCGGAAGGGCTACGGCCGCCACTACACCGAGGGCCCGGGCCCGGAGTGGGGCGAGGCCGACCGGCTCAACGTGGCCGACTTCCAACGCGCCCAGGGCTGGGCCGGCAGCGAGGCCGACGGCTACCCGGGGCCGCACACCTGGGAGCTGCTGTTCGCCTGACGGGCGGTCAGACCCCCGGGGCCGCGTGCCGGCGGATCCAGGTGTGCATGGCGATCGCGGCGGCGGCGCCCGCGTTGATCGAGCGGGTGGAGCCGTACTGGGCGATCGAGCAGACCGCCGCCGCGTGCTCCCACGCCTCGGGGGTCAGGCCCGGTCCCTCCTGGCCGAACAGCAGGACGCACCGCTCGGGCATCTCGAAGGTCTCGATCGGGACGGCGCCCGGCAGGTTGTCGATGCCGATCACGGCCAGGCCCTGCTCGGCGGCGTAGGCGGCCAGGGTGGCCACCGAGTCGTGGTGGCGGACGTGCTGGTACCGGTCGGTGACCATGGCACCGCGGCGGTTCCAGCGGCGGCGGCCGACGATGTGGACCTCACCGGCCAGGAAGGCGTTGGCGGTGCGGACCACCGAGCCGATGTTGAAGTCGTGCTGCCAGTTCTCCACCGCGACGTGGAAGCCGTGCCGCCGGGTGTCCAGGTCGGCGACGATCGCCTCCCGGGTCCAGTACCGGTACCGGTCGGTGACGTTGCGCCGGTCGCCGTGGGCGAGCAGCTCGGGGTCGTACTCGGGGCCGACGGGCCACGGCCCGGGGTGCGGGCCGACGCCGATCTCCCGGTCGTCGGAGGCGGTGAAGGCGTCGTCGTACTGCTCGCCCGTGTGCGGGCTACCCGTGCTGCTCACGCCCCCGAGGGTACGCGCCGGGCCCTGGTGGCCTTCTCCAGGTCGGTCAGGGCGGCGAGCACCATCCGGCTGCCGGCCCGGGCCACCTCGATCCGGTCGGCGGGCGGCAGCGCCGCGAGCTCGGCGTCCCAGCGGCGGTGCAGGGCCCGCAGGGCGGCGAACTCCACCGGGTCGCCGACCAGCAGGGCACCGGCCGCGATGGCGGTGGCGTCCCGCAGCTCCTCGGCGAACCCGGCCGCGCCGGGCACCGGATCGGCGTCGGCGGGCGGCAGGTGAGCCTCCATCAGGACGGTGGCGCGGCCCAGCATGCCGACCGCGGCCCAGGCGCGGTCGATCTGCTTGCGGGTCAACTCGGGGAGCTGGCCCTCGTGGCGGACGGGCTCGGCGTCGGCCCGGTCGATCGCCTGGAGCAGTTCGGAACGGGCCTCCCGGGAGTCCAGCAGCGCGCTGCGCACCGCCTCGCCGCCCCGGGCCGGCTCGCCGAAGACGGTGAACACCGAGGCCCCGTAGCGTCCGGCCGCCGCCAGCCACTCGGCCAGCCGCTCCGCCAGCCGGGCGGTCTGCCAGGTGGGGAAGAGCGCGTAGGCGAGCAGCGCGATGGTGCCGCCGATCAGGGTGAGCAGGATCCGGTCGGTGGCGGTGCGCACCGGGTCGCCCGGCTGGAGGCCGAGCAGGAAGACCACGTAGGAGGAGACGCAGGCGGTCATCACCGCGTAGCCCGTACGGAGCGTCAGGTAGGCGCCGCCCATGAAGCCGACCGCGAGCAGCGCGGAGAGCCACTGCCCGGGGTGGAAGAGCTGCACCACGGCGGTGGAGACCGCCACCCCGACCACCGTCCCGGCCAGCCGGGCCACGCCCCGGCTGTAGGTCTGGGCGAAGTCCGGCCGCATCACCATGGCGGCGGTCAGCGGGGCCCAGTAGCCGTGGTGCAGGTCGAGCAGCCCGGCGGCCAGGTAGGAGAGGGTGACCACGGCGGAGAGCCGCACGGCGTGCTGGAACACCGCGGAGTGCGGGCGGAGTTGGCGCCGGACGGCGAGCAGCACCGAGGGGGCCAGCCGGAACAGCGAGGGGCGGCGCAGCCCGGTCCCGGCCGCCGCGCTGGAGACGGTCTCCTTGTCCTCGCGGTCCAGGGTGTCCACGGCCTTGCGCAGCAGCGAGCC
Source organism: Kitasatospora sp. NPDC051853 (assembly GCF_044452665.1). Classification (NCBI taxonomy): domain Bacteria; kingdom Bacillati; phylum Actinomycetota; class Actinomycetes; order Kitasatosporales; family Streptomycetaceae; genus Kitasatospora; species Kitasatospora sp. NPDC051853. The sequence continues at coordinate 306,854 of NZ_JBITBY010000003.1, read as the reverse complement.
GAGCCGCCGGGCGGAGCGGGCGGCCGCGCCGGTGAGCACCGGGTGGTCCGGGTCGGCGGTCCTGCGGTCCCGGGCGGTGAGGGTGAGCGCGGGGGAGGACTTGGGGGAGCGGTACGGCTCGCCGGTGCGCACCGCGCGGGCCAGCGCGTCCATGGTCTCGGCGGCGGCGGCCAGCAGCTCCAGCGCGCGGTCCCGCTCCGGGCCCTCGGCGGCGGCCCCCACCTTGGGGTCGGCCAGCGCGGCCAGGGTGGGGCGGATCCGCTCGGCGATGCCGCGCAGTCCGCGCAGCTCGGGCGGGCGGTGCCGGGCCTGCCAGGGCGTCAGGGTGGCGGCGTGCCGGGCGGTGATGAACGGGGCCGGGTCCACGTGGGCCACCGGGTCCTGGCGCAGCCGCCGGGCGTAGTGGGCGAGTTCGGCGTACGCGTCGGCCAGTGCGTCCCGCTGGGCCCGCCAGGAGTCGATCGGCCAGAGCGTCACCACCAGCGCCTGGCTCGCCCCGCCGAGCGCGCAGAGCAGCCCGTGGCCCAGCGCGGTGGGGACGCTGACGGGCAGTTGGACCACCACCAGCATCACCGAGACGGTGGTCGCGGCCACCACGCCGGCGCTCGGCCCGATCGACCAGGCCAGCCCGGCGCCGAAGGCCCAGAGCGCCAGCAGCACCGGGAAGGCCCCGGGGATGCCGACCGCCAGGTAGCCGAGGAAGGTGCTGACGCCCAGTCCGATCCCGGCCGCCACGGCCAGCGAGACCCGGGGGCGGAAGCTGCGCTGGAAGGTGGCCGTCCCGGCGATGAAGGCGCCCATCGCGGCCGAGGTGGCGGAGCCCGGCCCGAGCAGGGCCAGGGTCGGGAGGACCACCAGGGCCGCCGCCACCGCTCCGCGCAGTGCCCGGCGGGGACTGCTGAGGCTCCGGTCCACCGTCAGCCCGGCGCGCACGCTGTCGCGCAGGGCCGCAAACCAGGACATACGGCACAGCTTAGACCGGGGTGGTCCCCCGGCCGCGGATTCTCCGCTCGCACCACAGGAGCGCGGCGGTGGGCAGGAAGACCGCGTCCGCCGCGATCATCGTGAGGGAGAAGAACGGCAGGCCGAGCAGGACCGCGATCCCCAGGTGCTCGGCCGCCAACAGGACCAGCAGGACGTTCTTCAGACGGCGGTTCAGCAGGGTGAAGGGGAAGGCCACCTGGAGGATCACCGTGCCGTAGGTGAGCAGGAAGACCAGCACCAGGGAGCCGCCGGCCAGCGCCGAGAGGGCCGGCCAGGGGGTGAAGTAGTCCAGGTGGAGCGGGTAGTGCAGGGCGGTGCCGTCCTGCCAGCGCGGGCCCTGCACCTTGTACCAGCCGGCCGTGGCGTACACCAGGACCACCTGGGCGCCGATCACCAGCAGGGCGCAGTGGTGGACCATGTTCGCCAGCGCGTCCAGCACGGCGCGCGGCTCCCCCTCCGGGGCGTACCGCCCGAGGGCCCACCAGCAGGCGGCCACCAGCCAGAGCAGGAGCAGCAGCCACCGCGGCCAGGGCCACGGACCGGGCCCGAGCAGCAGCGGCACCCCGAGCAGCACCCAGAGCCAGGGCGCGCCCCGTCGCCCGCCGGACCGGGCGGTGCGGCGGGCGTCCAGCGACCAGACCTCGGCGCAGCGGGTGAACACCAGGTAGACGGCGATCAGGTGGATCACGTTGTCCCCGCCGTCGCCGACGAAGACGTTCCGGTTCTGCAGCGAGACCACGGTGGCCAGGTACACCGCACCGCTCGCCCTGGTCCGCCAGCCGAGCGCGAAGAGCACCGCCGCCACCACCGCCAGGTGGTAGACCAGCTCGAACCAGAGCCGCCCCGGGAACCAGGGCAGCACCGAGAAGGCGTCGTTCTCCGCCAGCAGACCGGCCGCCAGCCGGTCCGACCAGGGGGAGAGGTCGCCGTACAGCACCCGGCGGTTGGGCCACTCGCGGAGCAGGAAGGCGGCCCAGACCAGGCCGAAGCCGATCCGCACCACGGCCGCCTGGTGACGGCCCAGGGTGCGGGAGGAGAAAGCTTCCGCCGCACGGTGCCAGGGCCGCTCCCGGGGCGGCCGCGCGGGCTGCTGACCCCCGGTCAGCTCCGCGGGCGTGAGGTCGGTCGAGGTCACCGGAGCCCCCGCAGGTCGTCCTCGTCCACCGGCCACCAGGGCAGCTCGCGGTACTTCGGGGCGGTGTCCACCTGCTCCCGGCTCCACGGCGGCGGGGCCAGCACGGTGGTCACCACCCGCACCTGCACCTCGTACGGCCGCTCGCCCTCCGGGGCCGGGCCGATCCGCTGCAGGACGGTGCGCTTCAGGTAGAGCTCGGAGGGCTTGGCCCGGGTGCCCGGGGCGGTGCCGTCCTCGGGGTGGGCGGAGTCGTAGAAGTCCCAGGCCCGGCGGAGCTGGTTCTGGTCGACGTGGCTGGGCGCCGGGTTGCCCCGCACCGCCTCGATGTCACGGGCCGTCAGGCCGAGCCACTCGCCGGTGGACTCGGTGCCGTCCGGCGCGACGGTGCGCAGCCGGGCCTCCACCGCGACGTTCTGCTGGAGCGGGTCGGGCGCGAAGAGCTTCCAGTTCTGCTCGAACTCCGGGTAGACCACCGCGTCCAGCTCCGACCGGTACCGGTCGGAGAGGGCGTTCGGCGGCGCCGCGTTCAGGAACAGCACGGCCAGGAACAGGCCGGTGCCGCCGAGCAGCGCCGCACCCGCGAGCACGAGCACGGCGGCCGCCGGGGTGGACCAGGTACGCACGGCAGCAGCTCCCTCCGGCACCGGTGTGCCGGAGGTCATCCTGCCGCAGCGCCCACCTGCGTGGACAGGCCCTGCCGGGTCCTAGAGGACGAAGGCGTCCCGGCCGTCGCTGCTGACCATCGGGCGGCCGGCCGCCTCCCAGGCGAACATGCCGCCGTCCACGTTGACCGCCTCGCGGCCCTGCTGGACCAGGTACTGGACGACCTGCGCGGAGCGGCCGCCGACCCGGCAGAGCACGTAGAGCTTCTCCCCCGGCAGCTCGTCCAGGCGGGCCACCACCTGGCCGATCGGGATGTGCAGCGCGCCGTCCACGTGCCCGGCGTCCCACTCGTCCTGCTCGCGGACGTCGAGCAGCGGGGCGTCGGCGGGCACCGAGGCGGCATCGGTGGTGGGGAGCTGGGCGAACATCTCGGTCTCCTGGGTGCGTCGGTGGTCCCCGCCATTCTGCCCCGCCGCGGCGCCCGCGGTGGCTTCGGACAGCAGCCGGTCCAGTTCGGCCTGCTTGTCGGCGGCCCGGCCGAGCAGTTGCTCGGCCAGCTCCTCCAGCAGCCGCTCCGGCTCCTGCGGGGCCAGCCGGAGCAGCTCCCCCATCGAGCTGTTCTCCAGCCGGACCTGCTCGACCGCGAGGTTGCGGATCCTGACGGTCAGCCAGTCCAGCCGCTGGAGCAGCCAGCCCTCGCGCTCCGGGGTGCCCGGGGCGGGGGCCGACTCGGGGGCGGTGGACCACTCCTCGGCCAGGTCCTCCAGGCCCCTGGCGTCGCCCTGCGCGTAGGCCTCGTTGACCCGGGCGATGAAGGCGGCCCGGCGCTGCTGCTCGGCCGGGTCGGTGGTCAGGTCGGGGTGGGCCCGGCGGGCCAGCTCGCGGTAGAGCCGCTGCGCCTCCTTGCCGGGGCGGACCTTGCGCGGCTGCTCCGGCGCGGCGGCCGGGGCCTCCGGCGGCAGCTGGTCGAAGAGGGCGTCCAGGTCCGGGAGTTCGGAGACCCGGTGACGGGCCTCGGCGGCCCGGCGGATGTCCTCGTGGTGCCCGGTGCGGGCCGCGACGGTCTCCGCGACCAGGGCGTCCAGCTCGTCGAGCCGGGCGTACAGGGGGCCGAGCAGCTGATGGTGGATCAGCGCGAAGTTGTCGATCTCCACCCGCAGCGTCTCGACGTCCACCTCCAGCGTCAGCCACGCCAACTCCGCAGCGGCGACCCGCTCCTCCAACTCCACCGCAGCCTCCAACCCGGTCGGACGACTGGCCAGCCTACCGACCGGGTAAGGGAGGGGCTGGTGGTGCACAGGGGGCGTGCGTGAGGTGACACGCAACTGATACTTACGAATCTCCCCGATTCGCTTTCAGTCCCGCCCCCCACCGTGCTTCGCTGGAAGGTGCAGCGGGAACGACCACACAGGAGCGGCAGCCAGGCGGGAGCAGACGTCATCCATGGTGCACGAGCCCAACTCCACACCGTCGGCCGATCAGCCGTCAGTCGCCGCCCTGGTGAGACTGGCCGCCGTCCTGGTCGATCCCGACGGTCGGATCGCGCACTGGAACCGCGCCGCCGAGGAGCTGTTCGGCCACCGCGCCGAAGTCGCCCACGGCCGCACCGCCTCCGGGCTGCTGCCCGCCGTCGAGCCGCGCCCCGAGACCGCCCTCCCCCGCCCCGCCGGCACCCCGCCGCGCCGCTGCGACGCACTCGACACCCTCGACGACCTCACCCAGACCGGCCCCGCCCCGTGGGCCGGGGCGATGCCCGTACTGGACCGCGAGGAGCGGCTGCGGGACGTGCTCTGGTGGGCCTGGCCGCTGACCGAGCCGGTCGGCCGCAGCCTGCTGGTGCTGGCCGCCGACGCCCGGCCGCTGCGCACCGGCGGCCCCCGGATCGCGCTCGGCGCCCGGCAGCTGCCGTTCGCCCCCGCCCCCGGGCCGGTCGGCGGGCTGCACCGCGCCACCCCCGACTTCACCCCGGCCGGCCCCGCCGGCGCCGCCGCGCTGGCCGGCCTGCTGCCCCCGCACTCCTCCGAGACCCGCCGGGCCCGCCTGCTCACCGCCCTCACCACCGCCGGGCTGCCCGCCCTCTGGGTCGACCCGACCACCCGGCTCCCGGTCCTCCCGTACGAGCCCTCCGGCGCCCGGGCCGCCTCCGGCCTCGGCCGCCGCTACCCCACCCCGCAGCAGCGCAGCACCCAGCAGCGGGCCGAGCGGCCCCGGGCGCTGCGCCGCCCGCCCGAACCGCAGCGGCCCACGGTCGGCAGCCTCCAGGTGCTGACCGGCGGCACCTTCCCGCAGCCCCGCGACCCGGCCGCACCCGCCGCACCTCCCGTAGCCTCCGCACCTTCCGTACCGATCCAGGGCACCGCACCGAACGGCAACCGGGCCGCCACCGCCGCGGCCGACACCCCCTCCACCGGCCCGACCCCGGGAGGCCCCGCCATCGAGTCCGCCGCCGACCGCACCGACCCCCAGGCCGCCGACGCGCGGCAGAACGGGCACCGCCCGGTGCCCGCCCAGCCCGCCGCGCCCTCCCCCGCCGTGGAGGTGCTGACCACCAGTCAGGCCGGCGAGCAGCTGGCCCTGTTGAGCGAGTTCGGCAGCCGGGTCGGCACCACCCTGGACCTGGACGCCACCGCCCGCGAGCTGTGCGACGTCCTGGTCCCGAGGATCGCCGACTTCGCCTGCGTGGACCTGCGGGACGGCCTGATCTCCGACTCGGTGCTGCCGTCCACCCCGCCCTCCGACACCACCACGCTGCGCCGGGTGGCCCGCGCGTACAACGCCACCGCGGGGGAGTGGGAGCACGTACTGGAGGAGGGCGCGCTGCTCCAGATGCCCCGCTCCACCCCGCCCGGCCTGGCGCTCCAGGAGAACCACCCGGTGCTGGTCCCGGTGATCAACCCGGACGTGGCGGTGGACTACGCGGCCTCGCTCGGCGGGCCCGAGCTGGTGCCCGTGGTGATGGACCGTTCGATGCTGGTGCTGCCGCTCTCCGCCCGCGGCACCGTGCTCGGCATCCTCAAGCTGCTCCGGCTGCCCGACCGGGCACCCTTCGACCACAGCGACGCGGACACCCTGCGCGAACTGGCCGCCCGGGCCGCCCTCTCACTGGACAACGCCCGCGCCCACCGGGCCGAGCAGAAGACCGCCACCACGCTCCAGCGCTCGATGATCCCGACCAGGCCGCCGCGGATCCCCGGCGTCCAGATCGCCCACCGCTACCTGCCGGGCGACCCGAAGGCCGAGGTCGGCGGCGACTGGTTCGACGCGATCCAGCTGCCCGGCAGCCGGGTCGCCCTGGTGGTCGGCGACGTGATGGGCCACGGCCTGCTCTCGGCCGCCGCGATGGGCCGCTTCCGCACCGCGATGCAGACCCTGGCCGCCCTCGACCTGCCGCCCGGCCAGCTGCTGCGGCACCTGGACAACCTGGCCCACAAGCTCGGCGACGACCACCTGGCCACCTGCCTCTACGCGGTCTACGACCCGATCAACCGCACCTGCGAACTGGCCAGCGCCGGCCACGTCCCGCCCGTGCTGGTGCACCCGGACGGCACCGGCGAACTGCTGGAGATCCCGGCCGGCGCCCCGATCGGGGTCGGCGGGGTGCCCTTCGTGGCCAAGCGGATCGACGTCTCGGACGGCTCGATGCTGGTGCTCTGCACCGACGGCCTGGTCGAGGTCCGGGGCGGCGACATAGGGGCTGGCCTGGCCGCCCTGTGCGGGAACCTGATCGACCCCAAGCAGACCCCCGAGGAGGCCTGCGACGTCGTGCTGGAGCGGCTCCACTCGGAGGACCGCCAGGACGACATCGCCCTGCTGGTGGCCCGCTTCGACGGGGTCGCCCCCACCGAGGTGGCCACCTGGGAGCTCACCGTCGGCGAGGCCGAGGTCCGCCGGGCCCGTCGGCTGGTCCGCGAGCAGCTGGCCGCCTGGCAGCTGGAAGGACTCACCGACACCGTCGAGCTGCTGGTCAGCGAGCTGGTGACGAACGCGGTCCGGGTGGCCAGGGACCACGTCCAGCTCCAGCTGATCCGAGTGGACAAGCTGCTGGTCGAGGTCAGCGACGACAACCACAACCTGCCCTCGCTGGAGCCCTCCGAGGAGATGGACGAGAACGGGCGCGGGCTCAACCTGGTCAGCAAGCTGGCCGAGAAGTGGGGCACCGCCCGCAAGGCCGTCGGCAAGGTGGTCTGGTTCGAGATGGCCCTCCCCCGCGGTTAGGGGGACAACGTGATGCTTTCTGGGGGCGCGAGGAACTGCGCGAGTACGGAAGGCGGCCCAGCGTGAGATCGGGGCACGTCAGCCAGTTGCCCGTACTGCCGTTCCCCCGCGCGCAGTTCCTCGCGCCCCTGGGCCGCTGCAACTAAACGTCGCGCCTACGGGGCGACCGGCGCCCGGCGGCGGCGGGCCTCGGTGGCCACCGCGGTGGCGGCCGTGACGCCGGCCAGCACCCTCGGCCAGAAGTCCCCGAAGACCTCCATCGCGGCCGCGATCAGCACCGCGGCGACCAGCGCGGCCACGTGCTCCAGCCCCGCCAGGTTCGGCAGCACGATCGCCTCACCGACCATCACCGCAGCCACCACCCCGCCGGTGAACCAGGCCCGGCAGCGGAACGCGATCACGATCGCCAGCCCCACCACGGCGGCCGACGGCCCGGTGTCCCGGACGTGCGCCACCTCGGGCGGGAAGCCGAACAGGTGGTCCGGGCCGATCGCCACCCCGATCCGGGCGAACAGCGTCCCGGCCAGCGTGCAGGCGTAGGCCACCACCAGGGTCAGCCGCCGCCCGAGCACCAGCTCGGCGATCCCGAAGACCAGGAAGACCTGCGCCAGCGCGCCCCAGACCGGCAGGTCCAGCGCGGGGACGTACAGCGAGAGGGGGGTGCGCAGCAGCGAGACGTCCAGCGGCAGCGCGGCCTTGACCACCCCGACGTGGGTGACGAAGCGCCCCCCACCGGGCAGGTGCTGGACGATGCTGAACATCAGGACCAGCAGGGTCGCGGTGGTGGCCAGCGGGACGGCGGCGAACTTCTTGCGGACCAGTTCGGTGCGGACGGTGGAGTACAACTGGCCCCACTCCGCGGCGGCGGCCCGCCGCACGTGGCCCAGCGGCCCCGTTCGCTGATCGTTCACTGACGTCCCCGTTCACTGCGCAACGCCGACACGGAATGCCGACTCCGTATTGCCGGCAACGCATTGCCGACGACCACCAGACTTTCGCGGCCAACTACATCCACAGTAGGTATCCGCTAAACGGATCGCATCAGCTCACGAGCCGAATCGGGGTCATCCTCCAGGCGGATATCGACCCCCGTCCATCCCCCGGTCGGCGGCCCGACACGGCTTCCCTCCGCCCCCCGGCGGAGGGCTACCGCTCCCCGTCGCGTTCCGGCGTCGGCAGCGCGGCAGGGCCTCCGGCTGCGGCGACGGCCGGCCGGGCGTGCCGGCGGCGGAACAGGGCGGGAAGGCTCGGTGCGGTGATGAAACCCTCGGCCCGGGCACTCGCGATGCCGATACGGGGAATCTCGCCGCTCTTCTCGAAGAGCAGATAACGCGGTTCCCAGATCGGGCGGTACTTCGCATTCGCCCGGTAGAGCGACTCGATCTGCCACCAACGGGAGAAGAAGCCGAGCACCGAACGCCAGAGCCGGAGCACCGGCCCGGCGCCGAGCTTGGAACCGCGCTCGAAAACGGAACGGAACATTGCGAAGTTCAGCGACACCCGCTGGAGGTCGACGGTCTTCGCCTGCTGGAGCAGTTCGATCACCATGAACTCCATCAGGCCGTTCTCGGTGTCCCGGGCCCGGCGCATCAGGTCCAGCGAGAGCCCGTTCGCCCCCCAGGGCACGAAGCTCAGCAGTGCCTGCAGCTCGCCCTCGGCGTCGTGGCACTCCAGCATCACGCAGCGGCCGTCGCCCGGATCGCCCAGGCGGCCCAGCGCCATCGAGAAGCCGCGCTCGGTGGCGCCGTCCCGCCAGTGGTCCGCCTTCTCCACCAGCTCGGCCATCTCGGCCTCGGGGATCTCCTCGTGCCGGCGGATCCGCACGGTGTACCCGGCCCGCTTGACCCGGTTGTACGCCTGGCGGACCACCCGCATCGCCCGGCCGTCCAGCGAGAACTCGTCCAGCTCGACGATCGCCTCGTCACCCAGCTCCAGCGCGTCCAGCCCGTGCCGGGCGTAGATCACCCCGGCCTCCTCGGAGGCGCCCATCACCGCGGGGGCCCAGGCGTGCTCGCGGGCCTCGGCCAGCCAGCACTCGATCGCGCCCGGCCAGGCCTCCGGGTCGCCGATCGGGTCGCCGGAGGCCAGCGAGACGCCGCCCACCACGCGGTAGGTGACGGCCGCCTTGCCGCTCGGCGAGAAGATCACCGCCTTGTCCCGGCGGAGCGCGAAGTAGCCCAGCGAGTCGCGCTCGCCCTGCTTCTCCAGCAGCGCGCGCAGCTTCGCCTCGTCCTCCGGGGTCTGCAGTTCCTGGCCGCGCGGCGAGCGGAAGGCGACGTAGACCACCAGCAGGAAGAGCACCGCGCCCATCGCGTTGATGGTGCCGTTCACCCAGGTGGGGGCCGAGATCACCCGCTCCATGTGGGCGGAGGGCTCGACCGTGATCATCCGCGCGATCGAGTACCGGAAGCGGTCGCCGAAGTCGGACCCGGAGATCTCGTTGGTCCAGCCGACCAGCAGCGCGCCGATCCCGCCGCCGACCAGCAGGCCGCCGACGAAGGCCGCCACCGCCGACTTCGGGTTGGAGCGGTCGCCCTTGGAGGTGAACTCCCGCCGGCCGAGCAGCAGGGCGAGGAAGAACAGCCCGGTCAGCACGGTGGAGAAGTAGTTGAAGGGGTGGCGGTTGAACTGCAGGCCGTCCGGCGAGACCACCAGCAGCAGCACGTAGGCCGCGAAGAAGACCCCCGACAGCACCGTGTTGAAGATCCACGCGGCCCGCTTGCGCCGCCGCATCGCCACCGCCAGCAGCAGCGAGAGCACCACCGAGGTGAGGCCGGCCGTCATCAGGTACGGGGTGAAGAACTCGCCCTCGTTGTGGGTCCGCACCTGGTCCTTGAACGGGACCGCGAGCACCGCGACCAGGTTCAGCAGCGCCAGCAGGCGCAGGTACCAGACGGTGAACGCGGCGGCCCGGGGACGCCAGCGGGCCAGCACCCTCCCGGCGACGCCGGTGTGCTCGGCTGGGGTGGTCGCGGGCTCCGGCTTCACGGTGGAGGACACAGCTCAATTCCAAACGATCAGGTGACGGGGCGCATCCGCACGCACACGGGCCGACGGCCAGGGCCTGTCCCCGCAGACCATGGTTGCTCACCGTGGATGAGAAAAACGTGAACCCGGTAGCGGATTCGCAACCCCCCCGAACGGCGGGGGTGCTCTCCCCCCGACCGACGGCACGGCCGCCCCGGCCTGCCCCTAGGCTCGAAACGCACGCGCTCCCACACCCTCTTACCCGCGCGCGCGAGGAGGCACGGCCATGACGGCCATCCGCGTACTGATCGTGGACGACGAGATCCTGGTCCGCTCCGGCCTCGGCCTGATCGTCGGTTCCGCCCCCGACCTGGAGGTGGTCGGCGACTGCTCCGGCGCCCAGGCCGAGGACCGGGTGACGGCGCTGCGGCCGCACGTGGTGCTGCTGGACATCCGGATGCCCGACCTGGACGGCATCTCGGTGCTCCGCAGGCTGCGCGCCCTGCCCTACCCCCCGGCGGTGGCGATGCTGACCACCTTCGACACCGACGAGTACATCGGCACCGCGCTGCGGGCCGGGGCGGCCGGCTTCCTGCTCAAGGACACCGCCCCCGAGCAACTGGTGCACGCCGTCCGGGTGTTGGCGGCCGGCGGCAGCGTGCTCTCCCCGACCGTCACCCGCACGGTGATCAGCGGCTACGTCGAGGGCGGCGGCCCGGACGCCGAGGCGTCCGCGCTCACCCGCGGCCTGACCGGCCGTGAGCTGGACGTGCTGGCACTGCTCGGCGAGGGCCTGTCCAACGCCGAGATCGCCGACCGGCTCTTCCTCGGCACCGGCACCGTCAAGGACCACATCAGCGCCATCCTCGGGAAGCTCGGCGCCGCCAACCGGGTGCAGGCCGCCGTGGTGGCCAACCGGGCCGGCCTGGTCCGCACCCCGCCCCGGCCGGAGGCGTGACCACCCCCGGCCGGGCCCGCCCGGCCTGGCTCTGCGCCCCCTGGACCACCGCGCCCTGGCTGATGCTGCTGCTCCCGGTGCTGGCGGCCGCGGTGGACGCCGCCCTGGTGGCCAGGGACTCCTCCTGGTGGGAGCTGGTGCTGTCCGGCCTCTCCACCGCGGCCCTCCTGCTGCGCCGCCGGTACCCGGTGCTCACCCTGCTGCTGGTGCTGCCCGGCACCTTCGTCAACTACATCTGGATCGCCCCGGTGATCGCGGTCTACTCGGTCGCCGCGTACCGGCCCGGCCTGCGCGCCCCCGTGGTCAGCGCCGCCGTCTTCTCCCTGGTGGAGTTCTTCCACTGGCCGCTGTCCGACCACCCGCTGGCCCTGGACCGGGACAACGCGCTCTACGCCATCCAGTGCGTGATGCTCGGGGCCGGCCCCGCCGCGCTCGGCATGCTGGCCCGCACCCGGAAGGAACTGGCCGTCCGGCTGGCCGAGCTGACGGAGGGCCGGCAGCGCGAGCACCGGCTGCTGGCCGAGCGGGTGCTCTCCACCGAGCGGGCCCGGCTGGCCCGGGAGATGCACGACGTGGTCTCGCACCAGGTCAGCCTGATCTCGATCCAGGCCGGCGCTCTCCAGGTCTCCGCCACCGACCCGGCCGCCCGGGCCACCGCCCGGACCATCCGGGAGCTCTCGGTGCGCACCCTGGACGAGCTGCGCCAGATGGTCGGCGTGCTGCGGGCCGCCGCCCAGTCCCCGAGCGGGGACCGCCCGGCCGAACCGCTCTCCCCCCAGCCCCGGCTGGCCGACCTGCCCCGGCTGATCGAGGACAGCGGACTGCCCGTCAGCAGCGAGCTGGCGGCGGGGGACCGGCCGTGGCCGGAGTCGGTGGAGCGGGCCGCCTTCCGCACCGTGCAGGAGGCGCTCACCAACATCACCAAGCACGCACCGGAGGCCGCGGTCGAGGTGCGGCTGCTCACCTGCGGCAGCCGGCTGCTGGTCGAGGTCCGCAACGGCCCGCCCGGCCGGCACCCGGAACCCTCCGAGACCCTGCCCGGCGGCGGCCACGGCCTGGTCGGCCTGCGCGAGCGGGCCGAGCGCCTGGGCGGCACGCTGACCGCCGGGCCCACGCCCGAGGGCGGCTTCGTGGTCCGGGCGGAGCTACCGGTCGCGGGGGAGTGAGCCCCGTCACACGGGCCGGCCTCCGGGCCCGCCCGGGTACACCGGAGAACGAGAAAGCCCCGCAGATCCTGAGGATCTGCGGGGCTTCGCTGTGCGCGAGGGGGGAGTTGAACCCCCACGCCCTTTCGGGCACTGGAACCTGAATCCAGCGCGTCTGCCTATTCCGCCACCCGCGCAAGGGTGTTTGTCTTCTGGTCCTTCCGACCCCCTCGGCCTTGGCCTCGTTGGTCTTCCGTCCGGCTCCCTCTCGGGCGCCCCTTCCGACATGAGAAACATTAGCACGCCTCGGCCGGAACCTACGAATCCCTTCCCCGGGCACCTCGCAACCGGGAGGGTGCGGCCCTGCGGAGAGCCGCCGGTCGGGGGCGGTCGGGTGCAGGCGAACGGGTGATCGAGGGATGAGCCGGGCCCCCGGCGGGTAGCCCTGGCTTGCGCCCCGCCGCGCCGGGGGAACCGTGGGGACGGCCGCGGCGTGGATACGATCAGTACGGAAGTACCGCTATCGCGCCCACGGGCGGCCGGACCGAACGCCCTTGGAAGGGGGTGCCCCACGGTGGGAGTACTGAAGAAGTTCGAGCAGCGGCTCGAGGGTCTCGTGAACGGCACCTTCGCCAAGGTGTTCAAGTCCGAGGTGCAGCCGGTGGAGATCGCCGGAGCGCTCCAGCGGGAGTGCGACAACAACGCGACCATCTGGAACCGCGACCGCACCGTGGTGCCGAACGACTTCATCGTCGAGCTCTCCCCGCACGACCACGAGCGGCTCAGCCCGTACGCCGGGCAGCTGGGCAACGAGCTGGCCGGGATGGTGCAGGAGTACGCCGAGGCGCAGCGGTACAGCTTCATGGGCCCGCTCCAGGTGAGCCTGGAGAAGGCCGACGACCTGGACACCGGGCTCTACCGGGTGCGCAGCCGCACGCTGGCCTCCGAGCAGCCCCCGCCGGCCGCGCCGCCGCAGCCCCAGCAGGGCTACGGCCGCCAGCCCACCACGCCGGCCCCCGGCGCACCGTGGCAGCAGCAGAGCGCGGCCCCGTACGGGGCGCCGCCCCCTCCGGCCGCACCCCCCTCGATGCCCCCGACACCCCCGCAGGCGGGCGGCGGCAACGTCCGTCCGTTCCCGGGCGCGGGCCACGGCGGCCCGGCCACCCGGCGCTGGATCGAGGTGAACGGGCAGCGGCACCAGATCACCGGGAACGCCTGCGTGCTCGGCCGCTCGACCGAGGCCGACATCCGGATCGACGACCCCGGGGTCTCCCGCAAGCACGCCGAGATCAGGCCCGGGACCCCGGCCATGGTGCTCGACCTGGGATCCACCAACGGCATCGTGGTGGACGGACAGCACACCCAGCGCGCTACGCTCCGCGACGGCTCCAGGATCGTCCTGGGCAGCACCACCATCGTCTACCGACAGGTCGAAGGGTGATCGCCCGGTCATGTCAGAACTGACCCTGACGGTCATGCGGCTGGGTTTCCTCGCCGTGCTGTGGCTGTTCGTCATCGTCGCCGTCCAGGTGATCCGCAGTGACCTGTTCGGCACCAAGGTGAACCAGCGCACCGCCGCGCGGCGCCCGGCCACGCCGGCCGCCGCCCCGGCGGGCGGCGGGCACCAGGCCCCGCCTCCGCAGGCCGCCCCCGGCCCCGGCCGCCGCCGTGGCGCTCCGAGCCAGCTCGTCGTCGTGCAGGGCTCGCTGGCCGGCACCACGGTGGCGCTGCAGGGGCAGACCATCACGCTCGGCCGGGCCCACGACTCCACGATCGTGCTGGACGACGACTACGCCTCGTCCCGGCATGCCAGGATCTACCCCGATCAGACTGGGCAGTGGACGGTGGAGGATCTAGGCTCCACCAACGGCACCTATCTGGACCGGCAGCGGCTCACCGCGCCCACTCCGCTCCAGCCGGGAATGCCGATCCGTATCGGCAGGACCGTCATCGAACTGCGGAAGTAGCGGCGCATGAGGGACAGCACACCGTCCACCCGAAGGAGGGCTCGGACCGCATGACTCTCGTGCTGCGCTTCGCCGCCGGATCGCACAAGGGACTGATCCGGGAGGGGAACGAGGACTCCGGCTACGCCGGTCCGCGGCTGCTCGCGGTCGCCGACGGCATGGGCGGCGCCGCCGCCGGTGAGGTTGCCTCCTCCGAGGTGCTGGGCTCCATCGTCCGCCTGGACGAGGACGTGCCCGGCGCCGACCTGCTCACCCTGCTGAACGACGCCGTGCAGGGCGCCAACGAGCGCCTGCGGCAGATGGTCGAGGACGACCCGCACCTCGAGGGCATGGGCTGCACGCTCACCGCGATGCTCTGGACCGGGCAGCGGATGGGCCTGGTGCACATCGGCGACTCCCGGGCCTACCTGCTCCGGGACGGTTCGCTGGCCCAGATCACCCAGGACCACACCTGGGTGCAGCGGCTGGTGGACGAGGGCCGGATCACGCCCGAGGAGGCCGAGACCCACCCGCAGCGCTCGCTGCTGATGCGGGCGCTGGACGGCCGCGGCCAGGTCGAGCCCGACCTGTCGATCCGCGAGGTCCGGGCCGGCGACCGCTACCTGATCTGTTCCGACGGCCTGTCCGGCCCGGTCAGCCACCAGACCCTGGAGGAGACGCTCGGGAGCTTCTACTCCCCCGAGCAGACCGTCCAGGAGCTGATCCAGCTGGCGCTGCGCGGCGGCGGCCCGGACAACATCACCTGCGTGGTCGCGGACGTCATCGACGTCGGCGCCACCGACCCGCACAGCGCCGGCTACGCCGACGTCCCCGTGGTGGTCGGCGCGGTGGCCGACGCCCCGCCCGCCACCGACCACGCCCTCCCGAACACCGCGGCCGGCCGGGCCGCCGGGCTGGGCCGCCCGCAGGGCGCGTTCGGTCCGGCCAGCGGCTACGGCCAGCAGCCCGGCTTCGGCCCGGCCGAGGGCTACGGGGCGGGCGACGGCGCGACCGCGCACGGCGGCTACGAGGAGGACGAGGAGCAGGCGCCCCCGCCCTCGCGCCGCCGGAAGAAGAAGTTCGGCTGGTTCAAGCTGACCCTCACCCTGCTGGTGGTCCTCGGCCTGCTCGGGGCCGGCGGCTACGCGGGCTGGCGCTGGACCCAGGGCCAGTACTACGTGGGCGCCTCCGGCGACTCCGTGGCGGTCTACCGGGGCATCAACCAGAACCTGGCCGGGCTGGACCTGTCGAAGGTCTACCAGGCGCACACCGAGGTGGAGCTGAAGTTCCTGCCGCCGTACCAGCAGACCCAGGTCTCCAAGACCATCCAGGCCAGCAGCCTGGCGGACGCCGAGGAGCAGGTGAAGAAGCTGGGTGCCCAGGCGGAGGTCTGCAAGAAGGTCGCCGCCACCCCGGCCGGCACCGCCCCGGCCCTGACCGAGCAGGAGCAGAAGCTGGCCGCCTCCTGCCCGACCCCGTAGTGGCACCCGCCACCGCGACCCTGATGACCGCAGCGACACCGGCCCCTCCAGCGGGTCACCCAGCCGTCGGGGAGCGGCCGTCCACGTGAGCAGTTTCGATCTGAGCAGCAGTCAGACCGGCGGTGGTGAGCAGCGCTCCCGACGCCGGGAGAACACCACCATCACGCCCCAGGGAGCCCCCAACCGGCGCAACACCGAGCTGGCCATGCTGGCCTTCGCGGTGGTGATCCCGATGCTGGCGTACGCCAACGTCGGCCTGTCGATGGACGGCAAACTGCCCGCCGGCATGCTCACCTACGGCCTGGGCATGGGCGCGCTCGCGCTTGTCGCCCACCTGGTGATGCGCAGGTTCGCGCCGTACGCCGACCCGCTGCTGCTGCCGCTGGCCACCCTGCTCAACGGCCTCGGCGTGGTGATGATCTGGCGGCTCGACAAGGCCGGTCCGCTGCTCAGCAAGAACTTCGCCGCCGCGCCGAACCAGCTGATGTGGTCCGGGCTCGGGGTCGCGATGTTCATCGGCGTGATCCTGCTGCTCAAGGACCACCGGATCCTCCAGCGGTACACCTACATCTCGATGGTGGTGGCCCTGGTGCTGCTGGCCGCCCCGGCCTTCTTCCCGAGCCGGGCCGAGGACTTCGGCGCCAAGATCTGGATCCGCTTCGGCGGCTTCTCGATCCAGCCGGGCGAGTTCGCCAAGATCATCCTGACCGTGTTCTTCGCCGGCTACCTGATGGTCAAGCGGGACGCGCTGGCGCTGGCCAGCCGCCGCTTCATGGGCCTCTACCTGCCGCGCGGGCGCGACCTAGGGCCGATCATCGTGGTCTGGCTGCTGTCGATCCTGATCCTGATCTTCGAGACCGACCTCGGCTCCTCCTTCCTCTTCTTCGGCCTCTTCGTGGTGATGCTCTACGTCGCCACCGAGCGGACCAGCTGGATCGTCTTCGGCCTGCTGATGTCGGTCAGCGGCGCGGCCCTGGTGGCCACCTCCGAGCCGCACGTGAAGACCCGCATCGACGCCTGGCTCGACCCGATGGCCGCCTTCAGCCCCACCCCGCCGAAGGGCGCCACCGAGCAGATCGGCCAGACCCTGATGGCCTTCGGCTCCGGCGGGGTCACCGGCAGCGGGCTCGGCGAGGGCCGGTCCTGGCTGATCCAGTTCGCCGCCAAGAGCGACTTCATCCTCGGCTCCTTCGGCGAGGAGCTCGGGCTCACCGGCCTGATGGCGCTCTTCCTGCTCTACGGCCTGGTGGTCCAGCGCGGCCTGCGCACCGCGATCGCCGCCCGCGACCCGTTCGGCAAGCTGCTCGCGGTCGGCCTCTCCTCCGCCTTCGCGCTCCAGGTCTTCGTGGTGGCCGGCGGGGTCACCGGCCTGATCCCGCTGACCGGCATGACGATGCCCTTCCTCGCCCAGGGCGGCTCCTCCGTGGTGGCCAACTGGGCGCTGATCGCCGTCCTGCTCAAGATCAGCGACTCCGCCCGCCGCCCGGCCGCCGAACCCCAGCCCCAGCCCGCCGGCGGCGAGCCGCTGGGCCGGCCGGCCGGCGCCCCGCAGTCGGGCACCCCGCCGCTCGGCGTGCCCGCCGCGGCCACGCCGCCCGCCGGCACTCCGTACTCCACCCCGCCCGGCGGCACGCCGCACACCGGGGCACCCGCCGCCGCGCCGCCGTTCGGCGGCCAACCCGGGCCCGGCCCCGAAGGCGTGACCGAACCCATCCGGGGAGCCCACTCGTGAACAAGCCGATCCGCCGGGTCTCGATCTTCTGCCTGGTGCTGGTGCTGGCGCTGATGATCCGGGTCAACTGGGTCCAGGGCGTCCAGGCCGACAGCCTGGCGAACCACCCCAAGAACCTCCGCACCAAGTTCGACCGCTACGCCTACCCGCGCGGCAACATCATCGTGGCCGGGGGCCAGCCGGTCACCAAGTCGGAGTTCGTCAACGGCTACCGCTACAAGTACAAGCGCGCCTGGGTGGACGGCCCGATGTGGGCCCCCGTCACCGGGTGGTCCTCGCAGGCCTACGACACCAGCCAGCTGGAGAAGCTGGAGGACGGCATCCTCTCCGGCTCCGACTCCCGGCTGTTCTTCCGCAACACCCTGGACATGCTGACCGGCAAGGAGAAGCAGGGCGGCGACGTGGTCACCACCCTCAACGCCAAGGCCCAGAAGGCCGGCTTCGAGGGGCTCGGCAACAAGAAGGGCGCCGTGGTCGCGCTCGACCCGCGCACCGGCGCGATCCTGGCGCTGGTCTCCACGCCCTCCTACGACCCGGGCAGCTTCGCCGGCACCGGCGGCACGGACGCCGACGCGTGGAAGGCCCTCCAGGCCGACCCCAACAAGCCGATGCTCAACCGCGCGCTGCGCGAGACGTACCCGCCCGGCTCGACCTTCAAGCTGGTCACCGCCGCGGCCGCGTTCGAGAGCGGCAAGTTCCAGAACGTCACCGACGTCACCGACACCCCGGCCAAGTACCTGCTGCCCGGCACCACCACCGAGCTCAAGAACGCCAGCGCCAACGAGCCCTGCGCCAACGCCACCCTGCAGGACGCCATGGACCTGTCCTGCAACACGGTCTTCGGCAAGATCGGCGCCGAGGTCGGCGGCGAGAAGCTGCGCGCCCAGGCGGAGAAGTTCGGCTTCAACAACGACCAGGTGGACATCCCGATCCGGGCCGCCGAGTCGACCTTCCCCACCGGCTCCAAGCCGGACGGCACCGCGATGGACGCGATCGGCCAGCACGACACCCGGGCCACCCCGCTCCAGATGGCCATGGTCGCCTCCGCCATCGCCAACGACGGCCGGCTGATGCAGCCGTACATGGTGGACGAGGAGCGGGCGGCCAACCTGACCACCATCTCCAAGCACACCGAGCGCCAGATGAGCCAGGCCGTCACCCCGGCCACCGCGCAGAAGCTCCAGCAGCTGATGGAGAGCGTGGTCGCCAACGGCACCGGCACCAAGGCCCAGATCAAGGGCCTGAAGGTGGGCGGCAAGACCGGCACCGCGCAGCACGGCGTGGACAACAAGGGCCTGCCGTTCGCCTGGTTCATGTCCTACGCCAAGGCCGACGACGGCCGCTCGGTCGCGGTCGCGGTGGTGGTCGAGGACGGCTCCAGCGAGCGGGACGAGATCTCCGGCGGCGGGCTCGCCGCGCCGATCGCCAAGGCCGTGATGCAGGCGGCCCTGGAGCGCTGACGGGACGTCACGGGAGGTCTCCGGGCTGCCCGGAACGGGGCCCGTTCCGGGCAGGGCCCTGTCAGAATGGGGCCGGGCCGGAGGATACCGGTCTGGTCTCATCCGGCAGCCCGTTCCGGTTGCCTCAGGTTGGGCAGGTAGCGTATCCGCAAGCAGCGGGTCTACCCGCCGCCGGTCCACGGCCCGGTCCGTGGGGTCGGTCACGGAAACCGGCACGGCGGTGGGGGCGTCCAACACAGCGTGCGGGGACAACCTACGTGACATCCTCACCTGCCGGTGAGGGAGAGGGTCGGAACTATGGAAGAGCCTCGTCGCCTCGGCGGCAGGTACGAGCTCGGCGGCGTCCTGGGACGCGGCGGCATGGCCGAGGTGTACCTCGCCCATGACACCCGGCTCGGCCGCTCCGTCGCCGTGAAGACGCTCCGGGCCGACATGGCCCGCGATCCGTCGTTCCAGGCCCGGTTCCGCCGCGAGGCCCAGTCCGCGGCCTCGCTGAACCACCCCGCGATCGTCGCCGTGTACGACACCGGCGAGGACTACATCGACGGGATCTCCATCCCGTACATCGTGATGGAGTACGTCGAGGGCTCGACCCTGCGCGAACTGCTGCACTCCGGGCGCCGGCTGCTGCCCGAGCGCGCGCTGGAGATGACCATCGGCATCCTCCAGGCCCTCGAGTACTCGCACCGCGCCAACATCGTCCACCGCGACATCAAGCCCGCCAACGTCATGCTGACCCGGCAGGGCAACGTCAAGGTCATGGACTTCGGCATCGCCCGCGCCATGGGTGACGCCGGCATGACGATGACCCAGACCTCCGCCGTCATCGGCACCGCCCAGTACCTCTCCCCGGAGCAGGCCAAGGGCGAGACCGTGGACGCCCGGTCCGACCTCTACTCCACCGGCTGCCTGCTCTACGAACTGCTGACGCTCCGTCCGCCGTTCGTCGGCGACTCCCCCGTCGCGGTCGCGTACCAGCACGTCCGGGAGGAGGCCATGCCGCCGTCCTCCTACGACCCCGAGGTCCGCCCCGAGGTCGACGCGATCGTGCTCAAGGCGCTCGCCAAGGACCGCGAGTACCGGTACCAGAGCGCCGCCGAGATGCGCGACGACATCGAGCGCTTCCTCGACGGCCTCCCGGTCGCCGCCGCCCAGCAGGCCGCCGCCTTCGGCATGGCCGGCCAGGGCTACGGCTACGACCAGCAGGGCTACCCCGCCGCCCAGCACGACCCGTACGGCCAGACCAACATGCTGCCGCAGCAGGGCGCGGCCGGCCCGACCACCATGCTGCCGCAGGTTGGCAACCAGCAGCCCGGTTACGACGGCTACAACGGCGCCGGCGGCAACGGCGGCGGCTACGACGACTACAACGGCGGCGGGCGGCGCTCCGACCAGCCGCGCAAGAGCAGCAACACCTCCTGGGTGCTGCTCGCCATCGCGGCCGTACTGGTGCTGGTCGGCGCCTACTTCGTGGTGGACGCCGTCATGATCAAGCCCGGCGGGCGGAACGGCGACAAGGTCTCCGTGCCCGCCCTGGTCGGCCAGACGCTGGACGACGCCAAGCTCAAGGCCGCCAACGTCAACAGCAAGCTCGTGGTGGTCACCGGGTCCGAGATCGCCTGCCCCGACGCCGCGGTGAAGAAGGGTCAGGTCTGCACCCAGAACCCGGCCGCCAACACCCAGGTCGCACCGGACACCCGGATCACCGTCCAGCTCTCCACCGGGCCGACCGCCGCGGACCTCCCCGACGTCACCGGCAAGGACCTGGACGCCGCGAAGGACGCCATCACCAAGGCCGGCTTCACCGTCGGCAAGATCGGCTACGAGAACAGCGACACCGTCGCGCAGAACAAGGTCATCTCCCAGGACCCGTCGGCCGGCAAGGCCACGCCGAACAGCGCGATCAACCTGACCGTCTCCTCCGGCCAGACCAAGGTCACCGTCCCCGGCGTGATCAACCAGACCGAGGCCGCCGCCCGGACCTCCCTGGAAGCCGCCGGCTTCCAGGTCGAGGTCAAGAACACCGCGACCCCGGACACCACCAAGATCGGCCAGGTCTACAACCAGGACCCCAAGGGCAACCAGAAGGTCGCCCCCAACTCCAAGGTCACGATCTTCGTCTACAAGGCCCAGGACAAGGTCACCGTCCCGCTGCTGGAGAACGTCGTCCTCAAGGACGCCACCAAGCAGCTCGACCAGCTCGGCATCGGCTACGACTTCCTGGCCGGTCCCCAGGACCCGACCGCCATCGTCACCAGCGTCACTCCCGGCGCCGGCAGCCAGGTCGACCCGGGCAGCAGGGTCACGCTCACCACCAAGGCAGCGCCCCCCAAGCCCCCGACGAACTCCCCGTCCCCGCCCCGCTGACCCACCCAGCCGATCCACCCAGCTGACCCACCCCGAGGGGCCCGCCGCACACCGTGCGGCGGGCCCCTCGGCCTGTGCGCTCCTACCGCCGCCTACGCCGCCGCTCCCCCGGCCCCCGCGCGGCGAGCACCGTGCACAGCATGTCCACCCGCCCGCCGAGCGTCCTCACGGCGCTCTGGCAGTCGGCCATCCGCACGCTCAGCCCGGCTATCACCTCCCGGTCCAGCTGCGACTGACGGAGCATCACCAGCTGCAGCTCCCGGATCTCCGCCAGCTCCTCCCGCAGCTCGGCCAGCTCGTACCGCCACTCGGCCGCGCCCGCCACCGCCCGCTCGGCCAGCTCCAGCAGCTCCCGCCGGACCGCCTTGGCCACCACGCTCCCGCGCAGCAGCATCCCGACGACCAGCACGGCCCGGCGGGGGAAAATCCCCAGGCCGCGCCCGGCCCCGGTTGATTCCTTCAAGTTGAAGGAAACAAAACGCAGCAGGTCAGAGCCCTTCAGCACGCGGTACCCGTGCTCGGTCAGCTCCGCCCGGTGCCGGTGGACCAGGCTTTCCACAGCCTTTTCCCCAACCCCGTAGTAGTCCGCCACCATCCGCGCCGTCACGTGCACGCCGTCCGGGAGCAGCACCAGCGCCTTCACCCCGTCCAGCGCCTCGACCCGGTCGGCCATCCCGCCGCGCATCGTGCGCGACTCCTGCAGAACCGCTTCACGGTCCATGGTTCTCACCTCGCATGTCGGTGGCACCGACCCGATCGGCCGGTGCCGCCGTGGAAACGAGATGATCCGACCGCCCGTCACCGCCCCGGCGCAGCGCACGGGATCACACCGACGGCGCCCGTCGAGGGGTTCCGCTCCAGGTCAGCGCAGTTCCGCGGGCGGGGTGCGGCGGCTGTCGACGGGGTCGGTGCGGACCAGGGAGCCCCAGACGGCCATGCGGTGGCGGGAGGTGTAGACCGGGGTGCAGGTGGTGAGGGTGATGTAGCGGCCGGGGGCGGTGTAGGGGGAGCCCTTGGGGACGGGGGCGACGATGCCGGTGTCGTACTTGGAGGTCTGGGGGAGGACGCCGTCGACGCGGTAGACGTACCAGGCGTCGCGGGTCTCGACCACGACCGGGTCGCCGACGGCGAGGGCGTCGAGGTCGTGGAAGCGGGCGCCGTGCCCGTCCCGGTGGGCGGCGAGCGCGAAGTTGCCCTCCCGGTCCCAGGGCATGGCGGAGCGGTAGGGCTGGTCGTAGACCCCGGCCACGCCCTCGTTGAGGACCTCGGGTTCGGTGCCCATCCGGATCAGCGTCTGCCGGGCCGCCCCGAGGGCGGGGACGTGCAGGAAGCCGATGCCGTCCCCGGCCGCGTACACCGGCGGCGCGGGTTCGGCCCCGGGCCCGGAGGGGGCGGGGGCGGCGGGCGCGGCCCAGCTCTCCCTGAGCCGGTCCCCCGCGGCGCCGGCCTGACGGTCCGCCAGCACGCCCGTCCACCAGAGCGAGTAGCCGACGAAGAGGGCGAGCACCACCCCGGCGGTGATCAGCAGCTCGCCGACCACCCCGAGCAGCGCGGCGGCGCGGCCGCGCCCGCGCGGGGGTCCGGCGGCGGTGGCCCCGTCCAGCTGGATCTCCACCGCGCCTCCTCCTGACGACCGGTCAGCCCGTCACCGGTTCAGTGCGGCGGGCTGCCCCTGGCTCCTCGGCTTCTCCTCGACCATCTTGCCAAAGACGATCAGCCGTCCCCGGGCACTGAACTCCGGCGTGCATGTCGTGAGGGTGATGTACCGCCCGGCCTCCTTGAACGGGGAGCCGTTGGGGATCGGACGGATCACCGAGACGTTGGTCGGCGGAGTCTCCGGGATGCCCCCGGCCACCTGGTACGTGTAGTACGACGTCGCGGTCTCCACCACGATGGTGTCCCCCGGCACCAGCTCGCCGATCTTCCGGAACGGCTGGCCGTGGGTGGTGCGGTGCGCGGCGACGGCGAAGTTGCCGGCCTTGTCGGTGGGCATCGCGGTGCCGGTGTAGTGGCCGACCAGGCCCTTGTCGAGGACCTTCTGCTTGTCGGTGCCCTCGGCGATCGGGTACTTGAGGCCCAGCTTGGGGATGTGGATGATCGCGAAGCCCTTGCCGGGCTCGAAGGCGGTGGGCTGCGGGGCGGGGGTGGCACCGGACCCCGGGGTCCCGCCGGGCTGGGCCGCGGCGGCCTGGTTCCACTCCTGGGTGAGCGCGTCGCGCTCGCCGCTGGCGGCGTTGTCGGCCTGCACGTTGGTCCACCAGAGCTGGTACGAGACGAAGAGCAGCATCACCACCCCGAGGGTGATGAAGAGCTCCCCGAGCACCCGGGCGGCGACCACCCGCTTGCGCTCCTTGGGCCGGACCACGGGCGCCGCGGAACGCCCTTCGGCCCGCCGCCGTCCGCTGCCCGAGCCGACGGTGGTGCGGCGCCGGTCCGCCCGGCGTCCGGGCGGCGGCAGCACGGCGCCGCCGGGCGGCACCACCCGCAGCTGCATGGTGGAGTCGTCCTCCACCGGTACGGGCTGCACGGGCTGCCCCGGCTGCCCGTACGGGACGCCCTGCGGCTGCCCCAGAGGGGGGTGCTGGCCGTACGCGGGCTGCGGCGGCCCGCCCCAGCCCGGGGCAGCCCCGGAGGGCGCCGCCTGCTCGTAGACCCCCCAGTCCCCCGGGCCGCCGCCGGCACCGTCCTGTGCGCGCCCCTCCGGGCGTACCGCCGTCACGGCCTCAGCCCCGACCGATCACCGGGGCGAGGCCGGCCGAACGGCCGACCGCCTCCGGGAAGCCGCACTCGGCCAGCCAGTTGGCGAGCATCCGGTGCCCGCCCTCGGTGAGCACGGACTCCGGGTGGAACTGCACGCCCTCGACCGGCAGCTCGCGGTGGCGCAGGCCCATGATCACGCCGCTGTCGGTCTCGGCGGTGACCTCCAGCTCCGCGGGCACGGTGCCGGGCTCGACCGCCAGCGAGTGGTAGCGGGTGGTGGTGACCGGCGAGGGCAGGCCGGCGAAGACGCCGCCGTCCCGGTGGGTGACCGGGGAGGTCTTGCCGTGCAGCAGCTCGGGCGCCCGCCCGACCACCGCGCCGTAGGCGACCGCGATCGACTGCAGGCCCAGGCAGACCCCGAACAGCGGCAGCCCGATGGCCGCGCAGTGCCGCACCATGTCGACGCAGACCCCGGCCTCCTCGGGCGAGCCGGGGCCGGGGGAGAGCAGCACCCCGTCGTAGCCGCCCTCACCGTCGCGCCGGACGGCGTGGTCCACCGTCAGCTCGTCGTTGCGGACCACCTCGCAGGTGGCGCCGAGCTGGTACAGGTACTGGACCAGGTTGAAGACGAAGCTGTCGTAGTTGTCCACCACGAGAATCCGGGGCGGGCTGCCTGCGGCGGTCATCCGTGCACTACTCCTGGGCTGGGTGCTGGTGGGGCGGGCTGCCTGGCGCGTGAAGCGGGCCGGTGGGGGTGCTGACGGCGGCTCAGCCGACGCCCGCGCCGCCCTCGTCCACTGTGACGTCGCCGAAGGGGAGCAGCGGTTCCGCCCAGGGGAAGACGTACTCGAACAGGACGTAGACCGTTCCGAGCACCAGCAGGACGGCGAGGACCGCCTTGACGAAGGCGTTGCCCGGCAGCAGCCGCCAGATCCAGCCGTACATGGTGCTCCTCGGGTTTCGGGTCCGGTCCAGATTAGACGGCCGTCGCGGCCCGGCAGGCGGCCAGTGCCATTACTGACCGGAAGCGGTGTGCAGGTCGACCGTTCCGGTGTACCCCGGGACCGTCAGGTCGCCGCTCTCCTGGACCTTCCAGCCCAGCCCGTAGGCGGCCACGTAGCCGAGGTAGTTGGCGATGGTCGGGTCGGCGTCCACCGCGGAGCGCAGCTTGTCGGTCCTGCCGACCGCCTTGACCACGTACGGCGGGGAGTAGACCCGCCCCTGGAGCAGCAGGGTGTTGCCGACGCAGCGGACGGCGCTGGTGGAGATCAGCCGCTGGTCCATCACCTGGATGCCCTCGGCGCCGCCGCGCCAGAGCGCGTTCACCACGGCCTGGATGTCCTGCTGGTGGATCACCAGGTCGTTGACGCCGGGCTCGGGGATGCCGGGCAGCTTGGCGGTGGCACCGGGCGGGGCGTCGTTGAGGGTGACGGTGAGCCCGGGGCCGCGCAGCTCCTGGAGGCCGGCCTGCTGCTGGAGCAGGGCGAGGCGGTTGCTCTCGGCCGGGCTGAGGTTCTGCTGCGCGGTGAGCTCGTCGACCCGGCCCTGGAGTTCGGCCAGCTCGGTCTGCGCGGCCTGGTTCTGCGAGGAGCGCTGCCTTATGACGTCGCTGAGCCGCAGCAGGGAGTTGTCGGTGCGCAGATCGGTGCCCCGGGCGGTGTCCGCGCTGATGTAGAAGAGGAGACCGGCCATCGCGAACACGGTGCAGGTCAGGGCACGTCCGACAATTCGGGTGCGCGGAGGGCCTCCGGACGCTTCGGGGGAGGGAATCGTGGAATTCGGCACCGTACCCTTATCTCCTTACGACCCGGCGAGCCACTACGCTAACGGACGCCGGTGACGCGTGCGGAACACCCCACGCGTGGGCCGGCCCCCACAGTCGCCCACCCCCCGCTGCACCCTGCGCGGTCACAGCGCATCGACAGGAGAACCTCTCGTGCCGAAGTCTCGACTCCGCAAGAAGTCCGACTACACCCCGCCGCCGTCCGGCGCGGCCCCGGTGAAGATCAGCTCAGGTCGCGGCTGGGTGGCACCGCTGATGCTCGCACTGTTCCTGGTGGGTCTGGTCTGGATCGTCACCTACTACGTCACCAGCGGCACCTGGCCGGTGAGCAGCTGGGGCAACTGGAACATCCTGGCCGGCTTCGGCTTCATCGCGGCGGGCTTCGGCGTCTCCACCCAGTGGAAGTGACGTCCCACCGCTGAGGCTCCGGCCCCGGCACTCCTGACGCACCGTCGGACACCGCTCCGTGATGGCACGGAGCGGTGTTCCGCGCTGCCCCGGCCCGGGCGGCCCGCCCATACCATCGGGTTGTCCACACGGTTATCCACACTGGGGAAAAGTCGCCCGCACCTGTGGATAACTTCTCTGTTCGAGGCCCGTCAGATTCTCCGAATTCCCTTCGAATTCGCAGCGGGACGCGCGTAGACCAGCCTTTCCCCACCCCCCTGCCGCACCGGCTGTGCACAGCCGGGCGCGCTCTGTGGACAACCGCGCGCGCCGTCAGCCGCTCAACTGCGCCGTGTGGACCACGACCACCAGCAGCGCGACGGCCACCACGGCGGCCAGGGTCAGCCCCTGCACGAGGTTCCGCCGGGCCCTGGGGGCGTACATCAGCCCCGCCCCGGCCACCACTCCGGCGACCAGACCGCCGACGTGCGCCTTCCAGTCGATGACCACGCCGGAGGCGTTGGGCCGGGCCAGCGCGAAGGTGATCACCAGGTTGACCACCAGCAGCGTCATCGCCGGCCGCAGCGGCGCCCCGTTGGCCTTGAACAGCACCACCGTCGCGCCCAGCAGCCCGAAGATCGCCCCCGAGGCCCCGACCGACTCCACCACCACCCCGCCGAGCGCGTAGCTGCAGGCTCCCCCCGCCAGACCGGAGGCGAGGTACAGCCCGAGGAAGCGCCACCGGCCGAGCACGTGCTCCAGCTGCGGCCCCAGCACCCAGAGCGAGACCATGTTCAGCGCCACGTGCATCACCCCGGCGTGCACGAACATCGCCGTCACCAGCCGGTACCACTCGTGCGGCCCGGCGGCCAGGCCGTCCGGCCGGTACGGGTAGGAGACGCTCCACAGCTCCAGGTCGCCGCCCAGCTCCGGCCGCAGGTACTCGGTGAGCAGGAAGACCAGCAGGTTGAGCCCGATCAGCACCTTGGTGACCAGCGCCTGGTCCAGCGCCAGCGCCCCGCCGTAGCGGGTCCGCGCCTCCCGGGCGCCCTGGTGCCCCTCCCGGACGCACTCGGGGCACTGGAAGCCCACCGAGGCGCTCACCATGCAGTCGGGGCAGATCGGCCGCCCGCAGCGGGTGCAGCCGATGCCGGTCTCCCGCTCGGGGTGCCGGTAGCAGCCGGGCAGCCGGTGGCCCTCCTCCGGTGCCGCGCCGGCCGGTACGTCGGGACCCATCACGCTCTCCTCGCTCACCGCCGCCGGGACTGCCAGGCTACTGCTGACGCCGCGTCAGCCCCGCGTGATCGTGACCGACTCGATCACCACGTCCTCGACCGGCCGGTCGTCGCCGCCGGTCGCGGTGCCCGCGATCTCCAGCACCACCTTCCGGCTCGCCGGGTCGGTGACCTCGCCGAAAACGGTGTGCTTGCGGGTCAGCCGGAGCGCCGGCTCGACGGTGATGAAGAACTGCGACCCGTTGGTGTCCTTGCCCGCGTTGGCCATCGCCAGCAGGAACGGCTTGGTGAACGCCAGCTCGGGGTGGAACTCGTCGGCGAAGGCGTAGCCCGGGCCGCCGGTGCCGGTGCCCAGCGGGTCGCCGCCCTGGATCATGAAGCCCTTGACCACCCGGTGGAACAGGGTGCCGTCGTACAGCGGGGCGGTGGACGGCTCCCCGGTGCGCGGGTCGGTCCACTCCCGGGTGCCCTCGGCCAGCCCGACGAAGTTCGCCACCGTCTTCGGGGCGTGGAAGGGCAGGAGCTTCACCGCGATGTCGCCGCGGTTGGTCCTCAGGGTGGCTATCAGGTCTCCGGCCACGGTGCCGCACTCCCTCGTCCCGACGGTTCCGTCCCCGGAATCATCCCACGGACCGTCAGCCGTACGGCCTCCCCCGGACCGGTCCGCCGCCCCGCGTCCGGACCAACCCGACGCGCCACGGAACAGAACGACATGCATGATCTCGAAACAGGTGGAAATGTGCATAACGGACGCCACCGAGGAGGAGAAACCCGTGACCCGTTTGGACACCGCCCGAGAAACGGCCGACAAGGCCAGGGAGACCCTCGCGCCCTATGCCGCCACCGCCAAGGAGACCGCGCTGACCTACGCGGAGGAGGCCCGGCACCGGGCGGAGGAGGCCCGGCACCGGATCGGCCCGCACCTGGAGGCGATCGGCCCGAAGGCGGGCCAGGCCGCGCAGGCGGCCCGCGTGCAGTACGCCAAGCACCTCGCCCCGCAGCTGGAGCAGGCCTTCGGCGCCCTCCCGCCGCACGCCCAGCAGTCCACCCTGAAGGCCGTGCACCGGGCCCAGGAGGCCGCCCTCTCGGCCAAGCTCTCCGCCGGGCGGGCGGTCGACCAGGCCCGCGGCACGGTGCTGCCCAGGGTCGCCGAGGCCCGCGCCGCGATCGGCCCGGCCGCCCACGAGGCGCAGAGCCGGGGCGCCGCCGCCCTGACGGCCCTTCAGGGCCACGTCAGCTCGGCCGAGATCAGCGACCTGGCGGCCCGGAACATCAAGCGGGAGCAGCACCCCCACCGGGGCCGCGGCCTCGGCCTGGCGGTGGCCGGCCTGATCGCGATCGGCTCCGGCGTGGTGGTCTGGCAGTGGTGGCGCGGCCGCGGCGAGCCCGAGTGGCTGGTCGAGCCGCCCGTCACCGCCGCGCGCGAGGAGGAGCACCTCAACGGCGCCTCGGCCGCCCCCAAGCCGGGCCCGCCGTCCGGCCGCCACGCGGCGCCCGCCCCGCAGGGCCCGGCCCCCACCGAGGAGCACCCGAAGCCGGCCCCGGCCCCGGACGACCGCCCCAAGCCGCACGACCCGCGCAAGCCCCACTGAGCCCCTCCGAGCCCCGTTCCCGGCCCCGGGAACGCCGAACGGCCGCCGACCTGATGACAGGTCAGCGGCCGTTCGTCCGTGACACGGTGGAGCTTAGGAGACTCGAACTCCTGACATCTGCCTTGCAAAGGCAGCGCTCTACCAACTGAGCTAAAGCCCCGTGCAGCGAAGTGCTGCGCACCAGAGTACCCGCTCCCCGGGCCGGCCGGGCCTCTCGCCCGGACCGGCCTCGCGGAGGCGTGGTGTCAGCGGCCGGCCGGGACCGGGTCGGTGGCCTCGGTCCACAGGTCCTGCTCGGCGCGGTCCGCCTGCACCTGACGGTAGACAAAGAAGCCGCCGAGGGCGACCAGGGCGACCAGGAGGAGCTTCTTCACCGCGGGACCTCGTCCTTCTTGCTGGGGGATCGGGCCCTGACCACGGACCCTCGGATGTTGCGGGCACGAACCGGCGGTCTCACCGTTCGGACCGCCTCCGGCCGATGATACACATCGGTAACGGCGTCCCGGGCGGCCCCCGCGAGTCGTCAACCGCCCGGCACGCGCCAGGGATTGACGCCGTGCCTCCTGTCGTACCAACTACCGCCCGGGCAGCCTCAGCACCGCCCGTCCCCCGTCCAGGTCCACGGTGGAACGCGGCGGCGCCCCGTCGCCCTCCTCGTCGCGCAGCATCAGCGTCGTCCTCCGCTGCTCCAGCTCGTGCTGCTTGCCCGCCGCGAACTGCGCGTGCAGCTGCTCGAAGCCGGTGGACGAGATCTGCCCCTCCCGCCCCGTCCCCCGCCACGGCAGCCAGGACGCCCGGCGGGCCCGCAGCGCCAGCTGGTCCACGAAGGCCAGCAGCACCAGACCGACCACCAGACCCGGAAGGCTCATCACCCAGAACATCTCCACGCCGTCCAGCGTACGGACCGGGCGGGAACGTCAGAAGGCCCGGAGTGGAAATCCACTCCGGGCCTTCTGCGCCGGTGGGCCTAACAGGACTTGAACCTGTGGCCTCTTCCTTATCAGGGAAGCGCTCTAACCGTCTGAGCTATAGGCCCTTGCCGCACTCAAAGATTAGCGGACCGTCGGCCGATCTCCCAAATCCGGGTCGGCGGGGTGCAGCTCAGGGGCCCCGGAGAGCCACTGCGGGCGGGTGGCGGGCAGGTGGCTGGCGCCCTCCGGAGTGGTCCGGACGGCGAGGACCTGGTTGATCCCGATCCGGTTCTGCTCGAAGGCCAGGGCGGAGGCGGCCATGTACAGCCGCCAGACCCGGGCCCGGCCCTGGCCGGCCAGGCCGACCGCCTGCGGCCAGTTCGCCTCCAGGTTGGCCACCCACTCACGGAGCGTCAGGGCGTAGTGCTCCCGCAGCGACTCGACGTCCCGGACCTCGAAGCCGGCCTCCTCCAGTGCGGAGACGGTGGCGCCGACCGGCGAGAGCTCGCCGTCCGGGAAGACGTAGTGCTGGATGAACGGGCTGGGCCGGTACGGCTCGCCGGGCCGGTCGGGGCGGCGGGCGATCTGGTGGTTCAACAGGCGGCCGCCCGGGGCCAGCAGTTGCAGCAGGCCCTCGGCGTAGACCTGGTACTGGACGGTGCCGACGTGCTCGGCCATGCCGACGCTGGAGATGGCGTCGAAGGGGCCGTCCGGGATCTCCCGGTAGTCCTGGAGGCGGACCTCCACCCGGCCGCCCAGCCCGGCCGCCAGCACCCGCTGGCGGGCCAGCGCGACCTGCTCCTTGGAGATCGAGACGCCGACCGCCCGGACGCCGTAGTGCTCGGCCGCGTGCAGCAGCAGCGAGCCCCAGCCGCAGCCGACGTCCAGCAGCCGCATCCCGGGGCGCAGGCCCAGCTTGCGGCAGATCAGGTCGAGCTTGGCGGTCTGGGCCGCCTCCAGGCTCTTGGCCTCGGGCTCCCAGTAGGCGCAGGAGTAGACCATGGTGGGGCCGAGCACCAGGCCGTAGAAGTCGTTGCCCACGTCGTAGTGGTGGCTGATCGCGGCCCGGTCGCGGCCGCGGCTGTGCAGTCGGCCGCCGCCGAGGCGGGCCTCCTCGGCCGGGGGAGCGGGCTGCGGGGCGAGCACCCCGGCGCGCAGCAGCAGGCCCAGCACGCGGCGTCCGGAGGGGCCGAGGGCGTCCTTGGCGCCGAGGGACAGGGCGGCGATCTCGGGGCGCTCGGCGAAGCGGGCGGCCAGCGAGAGGACCTCGTACAGGTCGGTGCCGGGGGCGGTGTCCAGGTCGCCGGAGACGTAGGCCCGGGCGAGGCCCAACTCGCCGGGCTGCCAGAGCAGGTGACGCAGTGCCCGGCGGTTGCGCAGGACGAGCTGCGGGGCGTCCGCGGGGCCGGCCTGGCTGCCGTCCCAGAGCCTGATCCGGAGCGGTATCCGGGCACCGAGGAGATCCTCGACCGAACCGAGCAGTTGTGTGGCGAGCTGAGCCATGGCACGCACCTCCGACCGACGGGCAGGACGCTGCTGAGTCTGCCCCGTGTCGGCACCAAGCCAACACAGCCCGGCCGGGACTCCGTCAGGTGACGCGCCGTGTACGAGGCGCCTGTCACCCGAACGCTCCTGGCCGGGCTGGTGCGGGTGCGAACTGACGGATGGTCAGCGCACGGAAGATCAGTCCTCCTCGGCCAGGGTCAGCTCGATCCCGCCGGTGAACCCGGCCGCCGTGTTGTAGATGAAGGCGGAGAGGGTGGCCAGCGCGGTCATCAGGACCACGTCCACCACCGCGATCAGGGTGGTGAACATCATGACCTTGCCGAAGCCGATGTAGTCCATCAGATCGACGCCGCCGGTGGTGTCCGACCCGGTGACGTCCTTCAGGGTGCCGCCCAGCGAGTCGAAGACGCCCAGGCCGTCCAGGGTCATCCAGAGCACCGCGGTGGCCACGATGATGATCACGCCGACCGCCAGCGAGAGCAGGAAGGCGACCTTCATCACCGACCACGGGTCGGCCTTGGTGACCCGCAGGCGGGCCTTGCGGGTCCGGCCGGCGGCCGAGGGCGGGGTCTGGCCCGGACGGCGCGCGGCCGCGCCACCGACCTGGGTGCCCCGCGGCGGGGTCTGCTGGCCCTTGGCGTAGGTGGTCGGCTGCGAGAAGCCGCCCGCGCCCGGCGCCGGCTGCGCGGGCGGCGGCGGGACCGCCCCGGCCTGCGCGGCCGCACCGTAGGACGCGCCGCCCGCGACCGGCGGCATCAGCGAGGTCGAGGCCGAGGAGTGCCCGTCCGGCGTACCGGGGACACCCGACGGGCGGGGCGGCACACCGGCCACGCCGCCGGCCCCGCCGTAGGACGCACCGCCGCCCGGCAGCCCGCCCCCGGCACCGCCCGCAGCACCCGTGGCTCCACTCACCCTGGTCCTCCCGCAACTCACCCGTCAGGACGGGTGCCCGCCCTGCTCATGTACGTCTCCAGCACCCGGCGGGATTGCCCGGAACTGTTCGGCGGCCGGTGCCCTCCCGGCAGGGGAGGGCACCGGCCACCGGAGCGGTCAGTCCTGCTCGGCCGGACCGTCCGCCGTGGTCTCCGCCTGGGCCGTCTCGTCGAGGGCGGTGCCCTCCTCGACGGCCTCCTCGTCGTCCGCCTCCGCGTTGCGGGCCATGCCCACCACCGCGTCGCGCTTTCCGAGGTTGATCAGTTGGACGCCCATCGTGTCACGTCCGGTTTCACGTACTTCGGAAACCCTCGTCCGGATGACGCCGCCCGAGAGGGTGATCGCCATCACCTCGTCGGTCTCCTCGACCACCAGGGCGCCGACCAGCGAGCCCCGGCCCTCGACGATCTTCGCCGCCTTGGTGCCGAAACCGCCGCGGCCCTGGACCCGGTACTCGTCCACGCCGGTGCGCTTGGCGTAGCCGCCGTCGGTCGCGGTGAAGACGAAGGTGCCGGGCCGGACCACGTTCATCGAGAGCAGCTCGTCGTCCTCGCGGAAGGCCATGCCCTTCACGCCCGAGGTGGCCCGGCTCATCGGCCGGAGCGCCTCGTCGGTGGCGGTGAAGCGGATCGACTGGGCCTTCTTGGAGACCAGCAGCAGGTCGTCCTCGGCGGAGACCAGCTCGGCGCCGATCAGCTCGTCGTCCCGGCCCTCCTCGTCCTGCCGCAGGTTGATCGCGATCAGGCCGCCGGAGCGGGGCGAGTCGTAGTCCTTGAGCGGGGTCTTCTTCACCAGGCCGCCGCGGGTGGCCAGCACCAGGTACGGCTTGTCCTCGTAGGTGCGGACCGCCATCACCTGGGTGATGTGCTCCTCCGGCTGGAAGGCCAGCAGGTTGGCCACGTGCTGGCCGCGGGCGTCCCGGCCGGCGTCGGGCAGCTCGTAGCCCTTCGCCCGGTAGACCCGGCCCTTGTTGGTGAAGAACAGGATCCAGTTGTGCGTGGTGGTCACGAAGAAGTGGTCGACGATGTCGTCCTGCTTCAGCTGCGCGCCGCGCACGCCCTTGCCGCCGCGCTTCTGCGAGCGGTACAGGTCGGAGCGGGTGCGCTTGACGTAGCCGCCACGGGTGATCGTGACGACGATGTCCTCCTCCGCGATCAGGTCCTCGACGGACATGTCGCCGTCGAAGGGGATCAGCGTGGAGCGCCGCTCGTCGCCGTACTTCTCGACGATCGCGGTCAGCTCCTCGGAGATGATCTCGCGCTGGCGGACCGGCGAGGACAGGATCGCGTTGTACTCGTTGATCTTGGCCTGCAGCTCGTCGTGCTCGCTCAGGATGCGCGCGCTCTCCAGCGCGGCCAGGCGGCGCAGCTGCATCTCCAGGATCGCGTTGGCCTGCAGCTCGTCGATGTCGAGCAGGTCCATCAGGCCGGTGCGGGCCGCGTCCGCGCTCTCCGAGGCCCGGATCAGCGCGATCACCGCGTCGATCTGGTCCAGCGCCTTGAGCAGCGCGCGCAGGATGTGCGCCCGCTCCTCGGCCTTGCGCAGCCGGAAGGTGGTGCGGCGGACGATCACGTCGACCTGGTGGTTGACCCAGTGCCGGATGAAGGCGTCCAGCGAGAGGGTGCGCGGCACCCCGTCGACCAGGGCCAGCATGTTGGCGCCGAAGTTGGTCTGCAGGTCGGTGTGCTTGTAGAGGTTGTTCAGCACGACCTTGGCGACCGCGTCGCGCTTGAGCACGACCACCAGGCGCTGGCCGGTCCGCGAGGAGGACTCGTCCCGGACGTCGGCGATGCCGGCCACCCGGCCGTCCTTCACCAGGTCGGCGATCTTCAGCGCCAGGTTGTCCGGGTTCACCTGGTACGGCAGCTCGGTGATCACCAGGCACTGGCGGCCCTGGATCTCCTCGACCTCGACCACCGCGCGCATGGTGATCGAGCCGCGGCCGGTGCGGTACGCGTCCTCGATGCCGCGGCGGCCGACGATCAGCGCACCGGTCGGGAAGTCCGGGCCCTTGATCCGCTCGATCAGGGCGTCCAGCAGCTCCTCGTTGGAGGCCTCGGGGTTCTCCAGCGCCCAGAGCGCGCCGGAGGCCACCTCGCGGAGGTTGTGCGGCGGGATGTTGGTGGCCATGCCGACCGCGATGCCGGTGGCACCGTTGATCAGCAGGTTGGGGATGCGCGCGGGCAGGACGGTGGGCTCCTGCGAGCGACCGTCGTAGTTGGCGGCGAAGTCGACGGTCTCCTCGTCGATGTCGCGCATCATCTCCATGGCCAGCGGCATCATCTTGCACTCGGTGTAGCGCATGGCCGCGGCCGGGTCGTTGCCCGGCGAGCCGAAGTTGCCGTTGCCGTCGACCAGCGGCATCCGCATCGACCACGGCTGGGCCAGCCGGACCAGGGTGTCGTAGATCGAGGTGTCGCCGTGCGGGTGGTAGTTGCCCATCACGTCGCCGACCACGCGGGCGCACTTGTAGTAGCCCTTCTCGGGCCGGTAGCCGCCGTCGTACATCGCGTACAGCACCCGGCGGTGCACCGGCTTGAGGCCGTCGCGCACCTCGGGCAGCGCACGGCTGACGATCACGCTCATCGCGTAGTCGAGGTAGGAGCGCTGCATCTCGGTCTCGAGCTCGATCGGCTCGATCCGCAGCGCGGTGCCGGTGTCCTCCGGCGCTTCGTCGCCCTGGGGACGGTTGTCGTCGACCACTGGTCGTCAGGTTCCTTTCGCGTGTGACTGGTTCGTGGGACGGCGGGGCGTCACACGTCCAGGAAGCGGACGTCCTTGGCGTTGCGCTGAATGAAGGAGCGCCGGGCCTCCACGTCCTCGCCCATCAGGACGGAGAACAGGTCGTCGGCACGGGCCGCGTCCTCCAGGGTGATCTTCTGGAGCAGGCGCAGGCCCTGGTCCATGGTGGTCACCCGCAGCTCCTCGGCGTTCATCTCGCCGAGACCCTTGAAGCGCTGGATCGCGTCGTCCTTGGGGAGCCGGCGGCCGGCCGCCACGCCCGCGGCGATCACCGCGTCGCGCTCGCGGTCCGAGTAGACGTACTCGAAGTCGTCCTTGCCCCACTTGATCTTGTACAGCGGCGGCATGGCCAGGTAGACGTAGCCGGCCTCGACCAGCGGCCGCATGAAGCGGAACAGCAGGGTGAGCAGCAGGGTGCGGATGTGCTGCCCGTCGACGTCGGCGTCCGCCATCAGGACGATCTTGTGATAGCGGAGCTTGGACTCGTCGTAGTCCTCCTGGATGCCGCAGCCGAACGCCGAGATCAGCGCCTGGACCTCGGTGTTCTGGAGGACCTTGTCGATCCGGGCCTTCTCGACGTTCAGGATCTTGCCGCGGATCGGCAGGATGGCCTGGACCCGCGGGTCACGGCCCTGCTTGGCCGAGCCGCCGGCCGAGTCGCCCTCGACGATGAAGATCTCGCACTCGGCCGGGTCCTTGGACTGGCAGTCGCTCAGCTTGCCGGGCAGCGAGGCCGACTCCAGCAGGCCCTTGCGCCGGGTCAGGTCGCGGGCCTTGCGGGCGGCGACGCGGGCGGTGGCGGCCTGGATCGACTTGCGGATGATGTCCGAGGCCTCGACCGGGTTGCGGTCCAGCCAGTCGTTCAGGTGCTCGTGCACCACCTTCTGGACGAAGGTCTTGACCTCGGTGTTGCCCAGCTTGTCCTTGGTCTGGCCCTCGAACTGCGGCTCGCCGAGCTTGACCGAGATGATCGCGGTCAGACCCTCGCGGATGTCCTCGCCGGAGAGGTTGTCGTCCTTCTCGCGGAGCAGCTTCTTGTCCCGGGCGTAGCGGTTCACCAGACCGGTGAGCGCCGCGCGGAAGCCCTCCTCGTGGGTGCCGCCGCCGTGGGTGTGGATGGTGTTGGCGAAGGAGTAGACGCTCTCGGTGTAGGAGCTGTTCCACTGCATGGCGATCTCGACCGAGATCTTCTTGTCCTTGTCCTCCGCCTCGTAGTCGATCACCGAGGGGTGGATGACCTCGCCCTTGCGGGAGTTGAGGTGGGTGACGAAGTCGGCGATGCCGCCGTCGTACTTGTAGGTGATCGAGAGCGGCTTGCCCTCGTCGTCCAGGTGCTCCGGGCGCTCGTCGGTCAGCGCGATGGAGAGGCCCTTGTTGAGGAAGGCCATCTCCTGGAAGCGCCGGGAGAGCGTCTCGAAGGAGTAGACGGTGGTCTCGAAGATGTCGCCGTCGGCCCAGAAGGTGACCGTGGTGCCGGTCTTCTCGGTGGCCTCGTGCCGGGCCAGCGGGGCGGTCGGGGCGCCGCCCTTGTAGTCCTGGGTCCAGCGGTGGCCGTCGGTGTGGATCTCGACCGAGAGCCGGGTGGAGAGGGCGTTCACCACCGAGATGCCGACGCCGTGCAGACCGCCGGAGACGGCGTAGCCGGTGCCACCGAACTTGCCGCCCGCGTGCAGCACCGTGAGGACGACCTCGACGGCCGGCTTGTCCTGCCCCGGCATGATGCCGACCGGGATGCCGCGGCCGTTGTCGGTGACCCGCACGCCGCCGTCGGCCAGGATGGTCACGTCGATGGTGTCGGCGTGGCCCGCCAGCGCCTCGTCGACGGAGTTGTCCACGATCTCCTGCACCAGGTGGTGCAGGCCGCGCTCGCCGGTGGAGCCGATGTACATGCCCGGGCGCTTGCGGACGGCGTCGAGGCCCTCGAGCACCTGGATCGCGTTCGCGTCGTAGGAGCTGCCGGCCTGCTGGTCGGCGGGGTCAGGGGTCTGGCTGGAGTTGCCGGAATCGGCCACGAAGCGCCCTCTCTGGCACAGCGCGGGCCGCAGACCCACCCCCTGAGCGGGAGGGCTTGCGACCACGGCGTTTCGACTCGGTTGCTGCGAGCAACGGTGTTTGCCCTTCAGTCTACCGGTACGACTGACATAGATGGCCGTTTGGCAGCCTCAGAAGGCAGATGTGCCGCTCTGAACCCCCGGCGGACATGTCCCGATACTCGGCAGGGGGGCTCAGAAGCCTCAGAAGGGCCGTCAGCGGTTCCGGAGGATCGCCTTCCCTTCCGCCCCGGCTCACCCCCAGGTGTCGCCCGGCCCCTTGCTCCCCGGAGCACGCAGTCGGCCGTACCCCCGCTGCGGGGCGTCCGGCCCCAGCACCTTGATCACCCGCACCGTGCCGTGGCCCAGCTCGTGGTTCAACCGGGCCACCAACTGCCGTGCCAGAAGCCGGAGTTGGGTCGCCCAGGCGGTGGAGTCGCACTGCACCGTGAGCACCGCCTCGGCCTCCGCGAAGCTCTTCGGCACGCAGTGCGCGGCGATGTCGGGCCCGACGATCTGCGGCCAGCGGCCCATCACCCCGCCCACCGCGGCCGGGGCCTCCCAGCCCCGCTCGGTGATCAGCCGGCTGAGCGCCGCCCCCAGCGGCACCGGGTCGCGCCCGTCCGCCCGGGCGCCGCTGCGCAGGCCGTTCCGCTTCGCCTCGCGCTTCTCCCTCACCTGCTCGCCCCGCAGCCGGGCCTGCTCCTTGGCCGCGCGCAGCGCGACCCGGGCCAGGTCCACCCCGGAGAGCTCCGGTTCGCTCATCGCGGCGCCCCTTTCTTTGTCCCCAGGCTGTGGACGGACGGAGAGCTGTCCAGAATACGGCGGGACGGGGACGCCGCGGACGCCGCCCGGGCCCTCGCGGAGGGCGGGCGGACCGTGGCGGGCGGGGCGGGGCGAGCGGAAGGGGAGAGGGGTCAGGCGCCGAGGCGGGTCACGGTGCCGTCGGAGACCGCGTACCGGGTGCCGCTGAGCGCCTTCGGGACGTCCTCCGGGACGGCGGCGGTCACCAGCACCTGCTCGGCCCCGGCCACCAGCTCGGCCAGCCGCTCCCGGCGGCGGGCGTCCAGCTCGGCGAAGACGTCGTCCAGGACCAGCACCGGCTCCCCGCCGTCCGCCCGCAGCAGCTCGTACGAGGCCAGCCGGAGCGCCAGCGCGTACGACCAGGACTCCCCGTGGCTGGCGTAGCCCTTGGCGGGCAGCGGGCCGAGCTTCAGGCCCAGCTCGTCGCGGTGCGGGCCGACCAGGGTCAGGCCGCGGGCCACCTCCTGGGCGCGGACCTCCTGGAGGGCCGCGAGCAGCTGCTGCTCGGCCTCCTCCCGGCTGGTCGGCAGGGCGCCCTCGAAAGAGCTGCGGTACTCCAGCGCGGTCTCCCCGCCGCCGGGCGCCAGCTGCTCGTAGGCGGCGGCCACCAGCGGCTGCAGGGCGGCCACCAACTGGAGCCGGAAGGCGGTGAGCTCGGCCCCGGCGCGGGCCAGGTGGCCGTCCCAGATCTCCAGGGTGGAGAGGTCGGCGCCCTTGCCGCCGCCGCCCCGGCGGGCCTGGGCGGCGGTCTTCAGCAGGGCGTTGCGCTGCTTGAGCACGCGCTCGTAGTCCTGCCGCACGCCCGCCAGACGGGGGGCGCGGGCGGTCAGCAGCTCGTCCAGGAAGCGCCGGCGCTCGCCCGGGTCGCCCTTCACCAGGGCCAGGTCCTCGGGGGCGAACAGCACGGTCCGCAGCAGGCCGAGGACGTCGCGCGGGCGGACGTTGTCGGAGCGGTTGATCCGGGCCCGGTTGGCCTTGCCGGCGGTGATCTCCAGCTCGACCAGGGTGGAGCGCTCGTCCCGGACCACGCTGGTGCGGATCACCGCGCGCTCGGCGCCGAGCCGGATCAGCGGGGCGTCGGTGGCCACCCGGTGGCTGCCCAGGGTGGCCACGTAGCCGACGGCCTCGACCAGGTTGGTCTTGCCCTGGCCGTTGGGCCCCACGAAGGCCGTCACGCCCGGGTCGAGGGCCACCTCGGCCCGGGCGTACGAACGGAAGTCGGCGAGCGACAGGTGCGCTACGTGCATACTGTGGACAACGCCGCCTTCTGTGGATAACTCCATTGGTTCACAACGGAGTTGTGGACTACTTCGACTCGACCGCGTGGCCGCCGAACTGGTTGCGCAGCGCGGCGATCATCTTCATCTGCGGCGAGTCCTCCTGGCGCGAGGCGAAGCGCGCGAACAGCGAGGCGGTGATCGCGGGCAGTGGCACCGCGTGGTCGATCGCGGCCTCCACCGTCCAGCGGCCCTCGCCCGAGTCGGCGGCCCAGCCCTTGAGCTTGGCCAGGTGCTCGTCGTCGTCCAGCGCCCGGACGGCCAGGTCGAGCAGCCAGGAGCGGATGACCGTGCCCTCCTGCCAGCTGCGGAAGACCTCGCGCACGTCGGTGACCTCGGGGGCCGCCTCCAGCAGCTCCCAGCCCTCGGCGAAGGCCTGCATCATCGCGTACTCGATGCCGTTGTGGACCATCTTGGCGAAGTGGCCGGCGCCGACCTTGCCCGCGTGCACCGAGCCGAAGTCGCCCTCGGGCTTCAGCGCGTCGAAGACCGGCTGGACCTTGGCGACGTCGGCCGCCTCGCCGCCGTACATCAGCGCGTAGCCGTTCTCCAGGCCCCAGACGCCGCCGGAGACGCCGCAGTCGACGAAGCCGATGCCCTTCTCGGCCAGCGCCTCGGCGTGCTTGACGTCGTCGGTCCAGCGGGAGTTGCCGCCGTCCACCACCACGTCGCCGGGGGAGAGCAGCTCGGCGAGGCGGTCCACGGTGTCCTGGGTCGGGCCGCCGGCCGGGACCATCACCCAGACCACCCGGGGGGCCTCCAGCTTGGTGACCAGCTCCTCGAGGCTGTCGACGTCGGCGAGTTCCGGGTTCTGGTCGAAGCCGATGACGGTGTGCCCTGCGCGGCGGATGCGCTCGCGCATGTTGCCGCCCATCTTGCCGAGACCGATGAGGCCGAGCTCCATGCCAAGTCCTTACCTGTGGTGACGTGCCTGATCGGCGGCGCCGTTGCCGCACAGGCTGAGCCTACGCCGCCGGGAATGCCGCCTCCCCCGGCCAGAGCTGACCGGGGGAGGAGTCGTCCACAGCTGTGGACGGGAGCCGATGGCCCGTCGGCCGGATCAGCCGGAGAGGCGGACCGGCATGATCAGGTACTGGTACGCCTCGTCTGCCTCGGCGTCCACCGCGGGCTTGCCGCTGAGCAGGGCCGGCTTGGTGGAGGTGGTGAAGCTCAGCTGCGCGTACGCGGCGTCGATCGCCTTCAGGCCCTCCTCCAGGTAGCCGGGGTTGAAGGCGATCGAGATGTCGTCACCTTCGAGGTCGGCCTCGATCCGCTCGGTCGCCTGGGCGTCGTCGCCCGAACCGGCCTCCAGGGTGAGCACGCCCTGCTCGAAGCTGAGCCGGACCGGCGTGTTCCGCTCGGCGACCAGCGAGACGCGCTTGAGCGCCTCCAGGAAGGGCTGGGTCTGGATCGCGGCGACGGCGCTGAACTCCGTCGGGAACAGGCTGCGGAACTTCGGGAACTCACCCTCCAGCAGGCGGGTGGTGGTCCGCCGCCCGGCGCCCTCGAAGCCGATCAGGCCCTCGCCGGCACCGCCGGAGGACAGCGCGATGGAGACGTTGTCCCCGCTGCCGAGCGACTTGGCAATGTCCTGCAGGGTGCGGGCGGGCACCAGGGCGACGGCCGAGATGTCGTCCTGCTCCGGCTTCCACATCAGCTCGCGGACCGCGAAGCGGTAGCGGTCGGTGGCGGCCAGGGTGATCTTGTCGCCCTCGATCTCCACCCGGACACCGGTGAGCACCGGCAGGGTGTCGTCGCGGCCGGCCGCGACGGCGGCCTGGCTGACGGCGGCGGCGAAGACGTCACCGGAGACGGTGCCGGTCGCGGTGGGCATCTGCGGCAGCGCCGGGTACTCGTCCACCGGGAGGGTGGGGAGGGTGAAGCGGGAGGAGCCGCAGACCACGCTGACCCGCTGGCCGTCGGTGGAGATCTCCACAGGCCTGTTGGGAAGGTTGCGCGAGATGTCGTTCAGCAGGCGGCCGGAGACCAGGACGGTGCCGGCCTCCTCCACCTCGGCCGCCAGCTCGACCCGGGCCGAGACCTCGTAGTCGAAGCCGGACAGGGCCAGGCTGCCCTCCTGCGCCGTCAGCAGCAGGCCGGCCAGCACCGGCACCGGCGGCCGCGCCGGGAGGCTGCGGGCAGCCCAGGCCACCGCCTCCGCGAGGACGTCACGCTCCACCCGGAACTTCACCGGTAACCGCCTCCTGGGTCCTGCTGTCGTCTGCCCGTCGCTGCGTCTGGTCGCTGCGTCCGTCGGCACCGGACCGCTCCGGTTGCCGGAGAACAGTCTGACGTACTCCGCCGACAGCCGGGGCACAAGGTCGGGGACGGACCGAACACACGTCGGACATCGGCTGTCCACAGATTTCGGGCCCACCCACCATTTTCCGGGTCGATCGCTCTATAGGTGTAGTGGTAGTAGTAGGGCCTGTGGATACAGTGGAAAACCCTGTTTTCGCAGGTCAGACCAGGTTTTTTATCCACAGCTCCTGTGGACCCGGAGTGTGGACAACCAGGGCCCTCTGTGGATGACCGAGAGTTACCCACAGGGCACGCTGAGTATCCACAGGTTATCCCCAGGCTCGTCCCCAGATCATGGACCAGTTATCCACCGGCCCCGATCAACATCACGTGACGCCTTTCACACGGGGCGGTGAACTGTGCACCAAGGTTGTCGAACTGTGGACTCAGCTGTGGAGAACCTGGGGATAACCTGCCTTTCCCTGGGGACAACCGGTGGATAACTCCGATGACGCCCTGAGGGTCCGTCAGATGTCCACAGCCTGTGGATAACCGTTGTGCACAAGTCCACAGGCGGCTGACCTGCGCGGAAGAGCGTAGTGCCCGCAGGCCTGTGGAGGAATTCTGGATAACTCGGCGGCTGTGCGCCTGTGGACGGGGAAGAGACACCCGATCCTGTGGAAAACGGTGGTGCGGGCCCGTGCCGTTCGAATTGCTGCTCATTCGTTCGGTACCGCACGGGAACTGTCGCGGCGTCACCTGACGGATTCCTGCCCCGCCCCCGCGCCTTCCACACCTGTGGAGGGGCCGCACGTGTGACACCGGGTGCCCCGGACGGCCCCGCGAGAGCCCTCGGAGAGCCCCCGGGTACGCCGAACGGGGAGCCGGCCCGGATGGGCCGACTCCCCGTCAGGTGTCCGTACCGGGGCCGGACTCAGCTCTTGATGCGGTTGGTGAGCTCGGTGACCTGGTTGTAGATGGACCGCCGCTCGGCCATCAGCGAGCGGATCTTCCGGTCCGCGTGCATCACCGTGGTGTGGTCCCGGCCGCCGAACTGCGCGCCGATCTTCGGCAGCGAGAGGTCGGTGAGCTCCCGGCAGAGGTACATGGCGATCTGGCGGGCCGTCACCAGCACCCGGCTGCGCGAGGATCCGCAGAGGTCCTCCACGCCCAGCCCGAAGTAGGCGGCGGTCTGCTGCATGATGACCTGTGCGGTGATCTCCGGCCCGGCGTCCTCGTCGCCGCCCGGGATCAGGTCCTTGAGGACGATGCCGGCCAGCTCCAGGTCGACCGGCGCCCGGTTCAGGTTGGCGAACGCGGTGACCCGGATCAGCGCGCCCTCCAGCTCCCGGATGTTCCGGGTGATCCGGGACGCGATGAACTCCAACACGTCGGCGGGGGCGTTGAGTTGCTCCTGGATCGCCTTCTTGCGGAGGATCGCGATCCGGGTCTCCAGCTCCGGCGGGGTGACGTCGGTGATCAGGCCCCACTCGAAGCGGTTGCGCAGCCGGTCCTCCAGGGTGGTCAGCAGCTTGGGCGGCCGGTCCGAGGAGAGCACGATCTGCTTGTTCGCGTTGTGCAGGGTGTTGAAGGTGTGGAAGAACTCCTCCTGGGTGGACTCCTTCGACGCCAGGAACTGCACGTCGTCCACCAGCAGGATGTCCATGTCCCGGTACCGCTTGCGGAAGGTGTCCGCCTTGCCGTCCCGGATCGAGTTGATGAACTCGTTGGTGAACTCCTCCGAGCTCACGTAGCGCACCCGGGTGCCCGGGAAGAGGCTGCGCGAGTAGTGCCCGATGGCGTGCAGCAGGTGGGTCTTGCCCAGCCCGGACTCGCCGTAGATGAAGAGCGGGTTGTACGCCTTGGCCGGCGCCTCGGCGACCGCCACCGCGGCCGCGTGCGCGAAGCGGTTGGAGGCCCCGATCACGAAGGTGTCGAAGAGGTACTTGGGGTTCAGCCGGGCGGCCGGCTCGTCCTTGCGCGAGCTGCTGCCGGCCGGCGGCGCACCCGGCGGCGCGGGCACCGGAACGGGGGAGCGCTCGGCCGGGGAACCCCCCGACTGCGGCCTGCTGTCCGGGAGTTGGGCACCCGTCTGGTCCGGGCGCCCGTCCGGACGGCCCCCGCCCCGCCGGGCCGGGGGACCCCCGGCGGCCGGGCGGTAGGCGCCGCCGAACAGGTCGTCCTGGCCCGAGCCGCCCTCGGACTCCTGGTACGAGGGGCCCTCCTGGTAGGAGGTCGGCTCGGGGTACGACGGGCTCTCCCAGGGGCGGCCCTCCGGCCGGCCCTCGGCCTGCGGCCCCCAGCCGCCGGTCTGCTCCGTCCCGGTGCCGCTGCCGTAGGGCGCGGGCCGCTGCTGGTACCCGGCGGTGTCGTACCGGCCGGGCCGCTCGTAGCTCTGCTCCGGGGCCGCCTCGTACTGCGACCGCTGCCCGGCCGGGCCGTACTCGGCGCCGGACGGCTGGTAGGGCTCGGGCTGCTGGTAGTCGTCCTGGTACGGCTCGGACGCGGACGGGTACGGCTCCGACACCGGCCAGCGCCCGGGGCCGGTCTGCCGGTCGTGCCGGTCCTGGTGCTCCGGGTAGCCGGACGGCTCGTCGCGGTACTGCGACGGCGAGGGCGACTGCAGGGCCTGGGGCCGGGGCGGCTGCGGCTCGGCAGGGGAGGGCGCGGGCGGCGGCGGGGTGGCGTTGGCGTCGACCATCACCGCGATCCGGACCGGGCGGCTGAAGGCCTTGCTCAGCTCCTCGGTCAGCGGCGGCAGCAGCCGGCCCTCCAGCACCTGCTTGGCCCGCTCGTTGGGGGCCGCCAGCAGGGCGGTGTCGTGCATCATCCACATCGGCTGGGTGCGCTTGAGCCACATCTTGTCGCTGTCGCCGACTACCGGGTCGTTGACCAGCCGCTCGACGACCCTCGTCCAGACCGCGACGAGATCGCTGTTGACATCAGCCACTGGTGCACGCTTTCTCGTTCCCCGCGACGGGGGGTGTCAAGGGACTCCCGTGCCGGCCCGATCAAGACGAACAAACCCGACAAGTCCTGCAACGGTAGTCAGCGGACTGGGCTGATTCAAGTTTCTGTCCACAGGCTGTGGGCAGGCGCGCCGGGAAGCCGCCCGAGCGGGGGACGGTGTCGGCACGGTCCTTGCGCCGCTTGGCCTCTATCATGATCCGGTCGCTTCCGGTGGGTA
Source organism: Kitasatospora sp. NPDC051853 (assembly GCF_044452665.1). Classification (NCBI taxonomy): domain Bacteria; kingdom Bacillati; phylum Actinomycetota; class Actinomycetes; order Kitasatosporales; family Streptomycetaceae; genus Kitasatospora; species Kitasatospora sp. NPDC051853. The sequence continues at coordinate 262,533 of NZ_JBITBY010000003.1, read as the reverse complement.
CGTCCCGGAGCTCTTCGGGCGGGGTCCGGTTTGACCCTCCGCCCCCGTCCCGCGTACCGTAACCAGGTCGAGTTGTCGATGGCCGCTGCCGCATGTCCGCGGGTCCGCCCGCATTCCGAAGGCGCGCAGCACGGGCGCCGTGGATTGCCTCAACCCCAGCCGACCTGGGCGTTAGGGGCCGGATTTCCCAGCGAGGGGAGATCACGCGGACGCACGGTGACGGCCAAGCGACCTCCCGTCACCCTACGATTCACCTCAGGAGCCCCCGAGTGAGCAAGCGCACCTTCCAGCCGAACAACCGTCGTCGCGCCAAGACCCACGGCTTCCGGCTGCGGATGCGTACCCGTGCCGGCCGCGCCATCCTGGCCGCCCGCCGTGGCAAGGGCCGCAGCGCCATCTCCGCCTGATCCGCGTAGTACAGGGTCTGCAGTGCTGCCCTCCGAGAATCGGCTGCGGCGGCGCCAGGACTTCGCGACCGCGGTGAAACGCGGTCGCCGGGCCGGCCGGCCCCTGCTGGTGGTCCATCTCAACAGAGACGGAGCCGCCGGGGGCCGGACCGACCGGAACAGCGACACCAGCCCGCACGTCGCCGAGGGGTCTCCTTCGGCGCGTGCGGGTTTCGTCGTGAGCAAGGCCGTCGGCCCCGCCGTCGTGCGCAATCTGGTGAAGCGTCGGCTGCGCCACCTGGTCCGTGACCGTCTGGCGCTGCTGCCCGCAGGTAGCCTGATCGTGGTGCGCGCGCTTCCCCCCGCGGGGGCGGCCTCGTACCTCGATCTCGAACAGGACCTGGACGCGGCGCTCCGCCGACTGCTCCGGGCGGAGCCGACCGGCAGCGCGCCGACGGGAGCAGGGCGATGAAGTACCTGCTGATGGGGCTGATCAGGCTCTACCAGTGGACCATCAGTCCCCTGCTCGGACCGGTCTGCCGTTACTACCCCTCGTGCTCGCACTACGGGTACGAGGCGGTCCGGACGCACGGCGCGATCAAGGGCAGTGGCCTGACCGCCTGGCGCATCCTGCGATGCAATCCGTGGTCCCCCGGTGGGGTCGACCATGTACCGCCGCGCAAGCACCCGGTCTGGCACCGTCGGCTGCGCGATCTGCTGAGCCCCCCGAGCGGGACCGCCGGGCCAGAGCCGGTGGCTAGCCCGATGTCCAAGGAGTCTGACCGGTGACCTTCGGTTTTCTGAGTCCCCTCTACACAGCGGTGTCCTGGATCATCGTCCAGTTCCACTCGCTGTACAGCCACGTCTTCGACCCGGACGGCGGCTGGGCCTGGGGCCTTGCCATCGTCTCGATGGTGGTCGTCATCCGGATCTGCCTGATCCCGCTCTTCGTGAAGCAGATCAAGGCGACCCGGGCCATGCAGGCGATCCAGCCGAAGATGAAGGCCATCCAGGAGCGCTACAAGAACGACAAGCAGCGCCAGTCCGAAGAGATGATGAAGCTGTACAAGGAGGCGGGTACCAACCCGTTCTCCAGCTGCCTTCCCATCCTCGTGCAGGCGCCGTTCTTCACCGCCCTCTACGGTGTGCTCGCCTCGGTCGCCGACGGCAAGACCATCGGCGTCATCAACTCGCAGCTCCTGGTCAGCGCCCAGCAGGCGCACATCTTCGGGGCCCCGCTCTCCGCGACCTTCCTGAAGAGCGACGAGACCAGCGTCAAGATCGTCACCGCGTTGATGATCATCCTGATGTCGCTGTCGCAGTTCATCACCCAGCGCCAGCTGATGACCAAGAACATGGACCTGACGGTCAAGACGCCGTTCATGCAGCAGCAGAAGATGCTGATGTACGTCTTCCCGATCATGTTCGCCGTGATGGGCATCAACTTCCCGGTCGGTGTGTTGCTCTACTGGCTGACCACCAACGTCTGGTCGATGGGCCAGCAGCTGATCGTCATCCGCAACAACCCGACGCCCGGCTCCAAGGCCTTCGCCGAGCGCCAGGACCGCCTGAAGAAGGCGGGCCGGCTCAACCCGGACGGCACCGTGAAGAAGGGCGCGCTGATGGCGCTGCTCACCGGTGGCGGTGCGAAGAAGGGCGCCGAGACCCAGGCCCAGGCGGTGGTGCAGGACGCGGTGCAGGTCCGCCGGCAGCAGCCGAAGAAGACCACCAAGGCGCAGCGTCAGCACACCGGCACCCAGACGGCGGCCGCCGTCGAGGAGAGCGGTCCGGACGTGGCGGACGAGCCGAAGGCCAACCTGGAGAAGGACCCCGGCACCGCTGCCAAGGGTGGTGCGGCCAAGCCCGCGGCGGCCCGCGGCGGCCAGCGGCAGCAGCCGAAGCGCGGTGGCCAGCAGGGCGGCCAGCGGCCGAAGAAGAAGCCCTGACCCGGTCCCACACCCGGCCGGCAGCGGCCCCCTGAACTTCGTTCTCGGCCCCACCCGAGGGCCCATTCCCGAAGGAGTCCACCAGTGACGGAAGGCACCACCTCCGCCGCCGAGTCCTCGACCGACACCCTGGTCTCGCGCCTGGAGCAGGAGGGCGACATCGCGGCCGACTACCTGGAGGGTCTGCTCGACATCGCCGACCTCGACGGTGACATCGACATGGACGTCGAGGGCGACCGCGCCCTGGTCTCCATCGTCAGCGAAGGCAACGACCGCTCGCTGAGCCGGCTGGTCGGCCAGGACGGCGAGGTGCTGGAGGCGCTCCAGGAGCTGACCCGACTGGCGGTGCACCGCGAGACCGGTGAGCGCAGCCGCCTCATGCTGGACATCGCGGGCTTCCGGGCGCGCAAGCGCGCGGAGCTGGCGGAGCTGGGGGCCGAGGCGGCCGAGCGGGCGAAGTCGACGGGCGAGCAGGTGAAGCTCCGTCCGATGACGCCGTTCGAGCGCAAGGTGGTCCACGACGCGGTGGCCGCGGCCGGCCTGAGCAGCGAGTCGGAGGGCGAGGAGCCCCAGCGCTGCGTGGTCGTGCTCCCGCGCTGACCTCAGCGCGCAGCCGGTCCGGACCGACGACCCCGTCCGCCTCGTGCGGGCGGGGTCGTCGTCGCTGGGGCGGCGGGGCGCCGGGAAGACTTGAGCCGGTGTCAGAAGGGTGCTGTTTCACGTGAAACGGCGCCCTCGTGACAGAGTGTCCGGTATCGCGGGTGAGCGGAGACGGTGAGCGGAGAGGCTGAGATGGACACGGACGGCGTGGCGACCGAGGGCACCCCGGAGGAGAACGGTCCGCAGGGGCCGGGCGAGACTCCGGCGGCGGCGCAGCAGATCTTCGGGGACCGGCTCCCGATGGCCGTGCGCTACACCGAGCTGCTGGCCACGGCCGGTGTGCAGCGCGGGCTGATCGGTCCGCGCGAGGTGCCCCGGCTCTGGGACCGGCACGTGCTGAACTGCGCGGTGCTGGCCGAGCTGCTGCCGCCCGGCGCCTCGCTCTGTGACGTGGGCTCGGGTGCCGGCCTGCCCGGCATCCCGGTGGCGATGGCCCGCTCGGACGTCTCGGTGACCCTGCTGGAGCCGCTGCTGCGGCGCACCACCTTCCTGGAGGAGGTGGTCCGCGAGCTGGGGCTGACCAACGTCACGGTGCTGCGCGGCCGGGCCGAGGAGATGGTCGGCAAGCTGGCGGTGGACGTGGTGACCGCCCGGGCGGTGGCGCCGATGGACCGGCTGGCCGGCTGGGGGCTGCCGCTGCTCCGTCCGTACGGGCAGATGCTGGCGCTCAAGGGCGACACCGCCGAGCAGGAGCTGGCCGACTCGCGGTCGGCGCTGACCAAGCTGGGCGCGGTGAAGTGGTCGGTGATCGCGGTCGGCGAGGGCACCCTGGAGACCTCGACCCGGGTGGTCCGGGTGGAGGCGGGGGAGAGCCCGGGCGGTGTGAAGGCGGCCACCCGCCGGGCCAAGGCGGCCCGGGCCGGGCGCGGTGCCCGGGCGGGCGAGGGCGGCGGCCGGAGCGGCGGGTCGCGTCGCCGGCGCTGAGTTCACCGACTGTTCGTCTCGACGGAGCGGGTACCCGGACGGGTGCCCGCTCCGTCGCGTTCGGGGGGCGCACGGGGGCACGGGGCCGGGAGTCGGAGTGTCGCACCGTCAGATTTCCGACATTGCGGGCATGGTGTTTCACGTGAAACGTCGCTCACTGCTTTCCGGAATCCTCGGCCGCAGCCGGGCGGTGACTGTTGCCGCTCCGGTTTCACGTGAAACACTGACCCCCATGCAGGAGTCGGAGACCATCGCTCACGTCGATGACACGCCCATCGCACGGGCCGCCATGGCCGCGGTGGCGGCCGCCGGACGGGCCGGCGAAGGGCTGCCCCGGCCGGACGCCACCCGCGTGATCGTGGTGGCCAACCAGAAGGGCGGGGTGGGCAAGACCACCACCACCGTCAACATGGCCGCCGGACTGGCCATGCACGGGCTGCGGGTGCTGGTGGTCGACCTCGACCCGCAGGGCAACGCGTCCACCGCGCTGGGCATCGACCACCACGCCGAGGTGCCGTCGATCTACGACGTGCTGGTCGAGGGCAAGCCGCTGGCCGACGTGGTGCAGCCGGTCCGGGACGTGGAGGGGCTGTTCTGCGTGCCCGCCACCATCGACCTGGCCGGTGCGGAGATCGAGCTGGTCTCGCTGGTGGCCCGGGAGAGCCGGCTGCAGCGGGCGATCGCGGCCTACGAGCAGCCGCTGGACTACATCCTGATCGACTGTCCGCCCTCGCTCGGGCTGCTGACGGTCAACGCCCTGGTGGCCGGCCAGGAGGTGCTGATCCCGATCCAGTGCGAGTACTACGCGCTGGAGGGCCTCGGCCAGCTGCTCCGGAACGTCGAACTGGTCCGGGCGCACCTGAACCAGGCGCTGCACGTCTCCACCATCCTGCTCACCATGTACGACGCCCGGACCAGGCTGGCCGCCCAGGTGGCCGAGGAGGTCCGGACGCACTTCGCCCAGGAGGTGCTGAGCACGGCGATCCCGCGCTCGGTCCGGATCTCCGAGGCGCCCAGCTACGGACAGACCGTGCTGACCTACGACCCGGGCTCCACCGGGGCGCTCTCCTACCTGGAGGCGGCACGCGAACTCGCCCTGCGGTCAGCGGGGCAGGCGGTGGCCGGGCAGCAGCCCGGTGCCGCCCTGGGCCAGCAGCGCACCGGCGCACCGGCCCCGATGGCACAGCACGGCAGCACGATGGAGGACAACCGGTGAGTGGTGGGCGCAGGGGCCTGGGACGCGGGCTCGGGGCACTGATTCCGGCGGCGACGCCGGCCGCGGCTCCGGCCGTGGCGGCCGGTGCGGCGGCTCCGGAGCGGCCGGCCGGCGCGCCCACGACGGGCGCCGCTCCGGTGCTGCCCACCGGCCGGGGCACGGTGGCCGCCAAGGTCGCGGCCGAGCTGGCCCGGGACGCCGCGATCCCGGCCGGCCGGAGCGCGCTGGAGGACGAGCTCACCGCGCTGGCGCCGGTGGACGGCGCCCGGTTCGCCGAGCTGCCGCTGGACTCGATCACGCCCAACCCGCGCCAGCCGCGCGAGGTCTTCGACGAGGACAAGCTGGCCGAGCTGGTCGCCTCCATCAAGGAGGTGGGCCTGCTCCAGCCGGTGGTGGTCCGTCAGACCGCGGTCGGCCGCTTCGAGCTGATCATGGGCGAGCGCCGCTGGCGCGCCTCCCGGGAGGCCGGTCTCGAGGTGATCCCGGCCATCGTCCGGGCCACCGAGGACGACAAGCTGCTGCTCGACGCGCTGCTGGAGAACCTGCACCGGGCCGAGCTGAACCCGCTGGAGGAGGCCGCCGCCTACGACCAGCTGCTGCGGGACTTCTCCTGCACCCACGACGAGCTGGCCGACCGGATCGGCCGCTCCCGCTCGCACGTCTCCAACACCCTGCGGCTGCTCAAGCTCTCGCCCACGGTCCAGCGGCGGGTCGCCGCCGGGGTGCTGACGGCGGGTCACGCCCGGGCGCTGCTCGGCGTGCTGGACGCCGAGGCGCAGGACCAGCTGGCCCGGCGGATCATCGCGGAGGGGCTCTCGGTGCGCACCACCGAGGAGATCGTCGCGGTGATGGACCAGGACCAGAAGCCGCAGCGGGCGGCCGCGAAGGCCGGGAAGCTGATCTCGCCGGCCTTCAACGACCTCTCGGCGCGGCTCTCGGACCGCTTCGAGACCCGGGTCAAGGTCGAGGTCTCGCAGCGGAACGGCCGGCTCGGCAAGGGCAAGGTGGTGCTGGAGTTCGCCTCGGTGGAGGACCTGAACCGGATTCTGGACAGCCTGGCCCCGGGCGAGGAGGGGCTCCGCCTCTCCGGGAACTGACCGCTCCGGGGCCGGGGCTCCGGGCGGGGATCGCGACGCGGGTGCATGTTTCACGTGAAACATGCACCCGCCGCTGTTTCGGGTGAGAGTGTTCCGGTGGGCTGACGGACCGTCGGGAGCGTGCCGGCGGGGGAGCGCTGAGGAGGCGTGGGCGTGGGGCGAAGGATCGTTCCGTTGACGCTGGACAATCTGGCGGACCTTCCGCTGCCCTGCCGCTCCTGCGTGTTCTGGGAGTTGGACCCGGTGAGCGCCAAGGCGGCCGAGGAGGGCGGCAAGCCGGAGCTGGAGAAGGAGGGCTGGATCTCCGCCGTGCTGCTGGAGTGGGGCTCCTGCGGCCGGGTGGTCTACGTGGACGAGCGCCCGGTCGGCTACGTGCTCTACGCGCCTCCCGCGTACGTGCCGCGCTCGGCCTCCTTCCCGACCAGCCCGGTCTCGCCGGACGCGGTCCAGCTGATGGTCAGCCGGCTGCTGCCGGGGTACCAGCGGCAGGGGATCGGGCGGGTGCTGGTGCAGACCGTGGTGAAGGACGTGGTGGCCCGTGGATTCAAGGCGGTCGAGGCCTTCGGTGCGGCCGGCCGGGACGTGCCCAGCTGCCTGCTGCCGGCCGACCACCTGAGGGCGGTCGGCTTCAAGACCGTCCGGCCGCACCACCGGTACCCCCGGCTGCGGTTGGAGGCGCGCTCCACGCTCTCCTGGAAGGGCGACGTGGAGACGGCGCTGGAGCGGCTGCTCGGCGGCGCCAGGGCCCGGGGCGGCCCGCGCAAGGAACCGGCCCTGCGGCCGTTCTGACGGCCCGTGGCGAGGAACGGCGAGGGGCCTCCCGGTGCGTACCGGGAGGCCCCTCGCCGTCAGGGTGTGGTGGACCCTAGATGTACTCGGCCAGCTCGCGCAGCAGCGCGGCCTTCGGGCGGGCACCGGTGATGCTCTTCACCAGCTCGCCGTTCTGGTAGACGTTCAGCGTCGGGATGGAGATCACGCCGTACTGGGCGGCGGTGCCCTGGTTGGCGTCCACGTCCAGCTTGGCGACGGTGAGCTTGTCGCCGTGCTCGGTGGCGATCTCCTCGAGGATCGGGGCGACCTGGCGGCACGGGCCGCACCAGGTGGCCCAGAAGTCGACCAGGACGGGCTTGTCGCTCTTCAGAACCTCGGCGTCGAAGGTCGCGTCGGTCACGTTGATGGTGGCGCCGGCCACGGGAACTCCTAAAGGTCAGAACGGGGGTGTGCTGGTGAGAACAACGCGCGGCGCTGTTCTGTTTCTCAGACCGAGACGGTGGCGGCGGCCTGGGCGGCCTCGTGGTCCAGGGCGGCCAGGTAGCGCTCGGCGTCCAGTGCGGCGGCGCAGCCGGTGCCGGAGGCGGTGATGGCCTGGCGGTAGGTGTGGTCCACCACGTCGCCGGCGCCGAAGACGCCGGGGATGTTGGTCCGGGTGGAGGGGGCCTCGACCTTGAGGTAGCCCTCGGCGTCCAGCTCCAGCTGGCCCTTGAAGAGCTCGGTGCGCGGGTCGTGGCCGATCGCGATGAACAGGCCGGTGACCGGCAGCTCGCGCTTCTCGCCGGTGGTGGTGTCGCGCAGGGTCAGGTGGCTCAGCTTCGGGTCGCCGTGGATCTCCTCGACCGCGCTGTCCCAGGCGAAGGTGATCTTCGGGTCGGCGAAGGCGCGCTCCTGCATCGCCTTGGAGGCGCGCAGGCTGTCGCGGCGGTGCACCACGGTGACCGACTTGGCGAAGCGGGAGAGGAAGGTCGCCTCCTCCAGGGCGGTGTCGCCGCCGCCGACCACCGCGATGTCCTGGTCGCGGAAGAAGAAGCCGTCGCACGTCGCGCACCAGGAGACGCCCCGGCCGGAGAGCTTGTCCTCGTTCGGCAGGTTGAGCTTGCGGTGCTGGGAGCCGGTGGTGACGATCACCGCGCGGGCCCGGTGCACGGTGCCCTCGGAGTCGGTGACGGTCTTGATCTCACCGGTGAGGTCCACCGCGACGATGTCGTCCGGGACCAGCTCGGCGCCGAAGCGCTCGGCCTGGGCCCGCATGTTGTCCATCAGCTCGGGGCCCATGATGCCGTCCCGGAAACCGGGGAAGTTCTCGACCTCGGTGGTGTTCATCAGCGCACCGCCGGCGGTCACCGCGCCCTCGAAGACCAAGGGCTTGAGGGAGGCACGGGCGGTGTAGAGCGCAGCGGTGTACCCGGCGGGGCCGGAACCGATGATGATCACGTTACGGACGTCGCTCACTGCTTCTCCTGGTTCGCATCGCGGCCCGCGCTGTGCGGGAGGGCGGTCCTGCCCGCCGCCGGGGACAACGACTGACCAGTCTCCCTCATTCCCGGCTCCCGCCGTGACAGGCGCCCGCAGAGTGGGCAGTCCGGTGGGACAACGTCACCTGGGCGCCCGTTCTCCGGCCGGACGGGGGATGGCTGACGGCCCGTCAGCCGGCCGGGACGGCGCGGTGCAGCAGGGTGCGGCAGTCGGAGGTGACCAGGTAGGTGTCGTACCGGTCGGGGCCGAGCGGGAAGACCAGCGCGGTCACCTGCTCCCGGCCGTAGCTGCCCGCGGCCCGGACCAGCGGCGGGCCGGAGGGCAGGCCCGGGCAGGAGACGGCTGCCGCCTCCGCGCCCGCGGCGGGGGACGGGTCCGCTCCGGAGTCACCGGCGCCCGGCGCCTCGGGGGACCGGGCGGTGAGCGACCCCTTCCCGGCGGCGGGCGCCTGGCGCCGGCCGTTCACCAACCGCTGGACCTCCGCGGGCAGTCCGGCCTCGGTGAACTCGGTGCGGACGCCGGTGAACCCGCCCGCGGCGGCGGCGTCGGCCTTGGCCGATCCGGAGGCCGTGGTGTCCTGCCCCGTCGGCAGGCTCCGGAGGAGGCCGGCGAACAGGCCGGTCCCGAGCACCGCGAGGGCGGCGCCGACCAGCACCCGGCGGGACACCCGCCGGCGCCGTGGCGACCGCGCCCGTTGCCGGGCCCGGGCCTCGGTCCGGCCGGAGGGGAGGACCACGGGGGCGGCCGCCTCGGCGGCCAGGGCGGCGTCGATCCGCTCGGCCACCTCGGCGGGCAGCCCGGGGGCCGGCACCGTGCCCAGCAGCTCGCTCACCTCGGCCAGGGCGGCGAAGGTGTCGGTGCAGTCGGCGCAGCCGTCCAGGTGGCTCCGGAGGGCAGGGACCAGCCCGGGGTCGGCGAGGTCCTCGGCCAGGTCGGCCAGCAGGTCGACGTCGGGGTGGTCGGTGCCGGACCAGGACTCGGCGGGGGAGGAGTGGTTCATCGCGGGGTCACGTCTCCTCTCAGGGCCTGGCCGGGGCTCGGCTGCTCTGGGACGGGTGGGGCGGCGTTCCGGTTCCCGTCCGCCGTTTCACGTGAAACACCGGAGGCGGCGGTGCCGTCGGTTTCACGTGAAACCGACCGCAGGTGCCGCACCAGCGGCAGCAGCTTGGCCCGCCCGCGGGCGCAGCGGCTCTTCACCGTGCCGACCGGCACGCCCAGCACCTCGGCCGCCTCGGCCACCCCGTAGCCCTGCATGTCGACCAGCACCAGGGCGGCCCGCTGGTCCGGCGGCAGGGCGGCCAGCGCGGCGGTCACCTCCCGCTGGAGCTCGGCCCGGACCACCACCGCCTCGGTGGCCTCGGCGCTGCCCAGCAGGCGGTCGAGCCGGTGCTCCTCCTGGTCCAGCGGGGTGGCCGGACGGCTGGCGGAGCGGCGGGCGCGGTCCAGGCAGGCGTTGACCACGATCCGGTGCAGCCAGGTGGTGACGGCCGAACGGCCCTCGAAGGTGTGGGCGGCCCGGAAGGCCGAGACCAGGGCGTCCTGGAGGGCGTCGGCGGCCTCCTCGCGGTCGCCCAGGGTGCGCAGCGCGACCGCCCAGAGGCGGTCCCGGTGGCGGCGGACCAGCACGCCGAAGGCGTCCGGATCGCCGGCCGCGTGCCGCGCCAGCAGGGTGGCGTCGGGGAGCTCCTCCTCCGTCACCGCCACCCCCTCTCCGCCCGTCAGCCGATGACCTTCACCTCGGCGATCCGGCCGCGGTACTGGGAGTCCCCATCCTTGGGGATGCTGGTGAGCCAGAGCAAGAGGTAACGGGTGGTGAGCGGCTGGCCGGGCTTGAGCTCGACCTGGGTGCCCTGCTGGGTGGCCACCGGGCTGCCGAAGGAGGCCAGGCCGGACTTGTCGGCGCGCGGTGCGGAGACCGTGCCCTTGGGCTGCGCGTAGAGCTCCATCCTGGAGCTGCCGCCGAACTGGACCTGGACCGAGCTGACCTGCTGCTCGCTGCCCAGGTCGACCAGCAGGCCGGTGCCGGCCCGGAAGCTGCCGCCCAGGTCGTCGTAGTAGCCGGAGGTGGACCAGGCGGTGGCCGGGTCGCCGTCGTAGGCCCGGGGCACCTCGCTGACGTGCTCCGGGTCGCTGCCGAGCGCGTTGAAGGAGGACATGCCCGCGATGGCGAGGGGCTTGCCGGGCGGGGCCGCCGGGTTGCCGGTCGAGGTGGCTCCGGTGCTCGGCTGCTGGTCGTGGACCTCGGCCTCGGAGCGGTCGTTGTAGTAGCTGACGAGCTGCCAGGAGGCCACGCCGATGACGGCCAGCGCGACCACCGAGGCGGTCAGCCGGACCAGCCGCCGCAGACGCGGGCGGCGGGGGCGGGGCTGCTGCGGCGGTGCCTCGTGCAGGGCGGGGTGCGGGGCGGTGTGCGCCGAGGGGTGCTGGGGGGCGTGGTGCTGCGGCCGGCCCTGCGGCGGCTGGGGCCGGTGCGGGCGCGGCGGCGGGGGCGGCGGGGTGAACGACGGTGCGGGCTGCTCGGGCTGACGGACCTTCGGCATCAGCGCGATCGCCTTGGCCAGCTCCTCCGGCGTGGTGATCGGCTCCTGGTGGTGCGGCGGGGTCTCGCACAGCGCCCGGGCGGCCAGCTCGGAGAGGCCCTTGTGGACGCCCGCCTTGACCTGCTCCGGCGGTACGCAGTCCAGCCCCTTCGGCACCCCCTGGAGGTCGTAGCGGTCCTCGGGGTAGGGCCAACGGTGCGTCAGGGCGGCGAACAGCAGCGCCCCGATGGCCCGGGTGTCGGTCCGGGAGGCGTCCTCGTCGGGGAGGCCGCGCAGCGCGGCGTCCACCGCGATGCCGTTGATCCGGTACTGGCCGCTGTCGGTGCGCAGCACGCACCTCGGGGTGAGCCGCAGGTGGGCCTGGCCGCGCCGGTGCGCGGCCGCGATGGCGTCGGTGACCTGACGGACCATCTGGTAGGCCTCGTAGGGCTCCATCGGGCCCTCGGCGAGCAGCTGGGCCAGGTCGGAGGCGCCGGGCAGCCACTCCCGGACGACGTAGACGTGGTCGCCGTCCTGGACCGCGTCGAGCACCTGGACGAAGCGCGGGTCGCCGAGCAGGGCGGCCGACTTGGCGGCGGCCAGCACGCCGCGGGCGCGCTGGTGGCCGGCCGAGAGCAGGTGCACGCCGACCGGGCGGCGGAGCTTCTCGTCCACCGCGCGCCAGCTGCTGAAGTGCTCGGACTGGGTGATGCAGTCCTCCAGCCGGTACCGGTCCGCGATCCGGTCGCCGCTGTGCCGCACCGGGGCGGGGCGGAGCAGCGGCAGCTCGCCGGTGGGCTGGTCGATGGTGGCGGCCAGCTCCTCGGAGGTGGCCGCGGGCGCGGCGTCGTCGGAGGCACCGGTGTCCGTGCCGGTGGCGCTCACGGGGGCGGAGGTGGCCCGCACCGCCTTCCGGGCCGCCTCGGCGGCCTCCGTCGACGCCGCGCCCTTGGCGGAGCCGTTGGCCCGGGCCTTGGCCCCGGCGGCGGCCTTGGACGTGCCCCCGGTGCTGCTCGCGGTGCTGCCCGCGGTCGCCCCGGTGCGGTCCGACAGCGGTGGCCGGTCGGCGAGTTCGGCGGCGATCTCGGCGGTGGAGAGCGGCGCGGTGGCCTCGGACTCCCGCTCCGTGCGGCCGTCGGCGCGCAGGTCCGAGAGGTCCCCGAGTGCGGTGGCCACCGCCGTGTCGTCCGTCGCGGACGTGTCGACTACCGCCTTGGTGCCATCAGCCACCGTTGTCCTGCCTCCCCTTGCGTCGCCCCGGGTTCCGGAAAGTCGGCCGTCGGCCCGGCCCCGGAGGGCGGCGGCGTGCCAGGACAATTGTGCCCACTCTTCCTCCCCTGCTACGACCGCTGGGCGAACCGACCGGTTGCGTTCCGGCCGCGTCGGGCCGGAGTTCACCGGTCGGTGGGTTGCGCGGGCCCCGGGAGGACCCCGTCCGGACTGACGGCGGGTCAGCGTCCCAGCCTGCTCCGCACCATACCGATCATCGCGTTGAGCTCCTCGATCCGCATCCGACGGGCGATCAGACCGAAGACGGCCAACTGCAGTCCGCCGGCCAGCACCAGGGTGACCACCGCGCCCGGCCAGTCCCCGAGCGCGCCGGTGAGCAGGTCGTTCAGCAGCAGTCCGGTGACGGCGCCGACCGCGGCGGCGGGCACCGAGGCGATCGCCAGCCGGACGTAGGTCTTGGCGATCCGTCCGGTGTCCAGCCCGCCGATCCGGGCCTTCAGCTTGGGGACCGCCACCGCCACGCCGACCGCGTAGGCCAGCCCGTAGCCGAGGGCCATCCCGGTGACCGCCCACTGGGAGGGCAGCAGGTACCAGCAGAGCACCGCGAAGGCGGCCTGACAGCCCGCCACCCAGACGGTGTTGGCGAACGGCGTGCGGGTGTCCTCGTAGGCGTAGAAGCCGCGCAGCAGCACGTACTGCACCGAGTAGGGGATCAGGCCGAGCGCGAAGGCGGAGAGCATCCAGCCGATCGCGGTGGTGCCGTGGGCGACCGCCCCGCCGTTGCCGAAGCCGTAGATCGCGCTGCCGATCACCGGGCCGAGCGCGAGGAAGAGGAAGGCGGCGGGCACGATCGCCACCGCCGAGGTGCGCAGCCCGTACGAGAGGTCGTCGCGGACCGCCCCGGCGTCGCCGTCGGCGGCCGAGCGGGAGAGCCGGGGGAGCACCGCGCTCATCACCGAGACGGTGACCACGGCCATCGGCAGCTGCCAGATCAGCAGTGCGTTGGAGTACGCGGCCAGGCCGACGCCCAGGTGCCCGGTGGCCTCGGCCGCCGAACCGGCGGCGGTGGCCAGCTGGGTGATCACCAGGTACCCGGCCTGGTTGGCCAGCACGAACAGGAAGGTCCACTTGGCCAGCCGGGCGGCCTTGCCGAGGCCGTGGCCGCGCCAGTCGAAGCGGGGGCGGAAGCGGAACTCGGCGGCCCGCAGGTAGGGAACCATCGCCAGGGCCTGGACGGCCAGGCCGAGCAGGGTGCCGATGCCGAGCAGCCGGACGCCCTCGGGGGCGATGGTCGCCGGGGTCACCTCGCTGTGCTGGAAGGTGCCGTAGACCCAGATGTACGTCCCGAAGGTGGCGATCACCACGACGTTGTTGAGGACCGGGGTCCACATCATCGCGCCGAACCGGCCCCGGGCGTTGAGGATCTGACCCATCACCACGTGGATGCCCATGAAGAAGATGGTGGGCAGGCAGTACCGGGCCAGCGCCACGGTGGTGTCCGCGGTGGCCGGGTCCTTCATCAGCGAGTGCGAGATCAGCTGCACCAGCAGCGGGGCGCCGAGCACGGCCAGGAAGGTCACCCCGGCCAGGCCGGCCATCACCACGGTGAGCAGCCGGTTGGCGTAGGCGGTGCCGCCGTCCTCGTCGTTCTTCATCGCCCGGACCAGCTGCGGGACGAAGACCGCGTTGAGCGCGCCGCCGCCGATCAGGATGTAGAGCAGGGTGGGCAGGGTGTTGGCCGCGTTGTACGAGTCGCCCATGGTGCCGACGCCGATCGCGGCGGCGATCACCATGGTGCGCAGGAAGCCGGTGCCGCGGGAGACCAGGGTGCCGGCCGCCATCAGGGCGCTGGAGTTCACCAGGCCGGCCACCTTGCCGCCGGCCGCGGGTACGGGCGCGGTGGCGGGCCGCTCGGCCGCCACGGGGGGCGTGAGCGGGGTGGCGGGCGGGCCGATGGCCTCGGCCTCGGAGAGCGGCGGGTCGAACTCGATCGGCGGGACGTAGGGCTCGTCGCGGTCCGGGCCGTCGCCGCCGTCGCCGCCCTTGCTCGGGCCGGCCGCGGCGACGGCGGAACCACCGGTGGCGGAACCGGCGGCGGCACCGGTGAGCAGGCCGTCCACGCCGACGTACTCCGCGGTCGGGTCGTCCGGATCGGTGGCGGGCACGGGCGCGGTGGCGGGCTCCGCGAGCGGTTCGGCGGCCAGCGAGGCCCAGCGCGGGGCGGGGGCGGTCAGGGCGGACTCGGCGGGCAGCTGCCGGGACGGCTGGAGCAGCCGGAGGGTCTGCGGGTCGTCCGGGTCGGCGAGGGGGTGGAGCGGGTCGCCGGGGCCGTCCTGGTCGGCGGTCCGGGTGTCCGCGGGTGCCTCGGGGGCCGGGTGCTGCGGCGGCACGGCGGCGGGGGTGCGCAGCCCGTACGGGTCCGGACCGGGCTCGGTCGGGTACGGGTCCACCGCGTAGGGGTCCTGGGCGTAGGTGTCCGCCAGGTACCAGTCGGCGGGTTGGGCCGCCGGGCCGTCCTGCCCCGCGGCGCGTCCCTGCTCACGGCCCTGTGCTCGGTCCTCGCGCGGCCCGCTCATGCCACCTCATCGCTGGTCGGGTACGTCCGCCCGTGCGGGGCGGCTCAGTGACCCACCTTCTCATCACCGGAGGCGTGTTCCCCGGTACCTGCGCCGCTCTCCTGCGGCGTGCCTCCGGCGGTGGGGGAGGGCACGGCGGGGGAGGCTTCGGCGGTCTCCAGCGGGGCCTCGGGGTCCTCCTGCGGCTCGTCCGCCCGCTTGCGGCGCTGGAGGACGAAGCGGACGGCGGCCAGCAGCATCAGGATCACGCCGCCGCCGATGACGTACAGCACGCCGGAGGTGACCGAGGTGACCTCCACGGTGAAGGCCATCGGCTCGCCGTACGGGTAGCCGTTGGTGGTCTCCAGCTGGGCGGTCATCGGGACCGCGCCGTTGCTCTTGGCCTTGGCGTTGAAGCGCAGGGTGCGGCTGGTGACCGCCTCGACCACCACCGGGTCGGCGCCGCCGACGTGGACGCGGTTCGGCTGGCTGGAGGAGAGCCTGATCCGCAGGTTGCCGACCGCCTGGTTGAGGTCGTTCTTCATGCTGACCAGGACGATCCCGTTGTCACCTGCGAGGGTGACCGTGCTCTTGGGGGTGAGCTTGACCGCGCTGATCAGGCCGTCCAGGTAGTTCTGCACCCCGGCCCGGTAGGTGGAGCCGGCCGGGCCCTGATCGCGCCACTGGGTGGACATCGAGCGGACCATCGCGGCGTTGAACGGCCCGCGCACCCGCTGCGGCTGGGTGAGGATGAAGAGCAGCTGGTCCAGCTTGCCCTGGATGCCCATCACCTGGGTCAGGGTCTCCCGGGAGAGCTCACCGCTGCGGAGCTGCTGCGGGTACTCGCCCGGGCCCGGGACGGAGCCGTTGGCGTTCCGGTCGGCGGGGGCGGTGGCCACCGTGTCCAGCTTCACCAGCTTGGCCCAGCCGCCCTGCTGGGCGGCGGTCACCGACTTGGCCAGGGTCTCGGCGGCGACGCCGCTGAGGTTGCGCGGGGGCAGCACCAGCAGGGTGCGCGGGTCGGGCCGCTGGTGATGGACCGTCATGGTCTCGGCGAGGAAGCGCTGGATCGTGGCGCTCTGCGCCTGAGGGGTGCTCAGGTCCTGCTGGAACAGGTTGGAGACGGTGGAGTCGGCGACCACGGCGGTCTGCCCGTTGCCGATCGGCCGGGCCGCGTTCGGGGTGTAGTCCAGCCCGCTGTCGGAGAGCGCGGAGCCGCTGGTCAGCACCAGGTTGTCGCCGGTGGTGCGGGCCACCGCCGCGATCTGCTGGTCCAGCTGGCCCTGGTAGGGCCAGGCCACGTTGGAGCTGACGTCCACCGAGAGCCGGCCCTCGGTGGTCACCTCGCCGGCGGTGTGGGCCTTGCGCAGTGCGGTGTCCATGCCCCGCAGGTCGGCGCCGTTGTGCGCGATCGAGGCCAGGTCCGGGTCGGCGTAGGGGAGCGAGACCACCTGGCTGCCGGCCGTGGCCACCGCCGCGCGCAGCAGCTTGAGCCACTCCGTGGCGGCGTCCCGGCCGGTGCCGGCCACGGTGTTGTCCTCCTTGGCCGACTCGCCCGCGGTGCCGGGCTTCTGGACCCGGTAGCCCCGGGTCATCGCCAGCACGGTGTCCAGCAGGTCGGGGTCGACCACCCAGGTCAGGCCGGGCAGCTCCTTGCCGGTCTGCACCAGCTGGTGCAGCCGGCCGCCGGGGGCCAGGTCGGTGGCCAGCGAGTCGTCCCGCAGCACCGCGGTCTGGTCGTTCTCGGTGCCCATGGTCTGGGCGACCAGCTCCGGGGCGTGGGTGATCGGCCAGACCACCGCGAGCTGGGTCGGCTGGGTGATCGGCTCGGTGGTGTAGGGGAGGAAGGTGCGGGCGATCCCCAGGGTGTGCGGGTCGTCGTCGTCCGGGGTCCGGCCGGCGGCGTCCACCGCCAGCTCCAGCACCCCGCCCTTGGGGGCCTTGAGCTCGCCGACCGGCAGGGTGACGGTGAAGGAGTGGCTCTCGCCGGGCGCCAGGTTGCCGAGGTTCTCCCGGCCGGTCACGATCGGGGAGCCGTCCGCGTTCAGCGGGTCGGTGCGGCGGACGATCGAGTCGATGGTGCTGCGGTTGCCCACCGGCTTCGCGGTGCGCAGGCCCGCCGAGACCTCCCTGATCGGCGAGGGCCCGCCGTTGGTCACCTTCCCGGTGACCGTGACCTGGCCCTGCTGGGTGGCCACCTGCGGGGCCACCGAGTCGATCGTGACCACCGCCGGGTACTCCGCGGAGGCGGCCGGCAGGGCGAGGGCGGGCGGGCCGCCGGCGGCCAGGGCCGGCCGGGCGGAGGCCGGCAGCGTGCCGCAGGTCAGCAGCGCGGCGGAGGCCAGCAGCCCCGACAGCGGCCGGACCCATCGTCGACGGGACCGGCCCGCCGTGCCCTGCCCCTGGTGCCGCACCGGCTCACCCACGCGTGTCGACCTCGCCGTTCTGGATCGGAGGCTCTGGATCGGACGGACTCGATGGAACCCGATGGACCGATCCAGAACTGGAAGGGGATCTGGAAGGGGATACCGCAGCGGCAGCCGAGGCCCGGGCCGGGATCTCACCACCGGCATGGTAACGAGGCCGGTGGCGCGCTGGTGTTGCGGGCCGGGGGCTCACGGGGCGTGACCGGCCGACCGGGCTCCGGGCGGCCCGCGCGCGGGCTCCGTCCGACGGGTCGTCACCTGCCGTAGCGCGAGCGGCGGGTGGCGGTGCGGGTGGCCGGGCGTGGCCGTGCGGAGCCCGGTCGGCGGTGCGGTGGACGGCCGGGGCGCGGCGCACGCCGGGTGAACCGGACGAAACCGGGCGGCGGACAGCCGGGGCGGCCACGTACCCTTGTGAGCCGTGTCCACTGCCAATGATCCCGGCGCCGAGTCCGCCCGCGCCCCGCTGTCCAGCACCGAAGCCGTCCGCGCCGTCGCTCCCGGCCTGACCGAGGCCCAGGCCCGCGGCCTGCAAGAGCTGCTCCGGGTCTCCCCGGTCGCCGACGAGATCGCCGGACGGTTCCGGGCGGCCGGGCACCGGCTGGCCCTGGTCGGCGGCTCGGTCCGGGACGCGCTGCTCGGCCGGCTCGGCAACGACCTCGACTTCACCACCGACGCCCGCCCCGAGCAGGTGCTGAAGCTGGTCAAGGGCTGGGCGGACGCGGTCTGGGACGTCGGCATCGCCTTCGGCACCGTCGGCGCGCGCAAGGACACTGCCGACGGGTCCTTCCTGATCGAGATCACCACGTACCGCAGCGAGTCCTACGACCGCACCTCGCGCAAGCCCGAGGTCAGCTACGGGGACAGCATCGAGGAGGACCTGGTCCGCCGGGACTTCACGGTCAACGCGATGGCCGTCGACCTGCCCGGCCGCGGCTTCGTCGACCCGCACCACGGACTGGACGACCTGGAGGCCCGGGTGCTGCGCACCCCCGCCACCCCGGAGGAGTCCTTCTCCGACGACCCGCTGCGGATGATGCGGGCCGCCCGCTTCGCCGCCCAGCTGGACTTCACCCCGGCGCCCGAGGTGGTCGCCGCGATGACCGCGATGGCCGAGCGGATCACCATCGTCTCCGCCGAGCGGGTCCAGGCCGAGCTCAACAAGCTGCTGCTCGCCGACCACCCGGTGAAGGGCCTGCGGCTGCTGGTCGACACCGGGCTGGCCGCGCACGTGCTGCCCGAGCTGCCCGCCCTCCAGCTGGAGAGCGACGAGCACCACCGGCACAAGGACGTCTACGAGCACTCGCTGACGGTGCTGGAGCAGGCCATCGCGCTGGAGCAGGACGGCCCCGACCTGGTGCTGCGACTGGCCGCGCTGCTGCACGACATCGGCAAGCCGCGCACCCGCCGCTTCGAGTCCGACGGCCGGGTCTCCTTCCACCACCACGAGGTGGTCGGCGCCAAGATGACCCGCAAGCGGATGCGGGAGCTCAAGTACTCCAAGGAGATGGTCGAGGACGTCTCCCGGCTGGTCGAGCTCCACCTGCGCTTCCACGGGTACGGCGGCGGGGAGTGGACCGACTCGGCGGTGCGGCGCTACGTCACCGACGCCGGCCCGCTGCTGGAGCGCCTGCACAAGCTGACCCGCTCCGACTGCACCACCCGCAACCGCAAGAAGGCCGCCGCCCTCTCCCGGACGTACGACTCGCTGGAGGAGCGGATCACCGTCCTCAGGGAGCAGGAGGAGCTGGACGCCGTCCGGCCCGCCCTGGACGGCAACCAGATCATGCAGCTGCTCGACCTCAAGCCCGGGCCGCTGGTCGGCCGCGCCTACAAGCACATGCTCGAACTGCGGCTGGAGAACGGGCCGATGGAGCACGACGAGGCGGTGGCCGCCCTCAAGCAGTGGTGGGCGGAGCAGGACTGACGTCCTCGAAGGAAGTCAGTGGGGGGCGTCCGGTGCGGACGCCCCCCACTGCCGTCAGTCCTTCAGGAAGTCCAGGCAGAGGGTGAACTTCCGCTTGCCCTGCTGCTCGGTGTAGTAGCCGTCCGAGCCGGGGAACTGGTCGCAGGCCGTGTCGTCGGTGGTGTCGTCCAGCTTGCCGACGATCTTGGCCTCGGCCTTCGGGTCGGTGCAGTCCAGCACCACGACGTCCGGGTTGCTGTCGCCCTGGTCGCTCTGCACGACCGTGTGGCGGTTGTGGACGCAGTCGCCGACGGAGGCGTACGAGGGGTCGCCCGCGAGCGTGTAGCCGAAGACCGCCACCGCGATCACCGGGAGCAGGATGCCCAGCGCGGCCGGGCGGCGGAACACCGGCTTGCCCGGGTTCATCGGCTGGCCGGGGGCGCCCGGGATGGGCTCGGCCAGCTTGTTGATCTTCAGCCGCTGCGGGACGTTGATCAGCATGGTGACGGGGTTGATGATCGCGGAGGCGATGCCCCACCAGCCCTGCCAGAGGCTCTTGGCCGTCATGTCCCGGTGCGCCGCGATTCCGCAGCTCCGGCAGAAGGGGCCCTCCAGCTTGAGGAACTTCATGATGACCAGGAACCCCTGGTGGCCGCGGATGGTCGCCTCGACCGCGGGGGCCGATCCGCAGAAACGGCAGAACGGCCCGGTCGGCAGCGGTCCCTGGTGGACGTACCCCTGCTGGTCGGGTATCGCCTGACCTGCCGGAACGTCGGCCGGCGGGGTGGCGAAGGGGTTCTGCTGGGGCGGTGGAGTGGACAAGGGAATCCCCCGAGGTGAATCGCGTGGTGAGAGAGAACGCCGCAAGCTACCGACCGGGGGCACCGCAGCGGTAGTGGGTTTTCCGAGCGGTGGGGGAAACGACACCTGCCCGTGATCACCTGACCCGCCGTCAAGATCGCGTGAACACCTGTCGCTTTAGCGGATCCGCTCGATGGTGTGCTCCAACTGGCCGCCCCTGGTGGCAGCTCGGCCCGCCGTGGTGCCCTGTCTCCCGGGAGCGGGACGGGCCCGGTTCCCGGAGAGCGTGGAGGGCGTGGCGCGGTACTTCGGGGTGAGGGGAGACGGTGATCAAGGCGGTCGTCCATGATCACCGGCAGGAGTTGGAGAGCAGCGGTTGCCGGGCGATCGCCGGTGACGAACTGAGCTGTTTCAAGCAACTCTGTGGGATCCGGTCCCGCGCCAGGTCGCTCGCGCTGTTCAGCCGGCGGACCGTGCTGAACGTGGCGATGCTGCTGCGCGACAGTGAAACCGCACGTCAGGTTGCTGGACGCGGGGCAGATCTCCCGCCCGAGCCCTGTGGATAACCCTGTGTACCGGCCTGTGGACAACTGGTCGCCCTCCCCCGAGGGGTCGGTGGACGCGGCGCCGGCGCGGGCGGGGGTGAGGCGGCGTCAGCGGGGGCGGGTGGAGCGGGCGTAGAGGAGGGCGGTGGTGGCGTAGAGGAGGGAGGTGGTGAGCATCAGGAGGGGGGAGCGGCCGTCGAGGGGGAGGAGGACGGCGGTGACGGCGGCGGCGGCCACGAAGGCGAGGTTGAAGAGGACGTCGTAGAGGGCGAAGACCCGGCCGCGGTAGGCGTCCTCGACGGACTCCTGGACGACGGTGTCGGCGCAGATCTTGACGGACTGGGTGACCAGGCCGAGCAGCAGGGCCGCGGCCAGGCAGGGGATCAGGGCGTAGGTGAGGCCGAGGGCGGGGACGAAGACCGCGGCGGCGGCGGTGCAGCCGGTGAGCCAGCCGGTGAGGCCGAAGCGGCGGGTGCACCAGGGGCTGACCATCGCGGCGAGGAAGAAGCCGACGGCGGAGACGGCCACCGCCTGCCCGAGGGTGGCCATGCCGCCGGGGATGTCGTCGGGGGAGTTGAAGGTGTGGCGGGCGAGCATCAGCACCGTGACGACCAGGATCCCGTAGCAGAACCGGGCGGCGGTGATGGCGGCCAGCGCGTACGTGGCGGGGCGGCAGTCCCGTACCAGGTGCCGTACGCCGTCGGCGAGTTCGCGGGTGGCCAGGGCCAGGGCGAGGTGCAGCGGCGGTCGGTCGGGGTGGTGGTCGGGGCCGAGCAGGTCGGGGCTCATCCGCAGGGCGGAGAGGCCGGCGCAGAGGTAGAGCAGGGCGGCGGTGGTGACCAGCAGGGCGTCCGCGGCGGCGCCGGCCGGGACCACCAGGTGGACCAGGAAGCCGAGTCCGCCGCCGCAGGTGGCGGCCACGGTGCCGAGGGTGGGGGAGAGGGCGTTGGCGGTGACCAGCTGCTCGGGGCGGACCACCCGGGGGAGTGAGGCGGAGAGCCCGGCCAGGATGAAGCGGTTGAGCGCGGTGACCAGCAGGGCGGCGAGCAGGAAGAGCCACTCGGGCGCCCGGGCCAGCAGCAGCGCGCCGGTGACCAGGCCGAGGCCGCAGCGGGCCAGGTTGCCGAGGTAGAGCACCTGCCGCCGGCGCCAGCGGTCCAGCAGCACCCCGGCGAACGGGCCGACCAGGGAGAACGGCAGCAGCAGCACCACCAGCAGCGAGGCGATGTCGGCCGGGCTGGACTGCCGCTCGGGGGAGAAGACCACGTAGGAGGCCAGCGAGACCTGGAAGACGCCGTCGGAGAGTTGGGAGAGGACCCGGGCGGTGAGCAGTCGTCGGAAGTCCGCACCCCGGAGCAGTGCGCTGAGTGAGGTGCCGTTCCCCGTCCGATCCACCCGCCAAGGGTGCCACGAGGCCGGGAGGTGTTTCACGTGAAACATCACCCGGAAAGGCCGACGGGGGTCCTGACGGAACGTCAGGACCCCCGTTCAGGAGCTCAGCGGAGCACGGGTCAGCGCTCGACCTCGCCGCGGATGAACTTCTCCACGTTCTCCTTGGCCTCGTCGTCGAAGTACTGCACCGGCGGCGACTTCATGAAGTAGGAGGAGGCGGAGAGGATCGGGCCGCCGATGCCCCGGTCCAGGGCGATCTTCGCGGCGCGGACGGCGTCGATGATGACACCGGCCGAGTTCGGCGAGTCCCAGACCTCGAGCTTGTACTCGAGGTTCAGCGGGACGTCGCCGAAGGCGCGGCCCTCGAGGCGGACGTACGCCCACTTGCGGTCGTCGAGCCAGGCGACGTAGTCCGACGGGCCGATGTGGACGTTCTTGGCGCCCAGCTCGCGGTCGCGGATCTGCGAGGTGACGGCCTGGGTCTTGGAGATCTTCTTGGACTCCAGGCGCTCGCGCTCGAGCATGTTCTTGAAGTCCATGTTGCCGCCGACGTTCAGCTGCATGGTGCGCTCGAGGATGACACCGCGGTCCTCGAACAGCTTGGCCATCACGCGGTGCGTGATGGTCGCGCCGACCTGGGACTTGATGTCGTCACCGACGATCGGCACGCCGGCCTCGGTGAACTTGTCCGCCCACTCCTTGGTGCCGGCGATGAACACCGGGAGGGCGTTCACGAAGGCGACCTTGGCGTCGATGGCGGCCTGCGCGTAGAACTTGGCGGCCTTCTCCGAGCCGACCGGCAGGTAGCAGACCAGGACGTCGACCTGGGCGTCCTTCAGGGCCTGGACGACGTCGACCGGAGCGGCGTCCGACTCCTCGATGGTCTCCAGGTAGTACTTGCCGAGGCCGTCCAGGGTGTGGCCGCGCTGGACGGTGACGCCGGTCGGCGGCACGTCGCAGATCTTGATGGTGTTGTTCTCGCTGGCGCCGATGGCCTCGGACAGGTCGAAGCCGACCTTCTTGGCGTCGACGTCGAACGCGGCGACGAACTCCACGTCACGGACGTGGTAGTCGCCGAACTGCACGTGCATCAGCCCGGGGACCTTGCCGGCGGGGTCGGCGTCCTTGTAGTACTCGACACCCTGCACCAGCGACGCGGCACAGTTGCCGACGCCCACGATGGCTACGCGAACCGAACCCATTCCGGTTGCTCCCTACTGATCTCATGAGAGCCGCCCGGACGGGCGGCCTCGCTCAACTTCTCTTCTCTGGCGGGCGCGACGCGCCCAGTCCCGCCGCACACGCTCCGGGCGCGGCGGGTTCGGCGCTCCGTCAGGAACGCCCCGGGCGGTCGTGCGGTGGCCCCGGCGGGTCCGAGGACCCGGCCTCCTGGCCACGGCCGTCCGAAGTCTTCTCGGCGGGGCCGGGACTGCGCCCGGCCCGGTTGGCCCGTTCGGTCTCGATCAGCTCGTTCAGCCAGCGGACCTCGCGCTCCACCGACTCGAGCCCGTGCCGCTGCAGTTCGAGGGTGTAGTCGTCGAACCGCTCGCGGGTGCGGGCGATCGAGCTGCGCATCCGCTCCAGCCGCTCCTCCAGCCGGCTCCTGCGCCCTTCCAGCACCCGCATCCGGACGGCCTTGTCGGTCTGTCCGAAGAAGGCGAAGTGCACGCCGAAGTGCTCGTCCTCCCAGGCGTCCGGTCCGGAGTCGGCGAGCAGCTCCTCGAAGCGCTGCTTGCCCTCGGGGGAGAGCCGGTAGGTGATCTTCGAGCGCTTGCCGTTGAGCGCGGTGGCCGGAACGTACTCGGCCTCCGGGTTGTCCTCCACCAGGAAGCCCTGGGCGACCAGGCTCTTCAGGCAGGGGTAGAGCGTGCCGTAGGAGAAGGCGCGGAACGAACCGAGCAGCACGTTGAGCCGCTTGCGGAGCTCGTAGCCGTGCATCGGGGCGTCGTGCAGCAGGCCGAGGACGGCGAACTCCAGAACTCCCGAGCGCCTGCTCACTCTGTCCCCGCCTCCTTCCGCCCGTGCCGTATGCCGTGCCGTATGCCGTGCCGATGTATCGGCTCGATATATCGAGAACAGTAAACCTGGGTCACGGAACGAGCAAGAGCGACTCGGGTGAACGAGGTCACAGGATTTCGGCCGGTCCGTGCTGAGCATCCGTCAAGGGCCGTTCGGGGCCAGGTTGGCAACGGGCATGTAATGATCTGGCGGCGTTATGCGTGAGTTGTCATCTGATGCCCGATTAGGTGCGTTTTTCGGATGCGTACTCTGTCGCGTGTGCACGGGCTCTCTGTACGCCTGCGCACGAGGACCGAGGAGTGCTGGAAGATGAGCGAACGACGCCGCAGGTCGTCGGATCCGGACGGTGGTCAGGGGCCGCAGGGGAACCCGGCCGACGGCGGCCGTCCGTATGCGTACGGGTCCCCGCCCGAGGGTGCGCCGGTCTACGGCGGCGACCGCGCCGGAGGCGGCCCCCGCCCCGGGGCCGGCCCTCGGGCCGGCGCGGCCCGGGCCACCGCCCAGCAGCCCCGGCTGACCAGGGCCGAGATGCGCAGGCAGGCGCAGAAGGCCGGGGCCAAGGGCGGCGCGGAGACCGGCCCCGGCCGGGGCGGCAGGGCCGGCGCGTCCGGGAAGCCCGGCAAGAAGCGCTTCATCGACTACCCGCGGTTCGGCAAGACCGGCGTGCGGCGCTGGATCCCGTCCTGGAAGCAGCAGCTGACGGTCTTCCTGCTGTTCGTCGGCAGCGGCGTGGCGGTGGTCGGCGCGGCCTACGCGCTCACCCCGGTGCCCGACCTGAACGCGGCCGTGGACCGGCAGAACAACATCTACTACTGGGCCGACGGCTCCGAGATGACCCGCCAGGGCGACACCAACCGCCAGGTGGTCGGACTCGCCGACATCAGCAAGGACGTGCAGAACGCGGCCATCTCGATCGAGAACGCCAGCTTCTGGAACGACACCGGCATCGACCCCAAGGGCATCGCCCGCGCCGTCTACAACATGGCGACCGGCGGCGAGACCCAGGGCGGCTCGACCATCACCCAGCAGTACGTGAAGAACGCCTACCTGAGCCAGGACCAGACCCTGAGCCGCAAGGCCAAGGAGCTGATCATCACGCTCAAGGTGAACGAGGACAAGGGCAAGGAGGAGATCCTCACCGGATACCTCAACACCAGCTGGTTCGGCCGCGGCGCCACCGGCGTGCAGGCCGCCGCCCAGGCCTACTACGGCGTGGACGCCAAGAACCTGAACCTCTGTCAGAGCGCCATGCTGGCCGGCCTGCTCAAGGGCGCCGCGTACTACGACCCCTCGATCAAGGCCAACCACGACCGCGCGGTCTCCCGGTGGAACGAGGTGCTGGACCGCATGGTGACCACCGGCGCCATCACCAAGGAGAAGCGGGCGGGCTGCACCGAGTTCCCCGAGCCGCAGCCCAAGAAGGTCTCGGCCAGCATGAACGGCCAGGTCAGCTACATGGTCGAGCTGGCCAACAAGTACGTGATGGCCAAGGACAAGAACATCACCGAGGCCGCGCTCGGCCGGGGCGGCTACCAGATCTACACCACCTTCCAGAAGGACAAGGTGGACGCCCTGAAGAAGGCCGTGGACGACTTCCGGTCCGAGACCCTGGACGAGAACAAGCGGCCCGACACCGACCGCTTCGTGCAGGTCGGCGCCGCCTCGGTGCTGCCCAACGACGGCGCCATCGTGGCCATCTACGGCGGCGAGGGCGTCGAGAAGGGCCACCACACCGACAACGCCGACACCTTCGGCGTGCCGGTCGGCTCGACCTTCAAGCCCTTCGTGCTGGCCGCCGCCATGCAGGACGGCGTGCAGACCGAGACCGGCAACGACGGCAAGCCGAAGCGGATCAACGCCGACAGCCGCTACCTGGCCGACGACAAGGCGGAGATCCGCGGGCTGAACGGCTCGCCCATCACCGGCGACGACGGCAAGCCGTACCGGCAGAAGAACAGCGGCAGCAGCAAGCCCGGCTACGTGACCCTGCGCAAGGCCATGGAGCAGTCCTACAACGTGCCCTTCGTCCAGCTCGGCCAGGACGTCGGCACCAAGAAGGTCGGCACGCTGGTCGAGCAGCTGGGCCTGCGCAAGGAGAGCCTGGCCGACTCCTCCACCATCACCTTCCCGCTGGGCACCTCCACCCCGAGCGCGATCCGGATGGCCTCGGCCTACGGCGTGTTCGCCGCCCGCGGCATGCAGACCGACCCGTACTCGGTGGCCAAGCTGGTGCACCAGGGCGCCGAGCTGAAGCAGTTCACCAAGCCGGCCCCGAAGCAGGTGCTGGAGCAGGCGGTGGCCGACAACGTCACCGACGTGCTGGTGAACGTCGCCAAGAACGGCACCGGCAGCAAGACCAACGCGCTGAACCGCCCGATCGCCGGCAAGACCGGCACCACCGACGGCGGCAAGTCGGCCTGGTGGGTCGGCTACACGCCCTCCCTGGTCACCTCGGTCGGCATGTGGCGCGAGGAGCCGGGCAAGCCCGGTCTGCTCACCCTGAACGGCACCGCCAAGAAGGACGAGATCCACGGTGGTGACTTCCCGACCGACATCTTCACCCGCTACATGAAGACGATCCTGAACGGCCAGCCGAAGGAGAACTTCCCGAAGCCGGAGGAGATCGGCGAGCAGGTGGACTCCTCGGGCGCCCCCTCGACGGCCAGCCCGTCGGCCACGGCGACCGAGACCGCCCCGGTGGCGTCGCCGACCACGATCGCCCCGACCGCGCCGAACACCGGCAACAGCCCGAGCGCACCGGTCACCACGGGGCCGAGCGAGACGCCGACCAGCACCGAGGACCCCTGCCTGGTCCCGGCGCTCTGCCCCACCGGCGGGCCCTCGTCGAGCGGCAAGCCCAGCGGCAAGCCCACCGGCAGGCCGACCGGCTCCAGCAGCCCGAGCTCCAGCCCGAGCCCGAGCGGCAGTGCGAGCGGCGCGGCCGGCAACCAGGTCGCCCCGCAGGGCTGACGGAGCGTCGGCTCCACCCGCACCACCCGGTGGCGGTCCTCCTCGGAGGGCCGCCACCGGCGCGTTCCGGGCGGGTGCGGCGCCCCGGCCGGCCCGCTGCCGAAACCCGTGGGCGGGGGCACCTGCTGTGGAGTGGACCAGTGCGGCATCATGTCCGCCATGACGTCGAGCGCACGTGACGAGAACGGCAGCAGCACGGCCACCGTCCCGGACCCGGCCGCCGCCCCCGGGCCGCCGCCGAACACCGTGGTCGTCCCCGCGGACGAGGACCCGGTGGCCGCCGCGGGCAGCGAGCTGCTCGGCGGCCCGCCCGGCCGCCGCGCCCTGCTCGGCGTCAACTGGTGGGTCCCGGCCCGCTTCCTGGCCCTGCTGGTGATCGTCACCTGCGTGCTCGGGATGGCGCAGAAGCTGCCCTGCTACGACGGCGGCTGGTTCCGCGGCGCCACCACCCAGTACACCCACGCCTGCTACAGCGACATCCCGCACCTGTACACCTGGCGCGGCTTCGCCGCCGGGCTGACCCCGTACGTGGACATGCTGCCGCAGCCCAGCGCGGACATGCAGTACCTGGAGTACCCGGTGCTGACCGGCCTGTTCATGCAGGTGGCGGCCTGGCTCACGCCGGGCACCGGGGACACCGAGACCCAGGAGCAGTGGTTCTGGCTGATCAACGCCGGGATGCTGACGGCCTGTGCGGTGGTCACCGTGGTGGCGCTCACCCGGGCGCACCGCCGCCGCCCCTGGGACGCGCTGCTGTTCGCCCTGGCCCCCGCGCTG
The DNA here is from genome assembly GCF_044452665.1 of Kitasatospora sp. NPDC051853. NCBI lineage: Bacteria > Bacillati > Actinomycetota > Actinomycetes > Kitasatosporales > Streptomycetaceae > Kitasatospora > Kitasatospora sp. NPDC051853. The sequence continues at coordinate 234,917 of NZ_JBITBY010000003.1, read as the reverse complement.
GCGCTGAACCTCACCATCAACTGGGACCTGCTGGCGGTCGCCTTCTGCGCCGTCTCGATGGCCTTCTGGGCCAACCGCCGCCCGGCCTGGGCCGGGGCCTTCATCGGCCTGGCCACCGCGGCCAAGCTCTACCCCTTCCTGCTGCTCGGCCCGCTGCTGGTGCTCTGCTGGCGGGCCGGGAAGTGGCGCGCCTTCTGGCAGGCGGCCGGTGGCGCGGTCGGCGCCTGGCTGCTCGTCAACCTCCCGGTGATGGCGGCCAACTTCAAGGGCTGGGCCACCTTCTACACCTTCAGCCAGACCCGCAAGGAGGACTTCGGCTCCTTCTGGCTGATCCTGATGCAGGACCGCGGCCAGCAGCTGGAGACCCTCAACACCTGGATCGCCGGCCTGCTGATCGCCGCCTGCCTGGGCATCTGCTGGCTGGCGCTCTCCGCGCCGCGCCGCCCGCGCTTCGCCCAGCTGGCCTTCCTGATCGTGGCCGCGTTCATCCTGACCAACAAGGTCTACTCGCCGCAGTACGTGCTCTGGCTGATCCCGCTCGCCGCGCTGGCCCGCCCGCGCTGGCGGGACTTCCTGATCTGGCAGGCCTGCGAGGTGCTCTACTTCCTCGGCGTCTGGTCCTACCTGGCCTTCACCGGCGACTCCAAGCAGCACGGCATCAACCAGGACTGGTACCACCTGGCGATCGTGCTCCACCTGCTCGGCACGCTCTACCTGTGCTGGATGGTGGTCCGCGACGTCCTGCGCCCGGAGCTCGACCCGGTCCGCTGGGACGGCAGCGACGACCCCTCGGGCGGCGTGCTCGACCAGGCCCCGGACGTCTTCGTGCTCGGCACCGCCCGCCGCCTGCGGGAGGACCGCAGCTACGCGGACTACGCCCTGCCCGAGCAGCCCGACTGGCTCCCCGAGCGCTTCGAGCCCGGCCACACCGTGGGCGAGCCGGAGGAGGCGCCGGACGGGCGGCCCGCCGACGAGCTCCGCAACGGCGGGCAGCAGTCCTAGGGGGCTACGCGTCCACCACCCGGTCGAAGTGGGTGGTGGTGTGACGGGTGTTCAGCTCCAGCTCGTCGCCGATCGCCGGGGGCTTGGCGCCGCCGGGCAGGAAGAGGATGCTCACCTGCATGTGCGGCGGCTCGGCGAACCAGAGCTGGCGCCCGTCCCAGGCGTAGGGCGAGAGGGTGCGGTTGACGGTGGCCAGGCCCGCCCGGGCCAGGCCCTTGGCCCGGGGGAGCATCCCGTGCACGTACTTGGGCGCCTCCAGCCCGACCCCGTGCGCGGTGCCGCCGGAGACCACCAGCAGGTGGCCGTCGGAGGGCGCCCGGTGCTGGCGGTAGCCGTACCGGTCGCCCCTGGCCACCGGGGTGACGTCCATGACGGTGGCCAGCGCGGTGAGCGCGCCGACGTCGCCCAGCCAGAGCCGGGTGCCGATCCGGGAGCGGAAGTCGGTCCCCGGGTACCGCCCGGCCAGCCGGCCCAGGTCGGCCGAGCCGAGGTGGCTGAGGAAGAAGCGGCCGGTGGGCAGCCCGGCCGCGGCCACCGCCGCCACCCAGTCGGCCACCTCGGCCACCGGGTCGGAGCCGTCCGGCCGGTCCAGCGGCAGGTGCAGGGCGAAGCCCTCCAGCCGCAGGTCCTCCACCGGCAGCCGGGCCAGGTCGGCCACCGAGACGCCGTGCCGCCGCATCGAGGTCATGCACTCCACCACCACCCGGCTGCCCGGCGGCAGTGCCCGGGCCGCCTCCAGGTGCGCGACGGTGCGGATGACCTCGACCGGCAGCGGCTCCTCGCCGGGCCGGTACGGGGTGAGCACCAGCAGCTCGCCGTCGAAGGCCCCGGCCACCGCCCTGGCCTCGTCGGCGGTGCCGACCGCGAGCAGCCCGGCGCCCAGCCGGTTGGCCTCCTCGGCCAGCCGGAGGTTGCCCAGGCCGTAGCCGTTGCCCTTGGCCACCGGCACCAGCCCGGGGAACTCGGCCAGGACGGACCGTTGGTGGGCCCGCCAGCGGGCGGTGTCCAGCTGGAGCGAGAGGGTCATCGGAGCGTTCTCCCCGGGGTGGTGACGGAGGGTCAGCGGCGCGACATGTAGAGGTCGAGCGCCTTGTGCAGCAGCTTGTTGAGCGGGAAGTCCCACTCGCCGACGTACTCGGCGGCCTGGCCGCCGGTGCCGACCTTGAACTGGATCAGCCCGAAGAGGTGGTCCTCCTCGTCCAGGGTGTCGCTGATCCCGCGCAGGTCGTAGATGCTCGCGCCGAGCGCGTAGGAGTCGCGCATCATCCGCCACTGGACGGCGTTGGACGGCTTGACCTCGCGCTTGTGGTTGGCGGAGGCGCCGTAGGAGTACCAGACGTGCTCACCGACCGTCAGCATCGTGGTGGCGGCCAGCGGTTCGCCCTCGTGGTAGGCGAGGTAGAGCCGCATCCGGTTGGGGTCCTCGGTGGTGAGGGCGGTCCACATCCGCTGGAAGTAGGAGAGCGGGCGCGGGGTGAAGTGGTCCCGCTCGGCGGTCACCACGTACAGCCTGTGGAAGACCGCGAGGTCCTCGTAGCCGCCCTGGACCACCTCGACGCCGCTCTTCTCGGCCTTCTTGATGTTGCGACGCCAGAGCTGGTTGAACCCCTTCTGCACGTCGTCCAGCGAGCGGTTGGCCAGCGGCACCTGGAACACGTAGCGCGGCTGCACGTCGCCGAAGCCGGCCCCGCCGTCCTCGCCCTGCAGCCAGCCGGCCTTGCGCAGCCGGTCGGCCAGTTCGAAGGCGCGCGGCTCGTACCAGTCCGGCTCCAGGTCGCGCAGGCGCTTGGCCTGCTTGCCGGCGATCGCCTCCTTGATGGTGGGCGCGTTCCACCGGCGGATCACCACCGGCGGCCCCATCTTCACCGAGAACGCGCCCTGCGCCTTGAGGTGCGCCAGCATCGGGTCCAGCCAGCGGTCCAGGTCCCGGTCGAACCAGTCGATCACCGGGCCCTCGGGCAGGTAGGCCAGGTAGCGCTTGAGCTTGGGCAGCTGGCGGTAGAGCACCAGCCCGGCGCCGACCAGCTGCTCCGAGGCGTCGAACCAGCCGATGCTCTCGGTGCGCCACTCGCTCTTGACGTCCCCCCAGGACGGAACCTGCATGTGGCTGGCCGACGGGCGGGCCCGGACGAAGGCCAGGTGTTCCTCGCGGGTGATCGTCCTCAGACGCAGGCTCATGCTGGGGTGCTCCTCCTAGGTCGGCCGGTCCAGGGTGACCCTATCGCCCGAATGGTCCGTTTCGGGCGCAGTGCTCCGGGCCGGTCGGACGGCCCCGGCCGGGCAGGGGGACGCCCCCCTCGCGGTGTGTACGCGGGGAGGGCGTCGGAGGTTACGCGTTCGGACCGGACGGATCGTGCCGGACCAGCGCGCGCGGGGCGGTCACGCGCCCCAGAGTCCGCCGTGGGCGACGCCGAGGTAGAAGCCCACCGCGGCCGCGCCGATCGAGATCATCAGGACGAAGCGCTCGGCCGTGGTGACCGAGACGAACTGCCCCCAGAAGCCGACCAGGATGCCGAACAGGCCGGTCCAGGAGCTGATCAGGTGCATGTTGTGGAAGAACGCCGTCACGAAGGCCACCAGGCCCAGGACGGCCGCCACCCCGACGAGCGCGTTCTCCTTGGGGTGTGCGTGGCCGTCGGTGTTGAGGGTGAACGGCGGCGTGCGGCGCACGGTCTGTGCCATGGGGCCCACCTCCCGGGTGAAGAGCCGTTCTGTCCAGATTGCGGCGATTGGGTGGTGGATCACAACCCCTATGCGTTTTGTTCGGCCGTCCGGGTGCAGGTAGGCTGTGCGGTCTGCACTGGTGTACTTGTGCCCCCGTCTGCCCTTCACCGGGCCGGGGGGTGGATGTCAGTGCCGAGGGCTAGCGTCCTCGGTACGTCGTCCGGACACCGGTGCCGACGCTGCACAACCCTCCTGCCACGGAGAGACCGTGGCCGTTGAGTCCAAAGGAGGTGGGTTACCCATGCGTCACTACGAGCTGATGCTCATCCTCGACCCCTCCGTCGAGGAGCGCGCCGTCGCCCCGCTGATCGAGTCCTTCCTGAACGTCGTGCGCAACGGCGGCGGCAAGGTCGAGAAGATCGACACCTGGGGTCGTCGTCGCCTGGCGTACGAGATCAACAAGCAGTCCGAGGGCATCTACTCGGTCATCGACCTGAAGGCCACGCCCGAGGTCGTCAAGGAGCTCGACCGCCAGCTCAGCCTGAGCGAGTCGGTTCTGCGGACCAAGGTCCTGCGCCCGGACACCCACTGAGCCCACTCCTGACGCTCCGGCGTCAGGTGGCTCGCGTCCGTCGTTTCACGTGAAACAGCGGACGAGCACCGCAGAACTTCTTTCCGAGAGGTCATCACCACCATGGCAGGCGAGACCGTCATCACCCTCGTCGGCAATCTCGTCGACGACCCCGAGCTGCGCTTCACCCCGTCGGGTGCGGCGGTCGCGAAGTTCCGTATCGCGTCCACCCCGCGCACCTTCGACCGCCAGACCAACGAGTGGAAGGACGGCGAGAGCCTCTTCCTCACGTGCAACGTCTGGCGTCAGCCGGCGGAGAACGTGGCCGAGTCGCTGCAGCGCGGCATGCGCGTGATCGTGCAGGGCCGACTGCGCCAGCGGTCTTACGAGACCAAGGAAGGCGAGAAGCGGACGGTCTTCGAGGTCGAGGTCGACGAGGTCGGCCCGAGCCTGCGCTCGGCAACCGCCAAGGTCACCCGCGCCAACCGCTCCGGCGGTCCCGGCGGCGGCGGTCCCGGCGGCGGCGGTGGCTACGGCGGCGGCCAGCAGGGTGGCGGCCAGGGCGGCTCCTGGGGCGGCGGTGGCGGCAACCAGGGTGGCGGCAGCTGGGGTGGGAACTCCGGCGGCGGCCAGTCCGGCCCGTCCGACGACCCGTGGGCGTCCAGCACTCCGTCCTCCTCCGGTGGAAACCAGGGTGGCGGCGGCTGGGGTGCCCCGGCCGGTGGCGGCTACTCGGAAGAGCCTCCGTTCTAACAGCGGTGCGTGCCGGGCCCTCGGAAGCCCGGCGATGCTGACAGATCTCGTATTCACAGGAGCACACAATGGCGAAGCCGCCTGCTCGCAAGCCGAAGAAGAAGGTTTGCGTCTTCTGCAAGGACAAGGTCAACTACGTTGACTACAAGGACACGAACCTGCTGCGGAAGTTCATCTCCGACCGCGGCAAGATCCGTGCCCGCCGGGTCACCGGCAACTGCACCCAGCACCAGCGTGACGTCGCCACGGCCGTGAAGAACAGCCGTGAGATGGCGCTGCTGCCCTACACCTCCACCACGCGCTAAGAGAGGGTGACCGAAGAATGAAGATCATCCTCACTCACGAGGTCCCCGGTCTCGGCTCGGCCGGCGAGGTCGTCGAGGTCAAGGACGGTTACGCCCGCAACTTCCTGGTCCCGCGTGGCTTCGCCATCCGCTGGACCAAGGGCGGCCAGAAGGACGTCGACGCGATCCGTCGCGCCCGCAAGATCCACGAGATCCAGACCCTCGAGGCCGCCAACGAGGTCAAGGGCAAGCTCGAGGGCGTCCAGGTCAAGCTGGCCGTCCGCTCGGGCGAGGCCGGCCGTCTGTTCGGCTCGGTGACCCAGGCCGACGTCGTCGAGGCCATCAAGGCCGCCGGCGGCCCCGCCGTGGACAAGCGCGCCGTCGCGATCGCCTCGCCGATCAAGACCGTGGGCACCCACAAGGTCTCGGTCAAGCTGCACGCCGACGTCCAGGCCAACCTCGACGTCGCCGTCGTCGCCGCCTGAACCACGCGTTAGCGTCAACGGCCCGGTTCCCCCTCGGGGGAGCCGGGCCGTTCGCCGTGCCGGGGCGGTGTCCTGACGGGCCGTCGGGTCAGTCGCGGACCGCGCCGGTGACCAGCCAGCGGTCGGTGGCGACCCGCAGGCAGAGGAAGGCGCAGCGGGCCAGCATGAACAGGTTGATCGCCCACCAGAGCGCGGTCAGCCCGCCGCCCAGCTCCGGCACCAGCAGCGCCGCCGGGGCGAACACGGCCAGCGTCCCGAGCCCGGCCCAGGCCAGGTAACGGCCGTCCCCGGCGCCCATCAGCACCCCGTCCAGCACGAAGACCACCCCGCTCACCGGCTGGGCCAGCGCGATCACCAGCATCACCCGGGAGACCTGCTCGCGGACCACCGGGTCCTCGGTGAACAGCGGCACGTACAGCGGCCGGGCCAGCACCAGCAGCAGGCCCAGCAGCACCCCGACGCCGAGGCCCCACTCGATCATCCGGCGGGTGGCCTCCCGGGTGCCCGGCACGTCCGAGGCACCCAGGTAGCGGCCGACGATGGCCTGGCCGGCGATCGCGATGGCGTCCAGGGCGAAGGCCAGGAAGGTCCAGATGGTGAAGGCGATCTGATGGGCCGCCATCTCGACGTCGCCGAGGCCCGCCGCCACCGCGGTGGCCAGCATCAGCACGGCGCGCAGGCTGAGCGTGCGGACCAGCAGCGGACCGCCGGCCCGGGCACTGGCCCGGATGCCGGCCAGGTCCGGCCGCAGGCCCGCACCCTCCCGGCGGGCGCCGCGGACCACCACCGCGACGTACACGGCGGCCATCCCGGCCTGGGCCAGCACGGTGCCCCAGGCCGAGCCGGCCACGCCGAGGCCGGCGCCGTAGACCAGCAGGAGGTTGAGCGCCAGGTTGGCGCCGAAGCCGGCGATCGCCACCCGCAGCGGGGTGCGGGTGTCCTGGAGCCCGCGCAGCACGCCGGTGGCGGCCAGCACCAGCAGGATCGCCGGGATGCCGAGCGCGCTGATCCGCAGGTAGGTCACCGCGTACGGGGCGGCGGTGTCGGAGGCGCCGAGCAGTTCGGCGGCCTGCGGGGCGAACAGCAGGGTGAGCAGCACCAGCCCGGCCGAGATCATCAGGGCCAGCCAGATGCCGTCGATGCCCTGCTGGACGGCGGCCCGGCGGTCGCCGGCGCCGATCCGGCGGGCCACCGCGGCGGTGGTCGCGTAGGCCAGGAAGACGAAGACGCCGGTGAGGGTGGCGAGCAGCGAGGTGGCGACGCCCAGGCCGGCCAGCTGGGCGGTGCCGAGGTGGCCGACGACGGCCGAGTCGGCCATCAGGAAGAGCGGTTCGGCGACCAGGGCGCCGAAGGCCGGGACGGCGAGGGCGAGGATCTCCCGGTCGTGCCGGCGGCGGGACGTGGCGGATCTCATTCGGCCAAGGCTACTCATCCACAGGTAAGCGGTACAAGAGGCTTGGGGTACTTACTCGAAACGGTGACCGAGCAGCGGTTCGGCCGCCCGGGGAAGTCTGTGGACGATTTCTCGTCACACTGCGGACCATCCGTCCTCGCAGGTCAGAGCGTGCGTGGCGATGGTCACTCGGGGACGTCCACAGGGTTGTGCACAGGAATCGGTGAGTTCTCCACAGCATGGGGACGGTTGTCCACACGCCCTGTGGATAACCGCTTGGTAGCGTTGGCTGGTGACCGGCCCCCAGTACGACGACCACGATGCGCCCCCGCCCCCGGAGGACGACTGGCAGCCGTCCGACGACGCCTTCCCGCCGGGGCCGTTCCCGGACGGGCCCGGTGACCGCCTCCCGGTGAGCCGCCGCAGCGACGACCGCGGCGAAGGACGGGGCGAGGGACGCGGCGAAGGCGGCTTCGGCAAGGGCAAGGGCTCCTTCGGCAAGGGCGGCGGACGCCGCCGCGACGGGGACGGCGACGACCGCCCGCAGGCCGACGGCTTCGAACGCGTCCCCCCGCAGGACCTGGCGGCCGAGCAGTCCGTGCTCGGCGGCATGCTGCTCTCCAAGGACGCCATCGCCGACGTCGTCGAGGTGCTCAAGCCCGCCGACTACTACCGGCCCGCCCACGAGCTCATCCACGGCGCCATCCTCGACCTCTACGCCCGGGGCGAGCCCGCCGACCCGATCACCGTGGCCGGTGAGCTCACCAAGCGCGGTGAACTGACCCGGGTCGGCGGCCCCGGCTATCTGCACACCCTGGTCAACTCGGTGCCCACCGCGGCCAACGCCGAGTACTACGCCGAGATCGTGCACGAGCGCGCGGTGCTCCGCCGCCTCGTCGAGGCCGGCACCCGGATCGCCGGCATGGGCTACGCCGCCGAGGGCGACGTCGACGAGATCGTCAACGCCGCCCAGGCCGAGATCTACGCCGTCACCGAGCAGCGCACCAGCGAGGACTACGCCCCGCTGGCCGACATCATGGAGGGCGCGCTCGACGAGATCGAGGCGATCGGCTCCCGGCAGGGCCAGATGTCCGGCGTGCCGACCGGCTTCGCCGACCTCGACGCGCTCACCAACGGGCTGCACCCCGGGCAGATGATCGTCATCGCGGCCCGTCCCGCGATGGGCAAGTCGACGCTGGCACTGGACTTCACCCGGGCCTGCTCGATCACCAACGGGCTGCCCAGCGTCATCTTCTCCCTCGAAATGGGGCGCAACGAGATCGCCATGCGCCTGCTCTCGGCCGAGGCCCGGGTCGCGCTGCACCACATGCGCTCCGGCAACATGACCGACGACGACTGGACCCGGGTCGCCCGGCGGATGCCCGACGTCACCGCCGCCCCGCTCTTCATCGACGACTCGCCCAACCTGTCGATGATGGAGATCCGGGCCAAGTGCCGCCGCCTGAAGCAGCGTCAGGACCTCAAGCTGGTGGTCATCGACTACCTCCAGCTGATGCAGTCCGGCGGCTCACGGCGGGCCGAGAACCGCCAGCAGGAGGTCTCGGACATGTCCCGTAACCTCAAGCTGCTCGCCAAGGAGCTGGAGCTCCCGGTCATCGCGCTCTCCCAGCTGAACCGTGGCCCCGAGCAGCGCACCGACAAGAAGCCGATGGTCAGCGACCTCCGCGAGTCCGGCTCCATCGAGCAGGACGCCGACATGGTCATCCTGCTGCACCGCGAGGACGCCTACGAGAAGGAGTCCCCGCGGGCCGGTGAGGCCGACCTGATCGTCGCCAAGCACCGTAACGGCCCCACCGCCACCATCACGGTCGCCTTCCAGGGCCACTACTCCCGCTTCGTCGACATGACCCGCGACGTCACCTGACGCACCGCCGGCTGTCGTACCCGGGCGGGAGGATCGGCCCATGAGCGACGCCTGCACCGACCTGGGATCCGTCACCGCGCCGTCCGGCGTGCTGGTGCTCGGGACGGCGGGGTGGATCGACCACTGGCGGGAGACCGGCGCGCCGTTGTCCGTGCGGGCGGCGGAGGCGGTGGCCACCGGTGGTGGTCATCTCCGGGACGGCGAGGCCGAGGTGGTCGTGGTGCGGGCGGCCGCGGACCGGCCCCTGCGGGTGCGGGCCACGACCAGGCCCTCGCTGTTCGACGAGGAGCCGACGATCGCGGTTCTGGAGGTCGCGCTCGGGCTGCCGTGGAACGCCGGCCAGCCGGGGCCGGTCCTGCTCGGCGACCTGCCGGTGGACCGGTGCGGCATGGTGGTCGGCGACGCCTCGGGGCTGGACGTGTGGACGGGGCCGGCCGACGAGCCGCTGGACGGGCTGGCCGACGTCTTCTACTGGGGGCGGTACGAGGACGGGGCGCACGCGCGGTTCGGCGGGGAGCGGATCGCCGAGGACGACGTCGAGGCCTCCTATGGCTGGCTCGACCTGCCGCTCGCGGAGGCGGTCGCGCTGGCGGCGGAGATCGAGGTCTGGCAGGGCGGTCTGCACAGCCGGGGTGTCGCCGTCGGGGTGGAGGAGCACACGGACTTCCACCGTTTCCGGCGGGCCGCGTGGCACCGGCCGCTCCACGACGGAGTGATCGAGGTGGGTGGTTGCCGGGTGCTCGGGATCGACTGGGACCAGGGGGACTACGCCGTCACGCACCACGGGGGGCGGGACGCCGGGCTGGTGTACCCCGTCACCTTGGAGGAGGACGGGGCGGGCGGGACGGTGTTGCGGTGGACCGTCCCGCCCGGCGGGGAGGGCTGACGGCGGGTCAGAACCAGTGCAGGCAGTGCGGGGGGCGTTCGGCGCGGAACAGGGCGTCGGCGGTGGCGGCCGCGTCGGGGGTGTGGGCCTGGACGTGGCCGGCCCGGATCAGGGTGCTGGGGGTGGTGCCGCCCAGGAAGACCGAGCCGAGGTCGCTGATGTCGAGGGTGAGGTCCGGGGTGCGGTCGGTGGGGGTGCAGGTGGCTTCGCCGGCGCGGGTGGTGAGGGCGTAGCGGTGGTGTTCGCCCAGGAAGGGGTCGGTGACGTCGAGGACGAGCTCTCCGTCGGTGGTCCAGCCGCGGGAGGTGAGGGCGGCGGGGACGTCGAGGAGGCGGACCCAGAGCCAGTCGTCGTAGTGGCTGGCCTCGGCGGCGCGGAGGTCGGTGAGCTGCCAGCGCAGCGGGTGGTCGGGGGCGAAGTGCTTGAGGACCACCTTGGAGACCAGGTCGTGCCGGAGCAGGAAGGCGGTCAGGGCGGTGACCACCGCGTCGTCGGCGGCGATGGTCTCGTCGACGACCAGGGTGTCGGGCTCGCTGATGGAGTAGGTGGCGTAGCCGTCGGGGGTGCCGTCGGCGTCGCGGTGCACGGCGACGTACCGGGCGGCCGGGGCGACGGGGGGCTGGCCGGCGCCCCGGGCCCACCAGCGGGGCGGGCGGGAGAGGGCGCCGGGCTGGGTGCGGCGGTAGCGGTCGTAGACCTGTGCCAGGAGGTCGGTGCACTCGGAGCGGCGGAGGATCTCGACGGTGCCGGTGTCCGGGCGGCCGGCCCGGGAGGGGGTGAGGCCGGCCCGGGAGCGCTGGACGGTGAGGCGGCCGGTGTAGGTGGCCGGGCCGTAGCCGAAGCGGCGGTAGATCAGGGCCTCGGAGGCGAGCAGGACGGCGAGGTGCTCGCCGCGGGCGCGCAGGTCGGCGAGTTGACGGCGCATCAGGGCGGTGAGCGCGCCCCGGCGGCGGTGGGTGGGCAGCACGCCGACCGCGCTGACCCCGGAGACGGGGGTCAACGCGCCGCCCGGCAGGGTGAGTTCGAAGCTGTAGGCGGCGGCGGTGCCGACCGGGCGGCCGGTCCCGTCCAGGGCGAACAGGCCGCGCTCCGGCTCCAGCGCCGAGAACCAGCCGCCGGGGGAGTCGGCCGGGCCGTCCGGGAAGCGGGCGAAGGCGGCGTACATGGTCTCGACGAAGAGGTCGAGGTCCTGCTCGGTGGTGGGACGGATCTGCATGCCTGCCACGGTCTCCCCGGTGTCGCGCGGCGCCGCCGTGCGCGGTGCCCCGCCACAGTGCAGCGCCGCCCACCGGGGTGGTCAATCGAATTTCGCGGCGCGGTGACGGGGGGTCAGTCGCTCTCCGGCTTGGTGTGGAGGATCTCGCGGGCCTGTTCGGCGGCCCGGACGATGCTCTCGGAGACGAAGTCGACGAAGCGGGCGATGTTCTCCAGCCGGGTGCCGGCGGGGGTGCCGTGGCCGAGGACGGTGACGCCCTCGCGGGCGGTGGAGGCGAGCTGGGTGGTGCCCTCGGCGCTGGCGATCATCGCCTGGTACCAGACGTCGTCGTCGACCACGTAGCGCTCGCGGCGCCGCTCGTCGCGCTCGCGCCGGAGCAGGCCCTGCTGGTCGAGGAAGGCGACGGCCTTGGAGATCGAGGCGGGGCTGACCTGGAGGCGCTGGGCCAGTTCGGCGGCGGTGAGGCTGCCGGAGTCGGTGATGTAGAGGCAGGCCAGCACCCGGGCCATCATCTTCGGCGTGCCGGTGGCCATCAGGACGGTGGTGAGCACCTCCTCGTACCCGCGCACCGCCTCTGGGTCCCGTCCGTGGGTCTGGGGGAGCTCGGTGCGGGGCCTGGGTGCGGCGGGGGTGCGGCGGCGGGTGCGCTGCTCGGTGGCGCGGTGGGCGAGGTCGGCGCGGTAGGAGGTGGGGCCGCCGTTGCGCATCACCTCGCGGGTGACGGTGGAGGTCGGGCGGTCCAGGCGTCTGGCGATCTCCGCGTAGGCGAGGCCGTCGGCCAGGCCGAGGGCGATCTGCTGGCGTTCCTGCTGGGTGAGGCGGCCGCCCGGCATCGCGTGCTCCTTCGACTTCTGGCTGGACTTCTCGTCGGGTGGCACCAGCATAGCGTTCGCCGTCATTCCATTGCAACGTTTCGTTGCATTGAGCGGGAGGACGTTGCAATGATTTTGCGGTCTTGAGCTGGGAATATGGCCGTAGCGTGCAATGAAGTAGTTGCCGGATCCGTGAGTGCAACGTAGCGTTTGCGATGCCAGAAACACCAACGACGCAGGAGCAGTCACCATGCAGAAGTTCGCCACCACCGCCCCGATCACCACCGTTCTGGACGTCGCCGCCGGCCGCATCCAGCTGATCGCCGCGGACCGCGCCGACACCACCGTCGAGGTCCGCCCGGCCGACCCGGGCCGCGGCCGCGACGTCGAGGCCGCCGGGAAGACCGTGGTCGAGTACCGGGACGGCGTGCTGCGGGTCAGCACCCCGGAGGCCGCCAAGCGGGTCTTCGGCCCGAGCGGTTCGGTCGAGGTCACCGTCCAGCTGCCGGCCGGCTCCCGGGTGGAGGCCACGGCCGCCGCCGCGGACCTGCGCGGGGTCGGCCGGCTCGGGGAGGTCGTCTTCACCGGCGCCGCCGGCACCGTGAAGCTCGACGAGGCCTCGGCCGCCCGGCTCACCCTCCAGGCGGGGGACATCCACCTGGCCCGCCTCACCGGCAGCGCCGAACTCACCACCGCCAAGGGCGACCTGACCGTCGCCGAGGCCCACGGGGGCACCCTCGCGCTGCGCACCGAGGCCGGTGACATCACGGTCGGCGCGGCCAGGGGCGTCTCCGCCTCGCTGGACGCCGGCACCGCGTACGGCCGGGTCGTCAACGCCCTGCAGAACGCGGGCACCCCCGCCCTCGCGATCCGCGCCACCACCTCCTACGGCGACATCGCCGCCCGCAGCCTCTGACCGTCCGTCACACACCGAGGGATCAAACAGACATGAGCATCGACACCATGACCATCCCCGCCTGGACCGGCACCGTGCAGGTCGAGGACACCACCCTGGCCGTCAGCGACACCGGCGGCCCCGGCCGCCCGGTGGTCTACCTGAACGGCTGCTACGCCGACACCTCGCACTGGCGCCGGGTGATCGCCGAACTGGGCGACGGCTACCGGCACATCACCTTCGACGCCCGGGCCCGGGGGCGCTCCGGCCGCTCGGCCGACCACTCCTTCGACGCCTGCGTGCGGGACGTGAGCGCGGTGCTCGCGGCGCGCGGCATCACCGAGGCGGACCGTCCGGTGCTGGTCGGCTGGTCCTACGGGGCGGCGATCGGGATCAACTGGGCCGACCGCAACCCGGGCCGGGCCGCGGGCGTGGTCTCGGTGGACGGCGCGCTGCCGAACGACTGGCTGGACGAGGCCGGCCGGGAGCAGATCCGCAGGCTGTTCCGCCGGCTCGGCCCGCTCTTCCCGGTGGCCCGCCTGTTCGGGATGGCGGCGAAGATGAGCGCCGCCGAGCACGCCGAGGTGAACATCGAGGCCAACGAGGTCTGTGCCACCCGCGTCCTGGTGCCGGTGCTGGAGCGGATCCAGACCCCGGTCCGCTACGTGCTCGCCTCCGGCGGGAACCTGGGCGGGGCGGCCGAGGTGATGGAGGGCATCCGGGCGGACTTCCGCAAGGTGGCCGAGGGCAGCCCGAACGTGGAGATCAGCGCCAAGGTGCGGAGCAACCACTCCAAGATCCTGCGCAACGACTTCCGCGCGGTGGCCGACGCCGTCCGCGACCTGGCCCCGGCGGCGTGACCGGCAGGACCGGCGGCGTGACCGGCAGGGCCGGTGACGGAGCGTCAGGCCGCGTCCGAGCCCGGGGCGGCGGTGGCCCGCCGCACGGCGGCGGCCCGGATCTGGGACGGGCCGCAGGCCCAGACCATCACCCGCCCGAGCGCCCGGGCCAGCGGCAGGTCCCAGCCGGAGCGCACCGCGGCCGGGCGCCGGACGCCCAGCTCGGCCCGGGCCCACGGCGGCAGCACCGCCAGCGCGGCGTTGGTGAGCACCCGCACCGCGAGCCGTTCGCGCGGGGAGCGCCCGAAGCCCCGCAGCAGCCGCAGCACGTCGAAGGCGGCCGGTACGGCGTGCAGTTCGGGCCGCACGCCGGCCAGGTAGGACCGCACCCCGGCACGCGAGGCGGGTACGCCGGCGGCGCCCAGCAGTTCGGCCACCAGGGCGTACTCGGCCAGGTAGGCGTCGCACTCGGACGGGGTCAGCCGCTCGGCGGCGAAGGTCTGGTACCCCGTCAGGAAGCAGGCCACCTCGGCGGTGTGCACCCAGGTGAGCAGGGCCGGGTCGTCGGCCCGGTACGGCCGCCCGTCGGCGGCGGTCCCCTTGATGTGCGGGTGGATCCGGCGGACGGCCGCTATCGCCTGCCGGGCCGCCTCGGTGGAGCCCAGCGTGGTGGTGGTGACGAAGCGGGCGGTGCGGTTCAGCCGGCCGGTCGGGTCGGCCCGGAAGTCGGAGTGGTGGTCCACCCCGGCCATCGCCAGCGGGTGCAGGGACTGCAGCAGCAGTGCGGCGAAGCCGCCGACCAGCATCCCGGCGGGGTGCGCGTGCACCCGCCAGACCACGCTGTCCGGCCCGAACAGGCCGGGGTCGCCGGCCGGCCGGTCGTAGCGCTCCAGGTGCAGGTCGGGGCCGTGCACGGTGGCGTTGATCTGCGCCAGCAGGTGCTCCCGGAGCGCCTCCACGGGATTGGGCAGGCCCGCCGTGCTCGTCGCGGTCATGGACAGCTCCCCCCGTCGCCCGTCGTACCGTCACACGGTACCGACCGGCTCCCCGGCGGTCACCGGGGCCTCCTGTCCGGCCTGCTGACGACGGGTCAGGGCGGCCGCCACGGCCTCGTCCAGGGCCGGGCTGCGCCAGGCGCTGGCCAGGCCCCAGCGGTAGGTGGCGAAGCCGATCAGGGCGACCAGCAGCACGTCCCAGCCGGGCGCCAGGTAGCCCAGGCCGCCGAACTCGGTGCCGCCCAGCCAGGAGACCAGGGCCATCGCGGCCAGGTAGACCACCAGCCAGACGCCGGAGCGCAGGTGCCGGGCCAGGTCGTGCGCGGGGTCGGTGCGGTGGGCGCGCCACTCGTACCAGGCGTAGACCGGCAGTCCGGCGCCGATGATCAGCAGCACCTGGCCGGTGAGCGGCCAGCGGGCCCAGTACAGCACCAGGGTGCCGAAGACGAAGGCCAGCGGGGCCACCCAGGGCAGCTGACGGAGCCGCACCGGGCGGGGCAGCTCGGGGGCGATCCGGCGCAGTGCCACCGCGGCCACCGGGCCGGTGACGTAGGAGATCACGGTGGCCACCGAGACGATCGCGGCCAGCGCGCCCCAGCCCCGGAAGACCGCCAGGAAGAGGAAGGCGATCGCCAGGTTGAGCAGCATCGCCGGGCGCGGGATGCCGGACTTCCGGTCCACCTTGGCGAAGACCGCGGGCAGGTGGCCGTTGCGCTGGATGCCGTGGATCATCCGGGCGGTGGTGGCGGCGTAGGTCATGCCGGTGCCCGAGGGGGAGACGAAGGCGTCCGCGAAGAGCAGCAGCGCCAGCCAGTTGAGCATCAGCGCGGTGGCCAGGTCGGCGAAGGGCGAGCGGAAGGTGGTCTGCAGGCCGCCCCAGCCCTCGGCGGCCAGCGCGGCCGGGTCCACTGCGAGCAGGTAGGCGGTCTGCAGGCCCAGGTAGACCACCAGCGCGATGCCGATCGAGCCGAGTACGGCGACCGGCAGCGAGCGGCCCGGGTTCTTGGCCTCGGCGGCCAGGTTGACCGGGGACTGGAAGCCGTTGAAGGCCCAGACGATGCCCGAGGTGGCGACGGCGGTGAGCACCGCGGAGGCGCCGCCCGGGGCGAAGCCGCCGCCGGAGGTGAGGTTCTCGGTGTGGTGCGAGGTGGCCAGCAGGGCGGCCACGGTGAGCGCCGGGACGACCAGCTTGAAGACCGTGATCGCGGTGTTGGTCTTCGCGAACATGCTGACGGCGAACCAGTTCAGCGCGAAGTAGACCACCACCAGCACGGCCGCCGCCGCGAGCCCGGTGCCGGTCAGCTCCCTGCCGTCGAACAGGCCCCGGGCCCAGGCGAAGTCCCAGGAGCTCATGTACTGGACCGAGGCGGTGGCCTCGCCGGGGATCACCGAGACGATGGCGATCCAGTTCGCCCAGGCCGCCAGGTAGCCGGTGAGCGAGCCGTGCGAGTAGTGCCCGAACCGGACCATCGCCCCGGCCTCCGGGAAGGCCGCGCCCAGCTCGGTGTAGGAGAGCGCGATGGTGAAGGCGATGGCCGCGCCGACCACCCAGGCCAGGATCGAGGCCGGCCCCGCGATGGCCGCCGCGTTGGCGGCGCCGAACAGCCAGCCGGAGCCGATGATCGAGCCGAGGCCGGTGGCGGTGAGGGCGACGGTCCCCAGGGTCTTCCGGTAGTTCCCGGTGCTGGGTTCGGGCGGCGTGGGCACGGTGCTCCTGTCGGTCTGGCCGGATCTGGTGGTGATGGCCACGAAAAAGGATCGCATGTCCCTTTTCGTGCCCTTCATCCGGTCCGTCCGCCCCCGTCGGCACCCCTGCCGACACCCCGTCAGAAGGTGAGCACCACCGCGCCGCGCACCCCGCGCCCGGCCAGCCGGGCGTGGGCCTTCGCCGCCTCGGTGAACGGGACGGCGGTGTCCACCCGGACGGTGAGCGCGGAGGAGGCCACCAGCTCGGCCAGCTCGGCCAGCCGCGCCCCGTCCGGCACCACGTCGACGACGGTCAGCCGGGTGTCGGCCGGCAGGTCGCCGGTGGGGCGGACGGCGACGAAGACCGTGCCGGGCAGCAGGTGCGGGAGCAGGGCCGGGCCGAGCAGGGCGGTGTCCAGCACGGCGTCCACGCCGTCGGGGGCGAGCAGCGCCAGCGAGGCCAGGTCGTCCCGGTCGACGAAGCGGCCGCCGTGCGCGGTGACGAACTCGCGGTCGCCGGGGCCGGCCAGCGCCAGCACGTCCAGGCCCCGTGCGGTGGCCAGTTGGAGGGCCAGGCCGCCGAGGTTCCCGGCGGCGCCGGTGATCAGCAGGGTCTGACCGGCCGTCAGTCCGGTGGCGTCCAGGGCTTGGAGGGCGGTGAGGCCGTTCAGCGGGAGGGCGGCCGCCACGGTGGCGTCCACCCCGGCCGGGGCGGGGGCGACGGCGGAGGCGGGCAGCACCGCGTACTCGGCGTGCACGCCGTTGTGGCTGCGGAACCAGTGCGAGAGGCCGATCACCTCGTCGCCCGGGCGGAAGCCCCGCACCCCCTCGCCCACCGCGTCCACCGTGCCCGCGAGGTCCCAGCCCAGCCGGTGGGAGGGCAGCGACGGCAGGTAGGCGGCGACGGCGCCGGAGCGGACGGCCGCGTCGGCCGGGTGGACGGCGGCGGCCCGGGTGCGGATCCGCAGCTCGCCGGCGGCGGGCCCGGGCACCGGGGCCTCGGTGATCTCGACGTTCTCGGGGCCGCCGAAGGTGGAGACGGTGACTGCGCGCATGGTGGGAACTCCTGGTCCGTCGCTGTTCGTGATCTCGTTGACGTGGACGAGGTTTCCACCGCGCGGCCGGCGGTGGCAGAGGACGGTTCAGCCTGGGACCGGCGGTCCCAGGCTGAGGGAGGAAGGGGCGGTGGGCGTGCACGGCACCAGCGGGTACCGGGAGGCGGCGGCGGAGCTGATCGCCCAGTACGAGGAGGTCACCTTCGAGCAGCTGCACGCGCAGGTGCTCCACCTGCTGCCGCAACGGCCGGTGCGGGTCCTGGAGTTGGGGGCGGGCACCGGCCGGGACGCGGCCTGGCTGGCGGCCCGCGGCCATCTGGTCACGGCGGTGGAGCCGGTGGTGGAGCTACGGGTGCACGAGGGCCCCGGGATCACCTGGCTGGTCGACGAACTGCCCGACCTGGCCCGGGTGGTGGGGGAGTACGAGCTGGTGACGGCGGTCGCGGTGTGGATGCACCTGGACGAGGAGCAGCGGCGGACGGCGATGCGCCGGGTGGCCGGACTGCTGGCGCCCGGTGGACGGTTGCTGCTGACGCTGCGCCACGGGCCGGTGCCGGCCGGGCGGCGGATGTTCCCGGTGTCGGCCGAGGAGAGCGCCCTGCTGGGCGGCGGGTCCGGGCTGGCCGAGGTGCACCGGAGCGGGCGGGCCGACGGGCACGGGCGGGCCGGGGTGCGCTGGGAGCAGCTGGTGCTGGAGCGGCCGGTGTCCTGAGCCCCGGGCGGGCCCCAGGACACCGGGTGACGGCGTGCCGGAGGGTGGCGGTGCGTCAGGGGATGACGGTGCGTCAGAGAGTGACGGTGGCGCGGAAGACGGTGGCGGACTCGCCCGTGAGGGTGGTCCCGGTGCCGGCGGCGGGGAGGAAGGCGGACTGGCCGGTGGCGAGGGTCAGTTCGGTGCCGTCGGCGGCGGTGAGCAGGGCGGTGCCCTCGGTGCAGAGCAGGATCTGCGGGGCCCGGCCCGGCAGGGTGCGGGGGGTGCCGTCGAGCGCGTACCGGGAGAGCCGGAACTCGTCGATCGGCACCGGGTAGAGCTGCTCGCCGGAGGCGTCGGCGGCGGGCCGCATCACCTCGGGGCGGGAGGCGGTGAACTCGACCACCTTGAGCAGCTCGGGGACGTCCACGTGCTTGGGGGTGAGGCCGCAGCGCAGCACGTTGTCCGAGTTGGCCATGATCTCGACGCCGGTCCCGCGCAGGTAGGCGTGGACCAGGCCGGCGCCCAGGTAGAGCGCCTCGCCGGGCTGGAGCCGGACGTGGTTGAGCAGCAGGGCCGCGAGCAGCCCGGTGTCGCCGGGGAACTCCCGGGCGGCGTAGGCGTATCCGCCGAACTGGCCGGTCGGGTCCTCGCCCGCGGCGGCCCGCTCCACGGCGGCGGCGGTGGCCGCCACGGTGCGCTCGGCGGTCTCGCCGGTCATCGACAGGACGGTGGCCAGTGCGGCGCTGAGCGCCTCCGACTCCGGCTTGCCGCGCAGCAGTTCGACCAGCGGGGCCAGCTCCGGGACGTCCAGGGACTCCATCAGGGCGGCCGCCTCGGCCGGCGTGCGGAAGCCGCACAGGCCGTCGAACTCGTCCAGCGCGCAGATGAGTTCGGGCTTGTGGTTGGCGTCCTTGTAGTTGCGGTGCGGTGCCTCCAGCGGCACGCCGCGGGCCTCCTCGTCGGCGAAGCCGGCCTTGGCCTGCTCCAGCGTCGGGTGGGCCTGGATGGAGAGCGGCAGCCCGGCGGCCAGCACCTTGAGCAGGAAGGGCAGTTCGGGTCCGAACTTGGCCACCGACTCGGCGCCCAGCTCCGCCTCCGGGGCGGCCGCGATCAGCTCGTTCAGCGCGGCCGGGCCCTCACCGCGGTCCACCCGGGAGGAGTCGCCCGGGTGGGCGCCCATCCACAGCTCGGCCTGCGGTGCACCGGTGGCCGGGACACCCAGCAGCGCGGGGATCGCGTGGACGGACCCCCAGGCGTAGGGGCGGACGGTGTTGGTGAGCCTGTCCATGAGCTGTCGTCCTGTCTGGTGCCGAGTGCGCAGTGAGGTGAAGACCCTAACCGACCGCCCGTACCAACCGGAGAACGGCGGGATACGGGCGGTCGGTCGTGCGGCTGGTGGTGTCAGGCGCGGACGATGCCCAGCACGGTGTCGCGGGTCTCCTCCATGGTGGCCTGGTCCTTGGCCTCGACGTTCAGGCGCAGCAGGGGTTCGGTGTTGGAGGCGCGCAGGTTGAACCACCAGGTGGGGCCGGTGACGGTGACGCCGTCGAGGGTGTCGACGGTGGTGTCGTCGCCGTTGTAGTGGGCCAGGACGGCCTGGGTGCGCTCGTCCTGGTCGGCGACGGTGGAGTTGATCTCGCCGGAGGCGGCGTAGCGGTCGTAGGCGGCGGTCAGCTGGGACAGCGGGCGGTCCTGGCCGCCGAGGGCGGCCAGCACGTGCAGGGCGGCGAGCATGCCGGTGTCGGCGCGCCAGAAGTCGCGGAAGTAGTAGTGCGCGGAGTGCTCGCCGCCGAAGACGGCGTCGGTGTCGGCCATCTCCTGCTTGATGAAGGAGTGCCCCACCCGGGTGCGCACCGGGGTGGCGCCCAGCTCGCGCACCACCTCGGGCACGGTCAGCGAGGTGATCAGGTTGTGGATGACGGTGGGGTTGTCCTCGCCGGCGGCGCGGGCGCGGGCGATCTCGCGGGCGGCGACCAGCGCGGTGATCGCCGAGGGCGAGACCGGGTCACCGTTCTCGTCGATGACGAAGCAGCGGTCCGCGTCGCCGTCGAAGGCCAGGCCGATGTCCGCGCCGACCTCGACCACCTTGGCCTGCAGGTCCACCAGGTTCGCCGGGTCCAGCGGGTTCGCCTCGTGGTTGGGGAAGGTGCCGTCCAGCTCGAAGTACAGGTCCACCACCTCCAGCGGCAGACCGTCGAACACGGTCGGCACGGTGTGGCCGCCCATGCCGTTGCCCGCGTCCACGACGACCTTCAGCGGCCGGATCGCCGACAGGTCCACCAGGCCCAGCAGGTGGTCGGCGTAGCCGCGCAGCGTCTCGCGCTGCGAAATGCCGCCCTCCTCGACGTCCAGTGCCGGCACGGTGATCGTGTCGTCGGCGGCGGTCCAGGACTCCACCAGCTCACGGATCTGGGACAGGCCGGTGTCCTGGCCCACCGGCGCCGCGCCCGCGCGGCACAGCTTGATGCCGTTGTACTGCGCGGGGTTGTGCGAGGCGGTGAACATCGCGCCCGGCAGGTCCATCGACCCCGAGGCGTAGTACAGCTGGTCGGTGGAGCACAGCCCGATCTCCACCACGTCCGCGCCCGAGGCCGCCGCACCCTCGGCGAACGCCCGCGACAGCGACGGCGAGGACGGGCGCATGTCATGGCCCACCACGATCGCCGAGGCACCCACCACCCGCACGAACGCCGCACCCAACGCCCGCGACAGCACCTCGTCCCACTGGTCCGGCACCACACCCCGGACGTCGTACGCCTTCACCAGCTGCTTCAGGTCCCGCATCGGACTGGCACTCCACACTGTTCGGTCGGCACACCTGCGCGGGCAGGGCTCCGGCTGCGGCGGTTGCCCTCCGACGCGAGAGGAGGCGTGGCGGGCGGCCGACCGGGCGCGAGCGAACGGTTTGCTTCGCGACCCACGGGTGTTCAGGATGAGCAGGAGACTACCTGTTCACGGGCTTCGTACCGAGTCCGCAGGTGGCCCGGAGGATGGAGCACGCACCGGCCCGGGGTAGCATGCGCATTCTCAGACGTCTTCTTCTTCTGTGGGCCCTGCACCCGCACGCGCTCGGCCGTCCTGGCATCTCCGGACGCGCGGGCTCGCTGCCGCTTCCCCCCGCTGCATTCCGAAAGGCTCAGACGTGACCGCCGCTGACCAGGAGAGCACCTTCGCCGACCTCGGCAAGGTGCTCGTAATCATCCCGACCTACAACGAGGCCGAGAACGTCGAGCGGATCACCTCCCGAGTCCGCGCCGCCGTCCCCGAGGTCCACGTCCTGGTCGCGGACGACAACAGCCCGGACGGCACCGGCGACATCGCCGACAAGCTGGCCGCCGACGACGACCACATCAAGGTGATGCACCGCAAGGGCAAGGAGGGCCTCGGGGCCGCCTACCTCGCGGGCTTCCGCTGGGGCATCGACAACGGCTACGACGTCCTCGTCGAGATGGACGCCGACGGCTCCCACCAGCCGGAGGAGCTGCACCGCCTGCTCACCGCGCTGCGCAACTCCGACCTGGTGCTCGGCTCCCGCTGGGTGCCCGGCGGCAAGGTCGTCAACTGGCCGAAGTCCCGCCTGCTGCTCTCGCGCGGCGGCTCGACCTACTCCCGCCTGATGCTCGGCGTGCCGATCAAGGACGTCACCGGCGGCTACCGCGCCTTCCGCAAGGAGACCCTGGAGGGTCTCGGCATGGACGAGGTCGCCTCGGCCGGGTACTGCTTCCAGGTCGACCTGGCCTGGCGCACCGTCAAGGCCGGCTACAAGGTCAGCGAGGTGCCGATCACCTTCGTCGAGCGCGAGCTCGGTGCCTCCAAGATGAGCCGCAACATCGTGGTCGAGGCGCTCTGGCGGGTCACCGCCTGGGGCGTCGGTGCCCGGGTGCAGAAGCTCACCGGCAAGGGCAAGAAGAAGTAGCAGTACCTCCCGGAGGCCCGTCCTGACAGTGCGTCAGGGCGGGCCTCCGGCATGTGGTTGATCACTCACCTGGGCGTGCCTACCCGGCGAAAGGCCCGGTTACCTCCCAAGCTGGCCGTACGGGGTCCGGAGACGGCCCACCACGCCGATCAGGGAGCCGATGTGACGCCCGACCAGTCTGTACCGCCGGAAGCGCCGGAGCCGGCCGGGGCGTCCGGGCTGTCGGCGGAGCAGGGGCCGCCGCCGGCCCCGCTGACGGTCGAGGTCTTCACCGGTCCCGAGACCGCCTTCTTCGCCACCTCCAGTCTGGTCATGGGCGAGCGGACCGCGATCCTGGTGGACGCCCAGCTCACCCGGGGCGCCGGGCGCGAACTGGCCGAGTGGGTGGCCGGCAAGGACCGCCAGCTGCTGGCCGTGGTGATCACCCACCACCACCCCGACCACTACTTCGGCGCCGAGGAGGTGCTGAAGCTCTTCCCCCGGGCCCAGCTGCTGGCCGCGCCCCCGGTGGTGGCCGGGATCGCCGCCACCGTCGCCGCCAAGGTCGCCCAGTGGAAGCCGGTCTACGGGGCCGACATCCCGGACCACCCGCTGCTGCCCGCCCCGCTGCTGCCGCAGCCGCTGATGATCGACCGTCAGCTGATCCGGGTGCTCGGCCTCGGCCAGGCCGACTGCGAGGGCTCCACCGTGGTGCACGTCCCGGGCATCCGCACGGTGATCGCCGGGGACTTCGTCTACAACGGCACCCACGTCTGGACCGCCGACACCGACCCGGCCCAGCGCGAGGAGTGGCGGGCCAACCTGGCCCGGATCGCCGAGCTCGGCGCGGACCGGGTGATCGCCGGCCACCGGGCGCCCGGCGCGGACGACGACGCCTCCCGGGTGCTCGCCTTCACCAACGCCTACCTGCGGGACTTCGACGCCGCCTTCGCCGAGCACCGGGACGACGCCGAGGCACTGGCCGCGGCCGTCAACGAGCGGTACGGGGGGCTGACCCAGCCGGCCCTGCTGGAGCTCAGCGCGGCGGCCAACGTGGCGGCGTACGCGGCGGCGGGGTCGGGGCCGGGGGCAGGGGCGGAGACAGGGGCGGAGGAGAACGGCCACGAGAACGGGATCGTGGACGCGGAGATCGTCGAGGACCCCTGAGCACGGAGCCGCCCCCGGAGGGCGGCAGCGGGGACGATACTGGCCGCATGACGGTCCGTCCGATGGTCCACGACGCGCTGGTGCTGGCCGGGGGCGCCGCCCGGCGGCTCGACGGGGCCGACAAGCCCGCCCTGAGGGTCGGCGGGCGGACCCTGCTCGACCGGGTGCTCGCCGCCTGCCCCGACGCCGCCACCACCGTGGTGGTCGGCCCCGAACGGCCGACCGAGCGCGGCGGCCTGCGCTGGTGCCGCGAGGAGCCGCCCGGCGGCGGGCCGGTGGCCGGGGTCGCGGCCGGGCTGGCCCGGGTCACCGCCGAGGTGGTGCTGCTGCTCGCGGCCGACCTGCCGTTCCTCGACCGGGCCGCGACCGGCCGGCTGCTGGACGGCCTCGGCGACCACGACGGCGTCCTGCTGGTCGACGCCGACGGCCGGGACCAGCCGCTCGCCGGGGCCTACCGGACCGCCGCCCTGCGGGCCTCCCTCGACACGCTCGGCCCCCCGGCCGGCCTCCCGCTGCGCCGCCTGCTCGGCCCGCTCCGGCTGCACCGGCTGCCCGACCCGGACGCCACCGCGCTCGACTGCGACACCTGGGACGACCTGGCCCGGGCCGAGCGGCGGCTGCGGGGGACCGGGCCGGACTGACGCCCCCTCACCGCGTACCGGTCCGCCGGGTGAGGGAACCGACTCGCGGGGGTCACGGGGTGGAACCGGGACGGGGCAGGTGGATCGGGCAGCATGGGGCCATGGAGCGCACCCTGGACGACTGGATCGCCGAAGCCGCCGCCGAACTGGGCATCGACCTGGCGGTGGACACCGCGGGGCTGCTCGACCTGGCCCGGGTGGTGGCCCACGGCGTGGCCCGCCCGGCCGCCCCGCTGACGGCCTTCCTGGTCGGCTACGCCGCCGCCCTGCGGGGCGGCGGCCCCGAGGCCGTCGAGGAGGCCCGGGCCCGCACCGCCGCCCTCGCCGAGCGCTGGGCCGCCGCCGAGCAGGAGCGGCAGCCGTGACGGCCCTCGCGTCCGAGGCCGGGACGGGGACGGACGTACCGAAGACGGCAGGGGAGGAGGGCGACGTGGCGTCCGGTGCCGGTGCGCAGGGGGCTCCCCGGGGTGACGGCGTCTTCGACCTGCCCGACGGGCTGCTGCCCGGGGCGCCGTCGGCGGTGCCCGCCACCCTGGACCACGGCCCCTGGCCCGAGGCCCGGCGGGTGGCCCGGGCGGCCGGCGGCGCCCCCGCCCCGGCCGAGCGGCTGCCACTGCGGTCGGCCCTCGGCCGCACCCTGGCCGAACCGCTGACCGCACTCACCGACCTGCCCGCCTTCGACACCTCCGCGATGGACGGCTGGGCGGTGGCCGGCCCCGGCCCCTGGCGGCTGACGGGCCGTCTGCTGGCCGGCGGCACCTGCACCCCGCTGGCCGACGGCGCGGCCGTCGAGATCGCCACCGGCGCCCAGCTCCCGCCCGGCGCCACCGGCGTCCTGCGGCGCGAGCACGGCCGGGCCGAGGGCGGCCAGCTGTACGGGCACGGCGAGGTGACACCCGGTCAGGACGTCCGCCCGCGCGGACAGGAGTGCCGCCTCGGCGAACCGCTGCTGGCGGCCGGCGGCGTGGTCACCCCGGCCGTGCTCGGACTGGCGGCGGCCGCCGGGTACGACGAACTGGCGGTGCACCGCCGCCCCACCGTCGAACTGCTGCTGCTCGGCGACGAACTGCTGGACCACGGGCTGCCCCGGCCCGGAATGGTCCGCGACGCGCTCGGCCCGCTGCTCCCGCCGTGGCTGGCGGCGGCCGGGGCCGAACTCACCGGCTGCCGCCGGGTCGGGGACGACCTCGGACTGCTCCGCGACGCCGTCCGGCACTCGCCCGCCGACCTGGTCGTCACCACCGGCGGGACGGCGGCCGGGCCGGTGGACTTCCTGCACGAGGCCCTGGCGGCCGTCGGCGCCCACCTGCTGGTGGACGGCGTGGCCGTCCGGCCGGGCCACCCCATGCTGCTCGCCGCCCTCCCCGACGGACGCCACCTGGTCGGCCTGCCCGGCAACCCGCTGGCCGCGGTGGCCGGGCTGCTCACCCTCGCCCTCCCACTGCTGCACGCCCGCTCCGGGCGGCCGGACACCGCACCCCGCCGCGAACCCGTCGCGGCGGCCCTCCCCGGCCACCCGGCGGACACCCGGCTCGTCCCGGTGCTCCGCACCGAGGCGGGCCTGCGGCCGCTGCCGTTCGACGGGCCCGCCATGCTCCGGGGGCTGGCGCTGGCCGACGCCCTGGCCGTCGTCCCCCCGGGCGGCCTGCCGGTGGGCGCCTACGCCGAGGTGCTGCCCGTTCCTGGCTGAGGGGAGCGGTGCCGGCTGCCTCGCGCGGCGGAGCGTGATGCCACGGGAGCGAGGAACGTAGGTGGTGATGCCGGGGGCGCGGGGAACTGCGCGCGGGGGTACGGCAGCACGTGCAACTGGCTCGCCTGCCCCGATCCGGCTCCGGTCCGCCTTCCGCTTCGCGCAGTTCCTCGCGCCCCCGGCATCACGTTCTGCCGCGACCCGGCATGTCCTGGTGGCACAGCCCCGAGCCGTGTGTCTCAGGTGCGGGGGACGGCCTGTTGGATGGTGATGACGCGGTCGCCGAGTTTGAGGAGGGCGGCTTCGGGGTCGTTGTAGTTGAGGAGTTTGCGGCCGCGGACCACCGCGACCACGAGGTCGTCGCAGTCGCGCGGGCTGCGCCCGACCTCCTCGCGGGTGACGGGCCGTTCGGCCACGTCGAGGCCGGTGCCGAAGGTGAGGAGGTCCTCCATCACGGCGCCGGTGTTGGGGCTGAGCATCGACATGCCGAGCAGGCGTCCGGCCGAGCTGGAGCTGGGGACCACCACGTCGGCGCCGCTCTGCCGCAGCAGCGGGGCGTTCTCGTCCTCCCGGACGGCCGCGACGACGGTGGCGCGGCGGTTGAGCTGGCGGGCCGTCAGGGTGACCAGGACGGCGGTGTCGTCGCGCTGGGGGGCGACCACGACCCGGGCGGCGCGGGGGAGTTCGGCCCGGATCAGGGTCTCGGAGCGGGTGGCGTCGCCGCGGACGGCGACCAGGCCGTCCAGGGCGGCCTGCTCGACCACCTTGGGCTGCGGGTCCACCACCACGATGGACTCCTTGGGGAAGCCTTGGCCGAGCAGCGCGGCGACCGCGTGGCGGCCCTTGGTGCCGTAGCCGATGACCACCACGTGGTCCCGGACGGTGTCCTTCCAGCGGCTGACCCGCCACTGCTGGCGGGTGCGTTCGGTGAGCACCTCCAGGGTGGTGCCGACCAGGATGATCAGGAAGACCACCCGGAGCGGGGTGATCACCAGGATGTTGGTCAGCCGGGCGCCGTCGCTGACGGGGGTGATGTCGCCGTAGCCGGTGGTGGAGAGGGTGACGGTGGCGTAGTAGGCGGCGTCCAGGAGGTCGACCGCGCCGTCGGAGTTGTCGTTGTAGCCGCTGCGGTCCAGCCAGACGATCAGGGTGGTGGAGGCCAGTACCAGGAGGGCCAGCAGCAGCCGGGCGGAGACCTGGCGCAGCGGCGGCCGGGGCGGCCGGGACGGCAGGGTGATCCGGCCGCCGGGGTCGTCGGTGTCCTGGACCCGTCCGCCCCCGGCGCGGGGGCGGCGGAACCACGTGCTGTCGCCCGTGGGCTCGGGCTGCTGATTGGCAGTCATCGTCCAAGGATGGCGGGCGCCCCGGCGCAGGTGTGCCACCACCCCGGCGCGTCGCGCCGTGCGGACGGGGGCACGGGTGGTGGAGTGCGGAGGACGGGCGGGCGGGTGGGTATCGTCGCGGGCAGTGGTGGCGCCGGAGTGGTGGCCGCCCCCGTGGAGTCGTTGGAGGTCCACCGTGCGGGAGCACACCGTCGTGATCGGCTACGGCACCAAGGGCCGCCACGCGGTCGCCGCGTTGCTCGGCCAGGGGGTGGGCAAGCACGAGATCGTGATCGTGGACCCGCAGCGCAAGGTGATCGACCAGGCGGGCCGGGACGGCCTGACCGGGGTGCACGGGGACGCCACCCGGACCGAGACCCTGGTCCGGGCCGACCTGCCGACCGCCGCCCGGATCGTGGTCACCCCGGAGCGGGACGACACCGCGGTCCTGGTCACCCTGACCGCCCGTCAGCTGAACAAGGAGGCCACCGTGGTGGCGGCCGTCCGGGAGGACGAGAACGCCCCGCTGCTGCGGCAGAGCGGCGCCGACGCGGTGGTCACCAGCTCCAGCTCGGCCGGGCAGCTGCTCGGCCTCTCGCTGCTCAGCCCGCACGCCGGGGCGGTGATGGAGGACCTGATCACCCACGGCACCGGGCTCGACCTGGTCGAACGGACCGTCACCAAGGCCGAGGCGGGCCGCAGTCCGCGCGAGTGCGGCGACCTGGTGGTGGCGGTGGTCCGGGGGCGGCGGGTGCTCAACTACACCGACCCGGAGGCGGCGGTGCTCCAGCTCACCGACCGGGTGATCACCATCCAGCCGGCCGCCTCGCGCAGCGGAACGTGATGTCGGGGGCGCGGGGAACTGCGCGCAGGGGAACGGCAGCACGTGCAACCGGCTGACGTGCCCCGATCTCACGCCGGGCCGCCTTCCGTACCCGCGCAGTTCCTCGCAGCCCCGAACGCGTAGCCGTGTTCGGCCGCGGCAGGTCCTGGGCGCACTACGGTCGGGGGCATGCATGCGATGACGATCCCTCAGCCCGGCGGTCCCGACGCACTGGTGTGGGCCGAGGTGCCGGACCCGGTGCCCGGTGAAGGCGAGGTGCTGGTCGAGGTGGCGGCCACCGCCGTCAACCGGGCCGACCTGCTCCAGCGCCAGGGCTTCTACGACCCGCCGCCCGGCAGCTCCCCCTACCCCGGCCTGGAGTGCGCCGGACGGATCGCCGCCCTCGGCCCCGGGGTCTCCGGCTGGTCGGTCGGCGACGAGGTCTGCGCCCTGCTGGTCGGCGGCGGGTACGCCCAGCGGGTGGCCGTCCCGGCCGGCCAACTGCTGCCGGTGCCCAAGGGCCTGACGGCGGCCCAGGCCGCCGCACTGCCGGAGGTGGCCTGCACGGTCTGGTCGAACCTGTTCATGGTGGCGCACCTGCGCCCCGCCGAGACGGTGTTGCTGCACGGCGGCGCCAGCGGCATCGGGACGATGGCGATCCAGCTGGCCAAGGCCGTCGGCGCCCGGGTGCTGGTCACCGCCGGGAGCGCGGAGAAGCTGGCCCGCTGTGCCGAACTGGGCGCCGACGTGCTGATCGACTACCGCGAGCAGGACTTCGTCGCCGAGGTCCTGGCCGCCACCGACGGCGCCGGGGCGGACGTGGTGCTCGACATCATGGGCGCCAAGTACCTCCAGCGGAACGTCGACGCCCTGGCCCGGAACGGACGGCTCGTCATCATCGGCCTCCAGGGCGGTGTGAAGGCCGAGCTCGACCTCTCCGTCCTGCTCCGCAAGCGCGCCGCCGTCGCCGCCACCACCCTGCGCAGCCGCCCGCTGGCCGAGAAGGCGGCCATCGTGGCCGCCGTCCGCGAGCACGTCTGGCCGCTGGTCGAGGCGGGCGTGGTGAAGCCGGTGGTCGACCGTGAGCTGCCGCTCACCGAGGCCGCCGAGGCGCACCGCGTGCTGGAGGCCGGCGAGCAGGTCGGCAAGGTGGTGCTGCTCGCCTGACGGGTCACCAGTCGTAGCGCGCCAGGTCCTCGGTGAGCCTGGCGGGGTTGCGCTCGTAGTAGCCGTGCCAGCCGGACCAGGCCGGGTGGGCACGGAGCAGCTGCTCGGTCCCGGCCAGGCCGTGCCGGTCGGGGCCGAGCAGCTCCCGGGTGATCACGACGGCGGCCGGGTAGTGGCCCAGCCGCCGCGACAGCGCCTCCTGGAGGGCGTCGAAGCCGTCCCGGTCGAGCACCTCGCGGTAGCGCCCGACCCAGGCGGCCAGCCACCGGCGGAGGTGGGCCCGGTCCTCCTCCGGGAGGTCGGGCAGCCCGGCGAAGGTGGGGGCCAGCGCGGTCAGCAGCCGCTGCCCGTGCTCGGCCTCGCGGTCGGCGAAGGCCGGGTACTCGGTGACGAAGTGCTTCCACTCCACACCGGCGACGGCCCGGCGGAGCGCGGCGGCCCCGGGCGGGTTCAGGGCGTAGTACCCCTCGCCCTCGGCGAACACCTCGCGCAGGACCTCCAGCCGCAGCGGCCCGTGCTCGGCCAGCAGGACCGCGTCGCGCAGGTCCTTGCCCTGCCCGTACCGGTCGGTGAGCAGCCACATCACCTTCCAGGCGAGCGAGAGCTCGGGGGTGGCCGCGTTGAGCACCGGTGACCGGCGCCGCTCCAGGCCGGGGACGGCGGTCGGCTCGGGCGGGACGGGGAGCGGCTCGTTGAAGACGAAGTCCAGCTGGACGACGCCGCCGGGCAGGCCCTCGGCGGTCCAGGGCAGCACCAGGCGGCGGCCGGGCACCCGCTCGTAGGTCCAGATGTCCTCGGCGACCGCCGCGCGGGCGTCGAAGCGGACGCCCCGGTCGTCCTGCTCGGCGGTGAGCCGGGCCGCGGCCGCGATGCCGTCGAGCATCGCGGCGGAGCGCGGGTCCTCGATGCCGCGGTCCGCCGGCACCACGACGAAGTCCAGGTCGCCCGGTTCGCGGGCCTGCTCGCCGAACCAGGCGCGCAGCAGCACGCTGCCCCGGATCACCAGGTCGTCCACCCAGGGGGAGTCGGCGATCGCGGCCAGCACCAGGTCCATCGCCCGGCGGCGGGCGCGCAGCCAGGCGGCGGCCAGCGCGGGGTCGCGGAAGGCCGGGTCGGCGGCCCGGTAGGCGTTGGGGTACTGCTTGAGGGCCGGCTCGAAGACCGAGCGCTGGGAGGCGCCGGGGCCCTGCACCGGACGGAGCGTCAGGGGGATCCCGTACTCGGACCGTTCGCGCTCGCTCGGCGGGTGGTCCGGGACATCGCGGCTGTTCCAGCCGAAGGACCGCCAGGTGCCCGTCACCGCTGCGCCCCGGTGGTCAGCCAGCCGTGGTCCACGGCGAGGTTGTCGTCGTACACGACGAACTCCCTTTCGGAGGAGAGGATCTCGTACCCGGCCCCGGTCACGGCCTCGGTCAGCCGGGCCAGCTGCCGGCCGGCCTCGGGCAGGCCGACCCGGTGGCAGCGCTGGGTGACGAAGCGCTGCTGGCGGCCGGCCCGGTCGGTGCGGCGGGCGTTCCAGGACAGGTGGGCGTGGTGACGGCCCGCCAGTTCGGCCAGGGCCTCGTGGTCCGGGCCGGGCGGGAGCAGGACCTTGAGGTGGTGCTCGAAGTAGGTGTCCGGGCCCAGCCGGACCGCCTCGGCGGCGGTGGCCGGGACGCCGGTGGCCCACGGGGAGGCCTCGATCTTGATCCGGGTCACCGCGAAGCCGGCGGCCCGCAGCCGGGCGGCGGCGGCCAGGGCTTCGGCGCGCTGCTCCGGGAAGGTGCCCCGGCCGGTCAGGGTGAGCATCGGCTGGTGGCGGGTGCGGCCCCGGGCCAGCACGATGTGGGTGACCTCGAGCCCGGCCGCGTCGGCCCAGCGCTCCAGCCGCGCGAGCCGGGCGGCGGGGATCGAGACGGTCAGGTGGGTCTCGAAATCGCCGGTGAAGTGGTCGACCGGACCGGGAGCGGCGGCCGGCGGGTGCTCGGCCGTGGCGGCCCGGACGGTGGCCGCCGGTGCGGGGGTGGGCATGGTCGGAATCATCGCAAGCGGCACTGACGCCGGCACCGTGTTTTCGGAGTGACCTCCGGTGGACTGCCCGTAATGCCCGGATTGTCCGCGTGTGTGAGGCTGGTGCGGAGCTGTTCCCGCCCGCCGTCCGCGCTCCGCGCGGCCGGCCGTCGGAAGGACCTCCACCCGTGGCCGCACTTCCGTTCGCGTACTCAGCGCTCCCCGTTCCGGCCGTGCTCCGGGCTGCCGTGGCGGCCGGGCTGGCCCTGCCGTTGGTCCTGGCCGGCGGGCCGGCGGCGGGGGAGCAGGGCGGGTCCCAGGCGGTGCAGCCGGTCGTCGCGGAGGCCTCGGGCGGCCCGGCCCTGCCGGGCCTGCCCCAGGTCCAGATACCCCCGCTGCCCGCGCTGCCGACCGTGCAGATGCCGATCACCGTGCCGGCCACTCCCGGCCGCTCCGTCCCGGCCAAGCCCGAGCCCCCCGAGCCGGCCGACCCCACCCCCACCGCGGCCCCGGCGACTCTCCCGACCCCCGACCCGACGCCCGAGGCCACCCCGACCCCGACGGCCGGGCCGACCCCGGCCCCCCGGCCCACCCCGCAGCCGACGCCCGTCCCCGCCGCGGAGCCGACCCCGGCCGCCGCGCAGACCGTCCTGCCGACGCCCGTCCCGAGCGGCACCCCGGCGCCGACCCCCCGGCCCACCGCGACCGCCCGGCCCGGCCGGACGCCGGCCCCCACCGCGACCGCCCGCGCCGAGCAGCCCGCCGCGGCCCCGGGCCGGGTGCCCGGCGCGGCCGAACGCCCCGCGGCCCCGGCCGTGCAGCGGCCCGCCCCGGTCCACCGGGTCGCCCCGGCGGCCCCGGCCGCCCGTCCCGGGGCCGCCGCCCCGGGCGCCGCGGCGGAGCTCGGGGACGGCACGGCGGTCGAGGAGGCGGTCGAGGCCGTCGAAGCGCCGGTGGCGGCCCCGGTGGTGCCCGGCCCGACACCGGCGGCCGTGCAGTTGGCCGCCCCGCTGCGCTGGACCGACGCCTCCACCCTGCAGTTCCCGCTCGGCGCCGGGCTGGCGATGATCGGCTGCGGCCTCGGCCTGGTGGGCCTGCGCCTGCGCCGCCGCTGACCGGGCGTCAGCCCCGGCCCGCCGGATCGGTGCACCCGGACGGCCGGTGGGCGGCATGATGGTCCGTCAGAGTCCCCACCCCGGACGGCGCCCGGCCACGTCGGGCGCTCCTCAGTTGACCCTCCCCGCGCACGAAGCATATGAAGGAACCATGACGAAGCCGATGAACGAACGGTCGCAGTCGGAGGACGAGTCCCCGAAGGTGCTGATCGTCGGTCCGGACGGGCTGCCGGTCGGGGCGGCCCCCGGCTCGGGGTTCGGCCGGGTCGGGGACGGCGAGGAGGTCGTGCCGCGGGAGCTGCCGGTGACCGAGATGGTCGAGCAGCCGGCGAAGGTCATGCGGATCGGCTCGATGATCAAGCAGCTGCTGGAGGAGGTCCGGATGGCCCCCCTCGACGAGGCCAGCCGGGCCCGGCTGAAGGACATCCACGCCAGCTCGATCAAGGAGCTGGAGCTCGGCCTCGCACCGGAGCTGGTGGAGGAGCTGGAGCGGCTCTCGCTGCCGTTCACCGAGGACAGCATCCCGACCGAGGCCGAGCTGCGGATCGCCCAGGCCCAGCTGGTCGGCTGGCTGGAGGGACTGTTCCACGGCATCCAGACCGCGCTGTTCGCGCAGCAGATGGCGGCCCGGGCGCAGCTGGAGCAGATGCGCCGCGCGCTGCCGCCCGGTCTGCACGGCGCCGAGCCGGAGCCGGAGGAGCCGGAGCCCGGCCGCGGCATCCGCTCGGGTCCGTACCTGTAGGCCACCGGGCCCGCCCTTCGCGGACGGAGTTTCACGGCCGGGACACACCTCGGACACAGCCGCGCCCCGGCGCCCGGAGGCGTCGGGGCGAGCCGATACCCTGACCCCTGTTCGTCGGCCCGGTGGGCCGCCGGCCAGGGGCCGGTCCGGTCCAACACGGGATGCCGGGGGCCGGGCAGTGCCGGGAGCGCCTCCGCACCGGAGGGGGAAGCAGGGGACATGAGCGAGGACGGCGCCGCCGTAGACGGCCACGCACTGGCGGGCGGGCGGTACGTGCTGCGGCACCTGCTCGGCCAGGGCGGGATGGCCTCGGTCCACCTCGCCCACGACACCGTGCTGGACCGTCAGGTCGCGGTGAAGACCCTGCACACCGAGCTCGGCCGGGAGCAGGCCTTCCGGGAGCGCTTCCGCCGCGAGGCGCAGGCGGTGGCCCGGCTGCAGCACACCAACATCGTCTCGGTCTTCGACAGCGGCGAGGACGTCGGCCCGGACGGCGCCACCACGCCGTACATCGTCATGGAGTACGTCGAGGGCAAGTCCCTGCGGGACGTGCTGAACGAGGCGATCGCCCGGCACGGGGCGATGCCGGCCGAGCAGGCGCTGAAGATCACCGGTGCGGTGCTCTCCGCGCTGGAGGCCTCGCACGACCAGGGCCTGGTGCACCGCGACATCAAGCCGGGCAACGTGATGGTGAGCACCAAGGGCACCGTCAAGGTGATGGACTTCGGCATCGCGCGGGCGCTCCAGTCCGGGGTCACCTCGATGACCCAGACCGGCATGGTGGTCGGCACCCCGCAGTACCTCTCCCCGGAGCAGGCGCTGGGCAAGAGCGTGGACGCCCGCTCGGACCTCTACTCGGTCGGCTGCATGCTCTACGAGCTGCTCACCGGCCAGCTGCCCTTCGACGGCGACTCGCCCTTCTCGATCGCCTACAAGCACGTCCAGGAGGAGCCGCCGGCCCCGTCCGGGACCAACCCGGCGGTCCGGCCCGGCGTGGACGCGCTGGTGGCCCGGGCGCTGCGCAAGGACCCGGGGCACCGCTTCCCGACCGCCGAGGCGATGCGGGCCGAGGTGGAGCGGCTGGCCGCGGGCGGCCAGGCCCAGGGCGCCCCGGCGGTCACCCCGCTGGTGATCGGCGAGGGCCCGCGCTCGGTCTCGGCCGGCGGCGGCGGTCCGGTGGCCTTCCCGCCGTTGATGGGCGAGCCGCGCAGCCCCGCCCCGCAGGTGCACCAGCCGTACGCGCCGACGCCCGCGCCCGCCTACGGGCCGCAGACCCCGCCGCCGGCCTTCCCGCCGGCCCCGCCGCAGTACCCCGGCCCGCACACCCCCGGCCCGCTCGCACCGGGCCCGCTCGCGCCGGGGCCGCACACCCCCGGCCCCTTCCCGCAGCAGCAGGTGCCGCCGCAGTACCCGCTGCCGCAGCACCAGCCGCTCCCGCCGCAGCCCTTCCCGCCGCAGGGGCCGCAGCCCTTCGCGCCGCCGTTCGCCCCGCCGCAGGCCAAGGGGAACGGCTGCTCCACCGCACTGGTGGTGGTCGGCGTGATCGTGGGCGTGATCGTGCTGGCCGCGGTGATCGTCGGGATCGTGGTGGCCAAGCAGGAGCAGCAGCGCCAGCAGGACCTGTACGGGTCGGTCGGCTCCGGGGCGCCGGCCGCGGTCGTGGCGGTCGTGGAGCCGCCGCGGGGGCCCGCGGTCTGACCGTCGCACCGGGTACGCCGCGCCACACCCGGGCCGCCGAAGCGGTAGCGTGCCAGGAACGCAACTGACAGGGCCCCAGGCCCGGGGCGAGGAGTGATGGCGCAGACACAGCGGCCGGGCGACGGCGAGGACGAGAACGGCCACGAGACGCCACCGGTGCCGCCGGCCGGCGCCGAGACGGCCGAGACGGCCGTGCTGCCCGCGACCGCCGGGCCCGCCACCCCCTCCCGGGGCGTGGCCGCTCCGCTCGGCACCGTCGGGGACGGCCGCTACCGGCTCACCTCCCGGCTGGGCCGCGGCGGCATGGCCGAGGTCTTCGCGGCCCAGGACGTCCGGCTGGCCCGCACCGTGGCGGTCAAGCTGCTCCGGCCCGAGCTGTCCCAGGACGAGGTGGCCCGGCTCCGGTTCACCCGCGAGGCGCACTCGGTCGCCTCGCTCAACCATCACTCGATCGTCGCGGTCTACGACACCGGCGAGCAGGTCGAGCACGGCGAGTCCACGCCGTTCATCGTGATGGAGCTGGTCGAGGGCCGGACCGTCCGCGAGCTGCTGGTGGACGAGGAGGCGCCGCCGGTCGACCAGGCGCTGATCATCATCGCCGGGGTGCTGGAGGCGCTGGCCTACAGCCACCGGCACGGCATCGTGCACCGCGACATCAAGCCCGCCAACGTGATCATCACGACCGGCGGCGCGGTCAAGGTGATGGACTTCGGCATCGCCCGGGCGCTCACCGGCGAGGCCTCCACCATGACCCAGACCGGCATGGTGATGGGCACCCCGCAGTACCTCTCGCCGGAGCAGGCGCTGGGCAAGGCGGTGGACCACCGCTCCGACCTGTACGCGGCCGGCTGCATGCTCTACGAACTGCTCGCGCTGCGACCGCCGTTCACCGGCGACACCCCGCTCTCGGTGGTCTACCAGCACGTCCAGGACGCGCCGGTGCCGCCCTCCGAGGCCAACCACCGGGTGCCGCCGCAGCTGGACGGCCTGGTGCTGCGCGCGCTGGCGAAGAACCCGGACGAGCGGTACCAGAGCGCCGACGAGTTCCGCGCCCACCTCCAGCACGCGCTGCGCGAGATGCACGGCGCGGCCGGGGCGGGGTACGCGGAGGGGGCGGCCGCCGCCGCTGCCGCCGCCGCGGGTCTGGCCGCCGCCGGTTCGGGCAACAGCGGCCACTACCCGGGCTTCCACGACACCCCGAACGGCTCGGCCGCCCTCACCGAGCCGCTCGGCCCGGTCGGCGGCAGCGAGCAGACCGCGGTCATGCCGTTCCCGGCCTCCTCGCCGTACCGGACGCCGTCGGAGCCGTACTCCGCCGTGGGCGGGGGCGCCGACGACGGATCGGGTGACGGTCCGTCAGGGGGCGGGCGCCGCCGCGGGCCCTGGCCCTGGGTGATCGGGGTGCTGCTGGTGCTGGCCGCGGCCGGGGCCGGCATCGGCGTGGCACTGAGCGGTGACAACGACAAGGGCACGCCCACCGCCCCGGTGACCGCCACCTCCCCGACGGCCACGGCGGAGGAGCCCACCTCGCAGCCGTCCACCCCGGCGACCAAGTCGACCACCAAGGGCAGCACCACCGTCCCGAACCAGCCGACCACCCACGGTCCGACGTCGACCCCGTCGCCCACGCCGTCGTCGACCCCGTCGCCGAGCCCGAGCAAGTCGCCGAGCGGGTCGGCCAGTTCGTCGGCCAGCTCGTCCGCCAGCGGCTCGGCGAGCCCGAAGGCGAGCGGCTCGGCCTCGGCGACGAGCTCGTCCAACCCGCCGCCCGGGACCTCCCCGACGCCGTCCTCGGGCGGCGGCGGCGCCTCGCCCGGTGCCAGCGGGGCGGCGAGCAACGGCAACTGAACCGGGGTCGGGTGACGCCGGGTCAGTTGGTCAGCGCGTCCAGGACCTGCTCGTACTCCTGGCACCACCAGGTGAGCTGGCCAGCCGAGCCCGGGTAGAGGTGGTCGGCGCGGTGGTCGCCGCGCTGGTAGTGCCACTGGAGCATCCACAGGTCGTTCAGCCGCTCCCACCACACCCGGTGGGCCGCGGCGGCCAGTTCGGCGGCGGTGGCCGCACCGGTGGCGCGGTAGGCCCGGGACCACTGGCGGACCCGGCAGAGGTCGAGCACCCCGGTGCGCCGGTCGTCGAAGAGCAGGGTGGCGGCCCGGACGGTCTCCTCGGCGGTGGGCCGGGTGCCGAGCTTGTCCCAGTCGAGCACGGCGGCCACCCGGCCGCCGCGGTGCAGCACGTTGAGGCCGTGGAAGTCGCCGTGGGTCCAGCCGGTGGGCGGGACCGCCTCGGGGGCGGGCCGGCGGTGGCCGTGGGTGTCCAGCAGGTCCAGACGCTCCGTCAGGCGCCGTTCGGCCAGGGCGTCGAAGGGCAGCCGCGGCCGGGCCGAGCGGGCGCGCTCACGGAGCTCGCGGACCAGCCGTTCGGTCTCCACCGGGTCGGCCGAGAGTTGCCCGGCGGGTTGGAGCACCGGCGGGCAGACCTCGGCGAGGGTGCCGTGCAGCAGTCCGAGCAGGGAGCCCAGCGCGGCGCAGCCGGCCGGGTCGAGCTCGGTGCCGTGCAGGTGGACCCCGTCGACCCAGGGGTAGAGGGCGAAGAGCCGGCCGCCGTGGGCGACCACGGTGCGGCCGCCGACCGCCGGCAACGGGGGCGCGACGGGCAGTCCGCGCGCCGCCAGCGCGGTGGAGGCGCGGTGCTGTGCCGCGACCGCCGGGCGGCCGGAGGTGGCCGAGTCCACGTAGCACTTGAGGAAGTACGGACCGTTTTCGCTCTCGACCCGGTAGCCCCGGTTGAGCAGTCCTTCGGCGACCGGGGTGACGGCCGCGGGTCCGACCCGGAAGCGGCGCAGCACCCCGGTCAGGGCGTGGTCGGGGACCGGGGGGCTGAGCGTGCCGACGGGGGGTGCGGCCGTGTCCGGGCGGGCCGGTGCGTCCGCGAAGCGGAGGGTGTGGTTCACGCCCCCTGAGCGTAGTGGTGACGCAAGGTGGTGCTTGACATACTGTCGGTGATGTGCTTCTGAAGAGGTGGTGAACCACGCCTCAGTGGTGGTGGTCGGCCTGGTGCCGGGCCACGTAGGCGGCGGCCTGGGTGCGGCGCTCCATGCCCATCTTGGCGAGCAGGCTGGAGACGTAGTTCTTGACGGTCTTCTCGGCCAGGTGCAGCTCGTTGCCGATCTGACGGTTGGTCATCCCCTCGCCGATCAGGTCGAGGATGCGCCGCTCCTGCTTGGTCAGCTGGGCCAGCCGCTCGTCCTCCTTCTCGCCGCCGTCCCGCAGCCGCTCCAGCACCCGGCTGGTGGCGATCGGGTCGAGCAGCGACTTGCCGGCCGCCACGTCGCGCACCGCGGAGAGCAGGTCGGTGCCGCGGATCGCCTTCAGTACGTACCCGGAGGCCCCCGCCATGATCGCGTCGAAGAGCGCTTCGTCGTCCGAGAAGGAGGTCAGCATCAGGCACTTGATCTCCGGGCGCCGGGAGCGCACCTCGCGGCAGACCTCGACCCCGTTGCCGTCCGGGAGGCGGACGTCGAGCACCGCCACGTCGGGGTCGACGGCCGGGATGCGGGTCAGCGCCTCGGCCGCGGTGCCGGCCTCGCCGACCACCTCGATGTCGTCCTCCATGGACAGCAGGTCGTGTACGCCCCGGCGGACGACCTCGTGATCATCGAGAAGGAATACCCTGATATGTCCGTTTCCACTCACGGGCAAATGCTCCCATAGCCACGTACAGAAGACCTATCCCCCCGGCCGGAAATTGATGCCGATTACCCCCTTACGCGGAGACCGGCGCCCGGATAGCGTGCGCAGGTGTCCTGACGGCACCACGGATGAGAGCCGCGCCACACCCGCGGCTGTTCTGACAGGGAACAAGTAGGACGTCCTAGCGCAGACGCGCCCAGGGGCTGCGCTGGGTAACGTTCTCGTGAGGGAAGCCGTCGGAGAAGGAACACCACCTGCCGAGCAGAGTCGGTGCGCACACCCACGCGCTCTCCACTGCGAGGCGGTGACCGGACCGGTCACCGGCGACCCCGGGCGGCCGGACAGACCGAGGAGTGAACGTGACCGTCAAGAGCACGACGAGGGCGCGCAAGAAGCCCGCCCCCGCCGTCACTGACAGCCGGCGTACGGACGCGCCGGAGCTCGTACAGCTGCTCACGCCGGAAGGCGCGCGGGTCGAGCACCCCGACTTCCCGCTGACCACGACGCCGGAGGAGCTGCGCTCGCTCTACCGCGACCTGGTGCTGGTGCGGCGCTTCGACGCCGAGGCCACCTCGCTCCAGCGTCAGGGCGAACTGGGCCTGTGGGCCTCGCTGCTGGGCCAGGAGGCGGCCCAGGTCGGTTCGGGCCGCGCGATGCGCACCGGCGACTACGCCTTCCCGACCTACCGCGAGCACGGCGTGGCCTGGTGCCGCGACGTCGACCCGCTGAACCTGCTCGGCATGTTCCGCGGCGTCAACCACGGCGGCTGGGACCCGAACGAGAAGAACTTCCACCTCTACACCATCGTGATCGGCGCGCAGACCCTGCACGCCACCGGGTACGCGATGGGCATCACCAAGGACGGCGCCGACGACGCGGTGATCGCGTACTTCGGTGACGGCGCCTCCAGCCAGGGCGACGTCAACGAGGCCTTCACCTTCGCCTCGGTCTACAACGCGCCGGTGGTGTTCTTCTGCCAGAACAACCAGTGGGCGATCTCCGAGCCGACCACCACCCAGACCCGCATCCCGCTCTACCGCCGCGCCTCCGGCTTCGGCTTCCCGGGCGTCCGGGTGGACGGCAACGACGTGCTGGCCTGCCTCGCGGTGACCCGCTGGGCGCTGGACCACGCCCGCAGCGGGCAGGGCCCGGTGCTGGTCGAGGCCTTCACCTACCGGATGGGTGCCCACACCACCTCGGACGACCCGACCCGCTACCGCGCGTCGGAGGAGACCGAGGCCTGGAAGGCCAAGGACCCGATCGCCCGGCTGAAGGCGCACCTGGAGGCGGAGGGCATCGCCGACGAGGCGTTCTTCGCCGAGGTCGAGGCCGAGAGCGAGAAGCTCGGCCTGCGGGTCCGTGAGGGCGTCCGGAACATGCCGGACCCGGACCCGACGCTGATCTTCGACCACGTCTACACCGAGCCGCACGCGCTGGTGGACGAGGAGCGGGCCGAGTACGAGGCGTACGCCGCCTCCTTCGAGGGCGGGGAGAACCACTGATGGGCACGCAGCTCAGTGTCGCGAAGGCGCTCAACGAGGCGCTCCGCAAGTCGCTGGAGAGCGACCCGAAGACCCTCCTCATGGGTGAGGACATCGGCAAGCTCGGTGGCGTCTTCCGGATCACCGACGGCCTGCAGAAGGACTTCGGCGAGGACCGGGTGATCGACAGCCCGCTGGCCGAGTCCGGCATCATGGGCACCGCGATCGGCCTGGCCCTGCGCGGCTACCGCCCGGTGGTGGAGATCCAGTTCGACGGCTTCGTCTACCCGGCCTTCGACCAGATCGTCTCCCAGCTGGCCAAGATGCACGCCCGTGCGCTCGGCCACGTGAAGATGCCGGTCACCGTCCGCATCCCGTACGGCGGCGGCATCGGCGCGGTGGAGCACCACAGCGAGTCGCACGAGGCGTACTTCATCCACACCGCCGGTCTGCGGGTGGTCAGCCCCTCCAACGCGCACGACGCGCACTGGATGCTCCGTCAGGCGATCGCCTCGGACGACCCGGTGATCTTCCTGGAGCCCAAGCGGCGCTACTGGGACAAGGGCGAGGTGGGCGACGAGGCCGGCATCGGCCTGCACACCGCCAAGGTGGTCCGCGAGGGCGCCGACGCCACCCTGATCGCGTACGGCCCGATGGTGAAGGTCTGCCAGGAGGCCGCCGCGGCCGCCGAGGAGGACGGCCGCCGCCTGGAGGTCGTCGACCTGCGCTCGCTCTCGCCGGTGGACTTCGCCACCGTCGAGGCGTCGGTGAAGCGCACCGGCCGCGCCGTGGTGGTGCACGAGGCGCCGGTCTTCCTGGGCCTGGGCGCCGAGCTGGCCGCCCGGATCACCGAGAAGTGCTTCTACCACCTGGAGGCCCCCGTGCTCCGGGTCGGCGGTTACCACGCCCCCTACCCGCCGTCGCGGGTGGAGGAGACCTTCCTGCCCGACCTGGACCGTGTGCTCGACGCCGTCGACCGCGCGCTGGCCTTCTGAGAACGGAGCGACCCATGACCACAGAGGTGCGCTCGCTCCGCGAGTTCAAGATGCCGGACGTCGGCGAGGGCCTCACCGAGGCCGAGATCCTGACCTGGTACGTCAAGCCCGGTGACGTGGTGACGGACGGTCAGGTGGTCTGCGAGGTGGAGACCGCCAAGGCGGCGGTCGAGCTGCCGATCCCCTTCAACGGGGTCGTCGACCAGCTGTTCTTCCCGGCCGGGACCACGGTGGACGTCGGCACGGCGATCATCGCGGTCGCGGTCGGCGAGGGCGGGGCCGAGCCGGCTCCGGCCGCTGCCGCCCCGGCCGCCGAGGCGGCTCCGGCCGCTGCCGCCGCCGAGCCGGAGCGCCGGGAGGTGCTGGTCGGCTACGGCCCGCGCACCGGCACCGTGCAGCGCCGGGCCCGCAAGACCACCGCCGCTCCGGCGGCGGCCGCCCCCGTGGTGCCCGCCCCGGTCGTCGCGGCACCGGTCGTCGCGGCCCCGCCCGTGGTGGTGCCCGCGCAGGCCGAACCGGTCGGTGACGAGCGGCCGTTGGCGAAGCCGCCGGTCCGCAAGCTGGCCAAGGACCTGGGCATCGACCTGCGGACCGTCACCCCGACCGGCAAGGACGGCGTGATCACCCGCGAGGACGTGCACGCCGCCGCGGCTCCGGCCCCGGTGGCGGCCGTGGTGGAGTCCGCCCCGGCCGAGGCCGTCGAGGCGGTCGTCGCCGCGGTGTCCCACAGCGGTGCGGACGTCCGGGTGCCGGTCAAGGGTGTCCGGAAGGCCACCGCCCAGGCGATGGTGGCCTCGGCGTTCACCGCCCCGCACGTGACCGAGTTCGTCCAGGTGGACGTGACCCGGACCATGAAGCTGGTGCGCGAGCTCAAGGAGAGCGGCGAGCTGGGTGCCGGTGTGCGGGTCAGCCCGCTGCTGCTGGTGGCCCGGGCGCTGCTCACCGCGGTCCGCCGCCACCCGGAGATCAACGCGGCCTGGGACGAGGCCAACCAGGAGATCGTGCTCAAGGGGCAGGTCAACCTCGGCATCGCCGCGGCCACCCCGCGCGGCCTGCTGGTGCCCAACATCAAGGACGCCGGGTCCAAGACCCTGCCGCAACTGGCGGTCTCCCTCGGTGAGTTGACGGACGTCGCGCGGCAGGGCAAGACCTCCCCGGCCGACCTCTCCGGCGGCACCATCACCATCACCAACGTCGGCGTCTTCGG
This sequence comes from Kitasatospora sp. NPDC051853, assembly GCF_044452665.1. Classification (NCBI taxonomy): domain Bacteria; kingdom Bacillati; phylum Actinomycetota; class Actinomycetes; order Kitasatosporales; family Streptomycetaceae; genus Kitasatospora; species Kitasatospora sp. NPDC051853. The sequence continues at coordinate 193,178 of NZ_JBITBY010000003.1, read as the reverse complement.
CGTCGACACCGGCACGCCGATCCTCAACCCGGGCGAGGCCGCCATCCTCGCCTTCGGCGCCGTCCGCGAACTGCCGTGGGTGCACAAGGGCAAGGTCGTCCCGCGCCTGGTCACCACCCTGGCGCTCTCCTTCGACCACCGCCTGGTGGACGGGGAGCTGGGCTCCAAGGTGCTCGCGGACACCGCGGCGATCCTGGAGCGCCCGAAGCGCCTGATCACCTGGAGCTGACGCTCCGTCGGACCAGCCCGAACGGGCCCTACCCACCTGGTGGGTAGGGCCCGTTCGGCCGTTCTCAGTGCGAGCGGCGCCACCGGACGGTCGCGAGCACCGCCGCGCCGAAGGCGATCGCGCCCAGGGCCGAGAGGGCCAGGAAGGTGTTCGGCGTGCTGGGGCCGGTGCTCGCCAACTCCGTCGCGGCGTCCGCCTGCTGGGTGGGTGCCGCGGTGGGCGAGGCCTTCGTGGCGGCCGAGGCGGGGGAGGGCCTCGCGGGAGCCGGGGTGGGGGAGGCCTTCGCGGTTGCCGGGGCCACCTTCAGGGTCGCGTGCACAGTGCTCTCGGTGCGGTCCTCGCCCTGGGCGGAGACGGTGTACATGACCGTGTCCAGGGCCTTCGGCACGTCGGCCACCAGGCCGATCCGGAAGGTGAGTTCGGCCGACTCGCCCTGCTCCAGCGCGAGCCTCGGCAGGACGTCCCGGTTGACCAGGCCGCGGGTGCAGCCCTGCTGGATCCCGAGCTTCTGCCACGCGCCCTTGCCCTGCCGCCACTCCACCGTGACCTGCTTGATCTGCAGGTCGGTGCTGGTGTCGTAGAAGTGCCCGAGCGAGATCATCGGCTCGACCTGCCGGTACGCCGCGTCCGTCCGGTTGGTGATCCGGACCGGGACCTCGACCGGGGCGCCGCCCGCCGTGATCCGGGTCGGCAGGGTCTTGAGCGCCTCGACCGCCAGGGTGCCCCGGTGCTTCGGGGCCGGGGTGCCGGCCGGGAGCGGCGAGGCCTCGCTGCAGACCGCCCAGGCGGAGGTCGAGCCGGTGGCGAGCGGGACGCCGACGGCCAGGGTGAGGGCGGCGGCGGTGACGGCGAGCGGGCGGGCGATGCGCATGGTGGTGGTCCCCGTGTGGTCGTGAACTGGCTCGTGGTCGGTGGGCGTCGGTCAGCGGGCGGTGCGGCGGCGGGCGAGGAACAGAACGCCGGCACCGAGGGCGAGCAGCGCGGCGGCGGCACCGGCCAGCGGGGCGGTCGGGGTCTTGGGTCCGGTGCTGGCCAACTCGGCGGCGGGGATGGCGGCAGGAGTGCTCGCGGTGCTCGGGGTGGCCTTCGGGGCCTCGGTGGGAGCGGCGGGAGCGGTGGGAGCGGCGGCCTTGGCGGTGGAGGGGATCGGCTTGGGGGCGGCCGGTGCGGGGGCCGCGCCCGGGTGCACGACCTTCAGGGTGGCCGGCTGGTCGGTGGTGTGGAGCAGGATCGAGCCTTGGGTGGCGGGAGTGCTGCTCTTGAGGCCGACCCGGAACATGAAGCGCTTGGCGTGTCCGGTGTCGAGCGGGCCCTTCAGCGCGGCGGTGTCGGTGTAGAAGGCGCCGCCGCAGTCGTAGCGGGTCGGGAGCGTCTTCCAGACCCCGCCGACCATGGCTTCCACGGTGATGTCCTGTGCGCGGAGGGCCTGCCGCCCGCCGGCCGGCTGCGGCGCGAGCAGCCCGAACCCGGGGGTGATCTGCTGGTAGGCCGAGCCGGTGCCGTTGAAGAGCTCGATGCCCACCTCGACCTTCGCGCCGCCGGCCGTGATCGTCCGGGGCAGCTCCGGGATGAAGGCCTGCACCGGCTCGGTGGCGTGGCGCGGGCCCTCGTACATCGGCGGAACGGGCGACGGGCCGCACGCCCAGGCGGTGTCGGCGGTGATCAGGGTGATGCCGCTGGTGAGCAGCAGGGTGGCGACGGAGAGCGGGGCAATCTTCGCAAAACGGTTGATAACGGACGCGCGCATGGTGTGTCCCCCCAGGGAGTCGTGTCTGACGGTGTGTGAGGTGAAGGTCCTTGCGGCGCCGGTCCCCTTGCCGGGGCCGCTCTCCGTGCCTTCATCCATACAGACGTCCATCCCCCCGGGGGGTTGCAGGTGACTTCAAAACTTTTTTCCGGGCCCTTCGAACGGCCCTCCGCGATACTTCCGGGATGACGAAACTGCGGGGGAAACCCGAGGTGACGGCGGTCGACGGGGACGCGCGGCCGTCGCTGCGGCGGGACGTGTCGGGGCCGGCGCTGCTGGCCGGGCTGGTGTGCGTGGCGGTGTCGTTCTCCGGCCCGCTGGTGGTGGTGCTGGCCGCCGCGCAGGCGGGGCGGCTGGACCAGGGGCAGACCGCCTCCTGGATCTGGGCGGTCTCGATCGGCAGCGGGCTGAGCTGTCTGCTGCTCAGCTGGTGGACCCGCACCCCGGTGATCGCGGCCTGGTCCACGCCCGGTGCGGCGCTGCTGGTGACCAGCCTGGGCGACTACCCGTACCGGGAGGCGGTCGGTGCCTTCCTGCTGAGCAGCGTGGCGGTGGCGCTGTTCGGGGTGACCGGTCTGTTCGGGCGGCTGATGCGGGCGATACCCGCCGGGATCGTGAACGCGATGCTGGCCGGCATTCTCTTCTCCTTCGGCGCGGGCATCTTCACCTCGGTGAAGAGCGCCCCGGCGCTGGTGCTCGGCAGCTTCGCCGCCTTCCTGCTGGCCCGCCGCTTCGTGCCCCGCTACGCGGTGCCGGTGGCGCTGCTGGCGGGCGCGGTGCTGGCCGCCGCCACGGTCGGGCTGCCGCTCCACCTCGGCCAGGGCGGCCCGGTACGGCCGGAACTGACGGTGCCGCAGTTCAGCTGGGCGGCCACCGTCGGCCTGGCGCTGCCGCTCACCATCGTCGCGCTGGCCTCGCAGAACGCGCCCGGCCTCGGGGTGATGCGAGCCTCCGGCTACGACCCGGACGACCGGCTGCTGATCGGTGCGACCGGCGGACTCTCGGTGCTGCTGGCCCCGTTCGGCTCGCCGGGGGTCAACCTGGCCGCCATCACCGCCGCCATCTGCACCAGCCCGGAGAGCCACCCCGACCCGCGCCGCCGGTACGTGGCCGGGATGTCCACCGGGGTGCTCTACATCCTGATCGGCAGCTTCGCCGGGGTGCTGGTCAGCCTCTTCACCGGCCTGCCGCCCGCGCTGATCGCGGTGATCGCCGGAGTCGCCCTGATGGCCTCCTTCCAGGGCAGCCTGACCGGCGCGCTGGCCGAGCCGTTCGGCCGGGACGGGGCGGTGGTGACCTTCCTGGTGACCGCCTCGGGGATGACGCTGTACGGGATCGGCTCGGCGTTCTGGGGGCTGCTGTTCGGCGTCGGGACGCACCTGGTGCTGGAGGCCGGGCGGCGGGAGAAGGCCTGACGGACGACCCGCCTTGACGCCGCGTCAAGGCGGGGCTGGGCCGAATGGCTGCCGCCGTCCCCCGCACCGGTGCCACCGCCCGCGCGGCGCGGCCCGGGTGACCGGGCCGGGGCCCGGTGCCCGCGCATGCTGGTGGTGACCTGCGCGGTGGCGCGACCCGCCCTCCGCGCACCGGAGCCCCGGCGCGCCGTCCGGGGCGGACCGCCGCGCGGGAGGGGGCCGGAGTGGACGAGGCCGGGACGTCGCGGCTGGCCCGCCGCCAGCGCGCCGCGCTGCTGGTGGCGGTCGGGGCCGCGCTGGTCTCCACCGGCGGCTGGGCCGCCTCCTCCCTGGTGGAGTCCCCGGCCGAGCGGACCGTCGGGGCCGCGCCGCCGCCGCGCAGCCTGCTCACCGCCCCGGTGACGCTGCGCGCGCTCACCCCCTCGGTGGTGGCCCGGGGCGAGGTCTACCCGCCGACCCGGTACGAGGTGACGCCGCGGGCCTCCTCCGCCGAGATCACCCAGCTGTTCGTCTCCGCGCTGGCCGTCCGTCCGGGCGAGCGGGTGGAGAACGGCCGCCTGCTCGCGGTGGTCTCCGGCCGTCCGCTGTTCGTGCTGCACGGGGACGTTCCCGCGTACCGGGACCTCAAGCCCGGCTCCACCGGCCCGGACGTGGCCCAGCTCCAGAAGGCGCTGGAGGAGCTGGGCTTCGGCCCGGGGGGCGATCCGGAGGGCAGCTACGGCCGGGGCACCGCCAAGGCGGTGGGCGACTACTACCGCAGCATCGGGCAGACCGCGCCGACCCCGGGGCCGGAGACCCGGCAGGCGGTGGAGGCGGCCCGCCGGGCCGTCGAGGCGGACCAGCGGCAGCTGGCCGAGACCGCCGCCGATCCGGAACGGCAGGCCCAACTGCCGGAGGCCAGGCGGAGGTTGGCGGCCGACCGGGAGGCGCTGGCGAAGGCCGAGGCGGCCGACGGTCCGATGGTCCCGGCGGGCGAGGTGGTGCTGCTGCCCGCCTTTCCGGCCACCGTGACGGCCGTCAACGCGCCCGTCGGGGCCCCGGTCTCCGGCCCGCTGCTCTCCCTGGCCGGCGGCGGACTGGCCGTCACCGGCCGGCTGACGCCCGCTCAGGCCGCCGGGGTGCAGGCCGGGATGACGGTGGAACTGCTCGCCGAGGTCAGCGGCGCCACCGCCCGGGGCACCGTCTCCGGGCTCGGCGCCCCCACCGCCCTGCCGCCCGCCGGCCGGGTGATCCCGATCGGCGGCCCGGCCCCCGCCCCGGCCGACCCGGCGCAGCCCGGTCCGCTCTACGTCCCGCTGCAGATCACCACCGAGCAGGGCCTGCCCGCCGCCCTGAACGGCCAGAACGTCCGGCTCACCGTGCTCCAGGGCCCGGCCGCCGAGCCGGTGCCCAGCGTGCCGGTGGCGGCGGTCTTCACCGACTCGGCCGGTCGCACCGTGGTCACCCGGGTCACCGAGGACGGCCGCCGCGAGGTGGTCGCGGTCACCACCGGCGTCACGGTGGGCGGCTGGGTGGCCCTGACCGGCGGCGGGCTGGCGGCCGGCGACCAGGTGGCGGTCGGCTCGTGACGGTCATCGAACTGCGCGGTGCCCCGGGGGAGTTCACCGTCTCCGACGGGGAGTGCGTGGCCCTCGCCGGGCCGCCAGGGCTGCTGCCGCTGCTCGCCCTGTTCGAGGCCGCCGCCCCCGGCCGCCTCCTGCTGGAGGGCACCGACACCGGCCGGCTCACCGAGCCGGAGCGCGCCCTGCTGCGCGGCCGCCGGATCGGTCTGCTGCTCCGGCGGCCCGTGCTGCTCCCGCACCGCACCGCCGAGGAGAACCTGCTGCTCGCCCAGGTCTACGCCCGCACCCCGCGCGCCGGGCGGCGCGCCGCCGCCCGGGCCGCCCTGGAAGCGGTCGGCCTCGGCCACCGGGCCGCCGCGCTGCCCGGCGCCCTCTCCGACGGCGAGCGGCAGTGCCTCGCCCTGGCCCGGGCCCTGGTCAACCGGCCCGCGCTGCTGCTCTGCGAGGAACCGACCGCCGGCCTGGACCCGGCCGCGGCCGGGACGGTGCTGGACCACCTCGACCGGCTGCACGGCGAGGGCCGGACCGTCCTGCTGCTCACCCGGGACCGGGCGGCGGCCGACCGGGCCGGGCGGACGGTACGGCTCCCCGACGGGGAGACGGCCGGAGCGGTGGTGGTCTGAGGTGCTCCGGAGAGCGGGCGGGAGCCGGGGGCCGGCCCTGCGGGACCTGGGCGCCGAGACGCTGGCCGGGCTGCTGGAGCGGCCCCGGCGCACCCTGCTCACGCTGCTCGCCCCGGCGCTCGGGATCGGCACCCTGGTCGCCGCGCTCGGCCTGACCGCCACCGCCGACGGGCAGGTCCGCCCCGGCTACGACCTCACCAGGGCCACCACCGTCACCGCCGTGGACCAGCCCGACGCCACCGGCCTGCCCCCCGGCGCCGCCCCGCCCACCGGCCTGCCGGCCGACACCGAGGCCCGGGTCTCCCGGATCTCCGGGGTGACGGCCGCCGGGGTCTGGTGGCGGGTCGGCGACGGCGTCCGGATCGCCGCCAACCCGGCCGCCGAGGGCCCGGCCGGCCCCGGCACCACCGTCTTCGCGGCCAGCCCCGGCGCGGTCGCCGCGATGGCCCCGGAGCTGACCGCCGGGGTGACCCTCGATCAGTTCCCGGAGCGGCGGCGGCTGCCCGTGGCGATGCTCAGCGAGGAGACCGCCACCCGGCTGGGCATCGGCCCCGGCCTGGTCGCGGCCCAGCCCGCCGTCTTCCTGGACGGCGTCCCCTTCACCGTGATCGGCCTCTACCGGCAGGTGGCCCGTGCCCCCGAGACGCTGCACGGCCTGATCGTCCCGGCCGGGACGGCGCTGGAGCGCTTCGGCAACCCGGGCCCGGCCGGACGCGAATCGGCCAAGGTGCTGGTCGCCACCCGCCCCGGGGCCGCCGGGGTGGTGGCCCGTCAGCTCCCGGCCGCCCTGCGCCCCGAGGCACCCGACCGGCTCGCCGTGGACGCCCCGCCCGACCCGTACGAGCGCCGGGGCGGCGCACCCCGGCGCACCGGCCTCCTGGTGGCACTGACCCTGGCCGGGGCCTGCCTGGCCGTCGGCGCGGTCGTGACCGCCTCGGCCGGCCTGGTCGCGGTGGGGGAACGCGCCCCCGAGACCGGCCTGCGGCGTGCCCTCGGAGCCTCCCGCCGGGCGGTGGGCGCCCAGTTCCTCACCGAGGCGGCCACCGCCGGCACCCTCGCCGGACTGGCCGGCACCGGCCTCGGCGTGCTCACCGTCCTCGCGGTGGCCCTGGCCCGGGACTGGACCGCCGTGCTCCCGGCCTGGGCCGTGCTCCCCGCACCGCTGCTCGGCACCGCCCTCGGCCTGCTGGCCGGCGCCCACCCGGCGCTCCGGGCGGCCCGCACCGACCCGGTCGCGGCCCTGCGCGGCTGACCCCGGGCCCCTGCACGGCTGATTCCGGGCCGCCGCGCGTACGGACCGGGACGTGTACGGGCCGCCGTGCGTACGGACCGGGGCGCGGTCGCAAGCCGGGTGGGCCGGGCGGCGGAACCGGTTGGTCCGGCCCGGGGAACCCGCGGCGCGGGAGTACTGCGGGGGCGCGCGGCGCGGGTACGTCTCCGCGACCCCCCACCCTGGCCCCCGCCGGGTGACCGGAGCACCGAGGACGTACCCGTATGGCGCCTGGCGATACCGGACACCGCGTCCGCCGAGGAACGGGACGAGGCCTGGCCGCGCTCCTGCTGCTCCCGCTGGCCGGGCTGCCCGCCGCCCTGGAACTCACCGCCCGGCCCCCGTACGAGGTCATCGGCGTCCCGTCCCCCGCCCCCGACCGGGCCGCCCCGCCGAACGGCGTCGAACGGCCCCCCGGGCCGGCCGCCAGCACGCCGGGCACCGCCCCGACCGTGGACATACGGCGCACCGGCGACCCGGCCAACCGGATCACCCTGGTCCTGCTCGGCGACGGCTACACCGCCGACCAGCAGGAGCTGTTCCGCCGTCAGGCCGACCAGGCCTGGCACGCACTGATGGAGATCGAGCCCTTCCACAGCTACCAGGGCTTCTTCAACATACGGCGGGTCGAGGTGGTCTCCCCGACCCCCGGCATCGCCGAGGGCGAGCAGACCGGCCGCCGCCCCGGCACCCCGCTCGGCATGCACTTCTGGTGCGAGGGCACCGCCCGGCTGCTCTGCGCCGACGAGGCCGCCGCCGCCCGCTACGCCGGGGAGGGCGAAGGTCCGCAGTACCTGATCGCACTCGCCAACTCCAGGGAGTACGGCGGAGCCGGCGGCACCGGGGTGACCACCCTGGCGGGCGGCAGCCCCGACGCCGGGCGGATCATCCAGCACGAGATGGGCCACACCGTCGGCGACCTCGGCGACGAGTACGACAGCGCGCCGGGCGACGCCGACTACCCCAACCTCTCCACCGTGGACGCCGAGGAGATGAGGCGCCGTCAGCTCAAGTGGTGGCGCTGGCTGGGCGCGGAGACCGAGGGCGGCGCGGGCGTGGTCGGCGCCTACCGGAGCGCCAACGGCACCTTCCGCCCCACCGCCGACTCGGTGATGCGCACCCTCGGGGGCAGCTACAACCCGCCCTCCCGGGAGGCCATCGTCAAGCAGCTCTACCAGCGGATCAGCCCCGCCGACCGCCCCGAACCCACCCCCGGCCCGGTGGCCGGCCGCCCCCGACTGCTGGTCCGCCCCGTCCCGCTCGCCGGGGACCGCCAACTGGTGGTCGAGTGGCGGGTCGACGGCCTCCCGGTGACCAGCCCCGCCCCCGACGGCAGCTGGCTGGAGACCGCCGGGCTCGCCGTCCCCGCCGGACGGACCGTCACCGTCTCGGCCACCGTGCGGGACGACACCGACTGGGTCCGGGACGAGGCCTTCCGGGAGCAGCGGATGACCCGGACGGTGAGCTGGACGCTCAAGGGATGAGACGGTGCTTCGTGTGCGACGTCCGGATTCCGGCTGTTGACGGGCTGTTTAACCTGTTCGAGTGAGCACCGACCCGGAGACCGTCGCAGCCCCCACCGTCGCCGCCGTCCCCGGGCAGCGGGCGCCGGTCGCCTCCGCCGCCCCGGGGGCCCCGGGGGGCGGCGCCGCGTGGTTCGCCTGGGCGGTCGCCGCCACCGTCTACGTGCTCGCGGTGATCCACCGCACCAGCCTCGGCGTGGCCGGCATCGACGCCGCCGACCGCTTCGGCATCGGGGCCTCGGCGCTCTCCACCTTCGCCGTGCTCCAGGTCCTGGTCTACGCGGCCATGCAGATACCCGTCGGCCTGCTGGTCGACCGCTACGGGCCCAAGCGCGTCCTGCTCGGCGGCATCCTGCTGCTGAGCCTCGGTCAGCTCGCCTTCGCCTTCTCCACCGCCTTCGGCCCCGCCCTGGCCTCCCGGGCCGTGCTCGGCTGCGGCGACGCCATGACCTTCATCAGCGTGCTCCGGATCGCCGCCCGGTGGTTCCCCGCCGCCCAGAACCCGATGGTCGCCCAACTCACCGGCCTGGTCGGCATGGGCGGCAACCTCCTCACCACCGCCGTCCTCGCCCAGACCCTGCACAGCCAGGGCTGGACCGCCTCCTTCGCCACCGTCGCCCTGCTCGGCGTCGCCGTCTTCGCGGCCGTCGCCCTGCTGCTCCGGGAGGCACCCCCCGGCGCCGCCCCGCTGCCCTCGACCGCCGAGGGGCGGCCCTCGCTCCGCTCCCAGGTCCGCGACAGCTGGCGCGAGCCCGGCACCCGGCTGGGGCTGTGGGTCCACTTCACCACCGCCTTCCCGGCCGGAGCCTTCGGACTCCTCTGGGGGATGCCCTACCTGGTGGAGGGCCAGGGACTCTCGCGCGCCGAGGCGGGCGGCCTGCTCACCCTGCTGGTCTTCGCCAACATGGTCTTCGCCCTGCTGCTCGGCCGCCTCCTGCTCCGCACCGTCCGGGCCCGGATGCCCGTCACCCTCACCGTCATCACCGCCACCGCCCTCACCTGGGCCGCCGTCCTCGCCTGGCCCGGCGCCACCCCGCCCACCTGGCTCCTCGTCACCCTCCTCGTGGTGATGGGAACCAACGGCCCCGCCTCCCTCGTCGGCCTCGACTACGCCCGCGCTAACAACCCGGCGACCCGCCTCGGCACCGCCACCGGCATCGCCAACATGGGCGGCTTCCTCGGCATCGTCACCACCCTGCTGGGCGTCGGCCTCCTCCTCGACGCCCTCACCCCGGCGGGAGCGGCACACACGGCGGACGCGTACCGCTGGGCGCTGTGCTGGCTGTTCGTGCCGCTGGCGTTCGGCACGGGGATGATCCTGCACCTCCGGCGGAAGGTCGCGTAGGGTTTCCGACCTGTGGAAACGCGAATAGCCTGACCGTTGGTCAGGCTATTCGCCCAGCGAGGCGCTACAGCAGGCCGCTGCGCCGCATCAGGTCGACGAACTCGTCCGGGCCGGTGGTGAACCGGAACGGGCCGACCTCGCCGTGGACCGTTCCACCGAGGGAGGGTTCGGGCGCGGGAGGCCGGGCGTTCAGACGGCGGACCAGGTCGACCAGCTTGAGCTTCTCGCAGCGCGGGATCGCCTTGCCGCCGCGGATCCCGACGCGCTCGTAGCTGAGGCAGTGGAAGTACCCGCCGAAGGGCGGGCCGCTGTCCTCCTGACGGTTCGGCATCCGGAAGCCCATCTCGCCGTGGCGGCAGTGCACCGTCCCGTCGGAGCGGACGTGGAAGTCGGGCCCGTCGTCCTGCTGGACCTCGGCGACGATGTGCACCTGCTGCCCGATCGCGTCCGCGAGGGTCTCCGCCATCCGCTGCTGCTGCCGCGGCACGTCGGTGTCACCTCGCCGGATCGACGGCAACAGGTCGGCGGTGACCCACTGCTGGAACCCGCGCGCGGACGGCTTCTTCGATCGCATGATCAGGAGGTAGAGACCCGCCTCGCTGATCACGTTGAGGTAGGGATTGCCCCGCACGGAGGCTTTCTGACCTGCGGGAACGCCGTATGCCTCACTTGAAGTGAGGCATACCGAGCGCATGTCGACGGTGCGCGTGTCCTCCGGCGACAGGATGCGGCTGGCCCAGCTGGGGTTGGTCCGCTGGAGCACCGCACACACGTCGGCCGTGACGAACCAGGGCTCGTCGTTGATCATCACCACCCGGATCGGCTGGCCGGTGACCGGGAAGCTGGTGCGGACCAGTTCCATCGACTCGTCGTTCATGACAGCCCCTCAATTCTGTTCGGAGGTATGGGCTGTCTGGCACAACGAGGCCGAACGGGTGACGTACTGGCCCGCCGAGATCGGACAGGAGTACGCGAGGTGCGCCACCCCGCGTGCGTGCGGAGTGCGCGCCCTCAGGGGGTGACGGCGAAGTGGTCGAGGATGCGGTCGGCGAGTTCGTGGTCGCCGTCCACCGTGACGGGGCCGCGCTTGCCGCGGCCGCAGGAGAGCCGGACGAAGGTCTCCCAGTCCATGCCGAGCGAGACCGTCGGGGCGAGGGTCACCGACTCGTCGACGGTGGCGCGGCCGTCCGCGCCGACCCGGACGGTCCGGAAGAACTCCTGCGCGCCGGTGACGTCGAGGGCGAGGGTGGTGCCGATGGGGGCGCCGGCGGACTTGGCGACGGTGCGGGGGAGGGCGGAGACCAGGTGGTCGCGGGTGATGCGGGCGCCGGGGGAGTCGAGGTTGCCGGGGAGGGCGAGGGCGCGGCGGAGGTCCTGCTCGTGGACCCAGACGTCGAAGACGCGTAGCCGCAGCAGGGTGAGGTAGGGGACGTCCCGGGAGAGCGGGCCGGCCGGCCACCGTACGAGGTCCTCGGCCTGGTGGCGGGAGTCCCGCAGGGCGCGCGAGCGCCGGATGATCGTGTACTCCAGTTCGCCGGTGAGCTCCGGCGGGGTGTGGCAGCGCCGCTTGTCGACGGGGAGCTCCATGTAGCGGGCGAAGTCACCGCTGACGTGCCGGAGGTCGGAGGGGAGGGAGTGGATCGGGCGGGGGTCGCCGAGGAGTTCGGACTCCAGGGCGATGATGTGCGAGACGACGTCGCGGACGGACCAGCCCGGGCACTCGGTGGGACGGTTCCAGGCGTCGCCGGGCAGGGCGGCGACGAGTTCGGATATCGCTTCGATCGACTGCGTCCAGGCGTCGACGCAGGTCTGCACGGTCGTCTCGTTGTCGGTCACGGGTTATCCGGCCCTCCGTCAGTTCCGCACCACCGCACCAAGGTCGGGGCTTCCCGGCGCGGGCGCTACCCGCACGTTACGCTGCCGGGTGACAGCAGGGCAGCGCTTTCGGGTGACGATCGTAGGACTGGTCCCATGGACGGTGGTAGTGTGCGCGCCTCATTGATCCAACTCGCCGTGTCCGACGCCGAGCCGGTGGCGGAACGCCGGGCCCGGGCGGCCGCGTTGGTCCGCGCCCAGGAGGGCGCTGACCTGGTGGTCCTGCCCGAGCTGTGGCCGCTCGGCGGGTTCGCGTACGACGCGTGGTCGGACGGGGCGGAGCCGCTGGACGGCCCGACCGCCGAGGCGATGTCGGCGGCCGCCCGGGCGACCGGGGTGTGGCTGCACGCCGGTTCGATCGTGGAACGCGATCCGGACGGCCCGATCTACAACACCTCGCTGCTGTTCGCCCCGGACGGCGAGCTGGCCGCGACGTACCGCAAGATCCACCGCTTCGGCTTCGACAGCGGTGAGGCGGTCGCGATGGGGGCGGGGCAGGAGATCGTCACCGCCACCACCGAGCTGGGCACCCTCGGTCTGGCGACCTGTTACGACCTGCGCTTCCCGGAGCTGTTCCGGGCGCTGCTGGACGCCGGGGCGGAGCTGCTGGTGGTCCCGGCGGCCTGGCCGGAGCGCCGGCGCGAGCACTGGACCCTGCTGGCCCGGGCCCGGGCGGTGGAGGAGCAGGCGTACGTGCTGGCCTGCAACACCGCCGGCACCCACGCCGGGGTGGAGCAGGGCGGCCACTCGATCGTGGTGGACCCGTGGGGCAAGGTGCTGGCCGAGGCCGGGGCGGGCGAGGAGGTGCTCACGGTGGAGTTCGACGGCGCCGGGGCGGCCAAGGCCCGGGCCGAGTTCCCGGTGCTCCGGGACCGCCTGCTGGGCATCCCGGCCCCGGTCCAGCGCTGACCGCGCCCCGACGGTGATCACGGACGGCCACCGGGCCGCCCCGGGTGCTGCCCGGGGCCCCGGTGGCCGCGGCCGTTCTGCGCCGGGGCACCGCGCTGACCTGCGGACACGGCCGAATGTCCGGATATGGAGGCCGTGAGGCTCTTGCGCACCAGCTGGGCGCATTTGAGAAGATGAGCCTTGGTCGTGTTCCCGTCCGGGCCGGCCGAGGGCCAGCACGGAGCCGGAGAGGAGCCCGACGACCGCATGTCCAGCACCCTGGGACTCCCCGGTGACGGCCGTCCGGCGATCCAGCGCAACAGCCTGCGCGAGCAGATCGCCGCGGCGCTCCGCGAGGAGATGATGGCCGGCCGGCTGGAGGCGGGCCGCAACTTCACGGTCAAGGAGATCGCCGAGCTCTACGGGGTCTCCGCCACCCCCGCCCGCGAGGCGCTGGTCGACCTGGCCGCGCAGGGCCTGCTCCGGGCCGAGCACCACCGGGGCTTCACCGTCCCCGAGTTCTCCTGGTCGGACTTCCTGGAGATCTTCGAGGCCCGCACCCTGCTCACCGACTCGGCCCTGCGCCAGCTCCACGACCGGGTCAGCCGCTACGACTGGCACCGCCTCCCGTCCCTGCGCCGCCGCGCCGAGGCCGCCCAACGGGCCTCCCGCGCCGGGCAGTTGGACGTCCTGGTCGGCTGCGACCTGCGGTTCTGGCACGAGGCCGCGGTGCTGCTCGACAACACCCGGATCGCCGGCTACCTCGGCTGGCTGCGGGTGCAGTCCTGGATGTACGCGGCCCCCTACCTGCGCGCCGCCGACTCCATGGAGGGCGTCTGCTGGGACCGCCACCCCGAGCTGGTGGACCGGATCGAGGCCCGCGACATCTCCGGCGCGCACCGGATCGTGAACCAGTACAACCTCTTCACCGTCGAGCTGCTGGCCCGGCTCGGCGGCCACTCGCTGGAGTCGGTGGGCGTGCTCTCCCTGCTGCGCGGGCCGGTCCCCGGCGGCGGCTCCCCGGCTCCGGCCGATCCGCCCGCCTCGCCGCCGCTGGCCGGAGCGTCCACCGAGGCGCCCGTCGGGGCGTCCGCCGGGCCGGAGGTCGGCCACGGGCTGGTGCCGCTCCCCAGGGCCGTCCCGCCGGGCCGCTTCGGTCGCCCGTCCGCCCCCCGCGCCGGGAAGCCGGCCGAGGAGGCCGCCGCTCGCCGCGAGGCCCTGCCCGGGCAGTAGGGTGGGCTCTCCGTTGCCCCGCCCCCTGAGAGGAAGAGCCGGCCCATGGCCTGCGACCTCTGGCTCGTCCCGCTGGTGGACGTCCTGACGTACAGCTCCGACAACCCGTTCCGGGACGACCTGGCGCGCTACGACGCCGCCCTCACCGCGCACGGGCTGCCGCCGGTGCCGGTCTACCAGTACTCGGCGGAGCTGAGCGGCTCGGTGGAGCCGATAGCCGCCTTCGACTACGACTCGCTCCACTTCCTGCGCCGCGCCTACCTGTTGGGGCTGACCGGGTTCCAGATCACCCCGGTGGACGCGCTCGGCAGCGACTACGAGCAGCTGCTGGAGATGTTCGAGTCCACGGCCGAACAGTCCCATCTGGTCTGGCACTTCGACCACGCCGGGGCGTACGTTCCGATCGACTTCCAACTGCCGCTGGTCGCCGACGAGTTGCTCGCCGAGGGCGGGCCGCTCGGGTCCTCGTACGGGCTGCTGCGCGAACTCCAGGCGGTGGCACCGGTGTTGGGCATCGACCCGCTCGACCCGCCGGCCCCCACCCGCCCGCTCGCCCCCACCGAGCTGGAGCAGCCCTTCGAGCCGCCGATCGACGACCTCCACCCCTACGCCCGCGAACGCCACGCCTGGGCCGGCCTCTACGCCGCCGCCACCCGAAGCGTCACCCAGGGCTCCATGATCGTCTTCGCTTAGGCGTCCCGCTGAGGGCGACCGTCGGGGACCCAGGGGCGCGAGGAACTGCGCGCGGCGGTAGGCGGAGACCCGTGTGCCGGGTACGGACAGTCACTTGCCAGTGGATCCCCGTACCCGGCAGACGGGTCATTTCCTTCCGCTTCGCGCAGTTCCTCGCGCCCCTGGGGTGACCACCTGCCGCGCGCCCCCGCAGGGTTACCGCAGCGGCCCCTCCGGGGGGCGTTGGCGGGGCATGGTGGGCCGGGTGCCCGGCGGGGGGAGGACGCGGACCTGGGCTCCGGTGCCCGGTTCGGTGCGGCCGCCCCAGGGGCCGGGCGACTGGGTGGGCAGCTGCGTCATGCCGGCCCGGAACTCGAGCATCCACTCGGAGGTCTCGCTGCGGACCACGTCGGAGACGTCCTCGCAGAAGCGCCGCAGCACCCCGAGGCACCGCTCCGCCGCCTCCCCGGCCGTGCCCTCGGTCGGCCCGAGGACCTCCCGGACGCACTCCGAGGCCCAGTCGAACTGGAAGGTCTCCAGCCGCCGTTGCAGCGCCTGCGCGGTGGAGACGTCCCGCATCCAGCCGGAGGTGAGGCCGAAGGCCCGGTCCAGGCCGACGCAGGCGGCGGAGAGGGCGAGCCCGACGTAGCCCCAGGAGGCGTGGAAGGAGAAGGCGCCGGTCATCGAGACCAGCGGAGCCGTCACCCCGGCCACCGCGAACCCGGCGGCGCCGAAGCGGAGCAGGCGGGCCCAGCGCCGCTTCCAGACCCGGTCCCGGCGGTACCAGTCGATGGCCTCGACCGCGCGCTCCTCGGACCAGCGGTAGAGCTCCTCCAGCCGCTCGGCGGGCTCGCCCCAGTCCCCGAGCGGGAACTGGCGGGCACTCAGGTCGGTGCGGCGGCGGGTCGGGGTCGGGCTGGAGGTGGCCACGGGCTGGTCCTCTTCACCGAGGTCCTTGCCCCAAGGGCTCTCCTCGGGCTGCATTTCCGGCTGGCTCACCTGTGGGGCTCCCTGTGGCGGGCGGACTGCGAAGGCCCTGGCGGGGTGCCGGGCCTGACGGTGCGTCGGGCGGTCGGTGTCGGGCGGCCTCTATCGGGGGATGGCGGCCGGATCTGACACCGTGTCGGACGGCGGCGCCAGGAGCGGGTGCGGGATGCCCCATGGTGCCGTGCCCCGGCCGTGGCCGGGGGTCGTCCGACAGACCTTCTTACCGCCGAATGGCTGACCGTGTGGCCGCTTCGGCCGCGATCGTTATCGGAATTCACCCCATCGACCCGAGGTGGGAGAGTTGCGGCGGCCGATCGGATTTCACCCTTCCGAGCGAGCCCGTCCGGTCCTGCGGCCCTGACTCCGGCCACTCTGCCGGGCCCGGCCCGGGGCGCTCCCTGGAGCTTCCTCCAGTCCCGGGGCCCCGTAGCAGGCAATCCGTTGGAGCTTGCCACGGGGCCCGCACCCGGGGCCGGAACGGCCACCGACTACGCTTGCCAAGCGTGAAGGTCCTCGTCATCGGCGGCGGCGCCCGCGAACACGCCCTGTGCCGCTCCCTGTCCCAAGATCCTGCCGTGACCGAGCTGCACTGTGCCCCGGGCAACGCCGGGATCGCACAGGTGGCGACGGTCCACCCCGTCGACCAGCTGGACGGTGCGGCCGTGACCGCGCTGGCCCGGGAGCTCGGCGCCGAGCTGGTCGTGGTCGGCCCGGAGGCCCCGCTGGTGGCCGGCGTCTCGGACGCCGTCCGGGCGGCCGGCATCCCGGTCTTCGGCCCGTCCGGGGAGGCCGCCCAGCTGGAGGGCTCCAAGGCCTTCGCCAAGGACGTGATGGCCGGGGCCAACGTGCCCACCGCGCGCTCCTACGTCTGCCGCACCCCGGAGGAGGCCGCCGAGGCGCTGGACGCCTTCGGCGCCCCGTACGTGGTGAAGGACGACGGCCTGGCGGCCGGCAAGGGCGTGGTGGTCACCTCCGACCTGGCCGAGGCGCTGGCCCACGCGGCCTCCTGCGAGCAGGTGGTGATCGAGGAGTACCTGGACGGTCCCGAGGTCTCGCTGTTCGCCATCACCGACGGCACCACCGTGCTGCCGCTGGTCCCGGCGCAGGACTTCAAGCGCGCGCTGGACGGCGACGAGGGCCCGAACACCGGCGGCATGGGCGCCTACTCCCCGCTGCCCTGGGCCCCCGAGGGCCTAGTCGACGAGGTGCTGGAGACGGTCCTGCAGCCGACCGTGGACGAGCTGCGCCGCCGGGGCACCCCGTTCTCCGGCCTGCTCTACGCGGGCCTGGCGCTGACCTCGCGCGGCACCCGGGTGATCGAGTTCAACGCCCGCTTCGGCGACCCGGAGACCCAGGTCGTGCTGGCCCGGCTGCGCACCCCGCTGGCGGGCGTGCTGCTGGCCTCGGCCAACGGGACGCTGGGCGGGCTGGAGCCGCTGCGCTGGGACGAGGGCGCCGCGGTCACCGTGGTGGTGGCCTCCGAGGGCTACCCGGCCGCGCCGCGCACCGGCGACCCGATCGAGGGGCTGGCCGAGGCCGAGGCCGAGGGCGCGTTCGTGCTGCACGCCGGCACCAAGGAGGGCCCGGACGGCTCCGTGCTGAGCGCCGGGGGCCGGGTGCTCTCGGTCACCGCGACCGGGGCCGACCTGGCCGCGGCCCGCGAGCTGGCCTACCGGGGCGTCGCGCGGATCTCGCTCAAGGGCGGGCAGCACCGCACCGACATCGCGCTGAAGGCGGCGCAGCAGTAAGGACGGGCACGGCCGTGAGGGCGCTGCGCCCGGTGGGATCACCCGCCGGACGCAGCGCCCTCCGTCGTTCTGCGGACCGCTCTCCCGTTCGAGCGGGCGGCAAACCACCACACCGCTCGGCGGCAGGATTCCAGCCCTTCGGGTGATCCGATGACCATCCGGCTGACGTGGCCGTGTCCCGGGTCGTAGGGTGCGCTGGATCGCGTGGGCGGCCGTCGGCCGCTGCGGTCTCCGCCGGGTGTCCGGGCCCGGCCGGGGGGAAGCTGACGGTGGCGTCCCGGGTGGTGGTTGTCACCAGGACGGGTGGAAACGGTAGCGATCCGGAACACCCACCCGTGGACGGGCGTCAAAACTGTCAGAAGTGCCAAGCACGATGCACAACCGGGGGCGACCTCCGTCGCCTCCCGGTCGGATACTGATCATTTCGAGTCGGCCCGGGTGACCGGATCGCCGCCTCCCCTCCGGAGGGCGGTGCGGTCCTCCCGTCCCCGGGCCCCGAAGGGGGTGCCGCGCCACATGGCCGCTGTCGACGCAGCCCGCGCACGTGCCCAGGCCGTGCTGAGGGTCCGCGGGCTGGCGCTGGGCGCCGCCGCGCTGCCCGTCGCCGTCGCCGTGGTGCTGCTGGCCGGCCGGTTCACCGGCCGGATCGGCGCTCCCGGCTCGGCCGACGCGGGGGTCTGGGACGCCGTCCGCTGGGTGGTCTGCGCGGTCGCCGCGCTGGTGCTGCTGGCGGCCGGCCTGGCGGCCCGGGCCTACGCCCGGGCGGTGCCGCCGCGCACCCCCGCGGTGCCGCTGGCCCGGGAGGACGCACCGGAGCTGTACCGCCAGATCGGCGACCTCGCCGAGCGGCTCGGCGTCCCGGCGCCCTCCGCCATCGCGCTCACCCCGGACTGCGACAGCTGGCTGGAGGAGCCGCCCGGCCGCCGCCGCAAGGCGCCTGACGGCCCGTCGGCCCCGGTCGGCGACGAGCTGAGGGCCGGCCGGAGCGGGCAGCAGGCCGCCCCGGTGCTGGTGATCGGCTCCCCCTTCCTCTGGTGGATGCGGGCCGGCGAGCTGCGCGCCCTGCTTGCCCCGGTGGTGGCCGGCACGGCGGCCTCGGCCGATCCGGAGATCGCCGCCGCCCGGCGCTTCCTGCGCGGCCTGGACGCCTCGCTGGGCGAGCGGCGCGGCCCCGGGGCGCTGCCGGGCGCGCTGTTGGACCGGCTCACCCGGCTGCTGCTCTCGGCCTGCCGGGAGCACGCGGCCGAGCTGGAGCGGGCGGTCGCGGCCGCCGCCTCCGAGCAGGCCAAGGCGGTGGACTACGGGCTGCGGATCGCCGCCCAGGAGCAGGTCGGCCTGGCCTACGCGGGGTGGGACAGGCTGCTCACCCGGGTCGCCCTGCCGGCCTGGCGGCTGGGCCGCCACCCGGCCCACCTGAACGCGGGCGTGGTCTCCGCGCTCACCGAGCTCTCCCGCCGGGACCGGCTGGCCGACGGCTACGGCACCCGGCTGGGCGACCGCCCCGCCTGCGACCTGCTGGAGGAGCCGGGGAAGGTGGACGCGGCGGTCTCGCTGCTGGCCGCCGAGGTGCTGTTCGGCGAGCCGGTGGGCACGGTCGGGACGGGCTGGCGCGAGCTGGCCTGGGCCGACTACCCGGCGGAGGTGGTCGAGGCGGGCTGGCGCGGCCAGGCCGGGGCGCTGCGCGCGGTGCTCGGCGAGCGCGCGCCGGAGGAGCCCGGCCCGGCGCTGCACCTGGTGCTGACCCGGCTCGCGGAGGGCGGCGGCGAGCCCCTGGCGGCAGCACTCGCCGCGCACGTGGCGCGCACCGGGCAGGTCGCGCCCCCGCTGCAGGTCGTGCGCACCGGCCGGGACCTGCTGGCCGACCACGTCACCGCACTGGTCTGCCTGACGGCGCTGGAGGCCGGGGCCGGCCGTCCGGGCCTGGACTGGCTGGACGGCCCGGTGCTGCTGCTGGCGGGCGCCCGCAGGCCGGAGCTGGCCGCCCTGGTGGCCGAGGCGGTGGAGCACGGCGACGGTGCCCCGCTGCGCGGCTGGCTGGAGTCGGCCGGGCTGCGGACGACGGGCTCGGTACGGCTCTGACGAGGCGTCATGCCCCGGTCAGGGGACCGGCCCGGTACGAATCAATTTTCAACGACACTTGTTGCTACGGTGGGGTGACGCAGCGCCAGCACTGTGGTGTGCTGGTCCGCACGCACATCCGCGTGGCACATGCCACCGGGGGCCGAGCCGGGCCGGTGCGAGGGGGGAGGGGCGCGCGTGGGGTCGGAACTCAACCGCCGCTGGGAGTCGGGGACGCTCAAGCACGGGGTCTCGGACCCGTTCGGCCAGGGCCCGCTGCCCTGGCTGCGGAGTCCGGACCACTACGTGGCCGGCATCGAGGGCGCGGTGCCCTGGTACGTCAGCCTGGACGCCCCGGGCCAGCGCCCGCAGGCCGCCCCGCGCCCCAAGCCACCGGTCGGCACCCCGGCCAACTCCGACGACGTGGTGCGGCAGATCAAGGGCTTCGCCTCGGCCGGGGTGATCCGCCCCGGCGGCTCGGTGGACCTGCGGGTCACCGTGAACCCGCCGCGCGGCTTCACCGTGGACGTCTACCGGATCGGCCACTACGGCGGTGACGGCGCCCACCACATGACGGCCAGTCCGCTGATCTCCGGCCTGGCCCAGCCGGCCCCGCTGGTGGTCGGCCGCACCGTCTCCTGCCACCACTGGTGGCAGTCCTGGCGGCTCCAGGTCCCGCTGCACTGGAGGCCGGGCGCCTACGTCGCGGTGCTGACCACCGCCGACAACCTGCACCGCAGTCACATCCCGTTCACCGTACGGGACTTCGAGCAGACCGCCGACCTGCTGCTGGTGCTCCCGGACGTCACCTGGCAGGCCTACAACCTGTTCCCCGAGGACGGCCTGCACGGCGCCAGCCTCTACCACGCCTGGGACGAGACGGGCGGCCTGCTCGGCGAGGAGGACGCCGCCGTCACGGTCTCCTTCGACCGCCCGCACGCCGGCGCCGGCCTGCCGCTGCACGTCGGCCACGCCTACGACTTCATCCGCTGGGCCGAGCGCTACGGCTACGACCTGGCCTACGCCACCGCCACCGACCTGCACGCCGGGCACGTCGACCCGGCCCGGTACAAGGCGATGGTCTTCCCCGGCCACGACGAGTACTGGTCCGAGCCGATGCGCCGGGCCGTCGAGGCGGCCCGGGACGGCGGCACCTCACTGGTCTTCCTCTCCGCCAACTCGGTGTACTGGCGGGTCGAGCTGGAGCCCGGCCCGTCCGGCGAGCCGCACCGGCTGCTCAACTGCCGCAAGCGCCAGCGCGTCCCGGCCGACCACCCGGCCGCCGGGGTGCCGGGCAGCCGCAGCGCCCTGTGGCGGGACGCGGGCGAGCCGGAGCAGCGGCTGCTCGGCGTGCAGTACGCGGGCCGGGTGCCCACGCCCGTCCCGCTGGTGGCCCGGCACACCGGCCACTGGCTCTGGGAGGGCACCGGCCTGCGCGAGGGCGAGGAGCTGCCCGGCCTGGTGGCCGGTGAGGCGGACCGTTACTTCCCGCGGGTCGCGCTGCCCGAGCACACCGAGCGGGTGCTGCTGGCGCACTCGCCGTACCGGGACGCCGAGGGGAAGGTCCGGTACCAGGAGAGCTCGCTCTACCGGGCGCCCAGCGGCGCCTACGTCTTCGCCTCCGGCACCTTCGCCTGGTCGCCCGCGCTGGACCGCCCGGGCCACACCGACGAGCGGATCCAGCGGGCCACCGCCAACCTGCTCGACCACCTCTGCAAGGCCGGTCCGCAGTAGCCGGGGGCGGGGGTGCGGGGGCGCACGTGAAAGACTCGGAGCCCCAGCACCCCTTCCCCCGAGGACTGAGACGACCTTGAGCGGATTTGTCACCAAGCCCGAACCGGTCCAGGTACCTGGTCTGGAACACCTGCACACCGGCAAGGTGCGCGACCTCTACCGGGCCGCCAACGGCGACCTGGTGATGGTGGCCAGCGACCGCACCTCCGCCTTCGACTGGGTGCTGCCCAACGAGATCCCGGACAAGGGCCGGATCCTCACCCAGCTCTCGCTCTGGTGGTTCGAGCGGATCGCCGACATCGTGCCCAACCACGTCATCTCCACCGAGCTCCCGGCCGGCGCCCCCGCCGACTGGAAGGGCCGGACGCTGATCTGCCGGGCGCTGGAGATGGCCCCGGTGGAGTGCGTGGCCCGCGGCTACCTGACCGGCTCCGGCCTGGTCGAGTACCGCAACGACCGCACGGTCTGCGGCATCGCCCTGCCGGAGGGCCTGGAGGACGGCTCCGAGCTGCCCGCCCCGATCTACACCCCGGCCCTCAAGGCCGAGGTCGGCGAGCACGACGAGAACGTCTCCTACGAGGAGACCGCCCGCCGGATCGGCGCGGACCTGGCGGCGACGCTCCGTCAGACCACCCTGGCCGTCTACTCCCGGGCCCGGGACATCGCCCGCGAGCGCGGCCTGATCCTGGCCGACACCAAGTTCGAGTTCGGCCTCTACGAGGGCGAGCTGGTGATCGGCGACGAGGTGCTCACCCCGGACTCCTCCCGCTACTGGCCGGCCGACCTCTGGCAGCCGGGCCGGGCCCAGCCCTCCTTCGACAAGCAGTTCATCCGGGACTGGCTGGACTCCCCGGCCTCCGGCTGGGACCGGAAGAGCGAGCAGCCGCCGCCGGAGCTGCCCGCCGAGATCGTGGCCACCACCCGGGCCAAGTACGTCGAGGCGTACGAGCGCCTGACCGGCAACACCTGGCAGTGACGCCGTAACGGCCGGGGCCCCTGCGGGCCCCGGCCGTCCGCGTCCGTGACGCCGCCTCAGATCCAGCCGTGCTCGCGGGCGATCCGGACCGCCGCGTGCCGGTTCTCGGCGCCCAGCTTCCCGGCCGCCGAGGAGAGGTAGTTGCGCACCGTGCCGGGCGAGAGCGCGGCCCGCTCGGCGATCTCGGCGACCGAGGTGCCGTGCGCGGCCAGCTCCAGCACGTCCGTCTCGCGCGGGGTGAGCGGGCTCTCCCCGGCCGCGATGGCGTCCGCCGCCAGCTCCGGGTCCACGTACCGGCCGCCCGCCACCACGGTGCGGATGATTCCGGCCAGGTCGGCCGCCGAGACGGTCTTCGGCAGGAAGCCCCGCACCCCGACCTCCAGCGCCCGCTTGAGGTAGCCGGGCCGCCCGTGGCCGGTGACGATCATCGTCCGGCACTCTGGCAGCACCCGGCGCAGCTCGGTGGCCACCTCGATCCCGTCCATCCCGGGCATCTGCAGGTCCAGCACCGCGACGTCCGGCCGGTGCGCCTTGGCCATCGCCAGCGCCTCCGGGCCCGAGGCGGCCTCGGCCACCACGGTCAGGTCCTCCTCCAGCGCCAGCAGGGCGGCCATCGCACCCCGGATCAGGTGCTCGTCGTCGGCGAGCAGGAGTCGTACGGGCGCGGTCGTCGGCGCGGTCATCCGGTGGTCTCCAGGGAGAGGGCGGGTGCGGTCAGCGGCAGGTCCACGGTGAGGCGAAACCAGCCGGGTTCGGCGGGGGGAGTGGCCAGCTGCCCGCCGTACACGGCGAGCCGCTCGCGCAGGCCGGTGAGGCCGGTGCCGGGGGCGGCGGCGGGCCGCTCGGGCACCCCGTCGTTGGCCATCTCCAGCAGGGCCTGGCCGCCGCCGACCCGCAGGCGGATCCGGCAGCTGGTGGCCTCGCTGTGCCGGAGTACGTTGGTGGTCCCCTCGCGGACCACCCAGCCGAGCACCGACTGGGCGGGGAGCGGGAGCTGCTCGGCCCCGGCCAGGTCCACCTCGCAGTCCACGTCGGCGGCCCGGAGCACCGAGCGGGCCCCGGTCAGCTCGGCGTTCAGGTCGGCGCCGCGGTAGGCCCGGACCACCTCGCGCACCTCGCGCTGGGACTCCTGGGCGATCCGCTGCACCTCGGTCATCTGGTCGGCCGCCTCCGGCCGCCCCCGGCGGGCGAGTTGGGAGGCCAGCTCGCTCTTCAGCGCGATCGTGGTGAGGTTGCGGCCGAGCACGTCGTGCAGGTCCCGGGAGAACCGCAGCCGCTCCTCGGCCACCGCCAGCCGGGCCTGGGTCTCCCGGGCGCCGTCCAGCTCCCAGACCACCCCGGCCAGCCAGGCGGAGGAGCGGCAGGTCGCGCCGAAGAACACGCAGCCGAACGCCACCACCGTGGAGACGCCGAGCGAGGTGGCGAGCGGCGCCCCCGCGGCCAGCAGCGCGGCCGCCACCCCCAGC
This sequence comes from Kitasatospora sp. NPDC051853, assembly GCF_044452665.1. Taxonomy (NCBI): domain Bacteria; kingdom Bacillati; phylum Actinomycetota; class Actinomycetes; order Kitasatosporales; family Streptomycetaceae; genus Kitasatospora; species Kitasatospora sp. NPDC051853. The sequence goes on along the minus strand of NZ_JBITBY010000003.1, from coordinate 169,827 downwards.
AGCATCCCGCCGCCGAGCGCGCAGGCCCGGCGGACCGGCAGGGTCACCGTCACCGGGCCGAACCAGAACATCACCAGGACCGGGCCGAGCCCGGCCGCCCGGTCCGGGACGGGGCCGGAGGCCAGCGCGAGCACCCAGACCGTGACCAGGGTGAGCACGGTGGAGGCGGCCAGCAGGCCGGTGGGCAGCACCCGGCGGCCCAGGTAGTGGGCCAGCCCGGTGCGGAACAGCAGGACCGAGAGCACCGCCCCGGCCACCATCGCCACCAGCAGCAGACGGAGCGTCAGTACCGGTACCTCCCCGGCCTCCTCGCCCAGCGCGCCGAGCACCGCCAGCGGCTGTGCCGACAGCGCGAAGTAGCAGGACCAGCGGACGTACAGCTCGGTGCGCTGCGGCTTCCCCAGCGCGCGCCAGCGGCGCAGCGGTCGTCGCAGCTCCACGGCCCCTCCTCCGGTGCGATCGGTACGGAATTCCTATCAGGCGTCAGCGCCGGGGCTCCCAGCGGAACCAGCGCAGTGCGGCCCACCCGGCCACCAGGGTCCAGGCCACGGCCAGGCCGAGCTGCGGCAGGGCCTCGCCCCAGCCGGTCGCCCCCGTCCAGCCGTCGCGCAGCAGTTGGACGGCCGGCGTGGTCGGCAGCAGTCGGCAGAACGCGGCCAGCTGGTCGGGCATCGCGTCCAGCGGGAAGATCATGCCGGAGCCGAACTGGCTGATCAGCAGCAGGGGCAGGGTGGTCAGCCCGGCGCTCTCCACGGTCCTGGTGATCACGCTGGACAGTGCGGCCAGCGGCACCAGCACCACCAGGCCCAGCAGCATCCCGAGCACCACCCTGGCCGGGTCGGAGGGCGCGGGCAGGTCCATCAGGAAGGCCGCGGCCACGCAGAGCACCGCGCCGAGCACCAGCGAGAGCAGGACGGACGGCAGCGCCATGCCGCCGAGCAGCTCGGCGTCCCGGGCCTCGCCGGTGCGCATCCGCTTGAGCACCAGCTCGCCGCGGCGGGCCACGTAGGCCGAGGTCAGGTTGTAGTAGACGACGAACAGCGGGAGCATCCCGAGCAGTCCGGTGACCACCAGGGCGGAGGCCGGGAGACCGGGGAGGTCCTGGCTCTGCTGCTTGATCGGCTCGCTCAGCGCGACGGCCATCAGCGGCGGCAGCACCAGGGCGGTGAACAGCGCGGTGCGGTTGCGCAGCAGCAGGGTGGTCTCGGCCCGGCCGAGGGCCAGCATCCGGGAGGCGGTGGTGCTGCGGGCGGCGGTGGCGGTGACGGTGCTCATCGGGTGGCTCCGGTCAGGACGGTCTCGGCGGGCGAGGCGGGGGAGTCGGTGGGGTCGGCGGCGGCGCCGGAGGCGATGGCCAGGAAGGCCTCCTCCAGCGAGGCGCTGCGGGCGTCCAGCCCGGCCAGCGGGACCTCGTGCCGGGCGGCCCAGCCGAGCAGCCCGGTCAGGGTGGCCTGGAGGTGCGGGGTCTGCACGGTGATCCGGCGGCCCTCGGTCAGCAGCTCGGCGCCGGCCAGCTGCGGCAGCGCCAGCGCCTCGAACCGGCCTTCGCGCTCCGGGAGTTCGAAGGAGATCCGGGACGGCCGTCCGGCGATCACCTCGGCCACGGTGCCCCGGGTGACGATCCGTCCGGCGTGCATGATGGCCAGCCGGTCGGCCAGCTCCTCGGCCTCCTCCAGGTAGTGCGTGGTGAGCAGCACCGTGGTGCCCTGTGCCCGCAGTTCGCGGACCAGCCGCCAGACGCCGGCCCGGGCCTCCGGGTCCAGCCCGGTGCTGGGCTCGTCCAGGAAGAGCACCTCGGGGCGGCCCAGCAGGGCCAGCGCCAGGTCGAGCCGGCGGCGCTCGCCGCCGGAGAGCTGCTTGACCCGCACGGTGCGCCGGTGGACCAGCCCGACCAGCTCCAGCACCTCGTCCACCGGACGGGCCCCGCTGGTCATCCCGGCCCAGGCCCGGCCGGTCTCGGCCACCGTGAGCTCGGACGGGAAGCCGCCCTCCTGGAGCATGATGCCGATCCTCGGCCGCACCACCGCCCGCTCCCGGTACGGGTCGTGGCCCAGCACCCGGACCTGACCCTCCGTCGGGGCGGCCAGTCCTTCGAGCAGCTCCATGGTGGAGGTCTTGCCCGCACCGTTGGTGCCGAGCAGGGCGAAGACCTCGCCCCGTCGGACGGTGAGGTCCAGGCCCCGGACGGCGTCGAAGCCGGCGTCCCCGGCGGGGCCGTAGTGGCGGTGCAGGCCGGTGGCCTCGATGGCGGGCGGCTCGCGGTGGCTGTTGTCCATGCCCTCAAGCCTCCCGGCGGCCGGGGCCTGCGGGCAGTGCGCGGCATCACCGGTCCGTGCCGCGTTCGCACGGGTCGCCGATGACAAATGTCACCGGCGGGGGAGGGGGTGGTGCGGGAACGACGAAGGGCCCCTCTTCCGAGGGGCCCTTCACACTGAGCGGACGACGAGATTCGAACTCGCGACCCTCACCTTGGCAAGGTGATGCTCTACCAACTGAGCCACGTCCGCACGATCTTCGGTTGTACTGCGGTACTTCTTACTGCGAGCGGACGACGAGATTCGAACTCGCGACCCTCACCTTGGCAAGGTGATGCTCTACCAACTGAGCCACGTCCGCATGGTGTCCGTCAGGCCACCAGCCGCCTCTCCGGATCTCTCCGGTTGCGGCGACAGGAAGAACTCTACCCCATCGGAAGGAGTGGTCGCCCCACCCTTTCCGCCGTGGCGGTCGGGGCGGGGCGACGGAGCCTCCGTGCCAGGTCAGTTGGCCTCGGCGAACTGCTCGTAGACGTGCTTGGGGATGCGGCCGCGGGCGGGCAGTTCCATTCCGCGGGACTGCGCCCAGGCGCGGACGGCGGCCGGGTCCGGGGTGAGAGCGGTGCGGCGGAAGGACTTTCCGGCGCGGCTCTGGCGACGGCCGGCCGCGACGAACGGGGCGAGCGCCTCACGGAGCTTCTCCGCGTTGTCCTGCGACAGGTCGATCTCGTACGACTTCCCGTCGACACCGAAGTGGACGGTCTCCGCGGCGGCGCCGCCGTCCAGGTCGTCGGAGAGCGTGACGACTACACGCTGAGCCATGGGTGTCAATCCTCTCGGGCAATTCGCGAGCGCGTCCGGGCAGGCAGGAACCCGCGCTGATGTGCAGCGCCCGCCGTCACCGGTGGGCCCTATTCTGCACCCAAAGGCGAGAGAAATCGAAGGGCTGCGCTTTCTTTTTCCGGATATTCACGAGACTTCGTCGGACACGGGATAGCGGGGGATCGCGCTGGTCGTTCTGTCCCGTAGTGCCGGTATTCGGACGGTCCGCAAGGGATCGCGATAACGGCCGAAAAGGGACAGGGCGGGGGCGGCCGAGAGTCGTGGAACCCTTGCGGCGTAAGGGGCGTGAGTCTACGCGCGTCGCTCCGACCGGCCCGCAAACACGCCCGAATGCCCCGGTAGTCTGGAGGTCCCCCGCCTCACGCACCACACCAACGGGAGTGCCAGTGGCTCGCGTCGTAGTCGACGTCATGCTCAAGCCCGAGATCCTCGACCCCCAGGGCCAGGCGGTGCAGCGTGCACTGCCCCGGCTCGGATTCGCCGGGATCGCCGATGTCCGTCAGGGCAAGCGTTTCGAACTGGAGCTGGAGGGTCCGGTCGACGACGCCGCGCTCGCCAAGATCCGCGAAGCCGCCGAGACCTTCCTCGCGAACACCGTGATCGAGGACTTCACCGTCCGGGTCGAGGAGGAGGGCAAGTGACCACCCGCGTCGGCGTCGTCACTTTCCCCGGCTCCCTCGACGACCGCGACGCCCAGCGCGCGGTCCGCCTGGCCGGCGCCGAGCCGGTCGCCCTCTGGCACCGTGACAAGGATCTCCACCAGGTCGACGCCGTCGTCCTGCCGGGCGGATTCTCCTACGGTGACTATCTGCGCTGCGGGGCCATCTCCCGCTTCTCCCCGGTGATGGACAGCATCATCGAGCAGGCCAAGCTGGGAATGCCGGTCCTCGGTATCTGCAACGGCTTCCAGGTGCTCTGCGAATCGCACCTGCTGCCCGGTGCGCTCACCCGGAACGACTCGCTGCACTTCATCTGCCGCGACCAGAAGCTCCGCATCGAGAACGCCGGGACGGCCTGGACCAAGGATTACTCCGAGGGCCAGGAAATCGTCGTGCCGCTCAAGAACGGTGAGGGCCGGTTCGTCGCCGAGGAGCGCGTCCTGGACCAGCTCGAGGCCGAAGGCCGCATCGTGGCACGGTACTTGGACGTGAACCCGAACGGTTCGTACCGCGACATCGCCGGCATCACCAACGCGGCGGGCAATGTCGTCGGCCTGATGCCGCACCCCGAGCACGCCGTGGAGCCGCTCACGGGCCCGACCACCGAGGGCCTGGGCTTCTTCACCTCCGTCCTGAAGCAGCTGGTGAACGCCTGATGTCCCTCGACACCGTCAAGAACGCCGAGCAGACCCCGGACTCCGCGCAGCCCTGGGCCGAACTCGGGCTCAAGGAAGACGAGTACGCCAGGATCCGCGAGATCCTCGGCCGCCGTCCCACCGGCGCCGAGCTGGCGATGTACTCGGTCATGTGGTCCGAGCACTGCTCCTACAAGAGCTCCAAGGTGCACCTCAAGCAGTTCGGCGAGAAGAAGCCGGACAGCGACGCGATGCTGGTCGGCATCGGCGAGAACGCCGGTGTGGTCGACGTGGGCCAGGGCTACGCGGTGACCTTCAAGGTCGAGTCGCACAACCACCCCTCGTACATCGAGCCCTACCAGGGCGCGGCCACCGGCATCGGCGGCATCGTCCGCGACATCCTGGCGATGGGCGCCCGCCCGGTCGCCGTGATGGACCCGCTGCGCTTCGGTGCGGCCGACCACCCGGACACCCGGCGCGTGCTGCCCGGGATCGTCGCGGGCATCGGCGGCTACGGCAACTGCCTGGGCCTGCCGAACATCGGCGGCGAGGTCGTCTTCGACTCCTGCTACCAGGGCAACCCGCTGGTCAACGCGCTCTGCGTGGGCGTCATGAAGCACGAGGACATCCACCTCGCGCAGGCCAGCGGCGTCGGCAACAAGGTCATCCTGTACGGAGCCCGTACCGGTGGCGACGGCATCGGCGGCGTCTCGGTCCTCGCGTCCGAGACCTTCGACGACACCAAGCCGGCCAAGCGCCCGGCCGTCCAGGTCGGCGACCCGTTCCAGGAGAAGCTCCTCATCGAGTGCACCCTGGAGATCTTCTCCGAGAAGCTGGTGCTCGGCATCCAGGACCTCGGCGGCGCCGGACTCTCCTGCGCCACCTCGGAGTTGGCCTCGGCCGGCTCCGGCGGCATGCGGATCGAGCTGGACACCGTGCCGCTGCGCGACAACACGCTCTCGCCGGAGGAGATCCTCATGAGCGAGTCGCAGGAGCGCATGTGCGCCATCGTCGAGCCCGACAAGGTCGACCGCTTCCTGGAGATCTGCGAGAAGTGGGACGTCATCGCCACCGTCATCGGTGAGGTGACCGAGGGCGAGCGCCTGGAGATCTTCTGGCACGGCGAGCAGGTCGTCGACGTGCCGCCGCGCTCCGTCGCCCACGACGGCCCGACCTACAACCGGCCGTTCGCCCGGCCGAGTTGGCAGGACGCGCTGCAGGCCGACGCGCCGACCGCCGAGCGCCTCGCGCGTCCGGCGAACGGCGAGGAGCTCAAGGCGGCCCTGCTGGCCGTCGCCTCCTCCCCGAACCAGGCCTCCAAGTCCTGGATCACCGACCAGTACGACCGGTACGTGCTCGGCAACACCGTGCTCTCGCACGGTGAGGACTCCGGCATGATCCGGATCGACGACGAGACCAACCTCGGCGTCTCGGTCGCCACCGACGGCAACGGCCGCTTCGCCAAGCTGGACCCGTACACCGGTGCCCAGCTGGCCCTGGCCGAGGCGTACCGCAACGTCGCGGCCGGCGGTGCCAAGCCGCTCGCCGTCTCCGACTGCCTCAACTTCGGCTCCCCCGAGGACCCGGACGTGATGTGGCAGTTCGCCGAGGCCACCCGCGGCCTGGCCGACGCCTGCCTGGTGCTCGGCACCCCGGTCACCGGCGGCAACGTCTCGCTGTACAACCAGACCGGCGAGGTCGCCATCCACCCGACCCCCGTGGTCGCGGTGCTCGGCGTCATCGACGACGTCACCCGCCGCACGCCCGTCGCCTTCGGCGAGCAGGGGCAGCTGCTCTACCTGCTCGGCGACACCGAGGACGAGCTCGGCGGCTCGGCCTGGACCCAGGTCGTCCACGGCCACCTCGGCGGCCTGCCGCCCAAGGTGGACCTGGAGCGCGAGCGCCTGCTCGGCGAGATCCTGATCGCCGCCTCCCGGGACGGCATGGTCGACGCGGCCCACGACCTCTCCGACGGCGGCCTCGGCCAGGCCCTGGTGGAGAGCTGCCTCAAGGGCGGCAACGGCGCGCGCGTCGTGGTCCCCGAGGGCATGGACCCGTTCGTGTTCCTGTTCTCCGAGTCGGCAGGCCGCGCCGTCGTGGCCGTGCCGCGCAGCGAGGAGCTCCGCTTCAACGACATGTGCGGGGCCCGTGGCCTGCCCGCCACCCGGATCGGCGTGGTGGACGGCGACGTGCTCGAGGTCCAGGGTCAGTTCTCGGTCCCGCTGGCCGAGCTGAAGGACGCGCACACCGGTGTGATCGAGGCGCTGCTCGCCTGACGGCGTCTCACCTGGTGAAGGGGCGGCCCGGTCGGGCCGCCCCTTCGCTGTACGCTCGCGCAATGGCGAACTCCGCGAAGAAGGCCCGCAGTTACGACCCCGCCAAGGTGCGCGCCGCGCTGGCCGGGCAGACCGGGGCGCTGCGCGCCGCCGTCCGCGAGCTGTGCGCCCGGCCGGACGCCGAGGAGCTGCTGGCCCGGCCGACCAGGCTGGGGGAGTGGAACGTCCGTCAGCTCGTCGCCCACCTGGGCTTCTGCCTGGACTGGCTGCCCCGTCACCTGGACGAGCCGGTGCCCGCCGGGGCGGTGATCCCGCTGATCGAGTGGCCGGGCCTGACCAGGACCGCCGCCGAGGCCATCTCCGCCGCCGTGGTCGAGCACGCCGAGGGCGCCTTCGCGGGCTCCCCGGCCGAGGTGGCGAAGGAGTTCGACGCCGCCTGCGACCTGCTGCTGGCGAGTCTGGAACGGCCCGAAGTGGCCGACCCGGCCCGGCGGTTCGTGATCCGCTTCGGCCCGATCCTGGTCACCGACTTCCTGGTCACCCGGCTGGTCGAGACCGTGGTGCACGCGGACGACCTGGCGGCCGCCCTGGAGCTGCCCGCCTTCCCGCACGACCGGCAGGCCCTGGCCGCCGTCACCCGCCTGCTGGCCGACGCCTTCGCCCACCGGGTGCCCGGCGGCTCGGTCGAGCTGCGGATCCCCCCGTACGCCGTCGTCCAGGCCGTCGAGGGCCCCCGCCACACCCGCGGCACCCCGCCCAACGTGGTCGAGACCGACCCGCTCACCTGGATCCGCCTGGCCACCGGCCGCACCACCTGGACCACCGCCGAGGACGCCGCCGAGCTGACCGCCAGCGGCGAGCGCAGCGACCTCTCGGCGTACCTGCCGGTGCTGGGCTGAGGCAGCGTCAGGGCCGGGCCCGGGACGCGCCGTCAGGCCTACTTGCGGGGCGGGCCGGAGATGTACTTGCCGTCGGCCCCGTACGGCCAGGCGTTGGAGACGCAGCCCTCCAGGCCGTAGATCTGCTGCATCATCGCCGGCGCGGGCTTCCCCGCGCCGGAGCAGCCCTCGTGGCCGCGGCCGATGAAGTGGCCGACCTCGTGGTTGACGATCAGGGCCCGGTACTCCTCGATCGGGCCGCTGAACTGCGGGGAGCCGACGGTCCAGCGCTTGGTGTTGACCATCACGGCCTCGCCGACGTTGCAGTTCACCTCGCCGCCGGTGTTCAGGCCGGCCTTGGCGCAGACCGCGTCCACCGTGCCGGGGGAGGCGATCTTCACCGAGAAGTCGGCCGGGCCGGAGGCCACCAGCTGGAAGGAGTGCTTGCCGTCGGCGGTCCAGCCGCGCTTGTCGGCGAGGATCTTCTGCACCTGGTCGGTGGCGGTGGCGGCGTCGATGCCGATGCCGTCTTCGACCTCCACCTTGTACTTGCGCAGGGTGGCGCCCTTGCCGACGACGGGGCCGTTGGCCCGCACCGTGCTGAAGGTGCCCTTGCCCTTCTCGACCACCGCGGTCGGGGTGGCGGCCGGCGTCGGCGAGGGCGCGGGGACGGGCGGCTGGGCCGGGGCGGGGGCCTCGGCCGCCGGGACGGCCCGGGCCTGGGTGGTGGCGGGGGCGGAGGGCTCGCCGTCGGAGCCGTACAGGTTGAACGCGGTGACCCCGAGCACGGCCAGCGCCCCGGTCAGCCCCACCAGCAGCACCAGCCGGCGCCGGGCCGCCTGCTGCCGGCGCCGTGCGGCGGCGGCCCGCCGTCGGCTCGGCGCGGGGGCAGCCGCCCGCCGTCCACGGGGGGCCGGGGTGCTCCTGGGGTTGGATCGCACTGCGGATGCTCTCTGGTCGCCTGGCAGGACTCGTCGCACTGTCGTTCAGGACGATACCCGGCTCGGGGGCGGTTCCCCGCGACCGGAGTGCGGACGGGAGTCGGGCGGAGTCCGTGGGGAAGCCGGGAGGGAGGTGGGGAAGCCGGGAGGGAGGCGACAGCCGCACCGCCGAACGGGCAGACTGGCACGCATGAGTATTCACCAGAACCTCCTCGGGGGCCCCGAACCGACCAGGCTGACCGAGGACGAGCAGCCCTACCGGATGCTGGGTGAGGAGTCGGCCTCGCCGACCCAGGTGGCGGCGGCGTTCCCGACCTTCTCGCTGGCCTGGGCGATGCTGGCCGACGACGCGTACGACGCCGGCCGGGTGGTCGAGTCCTACGCCTACGCCCGGACCGGCTACCACCGCGGGCTGGACTCGCTGCGGCGGGCGGGCTGGAAGGGCCACGGCCCGGTGCCGTGGGAGCACCGGGGCAACCGGGGCTTCCTGCGCTGCCTGGCGGCGCTGGCCCGGGCCGCCGAGGCGATCAAGGAGACCGAGGAGGCCGAGCGCTGCTGGCAGTTCCTCAAGGACAGCAGCGCCGAGGCCTACGCCGAGCTGAAGCAGTAGTCGTCGCGGAACGCGAAGGAGCCCCGGCCCGTGGTGGGCCGGGGCTCCTTCGCTTGGCTGCTTACTTGATGCGCTTGCCGGCCGAGCGCAGCTGCTGCGCGGCCTCCAGCACGCGGGCGGCCATGCCGGCCTCGGCCAGCTTGCCCCAGGTGCGCGGGTCGTAGGTGTTCTTCTTGCCGACCTCGCCGTCGACCTTCAGCACGCCGTCGTAGTTGCTGAACATGTGCGCCACCACCGGGCGGGTGAAGGCGTACTGGGTGTCGGTGTCGAGGTTCATCTTCACGACGCCGTTCTCCAGCGCGGTGGCGATCTCCTCGGCGGTGGAGCCCGAGCCGCCGTGGAAGACGAAGTCGAACGGGTCCTGCTTGCCGTACTGCTTGCCGATCTCGTCCTGCAGGTCGCGGAGCAGCTCCGGCTTCAGCACGACGTTGCCCGGCTTGTAGACGCCGTGCACGTTGCCGAACGAGGCGGCCAGCAGGTAGCGGCCCTTCTCGCCCAGGCCGAGGGCCTCGGCGGTGCGGACGGCGTCGTTCACCGTGGTGTAGAGCTCGTCGTTGATCTCGTGCGAGACACCGTCCTCCTCGCCACCGGTCGGGGTGATCTCGACCTCGAGGATGATCTTGGCGGCGGCGGCCGCGGCCAGCAGCTCCTGGCCGATGGCCAGGTTGTCGGCCAGGGTCTCGGCGGAGCCGTCCCACATGTGCGACTGGAACAGCGGGTTGCGGCCCTGGGCCACGCGCTCCGCGGAGACCGCGATCAGCGGGCGGACGTAGGTGTCCAGCTTGTCCTTGGGGCAGTGGTCGGTGTGCAGCGCGACGGTGATGTCGTACTTGGCCGCCACGATGTGGGCGAACTCGGCCAGCGCGACCGCGCCGGTGACCATGTCCTTGTTGTGCTGGCCGCCGAGGAACTCCGCGCCACCGGTCGAGATCTGGATGATGCCGTCGCTCTCGGCCTCGGCGAAGCCGCGCAGGGCGGCGTGCAGGGTCTGCGACGAGGTGACGTTGATGGCCGGGTAGGCGAACTTGCCCGCCTTGGCCCGGTCGAGCATCTCGTTGTAGACCTCGGGAGTTGCGATGGGCATGCGAATTCGCTCCTGTCGGTGCTCGGCGTACGGACGACCTGTCCGACGCTCGGTACGCCTTCGGTACGACGCGCGGTGCCGGCTGCCGTCGCGGCTCTGCGGTGCGGCTCCGGTACCCCGGTTCGGCGGAGTCCGCCGCGGTGTGCACTGAGGGTGGGTGCGACCGCGGGCCGGACACCTGTGCCATCTTCCCAGACTCGGCCCCCGGGAACACCCAGTGGCCCGCTGGTTGGGACGGAAGGTGTCGGGAGAGGAGTCGGAGGGCCCTGGGGCGGTAGGGACCTTAAGCCTCCCGCAAGGCCAGGGCGCTATCCTGCGCCCGTGGACTACAACCAGCTCGCCGTCAATCTGCTCGACGCCAAATCGCTCGTCGCATCGGTCGGTGTGATCGGCATCCTGGCGATCATCTTCGCCGAGACCGGCCTGCTGGTCGGGTTCTTCTTCCCGGGCGACTCGCTGCTCATCCTGGCCGGCGTGGCCGCCTCCAGCGCCGCCGAGAAGGTGCTCGGGGAGGGGGCGCAGATGTCGATCGCGGCCCTGCTGATCGGCGCCCCGCTCTGCGCCATCGCCGGGGCCCAGCTGGGGCACCTGTTCGGGGTCAAGGTCGGGCCCAAGATGTTCGACAAGCCGGACTCGAAGATCTTCCGCCGCGAGTTCGTGGTGAAGGCCGAGGAGTACTTCGACAAGTTCGGCCCGGCCAAGGCCGTGGTGCTGGCCCGCTTCATCCCGATCGTGCGGACCTTCCTCAACCCGGTCGCCGGCGTGCTGGAGATGCCCGCCAAGACCTTCTTCGTCTGGAACGTGATCGGCGGCCTGCTGTGGACCGAGTCCATGCTGCTGATCGGCTACTTCACCGGTGACCAGCTGGCGCCCGTGATCGACAAGTACCTGATCCCGGCGATGCTGCTGATCATCCTGGTCTCGCTCTCCCCGGTCTTCGTCGAGGTCTGGCGCGAGCGCAAGAAGAAGAAGGCGGCCGACGTGGCCGAGCAGGCCCCGGCCGAGGCGGCCGGCAGCGGCCGGCACCGCAAGGGCTGACGCTCCGTCACACGGCAGTGGCCCGCCGTTTCACGTGAAACACGTGGAGCGGCGGGCCACTGTCGTACGGCGGTCCGGTCGGGGACCTCAGAGGCCGAGGTCGTCCAGGGTGTAGGCCGTGACGTACTCCAGGCCCGCCTCGGCGATGGCCGGGGCCGCGCCGCGCTCGACGATCACCGCGACGCCGACCACCTCGGCGCCCGCCTCGCGGAGCGCCTCGACGGCGGTCAGCACCGAGCCACCGGTGGTGGAGGTGTCCTCGACCGCCAGCACCCGGCGGCCCTTCACGTCCGGGCCCTCGATCCGGCGCTGCAGGCCGTGCGCCTTGCCCGCCTTGCGGACCACGAAGGCGTCCAGCTTCTGCCCGCGCGCGGCGGCGGCGTGCAGCATCGCGGCGGCCACCGGGTCGGCACCCAGGGTCAGGCCGCCGACGGCGTCGTACTCCAGGTGCGCGGAGGCGTCCAGCATGACCGAGCCGACCAGCGGGGCGGCCTCGGCGTCCAGGGTGATCCGGCGGAGGTCGACGTAGTAGTCGGCCTCCTTGCCGGAGGAGAGGGTGACCTTGCCGTGCACGACGGCCTTGTCCTTGATCTGCGCCAGCAGGGCGTCGCGGTCGTTGCTCATGGGCAGTCAGTCTACGGGCGCGGTGCCCAGGCGCTGGTCAGCGCTTGCGGAGGGCGCGGACCAGGACCACCGCGCCGCCGAGCAGCACCGCGCCGCCGCCGATCACCCAGGGCAGCGGGCTCCGGTCGTTCGGGGCCACCACCTCCGGGCCGCCCCAGCGGCTGGCCGCCCGGGCCCGCGCGCTGCGGGCCGGCAGCGCCGGGGCGTAGCGGCCGCGCGGCGGGGCGTGGTCCACCTCCTCGGCCGAACGGCCGACGATGCTGCGGCGGACCGGGCCGCCGGACGCGGCGGCCGGGTCGGTCAGGTAGTCGAGGGAGGGCTCGGGCTCGGGGTGCCGCTCCGGCCGGTCGGCCGCGGCCGGCTCGGGGAGGACGTCGTCCGCCGGGAGGTCGTCGGAGAAGGCGATCAGGTCGGAGAGGTCGTCGTCCAGGTCGGTGCCGAAGCCGGCCGCGTGGTCCTCCAGGTAGACCACGGTCGCCTCCGGGGGCTCCGCCCCGCTCAGCTCGGCCGTGAGCTCGGCCGCGAAACGGTCCAGCAGACGGCGGCCGGTGGTGCCGAGGGTGGCGGCGTCGAACTCGGTGAGGCGGCCGGTCGCGGACAGGTCGCCGGTGAAGCGGAGGGTGCAGGACTTCTCGTCGTCGGCGCCGGCCTGCACGGAGAGGCGGACGGTGGCGGTCACCTCGCCGCTGCCGCGCGCCTCCTGGCCCTCCGCCAGCACGGTCAGCACGCCCTCGCGGCCCTCGATCAGCGAGAGCTCGCCGCGGTAGGTGATGGTCGAGCCGCCGATGCGCAGGCGCAGCCGCGCCGGGCCGCCGGGCTCCTCGTCGGTGGTCAGTCCGGGGACGCAGCGGGACACCAGCTCCTGGTCCCGCAGGGCCTCCTGGACGGCGGCGGCGGGCAGCTGGACGACAACCTCATGCTCCATGCTGCCGAGCCTACCCACCCGGGGTGGCCACCGAGCAGAGGCCGTGCCCGGCACCTTCGGCGAGGGACGACGTGATGCCTCCAGGGGCGCGGGGAACTGCGCGGATCGGGAGGCGGCTCGTCGGCAACTGAATCGCCGTCAGCCGGTTGCCGGTGCTGCCGTTCCCCCGCGCGCAGTTCCCCGCGCCCCTGCGGGGCGCCCCCCGGCCCAGCCGAGCAGCGTCCGCAGGGGAACGGCAACACGTGCAACCGGCTCGCCTGCCCCGACCTGGCGCCGGTCCGCCTTCCGTACTCGCGCAGTTCCTCGCGCCCCCGGTGCAACCACTTCAGCCCAGCAGGGTGCGTGGTGCCGGGAGGGGGTCGGGGCGGGTGGTGGCGAGGGCGGCGGCGGTGGTGCGGAGGTGGTCGGGGGTGAGGGAGCGGGTGGGGGCGGTGAGGGTGAGGACGGGCGGGGTGCGGGCGGCGAGGACGAAGGCGGCGGGGGAGCCGGGGCCGCGCGGGCAGTGCCGCGGGCCGTCGGCGGCGGAGTAGGGGGCGGTGCGCAGTCCGGCCGCGCGGAGGGTGGCCTCGGCCGGCCAGAGCTCCTCGGCGCGGACGGCCAGCCGCCCGCCGGGCCCGAGCAGGCGGGCGGCCAGCCCGTAGAACTCCTGGGTGTCGTACGGCCGCCCGCGCAGTTCGCTGAGCACCACGTCGTACGAGCCGTCGGCCTCGCGCAGCCACCGCAGCGGGTCGCCGGTCACCAGCCGGACCCGGGGGTCGGCGAGGGAGTGCTCGCCGAGGGCGGCGAGGGCGGGGTCGCGGCGGGCGAGGTCGGCCAGGGCGGGGTCGGGTTCGACGACCACCACGGCCCGGACGGCCGGGTGCCGGAGCACCTCGCGCAGGGCGAGGCCGTCGCCGCCGCCGAGCAGCAGGACCCGTCCGGCGGGGCCGCCGCCGAGGGCGGGGTGGGCGAGGGCCTCGTGCTCGCGGTACTCGTCGGGGCCGCAGACGGCGAGGCGCCCGTCGAGGTAGAGCTCCAGCGGGGCGCGCTGCGGGGGGACCCGGGCGGTGGGGTCGGCGTCGCCGGTGAGGACGATCTCCTGGAGGCGGCTGTGCAGGGCGAGGCGGACCTGGGCACCGTAGAGGGCCTGGCGGGCGGCGCGTTCGATGGCGTCGGTGCAGGCGGCGGCGACGGCGAGGGCGAGCAGCACCAGGCCGCAGCCGGTCCAGAGCAGGACCCGGGCGCGGGGTGACACCTCGTCACGGAACAGCCGGAGCACCACGGCCGCCCCGGCGACGGCGTTGACCGCGCCGGTGAGCAGGGCGCCGGTGCTCTGGCCGAGCTGGGGGAGCAGCAGGAAGGGGAAGGCCAGCCCGCCGACCAGGGCGCCGACGTAGTCGGCGGCGAACAGGTCGGCGGCGGCCCGGCCGGCGTCCTCCCGGCGGATGCGCTGGATCAGGGTCATCAGCAGCGGGATCTCGGCGCCGATCAGCACGCCGATCAGGAAGGTGGCGGCGACCACCCCGGCCAGTGTCGCCCCGTGCTGGTCCAGCCGGGCCCAGGCCCAGTAGAGGAGCAGCACGGAGGTGCCGCCGGTGAGGGCCAGCGCGCACTCGACCAGGGCGAAGGAGGCGGCGGGGCGGCGGGTGAGCCGTTTGGCGAGCAGCGAGCCGACGCCCATCGCGAAGACCATCACGGAGAGCACCACCGAGGTCTGGGTGGTGGCGTCGCCGAGCAGTTGTCCGCCGAGGGCGACCAGCTCCAGCTCGTACACCAGGCCGCAGGCGGCGCAGACGAAGGCCGCCAGCAGCACCAGCAGCCGGGCCGCCCGGGCCCGGCCGCGCAGCGGGGCCGGGTGGGCGGTGTCCCGGGCCCGGACCGCGCTCGCCCCGAGCACGGCCAGACCGGCCGGGTCGTCGGGTGCGGGGCGCGGACGGAGGGGCGGGCCCGGTGGATGGTTGATCACGAACAAACGCTAGGCGAGGTGGGCGGCCGACCGCTGCACCCATTCGACGGACTTGACGGTGCAGAGAATTGACGTTTCATCACCATGGGTTACCTGCGGGGCGGTCCGGTTCGGACGTGCTTCCGAAGACCGTCAACGAGGACCGGGTGCAGACCAGCCGGCCCTCCTGCGGGTAGGCGTGCCAGGTCCGCCAGAGCACCCGCTGGTCGTCCCCGTGCGCGACCAGGGCGGTGAAGGCGCTCGGGTCCCCCGGGAAGACCCCGGCCAGCGCGTACGGGTGGCCCTGCACCAGGGCGAGCAGCTCCTGCGCCCGGGCCGCGAAGACGTGCGGGGAGAGCTCCTCGATCCGGGCCGCGAACTCGTACTCCCAGCCACCGACCTGCTTGGCCACCCGGGCGGGGAGCGGGGTCTGACGGCCCGGCAGACAGGCCACCGTCTCCAGGCACTCACCCGGCCCGGCCGCCAGGATCACCTGGTGGGAGGCCCCGAGCAGCCTGAGTTGCAGCGTGCCGCCGGCGAGCCGACCGGGCGGTGTGCTGCCGATGCGGTCGAGTCTCAGGTCCCGCACGGCGAGCGCGGGCAGCGGACTGCCGCCCAGGCACCAGGCCAGGTCACCGGCTCGGGTGTCCGTGTAGGAGGTCTGCAGTGTGGTGAGCATGCTGGGCTCCGCGTTTCAGCTCCGTGCGCGCCCGCCGTCAGCCTCCGGCCCGGCGTTGGCGTCGGGGGTGTTCGAAGCTGTGCGGTCCGTGGCGCGGCCGACCGTGGAAGGAAGGATTCCGGCTGGAGATTCAGCAGCAGAGAAGCACGAATTCTCCGGGTCCGTCAGGGATTTACCCAGCTTTGCCCGGCATTCACCGTTCTGGCTACACCCTCTGCCCTGGTGTGATCAACCCGGTGCACGACTCTGAACGGCGCGCGCCCCTTTCACCGGAGCGCGCGCCGTTCACCACTGTCGTGCGCCGGGGCGCACACTGAGGGACCGTCAGAGCCTGCGGAGCCGGGCGACGGCCTCCTCCAACACCTCGTCCTTCTTGCAGAAGGCCCACCTGACCTGGCTCCGGCCGGCCTCGGTGTCGTCGTAGAACACCACGTTCGGGATCGCCACCACGCCGCAGCGCTCCGGCAGCTTCCGGCAGAACTCCAGTCCGTCGGTCTCGCCGAGCGGGGTGATGTCGGTGGTGATGAAGTAGGTGCCCTGCGGGCGGTAGACCTCGAAGCCGGCCGCCGCCAGGCCGTCGGCGAGCAGGTCGCGCTTGCGCAGGAGATCAGCCCGGAAGCCGTCGAAGTAGGTGTCCGGGAGGCGGAGCGCGTCGGCCACCGCGTACTGGAACGGGCCCGCGCTGACGAAGGTCAGGTACTGCTTGGCGGTCCGGACGGCCGCGACGAGCTCGGGGGAGCCGGTCACCCAGCCGACCTTCCAACCGGTGAAGGAGAAGGTCTTGCCGGCCGAGGAGATCGAGACGGTGCGCTCCCGCATGCCGGGCAGGGCGGCGATCGGGTGGTGGGCGGAGGGGCCGTACACCAGGTGCTCGTACACCTCGTCGGTGACCACCAACAGGTCGCGCTCGACGGCCAGTTCGGCGATCGAGCGGAGCTCCTCGGCGGTCAGGACGGTGCCGGTCGGGTTGTGCGGGGTGTTGATCAGCAGCAGCCGGGTGCGCGGGGTGACCTTGGCGCGGAGCTCGTCCAGGTCGGGGCGGAAGTCCGGGGCGCGGAGGGTGAGCGGCACCCGGGTGGCGCCGGCCATCGCGATGCAGGCGGCGTACGAGTCGTAGAACGGCTCCATCGCGATCACCTCGTCGCCCGGCTCCAGCAGGGCGAGCAGCGAGGCGGCGATCGCCTCGGTGGCGCCGGCCGTGACCAGCACCTCGCGGTCGGGGTCGTAGGAGAGGCCGTAGAGCCGCTGCTGGTGCTCGGCGATCGCGTGGCGCAGCTCGGGGATGCCGGGGCCGGGCGGGTACTGGTTGCCCCGGCCGGTCAGCACCGCGTCGGCCGCGGCGCGGGCGATCTCGGCCGGGCCGTCGGTGTCCGGGAAGCCCTGGCCGAGGTTGATCGAACCGGTGGAGACGGCGAGGGCGGACATCTCCGCGAAGATCGTCGTTCCCATGCCCGCCAGGCTGCGGTTCAGCAGCGGCCTCGTACCCATCGGTGCTCCTCACGGCTCGTGGAAATCAGGCACATCCTCGCGGGGGCGGTGGGGCGGGGCAAGGGGACGCCCTGCGGGCACGGCAAAGGCCCGCCTCCCGGGGGAGACGGGCCTTCCGGAGTGGCTGGATCAGCTCTCGTCGGAGGGGGCGGCGGCGTCGCCGCCCTCGCCCTCCTCGATGTCCTTCTGGAGGCCGAGGCGCTCGACGATCCACTGCTCGAAGCCGACCGCGGCCTGGGTCCAGTTGGCGGTGGTGGTGACGAAGTACTCCAGGTTGACGCCGGTGCCGACGATCATCTGGGACTCGCCGATCAGGCGGACCACGCCGTCCTCGTGGGTGTGGGTGTAGACCTTGGGCCAGAGGGTCTCGCGGTTCCACTCGTCGATGAGGTCGAGGATCTCGCCCTTGTCCTCGAGCGGGTAGGCGCGGTCGTAGAAGGCACGGACCGCGAAGAGCTCCTTCTGCTCGCCGCGGAACATGTAGTAGACCCGGAAGCCCTCCCAGGGAGCGGTGAGGTCACCCTCCTCGTCGACCACGTGCTTGAGCTGCATCTGGTCGAGCAGCTGGCCGACCAGGGCCTGGTCCGGCACGACGACCGGCGGCGGGCCCTGCGGGGCCGGCTGGCCGCCGCCCTGCGGGGCGCCGAAGGAGGGGATGGACGACGGGTCGATGCTCATCGGGGGTCCTTTTCTCAGTGCACGAGGAGGTGGCGAACTGTGAGGGGCCGCCCTTCCGGGACCCATCCTGCCTCATTCGCGGCCCGGGACACAGGGCCTACCCGGCCCGGGCCGCGACTTGCACTACTCCCTGGGCGAACGCGCTCCGGAGCCGCTCCGGATCACTTCCGCAGCCCGGTGCCGGGGGACTCCGCGCGGACGGTCAGGCGGTCGCCGGCCTCGTCCTGCTCGACCACCACGGTGTCGCCGTCGTGCACCTGGCCGGAGAGGATCGCCCGGGCCAGCTGGTCGCCGATCGCGGACTGCACCAGGCGGCGCAGCGGCCGGGCCCCGTAGGCCGGGTCGTAGCCGGTGATCGCCAGCCAGTCGCGGGCGGCCGGGGTGACCTCCAGGGTGAGCCGGCGGTCGCGCAGCCGGGCGCCGAGCGCGGCGACCTGGAGGTCGACGATCCGGCTGAGCTCGGCGGTGCCCAGCGGGTCGAAGACCACGATGTCGTCGAGCCGGTTGAGGAACTCGGGCTTGAAGGCGGAGCGGACGGTGTCCAGCACCAACTGCTTCTTCCGGTCCTCCGGGGTGGCCGGGTCGACCAGGTACTGGCTGCCCAGGTTGGAGGTGAGGATCAGGATGGCGTTGCGGAAGTCCACCGTCCGGCCCTGACCGTCCGTCAGCCGGCCGTCGTCGAGCACCTGGAGCAGCACGTCGAAGACCTCGGGGTGGGCCTTCTCCACCTCGTCCAGCAGCACCACGCTGTACGGGCGGCGGCGGACCGCCTCGGTGAGCTGGCCGCCCTCCTCGTAGCCGACGTACCCGGGCGGGGCGCCGACCAGGCGGGAGACCGAGTGCTTCTCGCCGTACTCGCTCATGTCGATCCGGACCATGGCCCGCTCGTCGTCGAACAGGAAGTCGGCCAGCGCCTTGGCGAGCTCGGTCTTGCCGACGCCGGTCGGGCCGAGGAACAGGAAGGAACCGGTCGGGCGGTCCGGGTCGGCGATGCCCGAGCGGGTGCGCCGGACGGCGTCCGAGACGGCCGCCACGGCCTCGGTCTGGCCGATCAGGCGCCGGCCGAGCTCCTCCTCCATGCGCAGGAGCTTGGCGCTCTCGCCCTCCAGCAGCCGGCCGGCCGGGATGCCCGTCCAGGAGGCCACCACGTCGGCCACGTCGTCCGGGCCGACCTCCTCCTTGACCATCGAGTCGGAGGTGTCCTCGTCCCTGGCGTGCTGCTGGGCCTCGGCCAGCTCGCGCTCGGCGGCCGGGACCTCGGCGTACATCAGCTTGGAGGCGCGCTCGAAGTCGCCGTCCCGCTGGGCGCGTTCGAGCGCGCCGTGCAGGTCGTCGAGGCGCTCCTTGAGCTCGCCGACCCGGTTGAGCGACTTCTTCTCCTGCTCCCACCGGGCGTTGAGCGCGCTCAGCTGCTCCTGCTTGTCGGCCAGGTCGCGGCGCAGCCGCTCCAGCCGGTCCACCGAGGCCGGGTCGGACTCCTTCTCCAGCGCCAGCTCCTCCATCCGCAGCCGGTCGACGGAGCGCTGGAGCTGGTCGATCTCGACCGGGGAGGAGTCGATCTCCATCCGGAGCCGGGAGGCGGCCTCGTCCACCAGGTCGATGGCCTTGTCCGGCAGGAACCGGGCGGTGATGTACCGGTTGGAGAGGGTGGCGGCGGCGACCAGGGCGGAGTCGGCGATCTGCACCTTGTGGTGCGCCTCGTACCGGCCCTTCAGGCCGCGCAGGATGGCGATGGTGTCATCGACGCTCGGCTCGCCGACCAGCACCTGCTGGAAGCGGCGCTCCAGCGCCGGGTCCTTCTCGATCCGCTCGCGGTACTCGTCCAGCGTGGTCGCGCCGACCATCCGCAGCTCGCCGCGGGCCAGCATCGGCTTGAGCATGTTCCCCGCGTCCATCGCGGAGTCGCCGCCGGCGCCCGCGCCGACCATGGTGTGCAGCTCGTCGATGAAGGTGACGACCTGTCCGTCGCTGGCCTTGATGTCGTTCAGGACGGCCTTCAACCGCTCCTCGAACTCGCCGCGGTACTTGGCCCCGGCCACCATCGCGCCCAGGTCGAGCGAGACCAGCCGCTTGCCGCGCAGCGACTCCGGCACGTCGCCCGCCACGATCCGCTGGGCCAGGCCCTCGACCACGGCGGTCTTGCCGACGCCCGGGTCACCGATCAGCACCGGGTTGTTCTTGGTCCGGCGGGAGAGCACCTGGATCACCCGGCGGATCTCCTGGTCCCGGCCGATCACCGGGTCGAGCTTGCCGTCCCGGGCCGCCTGGGTGAGGTCGGTGCCGTACTTCTCCAGCGCCTTGTAGGTGCCCTCCGGGTCGGCGGAGGTGACCCGGGCGGAGCCGCGGACGTCCTTGAACGCGGCCAGCAGCGCCTTCGGCGTCGCGCCGTGCTCCTTGAGCAGCTCGGCCACCGGGCCGCCCTCGGCGGCCAGGCCGACCAGCAGGTGCTCGGTGGAGAGGTACTGGTCGTCCAGGTCCTCGGCGCGCTTGCCCGCCTCGGCCAGCACCGCGAGGGTGTCGCGGGCCAGCTGCGGGGCGGAGACGGTGGAGCCCTGGGCGCTCGGGAGGGCGGTGGCCTGCCGCTTGGCGGCGGCGGTGACGGCGGCGACGTCCGTGCCGACCGCTTCGAGCAGGGGGCGGGCGATGCCCTCCGGCTGCTCCAGCAGCGCGAGCAGGATGTGCACCGGCTTGACGTCCGGGTTACCTGCGGCGCTGGCCTGGCGGATCGCGGCGGACAGGGCGTCCTGGGTCTTGCTGGTGAACCTGCTGGCGTCCACTACGGGCGTGCTCCTCTTTGACTCGGGTGGTGTACGACAAGTTGAGTCTAGCGCGCTCAACCTTTATGGGTCCAGCAAACGGCTGGCGTCCGGAGGGCAGCGACCTGGGGGCGCGAGGAACTGCGCGCAGGGGAACGGCACCACATGCAACTGGCTGGCCTGCCCCGATCTCACGCTGGTCCGCCTTCCGCACTCGCGCAGTTCCTCGCGCCCCCAACGCGTAGCCACTACCTCTTGCGGGTGAGGCCCAGCAGCTCCCGGGCCGGCCCGGCCGGGCGGTGGCCGGCGGGCCAGACGGCGCGGAGGGGGCGGTGGAGGTCGACGCCGTCGACGGGGACGGCGACCAGGCGGCCGGTGGCGAGCTCCTCGGTGACGGCGAGTTCGCTGAGGCAGACCGGCCCGGCGCCGGTCATCGCGGCGGCCTTGAGGGCGGTGGAGGAGGCCAGTTCCAGCCGTGGTGTGGTGGTGCCGCCGTACGGGGCGAGGGCCTGTTCCAGCACTTCGCGGGTGCCCGAGCCGGGTTCGCGCAGGACCAGCGGGGTGGCGGCCAGTTCGGCGCCGCCGAGTGGGCTGCGGCGGCGGGCCCAGGGGTGGGAGGGGGCGACCACGACCACCAGCCGGTCGGCGGCGACCACCGCGCCGTGCAGGCCGGCCGGGGTGGTGGGGCCCTCGACGAAGCCGAGGTCGGCGTCGCCGGCCAGCACGTGGGCGGCGACGTCGGCGGAGTTGGCGGTGCGCAGGGTGACGGAGGTGTCGGGGCTGATCCGGTGGAGGGCGAGCAGCCAGCCGGGCATCAGGTACTCGGCGACGGTGAGGCTGGCGACCACGGTGAGCCGGGTGTCGCGGCGGCCGCGCAGGGCGTCGATACCGGCGTCCAGGGCCTCGGCGGCCTCGACCACGTTGCGGGCCCACTCGACCACCAGCCGGCCGGCCTCGGTGGGCTGCGAGCCGCGCGGGGAGCGGTCCAGCAGCGGGACGCCGATCTGCTGCTCCATGCCCTTGATCCGGGCGCTGGCGGCGGGCTGACTGACCCCCAGTTCGGCGGCGGCCCGTCCGACGCTGCCGAGTCGCGCCACCGCGAGCAGGAGTTCCAGGGCGCCGAGTTCGGGGACGTGCGGGGAGAGGGCCATAAGGCCAGGCTATGCCGCCATCGGTCCGGCCGCGCTACCGGCCGGGGCGCCCCGGGCGCACCGTGGAGTCATGGCCACCATCACCGCACCCCGCACCCTCGCCGGCTACGGCCTCGACCTCTCCCGGCTCGGCCCCAACTGGTACGCCGCCGTGATGGGCACGGCCATCGTGGCCAACGGGGCGGCCGCGCTGCCGGTCGCCCTGCCGGGCCTGATCGGCTTCGGCGAGGTGGTCTGGGCGCTCTCCGCGGCGGCCCTGGTGGTGCTGGTGGCCGGGCGGCTGGTGCACTTCACCAAGCACCGCGAGGCGGCCCGCGAGCAGCTGCTGGACAACCCGGCCACCGCGGTCTTCTACGGCTGCCCGCCGATGGCCCTGCTGGCGGTCGGCTACGGCACCGAGGTGCTCGGCTCCCGTCTGATCGGCAGTCAGGCCGCGCTCACCGCCGACCTGGTGCTCTGGTCGGTGGGCACCGTGTACGCGGTGGTGGTGGCCTTCGGCATCCCGTACCTGATGATCACCCGGCACCGGCTGGCCCCGCTGGAGGCCAATCCCACCTGGCTGCTGCCGGTGGTGGCACCGATGGTCTCCGCCGCGCTCGGCCCGGTGCTGGTGCCGCACCTGCCGGAGGGGCTGCGGCCGGCCATGCTGTACGGCTGCTACGCGCTGTTCGGGGCCAGCCTGCTGGCCACCCTGGTGCTGCTGCCGGTGGTCTTCGCCGGGCTGGTGCACAGCAAGCTGCCCTCGCTGGTGCTGACCCCCTCGCTCTTCCTGGTGCTCGGCCCGCTCGGCCAGTCCACCACCGCGGTGAACCAGCTGGCCGACGCGGCCAAGGGCGTGGCCCCAGGGGTGGCCCCCTTCGCGACCGGCTTCGCGGTGCTCTACGGGGTCTCGATGATCGGCTTCGCGATGCTCTGGCTGGCCGTGGCGCTGGCCGCCAACCTGCGGGCGCTGCGGGCCGAGATGCCCTTCGCGATGACCTGGTGGGCCTTCACCTTCCCGGTCGGCACCCTGGTCACCGGGGCCGCGGGACTGGCCCGGCACACCGGGTTCGACGGCTTCACCGGCCTCGCGGCGGCGCTCTACCTGCTGCTCGTGGTGGCCTGGGCGGTGGCCTCGGCGCGGACCGTGGCGGGCCTGCGGGACGGCCGGCTGCTCGGACCGGTCCAGTCCACCTGACGGACCGTCGGAGGACCCCGGGGCCGGGCCCGGCTGCAGGTTCCTGCACTTGCGGGAACCTGCAGCCGGGCGCCCCTTGTTCGTAGCCCCCCCTGCTGTGAAGGTTGGGAACACGCCAAGGTCGTCCGGGCAACCGCAGCCCGGGAGAGGCGAATCGTCCCACCACGGGGGACACCGGTGCGTCCGCGCGCCGGTGAGACGAGGTGGGGCCCCGGCCGGTACGCCATGTGTGGTGATGGCTCCGGGCCGGTGTCGGCGAGGCGTTGCTGCTCCGCCTCGCCGGGGTCGCCGGACCCTGGCGCGAGATCGACGGGTTCCCCGGGACGTGGCATCCCGGGGGACACGTCGGCCCAAGACCGACCTGCGTTCGGGGGGCAGCGTCGCGGCGTTGGGGTGCGTACCTCGCCGGCTTCTCCTCGGTCGCCGATGCTCCGCATGGACTTCCTCGTCGGCGCCGCCGAGCCACGCACCCCAACGTCGCTCCTTCATCTGCCCCCCGAACACAGGTCGGTCCAAGCCGCTGAGATCATGGCCGGGACGGTCTGCGGCGATCGGCGAGGAGGTACCGGGATGGCTGCGGAGACGGCCGGGGCCGAGTTCCCGGACGAGGCGGCCCGCGGGCTCTACCTGAACATCCTGACGGCCGGTGGACGGGTCCCGTTCACCGACGTGCCCGAGACCGAGCAGGCGGCGCTCGACCAGCTGCTGCACACCGGTCTGGTGATCCCCAACATCATCGACAAGGCCTACGTCGCGGTCAGTCCCCGCTCGGTCGGCGAGCGGATGAGCAGCGAACTGCGGGCCGGCGCGACCAGACTGCTGCTCCAGGCCGAACAGCTCCCCGACAGCCTCGGCGGCCTCGCCCGCGCCTACGACGCCGTCCCGCGCGGCACCGCCGAACCGGCCCAGCCGGCCGTCGTGGTCGGCCAGGACCGCATCCGCCACCGGATCGCCGAACTGGTCTCCGAGGCCGTCCAGGAGGTGCTCACCGCGCAGCCCGGCCCGCGCAACCCCGAGGGCCTGGCCGTCGCCCGCCTCCAGGACCTCGCCCTGCTCCGCCGGGGCGCCCGGCTGCGCACCCTCTACCAGCCGATGACGGTCAACGAGCCGACCGCGGTCGAGTACGCCACCGCGGTGGCCGCCGAGGGCGGCCAGGTCCGGCTGCTGGACGAGCCCTACCAGCGGATGCTGATCATCGACCACAAGGTCGCCGTCGTCCCCGCCGAGGACGACTACAGCCGGGCGGTCTTCATCACCGACCCGGCGGCGGTCGCCTTCCTGGCCGCGGTCTACGAACGCGACTGGGCCCGCGCCGAGACCTTCGACTGGGGCGGCCTCGGCACCGCCCCGCCCGCCCAGGCCGCCACCCGCCGGGTCGGCCGCCTGCTCGCCACCGGCCTCACCCAGAAGGCGGTCGCCTCCCGCCTCGGCCTGAGCGAACGCACCGTGGCCGGGCACATCTCCCGGCTGCGCGAGCAGTACGGGGCACAGACCCTCTTCCAGCTCGGCTGGCGGATGCGGGACCGCTCCGAGTAGCGGGAAGGGGTGCGCCGAGGATGGTCGAGGACGGGCACGAGGACGGCGCCGCCGGGGTGCGCGCGGCCGGGCTGCGGGCCGACGCGATCGGGATGCTGCTGCGAGCGGACGGTGGCCGGGCACATCGCCCGGTTGCGGGAGCGGTGCGGGGCGCAGACCTTCTTCCAGCCCGGCCGGCGGATGCGAGGAGACCGTGATGCCTGAACTGCCGGAGCGGGTGGCGGAGCCCGTGCCGTCCGAGGTGCCGGAGCTGCCGGACAAGGCCGAGCGCGAGCTCTACCTGGAGGTGCTGGCCCGTGGTGGCCGGGTGCCGCACGCCGCCTTCGGGGAGGCGGACCAGGGGCCGCTGGGCCGGCTGCTGGCCGGCGGGCTGCTGGTGGACAGTGACGACGGCCTGGGCTGGACGGCGGTGGACCCGCGCGCGGTGAGCGCCAGGATCAGCGCCGGGCTCCGGACGGCGGGTACCAGGAAGCTGCTGGAGGCCGAGCAACTGGGTGAGGAGCTCCGGGAGTTCACCGCGGCCTTCGACTCGGCGCCGCGCCGTTCGGTCCGGTCCGGGGTGATCCGGCACGTCCATGACGTCCAGCAGGTGATCGACCAGGCACGGGAGTTGGAGGTCGGTGCCCGGGAGATCCTGACCGCCCAGTCGGGCACCCCGCTGGCGCCGCAGCAGTTGGCCGACTCCACCGCGCGGGCCCGGGCCTTCGTCGCCCGGGGCGGCACCGCCCGGGTGCTCTACGAGCCGGCCGCGCGGGCCGATCCGGCCACCGTCGCGTACGCCCGCTCGCTCACCGAACTCGGCATCGCGGTAAGGGTGTTGGGCGAGCCGTTCAAGCGGGTCACGGTGTTCGACCGGTCCGTGGCGGTGGTGCCGGCGGCCGCCGACCAGAGCAGCGCCGCCTTCGTCGAGGACCCGGCGGTGGTGTCCTTCCTGGTCGGCGGCTTCGAGCGGGACTGGCAGCGCGCCGAGCAGGTCAGCTGGGCCGGTGACCAGGCGGCCGAGCCGGAGCGGGCGGTGGAGGAGCAGGTCGGCCGGCTGCTGGCGGCCGGGCTCACCCAGCGCACCATCGCGCTGCGCCTGGGCGTGAGCGAGCGGACGGTGGCCGGCCACCTCGCCCGGCTGCGCGAACTGCACGGGGCCGAGACCCTCTTCCAGCTCGGCTGGCGGATGCGGGGAGGCTCCGGAGCACGGTGACCGGGTGACCCCCGCTGCCTGTTCCTGCACTTGCGGGAACCTGCATGCGCGCAGGTCTTGTCCGGTGTACGGGCGCCTGTGAGGGTGGTACATGCCAAGGCCGACCGGGCGCACGCAGCCCGGCGGGGACGACTTGGCCCGCCCCCGGGGGTGTAGCCGGTGCCCCACGCACCGGTCTCGAACGGGCGGGCCGCGGCCGGGGTGCCGCTTGTGGTGATCGGCCCCCGTGAAGCGTGGCGGGACGTTGCTGCTCCGTCCCGTCGGAAGACGTCCGGCCTGGTGCGATGTCGGCGGGTCTCCCGGGGGCTGGTACCCCGGGGGGCGCGTCGGGCCGGACCGCGCTGGGATCATGGCCGGAGCGGTACGGGAACGGGCGAGGAGGTACACGGTCATGGCCACGGTCACGCCGACCGGAGAGGCCGGGCTGCTGGACGAGGAGGCCCGGGAGCTCTACCTGGCCGTGCTCGCCGAGGGCGGCCGGCTGCCGGTCACCGTCGTGCCCCAGGGCCCGGCGCTGGCACGGCTGTTGGAGACCGGCCTGGTGCGGGTGGATGGACCGGGCAGCCGGTACGTGGCCCAGAGCCCCCGGGTGGTGGGCGAGCGGATCGGCGCCGAACTCTGCTCCGCCGCCGCCCGGCTGCTCCAGCGGGTCGAGGAGTTGCCCGTCGCCCTGGACGGCCTGACCCGGGCCTACGACTCGGTGCCCCGGCAGGGCGGCGAGAGCGAGCAGGCCGTCCACGTCGACGGCCTGGCGGAGATCCGCCAGCGGCTGGCCGAACTGCTCTCCGAGTGCGAGAGCGAACTGCTCACCGCCCAGCCCGGCCCCCGGCCCCCCGAGGGCCTGCGGATGGCCGTCCGCCAGGACACCGCGCTGCGGCGCCGGGGCGTCCGGCTGCGCACCCTCTACCAGCCGCTGGTGCTCGGCGAGCCCGCCACCGTGGGGTACGCCGCCACCCTCTCCGCCGAGGGGGCCGAGATCCGGCTGCTGGACGAGCCGTTCCGCCGCATGATGATCATCGACCGGAGGGTCGCGGTGGTCCCGGCCGCCGAGGACCTCACCCGGGCCGTCTTCGTCTCCGACCCGGTGACGGTCTCCTTCCTGGCCGCCGTCCACGAGCGCGACTGGGCCCGGGCGGACGCGGTCGACTGGTCCTGCCGGGCCGCCGAGTCCGCCGCCGACCTCACCCAGGACCGGATCAGCGGGCTGCTCGCACAAGGGCTCACCCAGCGCACCGTCGCCTCCCGGCTGGGCCTGAGCGAGCGGACAGTGGCCGGTCACATCTCCCGGCTGCGCGAGCGGCACGGAGCCCGGACGCTCTTCCAGCTCGGCTGGCGGATGCGGCCCGGGTGCGGACATGAGTGACCGTCAGCCGCTCGGCCCCGCCGAGCGGTCCGTCTACGCGGCGGTCCTCGCGGAGGGCGGCCGGGTGTGGTTCCGGGACGTGGTGCCCGAGGACGCCCCGGCGGTGCTGCGCCTGCTGGAGTACGGCCTGCTGGTGCACCACACCGAGGACGGCACCCTGACGGCGGTCAACCCCCGCTCGGTGGCGGACCGGCGGGCGGCCGAACTGCGGACGACCGGACAGGAGTTGCTGAGCCGGGCCGAGAGGGTGCCCGCCCCGCTGGAAGAGCTGACGCAGGCGTACGACGCCGCGCCGCGCCGCTCGGACCGTTCGGGGGTGGTGCGGATCGTCAGCGACATGGAGGAGATCCGCTCCCGGATCGTGCAGATCGAGGCGGAGCGGCGGGAGGAGGTGCTGGCGGCCCAGCCCGGTGGCGCCCGCCCGGCCGAGTTCCTGGCCCAGTCGCTGGGCCGCGACCGTGAGTACCTGGAGTCCGGCGGCCGTAAGTTGACGCTGTATCAGCCAGGTGCCCGGGCGGACGGTCCCACCGTCGAGTACGCCGCCCTGGTCACTTCCTACGGCGAGCAGGTCAGGGTCCTGGACGAGCCGTTCACCCGGATGCTGGTGTTCGACCGTCAGGTCGCAGTGGTCCCGGCCCGCTCTGACAACACTGCGGCGGCCTTCGTGGAAGACCCGGCGGTGATCAACGTCCTGCTGGGCATCTGGGAGCGGGACTGGGAGCGGGCCGAGCGTGTTCGTTGGAGCGAACTCGCGGGGATGGCAGGGAAGTTGCCGGTGCATGAGCAGGTCGGCCGGCTACTCGCACAGGGGCTCGCCCAGCGTGCGGTCGCCTCCCGGCTGGGCCTGAGCGAGCGGACGGTGGCCGGTCACATCGCGAGGCTGCGGGAGCTGTACGACGCCGAGACGCTGTTCCAGCTCGGCTGGCAGATGCGCGGGGCGGAGGGGACGTCAGAGAACTGACCGCCCCCGCGCGTCCGGGGAGCGGGGTCAGCCGGTGGCGACGCCGCCCCAGTCGCTCCAGTAGCCGAAGCCGGAGGTCTCCTGGCGGGGCGCCGGGAAGGCCTCGGCCGGGGCGGTCCAGAAGCCCTCGCGGAGCGAGAGGGCCATGCCGGCCCAGTCGAGGGCGGTCTCGACGGTGTGGTGCAGGGCCTCCTGCGACCAGGTGTCGTCGAAGACCAGCGGCAGCACCGGGGCGACCTGCTCGATGGTGGCTATCAGCGGGTTGTGGGTGATCGCCTCGTCGACCAGCAGCACGATCGGCTTGCGCAGCGAGGAGGCCCAGCC
Source organism: Kitasatospora sp. NPDC051853 (assembly GCF_044452665.1). Lineage (NCBI taxonomy): Bacteria > Bacillati > Actinomycetota > Actinomycetes > Kitasatosporales > Streptomycetaceae > Kitasatospora > Kitasatospora sp. NPDC051853. The sequence continues at coordinate 141,827 of NZ_JBITBY010000003.1, read as the reverse complement.
CAGCTCCAGCGCGACGCCGGCCGAGAGCGGGGCACCGACGTAGGCGAAGACCAGGTCGGCGGTCTGCAGTGCGCGGAAGTCGGACGGGACGCGGGGCTCGGGGGCGCGGCCGTTCACCGTCCAGGCGTCGCTGTGGTGGGCGCTGTACACGGCGGCGCCGCTCTTCAGCAGGGTCGAGCGCAGGGTGGTCAGCCGGGTGCGGCTGGCCAGCGTCACCACGCTGTCCGCCGGGCCGGTCAGCCGCATGAGCGGCGCGGCGAGGAACACCCGGGCGCGCCGACCCTCGGGGGTCTGAACGGCGCGGTTGCGCAGGTAAGGCTCACTCATGACGACTCCGGGGGAAGGTCGGTCCGTGAGCTGGGGCTCCGGGCCGGTGGTGAGGTCAATAGCCCGACTGCTGCTCAGTCGGCTGCTCCGGGGGGTCGATGACTACATTGATTGGACATTGGCAAGTTTTCTGGGGTGCAGCGACACCATCGAGAGCGAACTGATCGTCCATCGTTCGGAGTGTCGGCGTCCAGGTTTCCGCAGTGGCATCTGACTGCCTGGCAGGGAGATGACGCACTCGGGTAGGTGCGCCAGGTGACACCGGAGTCTGCCGTGCGGCATCATGTGCACGATTGTGCTAACCATCGGCATTCGTTCGGAGTGCGGAAGTTCTTTTAGAAGGGGTGGAGCATGTCCCGCATACACCGTTTTGTCCGCAAGTCAGTTCTTCCGCTCGTGATCGGCGCGGCTGCACTGTTCGGCGCGTACTCCGCTGCGGGCGCCGACGCCGCAGGGACCTCGCCGAGCGCTGCCAAGGTCGCCATCACGCAGGCTGCCGACGACATCAGCTGGACCTGAGCCCCGGCGGACGGGTGGCCCCCGGACGCGGGGACAGGGTCCCTAGGGCGCTTCGCCCTGGGGTGCCGGGGCTGCCGCTGACCGGCCGGACCGTTCAGCGTTCACCGAGATCCTCATGGGAGGCCCGGGCGAGGACGTAGCCGAGTTGGAACAGGGAGTCGACGTTGTAGTCTTCCCGCATCTCGGCTATGTGGCGCGCCAGCGTGCGCTCGCTGATCCCGAGCCGACGTGCGATCACCCTGTGGTTGGTGCCCGCCAGCATGAGGTCGATGATCGTCTGGCGCAGACCTGACACCACCTCCTGCGGCACCGTGCGGTCGCCCTCGAACGCCAGCGCCCGGTTCCAGTTCCGCTCGAACACTTCCTCCACCAAGTAGTCGATCACGGCCTGGTCCCGGATGAACGCGGCGAGGCTCAGGTCGTCCGCCACCGGGATCACGGCCACCTTGCGGTCGATCACGATCAGCCGGGTGTACGGCTCGTCCAGGGTGCGGAACTGGCCACCGGCTTTCGCGAGGGTGGCCACGTAGTCCCTGGTCGGCTGGTGGTAGCGGGTGCTCGGGTGGTAGATCGTGCGCATCGTCGCGCCGCGCCGCAGTGTCTCGAGGTCCCGGTCGATGGTCCCCGCGAGGGTCTCGGGCGGCCGCGGGCCCCCCGGTTGCAGTGCCAGTGCCTCTTCCATGCCGGCCGCGGCGGTCTGCGCCAGGCGCTGATTGATGAGGACCTTGCCGCGGACGTACTCGATCTTGCCGCCCACCTGCTCCGGAGTGTGGAACGCCTCCGCCAGCTCGTGCAGGTCCGCAGGAAGGGCCACTGCGTGAGCGAGAAGATCGAGTGCCTGGCGCTGCCAGGTATTGCTGAGTGCCGTACCCAACTGCTTCGGATCTACGGCAATGAGCACGTCAGGATCGTCGCTGTCCGGAACCAATAGCCCGATATTCAACAACTCGGCGAGCGCCTCATTCTCGCTCGGGCCCACCTTTTCCCTATTCAACTGCCCCTTGTCCCGGATGGCGGCCAGGTAGAGCGAGCGGGCATCGGAGGAGAGGATGTCAGGCCGCCCGGAGGTGGAGCCGAGCTGCTCCCGACCACTCATCTAAGGCTCCTCGTGATCGTCCGAACCCCTGCCGATACGTGCTTCCACGGATCACGATCCTAGGACGTACGTGCCCCTCGTGCTGCCCGTCGCCGAATGCTGGTCAGGCGGTGCACCCCGCACTATTCCATTCCGCCCCGGCCGTTGGTACCCCTCTGATGGGAGGGGTACCAACGGCCGGGGCGGAACAGGGCCTACCGCTTCGGACGCCACACCACCAGGGCGCTGGACTGCTGGACCTGCTGGTAGGGGACCAGGTCCCGGCGGTAGGAGGCGTGCACCGCGGCCTCCCGCTGCTGGAGGGCGGCGGCCGCGCCCTCCAGGGCGTCGACCATCTCGGTGACCTTGGACTGGAGGGCGGCGACCTGGTTCTCCAGCTCGATGATCCGCTTGATGCCGGCCAGGTTGATGCCCTCGTCCTGGGAGAGGCGCTGGACCTCGCGCAGCTGCTGGATGTCCCGGGCCGAGTAGCGGCGGCCGCGGCCGGCGGTGCGGTCGGGGCAGACCAGGCCGAGGCGGTCGTACTGGCGCAGCGTCTGCGGGTGCAGACCGGAGAGCTCGGCCGCGACCGAGATCACGTAGACCGGGGTGTCCTCGGTCAGCACGTAGTGGGTCGCGCCCACCCGGGGGCGCGGGGCGCCGCCGGGGAGGCCCTCGCCGAGGCCGGGACCGATCGGAGGGGTCGGGCTCATCTGGTCATCACGCTCCCTCTGCCGCCTTGAAGAGGGCGGCTCGCGGGTCGTCCGAGGCGGTGGCCTCGCGGTACTGCTCCAGGGCGGCGAGGGCCTCGTCGTCCAGGTGCTTGGGGACCACGACCTCCACGGTGACCAGCAGGTCGCCGCGGGTGCCGTCCTTGCGGGTGGCTCCCTTGCCACGGGCCCGCAGGGTGAGTCCGTTGGCGCTCCCGGCCGGGAGCTTCAGCTTCACCGAGGGGCCGTTCAGGGTGGGCACCTCGATGGTGCCCCCGAGCGCGGCTTCGGGGAAGGTGACCGGCACGGTGACGGTCAGGTTGTCCGCCTTGCGGCCGAACACCGGGTGGGCGTCCACGTGCACGGTGACGTAGAGGTCGCCGGGCTGGCCGCCCCGCTCGCCCTGGGCGCCCTTGCCCTTGAGCCTGATCCGCTGGCCGTCCTGGACCCCGGCCGGGATGCGCACCTGCATGGTGCGGGCCGAGGAGGCCCGCCCGCTGCCGTGGCAGACCGTGCAGGGGTCGTCGACCAGCATGCCGCGGCCCTTGCAGTCCCGGCAGGGCTCGGAGAGCGCGAAGGCGCCCTGGCCCCGGCTGACGGTGCCCGCGCCGACGCAGGTGGGGCAGACCCGGGGGGTGGTGCCGGCCTTGGCGCCGGTGCCGGAACACGCCCGGCAGGCGGCCTGGCTGGTCATCCGCAGCGGCACGGTGGCGCCGTCCACGGCCTCCTCGAAGGCCAGCGTCACCTCGGTCTCGACGTCCGCGCCGCGGCGCGGCTGGGGCTGCCGGGGCCCGCGGTTGAACAGGCCGCCGAACAGGTCGCCGACCCCGCCGCCGCCCGCCTGGCCGCCCGCCCCGCCGAACAGGTCGCCGAAGTCGAAGCCGCCGCCCTGCTGGCCGCCGGCCCGGAAGCCGCCGTTGCCGAAGAGGCTGCGAGCCTCGTCGTACTCCTTGCGGCGCTTGTCGTCGGAGAGGACGTCGTACGCCTCGGAGATGTCCTTGAACTTCTCCTCGGCCTTGGCGTCACCCTTGTTGGCGTCCGGGTGGAACTCGCGGGCGAGCTTGCGGTACGTCTTCTTGATCTCGGCGGTGGTGGCGTCCTTGGGCACGCCGAGGACCTTGTAGTAGTCCTTCTCCACGTAGTCCTTCGCGCTCATGGCTGCCGCCACCTCCCGTGGCTGTTCCGTACTGGGTCGGTCGGGGATACGGCACTGCGGAGCCGCCCGTCGTCCAGGACGACGGACGACTCCGCAGTGCGTGCCGTGTCAGCTCTCCGAGGCACCGTCGGCCTTGTCGGAGTCCGACGAGTCGGCATCCGCGGCGGCGGTGGTCTGGGTGCCCGGCTGGGGCTCCGCCACGGCCACCATCGCCGGGCGGATGATCCGCTCGCCGATCCGGTAGCCGGGCTGGAGGATCTGCACGCAGGTGTCCTCGGTGACGTCGGAGGAGTAGCTGTGCATCAGCGCCTCGTGCAGCGTCGGGTCGAAGGGCTCGCCCTCCTTGCCGAACTGCTGCAGCCCGAGCTTGGCCACGACCGTCTCCAGGCTGTCGGAGACGGACTTGAACCCGCCGGTGACCTCACCGTGCTCGCGGGCCCGGCCGATGTCGTCCAGCACCGGGATCAGGGCCTCCAGGATGTTGGAGACCGCGATCTCACGGACCGTCAGACGGTCCCGCTCGACCCGCTTGCGGTAGTTCTGGTACTCCGCCTGGAGGCGCTGGAGGTCACCGGTGCGCTCGGCGGCCTCCCGCTTGGCGGCGGCCAGCTCGTCGCCGCCCGCAACGGCCTCCTCGGCGGCCTTGAGCACGGCCTCCTCGGCGGAGTCGTCGCCGGGCTCGCTGCCCTGCGGCTTCTCCGTCATGCCGACGCACCGCCCTTGGGCTTCTCGTCGTCCACGATCTCGGCGTCGACGACGTCGTCGTCCTTGGCACCGGCCGCACCGGCGTCACCGGCCGGGGCGGCACCCGCGGCGTCGTTCTGCGCGTACAGCGCGGCGCCGAGCTTCTGGGCGGTGGTGGAGACCTTCTCGGTGGCCTCGCGGATGGCCGCGATGTCCTCGCCCTTGAGGGCTTCCTTGAGCTCGCCGATGGCGGTCTCGACCTCGGTCTTGACGTCGGCCGGGAGCTTGTCGGTGTTGTCCGCGATGAACTTCTCGGTGGAGTAGACCAGCTGCTCGCCCTGGTTCCGCGTCTCCACGGCCTCGCGGCGCTTGGTGTCCTCCTCCGCGTACTGCTCGGCCTCGCGCATCATGCGCTCGATGTCGTCCTTCGGCAGCGCGGAGCCACCGGTGACGGTCATCCGCTGCTCCTTGCCGGTGCCCAGGTCCTTGGCACCGACGTGCATGATGCCGTTGGCGTCGATGTCGAAGGTGACCTCGATCTGGGGCAGGCCGCGCGGGGCCGGCGGCAGGCCGGTCAGCTCGAACATGCCGAGCTTCTTGTTGTACGCCGCGATCTCGCGCTCGCCCTGGTAGACCTGGATCTGCACGGACGGCTGGTTGTCCTCGGCCGTGGTGAAGATCTCGGACCGCTTGGTCGGGATCGTGGTGTTGCGCTCGATCAGCTTGGTCATGATGCCGCCCTTGGTCTCGATGCCGAGGGACAGCGGGGTGACGTCGAGCAGCAGGACGTCCTTGACCTCGCCCTTCAGGACACCGGCCTGCAGCGCGGCGCCGATGGCGACGACCTCGTCCGGGTTGACGCCCTTGTTGGCGTCCTGACCGCCGGTCAGCTCCTTGACGAGCTCCGCGACGGCGGGCATGCGGGTGGAGCCGCCGACCAGGACCACGTGGTCGATCTCGGACAGCGCGATGCCGGCGTCCTTGATGACGTTCTGGAACGGGGTCTTGCAGCGCTCCAGCAGGTCCGCGGTCAGCTGCTGGAACTGGGCCCGGGTGAGCTTCTCGTCCAGGTGCAGCGGGCCCTCGGCCGAGGCGGTGATGTAGGGCAGGTTGATCGAGGTCTCGGAGGACGAGGAGAGCTCGATCTTGGCCTTCTCGGCCGCCTCGCGCAGGCGCTGGAGCGCCATCTTGTCCTTGGAGAGGTCCACGCCGTGGCCGGCCTGGAAGACCTTGACCAGGTGGTCCACGACCTTCTGGTCCCAGTCGTCACCACCGAGGTGGTTGTCACCGTTGGTGGCCTTCACCTCGACGACGCCGTCGCCGATCTCCAGCAGGGAGACGTCGAAGGTGCCACCACCGAGGTCGAAGACCAGGATGGTCTGGTCGTCCTTGTCCAGGCCGTAGGCCAGGGCGGCGGCGGTCGGCTCGTTGACGATGCGCAGGACGTTGAGGCCCGCGATCTCACCGGCCTCCTTGGTGGCCTGGCGCTCGGAGTCGGAGAAGTAGGCCGGGACGGTGATGACGGCGTCGGTGACCGTCTCGCCCAGGTACGACTCGGCGTCCCGCTTCAGCTTCTGCAGGATGAAGGCCGAGATCTGCTGGGGGTTGAAGTCCTTGCCGTCCAGGTTGATCTTCCACCCGGTGCCCATGTGGCGCTTGACCGAGCGGATGGTGCGGTCGACGTTGGTGACCGCCTGGCGCTTGGCCACCTCGCCGACCAGGATCTCGCCGTTCTTGGCGAAGGCGACGACGGACGGCGTGGTCCGGGCGCCCTCGGCGTTGGTGATGACGGTGGGCTCACCGCCTTCGAGAACGCTGACGACCGAGTTCGTCGTACCGAGGTCGATGCCGACCGCGCGTGCCATCGTGAATACCTCCGGGAAGAAGTTGAGCTTTACGGACTCAAGGATGCACGGCCCTCCGGGGAGAGTCAACTGCCATGAGTGGATCGGGCTCAACTTTACTGCGCGCTTATGTCGACCCCTGCTCCGAGCGGGTGAGTCCGCCCTTAGTGACAGCCGCCATACCCGGTGCGTCTTCTGAACAGGTGTTAACGCGCGGTAGTCTCCGGGCCGTCGGCCCTGAAAGTTACTGATGAGTACACTCAGGGGGAGCCTGCACACATTCCAGCCGCTGGAGACGGAGAGCCGATGCAGCTAGCAGCGATCGTCATCTCGCTGGTCACCTTCGTGATCGGCACCGCGCTCGCCGCCCGGGCGGCGTTGTACATCTACAAGGTGGTGCGCACCGGCGCCGCCGACAGCACCCGCTTCGGGCAGCCCGCCCAGCGCGTCGCCACCGTGGCCAAGGAGTTCTTCGGCCACACCAGGATGAACCAGTGGGGTGTCGTCGGCATCGCCCACTGGTTCGTCGCGGTCGGCTTCTTCTCGCTGGTGCTCACCCTGGTGAACGCCTTCGGACAGCTCTTCGACGCCGAGTTCGTCCTGCCGGTCATCGGCCACTGGCTGGTGTGGAACGTCTTCGTCGAGTTGATCGGCACCCTGACCACGCTGGGCATCCTCACCCTGATGGTGATCCGGCTGCTCAGCCTGCCCTCCCGGGCCGGCCGCAAGTCCCGGTTCGCCGGCTCGATCGCCTGGCAGGCCTTCTACGTCGAGTACACGATCCTCGGCATCGGCCTGTGCATCATGATGCTGCGCGGTCTGGAGGGCGCCCTCGAAGGCGTCGACTCCTTCGACCCGGCGTACCTGGTCTCGTACCCGATCGTCGCGGCCTTCCGCGGCGTGGCCACCGGCACCCTGGAGAACCTGGTCTACCTGTTCGCGATGCTGAAGATCTGCATCTCGTTCGCGTGGGCCACCACCATCGGCATCAACCCCTCGATGGGTGTGGCCTGGCACCGCTTCCTGGCCTTCTTCAACATCTACTTCAAGCGCGAGGAGGACGGCGGCACCGCCCTCGGCGCGCTCCGTCCGATGACCAGCAACGGCGCCCCGATCGACTTCGAGGACCCGGCCGAGGACGCCGTCTTCGGCGTCTCCCAGGTCGAGCACTTCGCCTGGAAGGGCATCCTCGACTTCTCCACCTGCACCGAGTGCGGCCGCTGCCAGTCGCAGTGCCCCGCCTGGAACACCGGCAAGCCGCTCTCCCCGAAGCTGCTGATCATGAGCCTGCGGGAGCACGCCTTCGCCAAGGCGCCGTACCTGCTGGCCGGCGGCGGCAAGGACATGGAGGGCAACGAGCAGGCCACGCCCGAGCAGCTGAAGGACGTCCCGGCGGCCGCGCTGGCCGAGGCCGAGCGCCCGCTGATCGGCACCGCCGAGGAGAACGGCGTCATCGACCCGGACGTCCTCTGGTCCTGCACCACCTGCGGTGCCTGCGTCGAGCAGTGCCCGGTGGACATCGAGCACATCGACCACATCGTCGACATGCGCCGCTACCAGGTGATGATCGAGAGCAACTTCCCGACCGAGGCCGGGACCATGCTCAAGAACCTGGAGAACAAGGGCAACCCGTGGGGCATGGCCACCAAGGCCCGCCTGGACTGGGTGAAGGAGCTCAAGAAGGAGACCGGCATCGAGGTGCCGGTGATCGGTGAGGACATCGACCCGGCCGAGGTCGAGTACCTGTACTGGGTCGGCTGCGCCGGCGCCCTGGAGGACCGGGCGAAGAAGACCACCAAGGCCTTCGCGGAGCTGCTGCACACGGCGGGCGTGAAGTTCGCCATCCTCGGCAAGGAGGAGACCTGCACCGGTGACTCCCCGCGCCGCCTGGGCAACGAGTTCCTGTTCCAGATGCTCGGCGCGCAGAACGTCGAGACGCTGAACGCCGCGCTGGAGGACGCCCCCACCAAGCGGATCGTGGCCACCTGCCCGCACTGCTTCAACACCATCGCCAACGAGTACCCGCAGCTCGGCGGTCACTTCGAGGTGATCCACCACACCCAGCTGCTGCAGCACCTGATCGACGAGGGCAAGCTCCTCCCGGTCAACCCGGTCGAGGGCCTGATCACCTACCACGACCCCTGCTACCTGGGCCGCCACAACAAGGTCTACACCCCGCCGCGCGAGATCATGGACAAGGTCCCCGGTCTGCGCCAGCAGGAGATGCACCGGCACAAGGAGCGCGGCTTCTGCTGCGGCGCCGGTGGTGCCCGGATGTGGATGGAGGAGCGGATCGGCAAGCGCATCAACACCGAGCGCGTGGACGAGGCACTGTCCCTCAACCCGGACATCGTCTCCACCGCCTGCCCGTTCTGCCTGGTGATGCTCTCCGACTCGGTCAACGGCAAGAAGAACGAGGGTGCCGCCAAGGAGCACCTGAAGGTGGTCGACGTGGCGCAGCTGCTGCTGGACTCCGTCAAGGCGCAGCCCGCCGACCCGGAGCCGGTCGAGGCCTGAACCCCGGCCTGACCCCTCGTCAAGGACCTGGCCCCGGCCGCCCCCTCCGGGCGGCCGGGGCCGGGTCGTTCCCCACGCACTTCGACGGCTCGGCGCTTCGGCCCCTGGGCGATGGCCGGGGCATGTCCGTCGGCGCCGGTGGTGAACACCCGGAGGAGGTTTCGTGCCGCTTCCGCCGCCCCGGGCCGGGCCACAAGGCCCGCTGGGCGGACGGCAGTTCCGCCGCCGCCACCGCACGGACCCTCCGGGGGAGGACGCGGCCGGTCGGCCGCCGGAGACCGCTGACCGGGGTGTACGACGTCGGGACGACGCCCGTTCACCTGTCCGTGGACGGGCCGTCGGCCCGGAGAACCGGTGCGTACGCGGCCTGGTTGCTGCCCTGGCCGGTGGCGCACCCGGGGTGTCGGGTGGTACGTATCGGACCCCCGTTGGAACGGGGGCGGTTTGGAACGAAATACAGTAGGCGTCGAACTCGTGGACCACGAGCGGACGACAGTGACAACGTCACCTCGCGACCCGGCGGGGCGGACGGCAACGGAGCAAGGGGAGAAGCGCGACCATGACCGAGGCGATCATGCTGGTCGGTGGCAAGGGCACACGACTGCGCCCGCTGACCACCCACACCCCGAAGCCGATGCTGCCCGTCGCGGGCGTCCCGTTTATCGCCCACCAGCTGGCCCGCGCGGCCGCTGCCGGGGTCACCCGCGTGGTGCTGGCCACCTCGTACCTGGCCGAGGTCTTCGAGGAGCACTTCAAGGACGGCAGCCCGTACGGGCTGGAGCTGGTCTACCTGACCGAGGAGGTGCCGCTGGGCACCGGCGGTGCGATCCGCAACGCCGCCTCGGGCCTGACCTGCGGTCCGGACGAGCCGGTCCTGATCTTCAACGGCGACATCCTCTCCGGCCTGGACATCGCGGCGCTGCGGGACGGCCACGTGGCCGCCGGCGCCGACGTCACCCTGCACCTGACCCGGGTCGAGGACCCGCGTGCCTTCGGCCTGGTGCCGACCGACGAGCAGGGCCGGGTGCTGGAGTTCCTGGAGAAGCCGGAGACCCCCGAGCAGATCGTCACCGACCAGATCAACGCCGGGTGCTACGTGTTCACCCGATCGGTGATCGACCGCATCCCGGCCGGCCGCGAGGTCTCGGTCGAGCGCGAGACCTTCCCCGAGCTGCTGGCCACCGGTGCGCTGGTGCGCGGTGTCGTCGACACCTCGTACTGGCTGGACCTGGGCACTCCGGGTGCCTTCGTGCGCGGCTCGGCCGACCTGGTGCTCGGCAAGGTGGACTCCCCGGCCGTCCCCGGCGAGACCGGTGAGGCGCTGCTGCTCCCGGGTGCCGAGGTGGCCCCGGGCGCGGTGCTGAGCAACGGCACCGTGGTCTCCGAGGGTGCGGTGGTCAAGGGCGGTGCGATCGTCGAGGGCAGCGTGGTCCTGCCCGGCGCGGTGATCGCCGCCGACGCCTACGTGAAGGACTCCATCGTCGGCGCGTACGCCACCGTCGGGGAGCGCACCTCGCTGGACGGCGCGGTGATCGGTGACGGCGCCACCGTCGAGGCCGACAACGAGCTGCCGACGGGCATCCGGATCGCCTGCGGCACCCTGCTGCCGGTCGGTGCCGTCCGCACCACCGCCGGCCCGGGCGGCTGCCCGGCCGGTGAGACCTCGGCCGCCGTGGTGCACGGCCAGGCGGCCGCGGCGCGCTGATCCCGCGCTGACGGTCCGTCGGCTCGGCGCGGGGTCACAGCACTGCTGCAATCCCGCGCCGAAGCCATGATCAACCGACGTGCGGTCAGCTCCAGCGGGTACCTTCGTGCCGTGGCTGGCAACGCATACGACAACGGTGAGGGCGCCGTCGACCCCCGGCAGGGCTGGGGGGCGGCGCCAGGTGGGCAGGGTGCTCAGGGAGCACCGGGCCCGCAGGGTCCTCAGGGTTCCCAGGGCCCGCACGGGTACGCGCCGACGGGGGAGCCCGAGTTCTTCACGGCTCCGCACCCGGCCTACCCGCAGCAGGGGTACCCGCAGGCGCACCCCGGGTACCCGCAGCCGGAGTACCCGGAGTCCGGGTACCCGCAGCAGGGCTACCCGGACGGCGCCTACGGGACGGACCAGCCCGGGCACACCCGGGCCTTCTCGGTCGACGAGGAGCAGCACTACGCCTCCGCCCCGCAGGGCGACAACGTCGCCACCTACCGGGCCGGCGGCCAGCAGACCCCGCGGGCCGGCGGCCCGCGCCCGGTCTGGAAGGAGCTGCTGACCGGCATCTACCGGGCCCCGGCGGCCACCTTCGACCGGGTCCGCGACCACCAGGTCTGGCTGCCCGCGCTGACCGTCTCGGTGCTGTACGGCGCGCTCGCCGTGCTCGGCCTCGGGGCGACCAGGGACGACGTCTTCGGCTCCACCTTCTCGGTGGCGCTGTCGGCCATCGCCGGTTCGGCGGTCGCCTTCACCCTGGCCGGGGCGATGCTCGGCGCGGTCACCTACGGCCTGGCCCGCCAGCTCGGCGGGGACGGCCCGTGGCCGTCCACCATCGGCCTGGCGGTGCTGATCGGCTGGACCAGCGACGTGCCCCGCCTGCTGCTGGCCCTCTTCCTGCCCGCCGACAACATGGTGGTGCAGGTGGTCGGTTGGGCCACCTGGCTGCTCTGCGCCGGGCTGCTGACCACCATGGTCCGCCGGATCCACGACCTGCCCTGGGGCAAGGCGGCCGGTGCCGCCGCCATCCAGCTGCTGGCCCTGCTGGTGCTGATCAAGCTGCCGACGCTGGGCTGACCCCTCCTTCCACCCCTCCTTCCGCCCCTCCCACCCCGATGCACGTACGGAGCCACCGCATGACCACCCTCCCCACCACCCGCGTCAGCTTCCCGGCCGGGGAGGTGAACGGCTCCTCCACCGTGCTGGCCGTCCACCCGCTGGCCGACGGCCGGTACGCGGTGGTCACCGAGGAGAGCCCGTTCCACCCGCTGGACCACACCTGGCCGGACCAGCCCGCCGACCTCGGCACCCTGACCGTGGACGGCACCGCCCACCCGGTGGTGGACTGCCTGACCGGCGGGTACGGCCCCGAGGGCGAGTTCCTGGTCGGCGCCGAGATCCCGGTGCGGCGCGGGGACGAGGCCTGGTCCTGGCTGGTGCTGCACGTGCTGGACGGCGACCCGGGCGCGGTCACCGGCCGTCCGGTGGAGCTGGCGGTGGACCCGCTGCGGCGGGCGCTGCTCTCCTCCGCGCACAGCGGCTGCCACCTGCTGGCGCTGGCCCTGAACGAGGCGCTGGCCCCGCGCTGGCGCAAGGACCCGGGCCGCTCCGACGCCTTCGGCCACCCGGACTTCGACAGCCTGGCGATGGCCTCCTCGGTGATGGACACCGAGGCCTCCACCGACACCTACCGGCTCGGCAAGTCCCTGCGGAAGAAGGGCTTCACCACCGAGGCCGCCGAGGAGCTGCCCTCGCTGGCCGAGGCCCTGCCCGCGGTCACCGAGGCGGTCAACGCCCGGCTGGCCTCCTGGGTGGCCGCCGACGCCGCCGTCCGGATCGACGTCCCCGGCCCCGAGCTGACCGCCCGCCGCCAGTGGCACGCCGAGCTCCCGGAGGGCGCGGCCACCATCGCCTGCGGCGGCACCCATCTCCACCACCTGGGTGAACTGGCCGAGCTGCGCACCGAGTTGACCCTTTCGGAGGACGGCAGCGAGCTGGTCGCCGTCACCCGCCCGAAGCGGGCCTGAACAGCACGGAGGGGCGGCCACCGGTTTCCCGGCGGCCGCCCCTCCGTCGTTCTCAGACCTTGGTGCGGTGGAAGTTCAGGTAGGAGCGCGAGGCCGTCGGACCGCGCTGGCCCAGGTAGCGCGAGCCGTAGCGCTCGGAGCCGTACGGGTGCTCGGCGGGGGAGGAGAGCCGGAACAGGCAGAGCTGGCCGATCTTCATCCCCGGGTAGAGCTTGATCGGCAGGGTGGCCACGTTCGACAGCTCCAGGGTCACGTGACCGCTGAAGCCCGGGTCGATGAAGCCGGCCGTGGAGTGCGTCAGCAGGCCGAGGCGGCCGAGGCTGGACTTCCCCTCCAGGCGGGAAGCCACGTCGTCCGGGAGGGTGATGACCTCGTACGTGGAGGCCAGCACGAACTCGCCCGGGTGCAGGATGAACGCCTCGTCACCCTCCGGCTCCACCAGCCGGGTCAGGTCGGGCTGCTCCTCGGCCGGGTCGATGTGCGGGTACCGGTGGTTCTCGAACACCCGGAAGAACCGGTCCAGCCGGACGTCGATGCTGGAGGGCTGGATCATCGTGGGGTCGAACGGGTCGATGGAGACCCGGCCCTTGTCGATCTCGGCGCGGATGTCAGAGTCGGAGAGAAGCACGACACGAGACTACGTGAAACCGCCCCGTGGGCCTCATCGAGCCCACGGGGCGGAAGGCCGCACGGTGGTTCAGGCGAGGAACTCCACCGCCTCCCGGCGCAGCGCCCGGTCCACCTGCGCACCCGTCAGCTCGCTCAGGTCGGCCAGCACCGAGCTGCGCAGCCGCCCGCACTGCGGACAGCGGATCAGCCTGCTCTTGCCCAGCCGCCCCGCCCCGAGCGTCCGCATCGGAAAACCGGCCGTGCTGAACAGGTGCCCCTCGGCACACCGGACGACGGTACGCTGCTCCATCGCGATCCCCTTCCCAGGCCCACTCCGAACCTGCGTCACATTAGGGGATCTACCGGACATTCCACACGGCAACGCGCCGCCTCTTCCGGGTACGGCGCGGACAACTCCGCAGATGGGGTAGAGTGTTGGTCGACCGGCCCGTCCCTGACGGATCGTCAGTGCGGACGTAGTTTAATGGTAGAACAGGAGCTTCCCAAGCTTCTAGCGCGAGTTCGATTCTCGTCGTCCGCTCCACTGAAGCCCCAACCGGAACGAGCCGGTTGGGGCTTCTTCGTGTGTCAGGGGGCGTTGCGGAGGGCGGCGATCCGCTGGGTGATCTGGATTGCGGCCGTGTTTCCTCCGGGCGGATCAGATGACCGCCGGGGCGTCAGGTCCCCGGCACGCGCACACGGTGGGGGGTGGGCCGGGGTGGTGGCAAATGGGTTTCGCGAACACAGGGGGCATTTCGGCGCAGTCCCGGCCATGAAATGGATCACAGGTGGCCGGCCGCCGGGCCGGGCCGTCCCGCCGTGGTCGGAGGGCTCGCGGCGGGACGGCCCGGGGTTTCGCCGTTGCCGGGTGCGGGTCAGTGGTATGCGGAATATCAACTCCCTTGTGGTGCTGCCTTGTTCGAGGCCTGACGAGCACCTGACGGAATCGCTCCGCGGGCTTGGCCCCCCCGTGTACGAACGCCGTTGAATCGGCCTACGCGGCCCGTCGGGGCCATCGGAATCGTGAGGAGAACCGGGATGGCTTCCACCGTCGGCGTTGGTGAGGGTGTGCACGCAGGTGCCGCCGGTGAGTTCGTCCTCGGCGGGGACCTGACGATCCGTCGGATGGGGTACGGCGCGATGCAGCTGGCCGGTCCGGGGGTCTGGGGGCCGCCGCGGGACCGCGAGGCCGCGCTGGCCGTGGTCCGCCGTGCGCTGGAGCTCGGGGTGAACCACATCGACACCAGTGACTACTACGGCCCGCACGTGGTGAACGGTGTCATCAAGGAGGCCATCCACCCGTACCCCGAGGACCTGGTGATCGTCACCAAGGTCGGTGCCCGGCGCACCCCGGAGAAGGACTGGCCGGCCGCGCTGAAGCCGGCCGAGCTGGTGCAGGCGGTGCACGACAACCTGGACCACCTGGGCCTGGAGCGGCTCGACGTGGTCAACCTGCGGATCGTCGAGGAGGGCGGTGGCCTCGGGCCGGAGGACTCGATCGAGGAGCCGTTCACCGCGCTGGCCGAGCTGCGCGAGCAGGGCAAGATCCGCCACCTGGGCGTGAGCAACGTGACCGTGGCGCAGTTCCGGGAGGCCCGCTCGATCGCCCCCGTGGTCTGCGTCCAGAACGAGTACAACGTGGTCCGCCGGGACGACGAGGAGCTGCTCCGGCTGGCCGCGGCCGAGGGCATCGCCTACATGTCCTTCTTCCCGCTGGGCACCTACACCCTGCGGCACGAGAAGCCGGCCGGCGTGGACGCCAAGGTGCCGCTGGCCACCCCGCTGGACAACCGCGCGCTGGACCTGGTCGCCGAGCGCCACGGCGCCTCCGCCTACCAGGTGGCGCTGGCCTGGCTGCTGCACCGCTCGCCCAACCTGGTCTGCATCCCCGGGACTTCCACGGTCGCGCACCTGGAGCAGAACGTGGCGGCCGCCTCGATCCGGCTCACCGCCGAGGACCTGGCCGAGCTGGACACCCTGCAGGCCTGAAATACCGATCTTTCCGGCGGACGATCGGATTTCCGGTCACCGGTCACCGGAAGCTGATGGAGTATTCGCCGCCGCTTTCCCCGGCATTTCCGGACCGTCGACGATTGACGGCATGGAGAAGATGACGCAGGAGGAGTGGCGCGAGTTCGTCGCCGCCGGGACCAGGACCGGCAAGCTGGCCACCGTCCGGCCGGACGGGCGCCCGCACGTGGTGCCGGTCTGGTTCGTCCTGGACGGCGACGAACTGCTGTTCAACTGCGGCCCGGGCTCGGTCAAGGGCCGCAACCTGCTCCGCGACCCGCGGGTGACCGTCTGCGTGGACGACGAGCAACCGCCGTTCGCCTTCGTCCAGTTGGAGGGCGAGGCGACCGTCGACGAAGAGCCGGCCGCGCTCCGGCACTGGGCCGGGGTGATCGGCGGCCGGTACATGGGCGCGGACCGGGCCGAGGAGTTCGGCGCCCGCAACGGCGTCCCGGGCGAATGGCTGGTCCGGGTCAAGATCAACAAAGTGATCGCATCGCGCGGCATCTCCGACTGAGGGGACCGCACCGCATCAGGCGGTGACGCGAACCGTCCTGACCTCCCGTTTCGACCACGCGAAAGGTACTCGCCCGATGTCCTTGCTGGACGAATCGACCGCTCAAGCGGCCGGTGCCGGAACGGAGTTGCGGATGACCTCCCGCCAGCGGGCGGTCCTGCTCCTGCTGCTCGGCTCGGCCTTCCTGCTGGCCGCCGACTTCTCGCTGCTCAACGTGGCCATCCCGGCGATCGGGTCGGGTCTCGGCTTCTCCGTCGAGAACCTCCAGTGGATCGCCACCTCCTTCGCCATCACGGCGGCCGGCTTCACCCTGCTGTTCGGCCGGGTCGGCGACCTCTACGGCCGCCGCCGGTTCTTCCTCGGCGGGATCGCCCTGCTGGTGGCCGCCTCGGTGCTCGGTGGTGTCGCCACCACGCCCGAAGTCCTGATCGCCGCACGGGTGTTGCAGGGTCTGGCGACCGCGATCGCCACCCCGACCGCGCTCTCGCTGCTCACCATCGCCTTCCCCGAGGGCCCGCTGCGGGCCAAGGCGCTCGGCCTGAACGGCGCGATGATCGCGGCCGGCTTCACGGTCGGCGCGGTGGTCGGCGGTCTGCTCACCGCGCTGCTCAGCTGGCGCTGGGCCTTCCTGATCAACGTCCCGGCGGGCCTGGCGATCCTGATCGCCACCCCGCTGCTGCTCTCCGAGAGCCGGGCGTCGGACCGGGCCAAGCTGGACGTGCCGGGTGCGGTCACCGTCAGTCTGGGCCTGGTCTCGCTGGTCTACGGGGTCTCCCGGGCCGGTGAGGAGGGCTGGAGCGACCCGGCCTCGCTGGTCCTGATCGCGGTCGGCGCGCTGCTGCTGGTGGCGTTCTGGCTGATCGAGCTGCGCGCCAAGGCGCCGCTGGCCCCGGTCCGGATCCTGCGCAAGCCCACCGTGCTCTGGGGCAACCTGGGCGGCTTCGTCACCATCACCATGCAGACCGCGGTGATCTTCCTGATCACGGTCTACCTGCAGAAGGTGCTCAACTACTCGGCGCTGAGCACCGGTCTGGCCTTCGGCGGGCTCGGTGTGGCCTCCTTCCTCGGCGGGGTGCTGGCGCCCAAGGTGATCGGCCGGTTCGGCAACCGCAACGGCCTGTTCGCCGGCATGCTGATCCAGCTGCTGGCCGCGGCCAGCCTGTACCTGATCGGGGAGAGCCGCAGCGGCTTCGTGCTGGTGCTGGCCGCGCTGGCGGTCGGCGCCTTCGGCCACCTGACCGCCGTGGTCTCCTACATGGTCACCGCCACCTCCGGCCTGCCCAACGAGGAGCAGGGCCTGGCCACCGGTCTGGCCACGATGGCCCAGCAGGTCGCGCTGGCGGTCGGCATCCCGGTGATCAGCGCGGTGGCCGCGACCCGGATCCACGCGCTGGAGGCCACCGAGTCGGCCACCCGTGCGGTGCTCGGCGGTGTCCGGCTGGCGCTGCTGATCGACGCCGGGGTGGTGCTGATCGGCGCCGTCCTGGTCTGGTCCTTCCTGAAGCGGGCGGAGGCGGCGCGAGCCGAGTGACGTCCCCGATTCGGGCCGGGCGGGTGCACCCAGGTGCACCCGCCCTTCCGGCCGTCCGGCCGAACTCCCATTCCTGACAACCGAGATGAGTGACAGCATGCAGTTCGGTCTGTTCACCGTCGGCGACCTGACCGCCGATCCGCACACCGGCCGGCCGCCGACCGAGCAGGAGCGGATCAGGGCCACGGTGGCCATCGCCCGCAAGGCCGAGGAGATCGGTCTGGACGTCTTCGCCACCGGCGAGCACCACAATCCGCCGTTCGTCAGCTCCTCGCCGACCACGCTGCTGGCGTACATCGCCGCGCGGACCGAGCGGATCATCCTCTCGACCTCCACGACGCTGATCACCACCAACGACCCGGTGAAGATCGCCGAGGACTTCGCGGTGCTGCAGCACCTGGCCGACGGCCGGGTGGACCTGATGATGGGCCGTGGCAACACCGGCCCGGTCTACCCGTGGTTCGGCAAGGACATCCGCCAGGGCATCCCGCTGGCGATCGAGAACTACGCGCTGCTGCACAAGCTCTGGCGCGAGGAGTCGGTCGACTGGAAGGGCCGCTTCCGCACCCCGCTGCAGGGCTTCACCTCGGTGCCCCGCCCGCTGGACGGCGTGCCGCCCTTCGTCTGGCACGGCTCGATCCGCAGCCCCGAGATCGCCGAACAGGCCGCCTACTACGGCGACGGCTTCTTCGCCAACCACATCTTCTGGCCGACCCACCACTTCCAGCGGCTGATCGAGCTGTACCGGACCCGCTACGCGCACTACGGCCACGGCCGCCCCGAGCAGGCCCAGGTCGGCCTCGGCGGCCAGATCTTCATCGGGAAGAACTCCCAGGACGCGATCCGCACCTACCGGCCGTACTTCGACAACTCGCCGGTCTACCGCGGCGGTCCGTCGTTGGAGGAGTACATGGACCAGACCCCGCTCACCGTGGGCAGCCCGCAGCAGGTGATCGACAAGACCCTCACCTTCCGCGAGCACTTCGGCGACTACCAGCGGCAGTTGTTCGTGATCGACGGCGGCGGCATCCCGCTGGAGGTGGTGCTGGAGCAGCTGGAGGTCTTCGGCGAGGAGGTCCTGCCGGTGCTGCGCAAGGAGTTCGCGGCCGGCCGCCCGGCGGACGTCCCGGCCGGCCCGGTGCACCCCGCGGCCCGCTGAAGCAGTGACGACGGTGCCCTCCCCGGACTTCCGGGGAGGGCACCGTCGTGGTCGGGGGAGCTCAGCCGCGGATGACGGTCTTGCTCCGCATCAGGAACTCGCCGAGGAAGCCGTCGTGCGGCACCCCGGGCTCCATCCAGTACGTGGGGTGGTCCCCCAGGTAGAGGTTGCTGACGGTCGGGTCGTCCATCAGCCGGTCGATCAGGCCCTCGTCCTTGGTGTAGGCGTTCAGCACCAGGGAGTTGCGCAGCGGGGCCACCCCGTCGGCCGGCGTCCAGGGCGCCACCCAGACGCACGGGAAGCCGAGTTCGATGTCCAGCTGCCCGCTGTCCCAGCGGTCCAGCTGACGCACCGAGGGGGTCAACGCGGCGCTGCCGTCGCCGAGTTCGGCCACCACGCCGTCACCGCCGAGCCAGGCGCGGGTGCCCTTGGCCTGGCTGAGCAGGTAGTCGGAGACGGCCCGGGCGGAGTCGGCGCGCTGCACCGGCAGGACCGCGTCCGGGTGCTCCGGCGGGAGCACCGGGATGGCTGCCAGCCGTTCGGCGATCGCCTCGGCCAGCGGCGCCGGGTCGCCCTCGACCAGGACGGCGGTGGTGTTGATGCACTTCACCCCGCCGTGGTGGCTGATCGAGTCCACGATGGTGTCCAGGTGGTCCCGCCAGTCCGTGTCCGCCGTGATCAGCGTCTTGGACCGGCCGGGGCCCTGGGCCAGCATGGTGGTGTCGGTGGCGTACTTGCGCACCACGGCGTCGCCGCCGTAGACGATGCCCAGGTCCGCCCCGCGCAGCACCTCGTCGGCGCCGTCGTGGTCGGTCGGCAGCAGCACCACCTGGTCGTCCCCGAAGCCGGCCTGACGGAGCGCCATGATCAGCCGGTGCGGGGTCAGCGGCTCGCGCCGGGACGGCCGGACGGCGATCCGGTAGCCGAGCGCCAGGGCCTCCAGCCAGAGCGCGTGCGGCGCCGGGTGGTTGCCGGCCGCGTGCACCGCGAAGACCTCGCCGCGCCTGGTCCACACCGCCCGCCCGGTCCGGGTGAGCGGGTCGCGCCAGTCGGCCACCGCGCTGCCGGGGCGGGCCTGGAAGGTGGCGTAGTGCGCCTTCAGCGCGGCGTCGTGGATCTCGTCGGCGGCGTCGCGGACGGCCTGCCGGGAGACTCCGGAGACCCGGCTGACCGCGTACTCGTACGCCTCGTACGACAGCCCGGCCACCTCGCCGTGCCGGAAGATCTCCGCCCCCTCGGCCAGCGCGGCCAGCCGGCGCTCGGCCGGCAGGCTGGTCGCGGCCCGCAGCGCGGACATCGCCCTGGTCACGAACAGCCGTGGCACGATGCTGAGTTCGGCGAAGGTGGCGCCCGTCACGTCGGGGATCGCGGACCGCTTGCGGGTCCGGTAGGCCCCGGCCGGGCCGAGCGCGTCGATGGCGATCGGCTCGGTGGTCATCAGTAGACCCCCTCGATCACGGTCTCGTTGTCGAACTCCTTGACCGGGGCGACGTCGGCGATCGAGTCGCCGATCTGGCCCTCGACCGGAGCGATCCGGGTCGCGTAGTCGCGCTCCAGGTTGTTCGGCAGGAACAGGCTCTTGCCGACGTAGTGCATGACCACCCGGCCGCGCTCGCCGTACGGCACCGGCTCGCCGGTCTCCTCGTCGATCACCCGGTAGGTCATGTACGGGGAGAACGGGTCGTAGACGCAGGGCTCGTCGTCGGTCAGGCCCGGGCGCTCGGTCACGTGGCCGAGCGTCATGGTGTTGCCGAAGCCGCTGACGAAGACCGTCTCCGGGAACAGCTCGGTGCGGTAGAGGTCACGGGTGTCGGGGTCGAGCTGGGTGCCGACCCACATGATCGCCTTGACCTTCTTGCGGACCAGCGCGACCAGGTCGTCCCGGCGGCTGAGCTTCTCCAGGGTCGGCGGGGTGAGCATCAGCACGCCCACCTCCTGCGACTCCAGGGTGAAGGCCAGCTGGTCGATCAGGTGCTCGGTGTACAGCTCGGCCTCGGCCTTCTCGCCGCGGCCGATCAGCTTCTTCACCCAGCGCGGGTCGACGTCCACGGTGAACGCCAACCCGCCCCGGCGGCGGACCAGTTGGTGGAAGGTCTCGCCGACCATGTGCGGGCCGGACGGGATCACCATCAGCCAGTTCACGCCCTGCGGGACGCCGTGCGCGTCCAGTTGGGCGCTGCTGTGCTCGACCAGGACGTCGGCCCACTCGCGCAGCATCACCACGCGCTTGGGGGCGCCGGTGGTGCCGCCGCTGTCGTAGATGCCGGTGATCTCCGGCTTGGGGCCGTAGCCGCGCGGGATCAGGTCCTCGACCGGGACGTCGCGGAGCTGGTTGGCCACGTTCGGGAACCGGGACAGGTCCTCGAAGGTGCGGATCTCGGTCAGCGGGTCGAAGTCGAGGGTCTCGGCGATCCGGAGCCAGAACGGGGAGCCGGTGGCCGGCTCGAAGTGCCACTTGAGGGCGGCACGCAGGAACTGCTCCGGCTCGGGGCGGACGTCGAACGGCAATTCGAGGATCGGGTCAGGGGCGGACAACTCAGTGTTCCCTTCGGCAGTACCGCGATCGGTTTCGCGTGGTGTGGATGGGCTCAGCGGGGGGTCGGGACGGGCCGGTCGACGATCTCCAGGACCACGGAGGTCCAGTTGAAGCCGCCGCCGATGCCGGTCATCAGCACCCGCTGACCCGGTTCGAGCCGCCCCTCGTGGGCGAGTTGGTCGAGTGCGCCGAACTGGTCGGTGGCGCCGACGTGGCCCACCTCCAGGGCCCAGCGCCAGGGGGTCCGCTCCAGGTCGATGCCGAGCGGGTCGAGGTTCTCCCGCTTCACCATCTCGACGCCGAAGTTGGGCATGATCACGTGCTCCGCGTCGGTCGGCCGGATGCCGGCCTCGGCGCAGGCCGCCGTCGCGGTCCGGACCAGCGCCGCGTCCATCAGCTCCACCACCCGGGACAGCGGCAGCTCGCGGGCCGCGAAGTCCTTGGTGCGGTCGATGATCCGGACCGGGTGCTGGGACGGGTCGGAGTTGGGGGTGAACGGCAGGCTGCCGCGCTGCATGCCCTCCAGCTCCGGGTGTGCCACGGTGACCGAGGAGACCAGCTTGGCGAAGCCCGGGCGGCGGGAGAGCACCAGGGCGCTCGCCCCGTCCCCGAAGATCAGGCCGGGGTGCATGTGCCAGCGGTCCCAGACCGGGGCCTCGAACCGGTCCGAGGCGGTGATCAGCGCCGCGTTCCGGTCGGTGCCGCCCTGGAGGAAGCCGGCCGCCAGCTCGATCGAGCCGACCGCTCCGTTGGAGAGCTGCCGGATCTCGAAGGCGGTGCCGTTGCCCCCGATCAGGTGGTGCTGCAGGTAGGAGCCGACGTTCCACCCGTCCAGCCCGTTGAACCCGGCGGTGGCGTGCAGCAGCAGGCCGAACTCCTCGTCCGCCAGGCCGGACTGGCCGAGCGCTTGGCGTCCGGCCCGGACCGCCATCTCGGGCTGCGAGTCGTCCTCGCCCGCGATGGCCACGCTCACCATGCCGGTGCGCTCCTGCAGCTCCGCCTCGTAGTGCCCCTCGGAGACCGCCTGGTCCACCGGGAACGGCTTCGGGTACCAGGAGCCCACCCCGTTGACGTACAGGCCGTGGTACTTCATCTCACTGACCTCCCTGGTGAGCCGGGCTCACTGCCCGGCCGGGACGGCGGCCGCCAGCTGGCGGAGCACCTTCTTGTCGATCTTCCCGACGGCCGTGTACGGCATCTCGGCGACGACCTCGATCCGCTCCGGGACCTTGAACGCGGCCACCTGGTGCCGGGCGAACAGCTGCTTCAGGTCGTCCAGTTCGAGCGCGCCGCCCGGGTGCAGGGTGACGTAGAGGCAGACCCGCTCGCCCATCACCGGGTCCGGCGCGGCCACCGCCGCCGCCTCGGCCACGTGGTCCAGCAGCAGCACCAGGCGCTCCACCTCGTCGGCCGAGATCTTCTCGCCGCCGCGGTTGATCAGGTCCTTGATCCGGCCGGTGACCACGAAGTTGCCGCTGGCCGGGTCGATCCGGACCACGTCGCCGGTCCGGTACCAGCCGTCGGCGGTGAAGGCCCGGGCGTTGTGCTCGGGGGCGTTGAAGTAGCCGCGCGGGGTGTACGGGCCGCGGGTGAGCAGCTCACCGGACTCGCCGGCGGGCACCGGCCGTCCGTCCTCGTCCACGATCAGGACCTCGTCGTGCGGGCTGATCGGCCGGCCCTGGGTGGTGGCCACCACCTCGGGGTCGTCGTCGAAGCGGGTGTAGTTCAGCAGGCCCTCGGCCATCCCGAAGGACTGCTGCACGTGGCAGCCCAGCTCCTTGACCGCCCGGTGGTGGTCCTCCGGGGCGAACAGCGAGCCGCCCACCTGCACCAGCTTCAGGCTGGACAGGTCCGGCTCGAACTCCGCGACGGCGGTGGTCCAGTGCTGGACCACGGCCGGGACGGCGGCCACCGTGGTGACCCTCTCCCGGGCGATGGTCGCGAAGGCGGTCCGGGGCGACGGGGTGGGCAGCATGACGACCCGTCCGCCGACCATCAGGGTGCCCAGGATGCCGGGGGAGGCGAGCGGGAAGTTGTGCCCGGCGGGCAGTGCCACCAGGTAGACGGTGTCCTCGTCGAGCCCGCAGACCGCACCGCTCTGCCGGGCGTTGTACTCGTAGTCGTTGTGCGTCCGGGCGATCACCTTGGAGAGGCCGGTGGTGCCGCCGGAGAGCAGGAAGACCGCGACGTCGCCCGGGTTCGGGGCGGCCGCGTCCAGGCGGGCGCGTCTGGCCGCCACGTCCCCGGTCACCGCGGTGAGCGAACGCAGGTCCACGTTCCCGGGGTTGACCTCGGTGCCGGAGACCAGGGTCAGACAGGGCCAGTCGAAGCCGGCCGAGACCCGGGCGGCCAGCGCCTGGTGGTCGTAGCCGCGGCAGAGGTCCGGGACGGCGATGGCCGCCACCCGGGTGTGCCCGCCGACGCCGGAGAGCTCGTAGTCGCGGTGCGCCGGCAGCATCATCACCGGGGCCACGCCGAGCCGGAAGCAGGCCAGCAGCAGGACCACCAGCTCCCAGCTGTTGGGGAGTTGGACCAGCAGGTTGTCGCCGTCCTTGAGACCCTGCCCCGCCAGGTTCTCCGCCAGCGCGTCGGCGGTCTCCGCCAATTCCCGGTAGCTCAAACGGCGTTCACCGTCGACGAGGGCAATTCGCCCGCCCCGTTCTTCGGCCCACTGCCAGAGCAGCGCACCGAGGGGCTGCTCCCGCCAGTAGCCCTCGGCGACGTAGGTGACCTCGGCCTCCTTCGGCCATGACACCACTCCGACTCTTTCCATGCTCTGCGTCCCCTTCGCTGAGGCTTTTCCACCCGAGGGTTATCCCCGCGCCCCGAGCATCGTTCCCCCCACCTTCAGCTGCAATGCGACAGTATTAAGTATGTCATTTTGACATGGCATCATAAGGAAATACTCTTTATGGAAACGAAAAAGGGCCGCTCGGAAACGGCGGTCCCGGTTTCTTTTTGGCGCTCGGAAGGTCGATTCCTCACAGGATCGGCACAGGTCGGGCACGTGCGCGGGCGGGAAAAGCAAGAAGCGGGGGGGGGCGGCCGAACCGGCGCCCCCCCCGCTGCGGGGGCGGGGGGCTTTGGCGGGGTGAGGTAGCGGCCCGCGCGCCCCACAGCCCCCGGGCGCGCTGCAACCCCCCGCGGGC